>NZ_NOYE01000031.1:0-547604 GCF_002258285.1 Rhodococcus sp. 06-418-5
GGGTAAGCGGGCGGGTGGACAGACGACAATGGGCGATCCTCTCGAAAGAGGATCGCCCGTTGTGTGGAGCTGTGGAGCTACTCGCTGTCGCTGTCTCCGGTGGCCTTGGCCAGGTCGACCGGGACCTCGTCGGGGACGATGATCGCCTTCTTCTCACCGCGGAAAGTGAACTTCGCGTCCTCGCCTGCGCCTTCGCCGTCCCAGTTCTCGACGTCGACCAGGATGATCTGGCCGGCTTCGATCTCGCCGAAGAGAATCTTCTCCGACAGCTGGTCCTCGATCTCGCGCTGGATGGTGCGACGCAGTGGCCGCGCACCCAGGACGGGGTCGAATCCGCGCTTGGCGAGCAACGACTTCGCCTTCTCGGTGACCTCGATCGCCATGTCCTTGTTCTTGAGCGCACCTTCGACTCGGTTGAGCATGAGATCGACCATCTGGATGATCTCGTCCTTGGTGAGCTGGTGGAACACGACGATGTCGTCGATACGGTTGAGGAACTCGGGGCGGAAGTGCTTCTTCAGCTCGTCGTTGACCTTGAGCTTCATCCGCTCGTAGTTCGATCCGGTGCCTTCGCCCGAGGAGAAGCCGAGGCCGACTGCCTTCGAGATGTCCGAGGTACCGAGGTTCGAGGTGAAGATGAGCACGGTGTTCTTGAAGTCGACCGTGCGTCCCTGGCCGTCGGTGAGACGACCGTCTTCGAGCACCTGCAGGAGGGTGTTGTAGATCTCCTGGTGTGCCTTCTCGATCTCGTCGAACAGCACGACGGAGAACGGCTTGCGACGGACCTTCTCGGTGAGCTGGCCGCCCTCTTCGTACCCGACGTATCCGGGAGGAGCACCGAACAGGCGCGACGCGGTGAAGCGGTCGTGGAACTCGCCCATGTCGATCTGGATGAGTGCGTCGTCCTCGCCGAAGAGGAAGTTCGCCAGAGCCTTCGACAGCTCGGTCTTACCGACACCGGACGGGCCGGCGAAGATGAACGAGCCCGACGGACGCTTCGGGTCCTTCAGTCCTGCACGGGTACGACGGATCGCCTTCGAGACGGCCTTGACTGCTTCGACCTGACCGATGATCCGCTTGTGCAGTTCGTCCTCCATGCGGAGCAGACGAGTGGTCTCTTCCTCGGTGAGCTTGAAGACGGGGATGCCGGTCCAGTTACCCAGAACCTCGGCGATCTGCTCGTCGTCCACCTCGGCGATGACGTCGAGGTCACCGGAGCGCCACTGCTTCTCCCGCTCGGCGCGCTGACCGACGAGTGTCTTCTCCTTGTCGCGCAGGTTCGCGGCCTTCTCGAAGTCCTGTGCGTCGATGGCCGATTCCTTCTCCCGGCGCGCGTCGGCGATCTTGTCGTCGAACTCGCGCAGGTCTGGCGGCGCGGTCATCCGGCGGATGCGCATCCGCGCGCCCGCTTCGTCGATGAGGTCGATTGCCTTGTCGGGCAGGAACCGGTCGTTGATGTACCGGTCGGCCAGGGTGGCGGCAGCGACGAGGGCACCGTCGGTGATCGAGACGCGGTGGTGTGCCTCGTAGCGATCGCGCAGACCCTTGAGGATCTCGATGGTGTGCTCGACGGTCGGCTCGCCGACCTGGACGGGCTGGAAACGACGCTCGAGTGCGGCGTCCTTCTCGATGTACTTGCGGTACTCGTCGAGGGTGGTGGCACCGATGGTCTGCAGCTCGCCACGAGCCAGCTTGGGCTTGAGGATCGATGCTGCGTCGATGGCACCTTCGGCGGCACCTGCGCCGACGAGCGTGTGCAGCTCGTCGATGAACAGGATGATGTCGCCGCGGGTGTTGATCTCCTTGAGCACCTTCTTCAGGCGCTCTTCGAAGTCACCGCGGTAACGGCTGCCGGCCACGAGCGAGCCGAGGTCGAGAGTGTAGAGCTGCTTGTCCTTGAGCGTCTCGGGAACCTCGCCGTTGACGATGGCCTGTGCCAGGCCCTCGACGACTGCGGTCTTACCGACACCGGGCTCGCCGATGAGCACCGGGTTGTTCTTGGTGCGACGCGACAGCACCTGCATGACGCGCTCGATTTCCTTCGCGCGACCGATGACCGGGTCGAGCTTGCCTTCGAGCGCTGCCTGGGTGAGGTTGCGGCCGAACTGGTCGAGAACCAGTGACGTCGACGGGGTGCCCGCCTCGCCGCGGCCGCTGCCGCTCTCGGACGGCTCCTTGCCCTGGTAGCCCGACAGCAGCTGGATGACCTGCTGACGCACGCGGTTGAGATCGGCTCCGAGCTTGACCAGAACCTGAGCTGCGACGCCTTCGCCTTCGCGGATCAGTCCCAGCAGAATGTGCTCGGTGCCGATGTAGTTGTGGCCGAGCTGCAGTGCTTCACGCAGGCTGAGCTCGAGTACTTTCTTGGCGCGCGGGGTGAACGGAATGTGACCGGACGGAGCCTGCTGACCCTGTCCGATGATCTCCTCTACCTGGCTGCGTACTCCTTCGAGGGAGATGCCCAGCGACTCGAGAGACTTGGCTGCGACGCCTTCGCCCTCGTGGATGAGGCCGAGCAGAATGTGCTCCGTGCCGATGTAGTTGTGGTTGAGCATCCGGGCTTCTTCTTGAGCCAGGACGACAACACGCCGCGCGCGATCGGTGAACCTCTCGAACATCGCTCTCCCTCACTTCTTGGCGGGTGGTAGCTCGCCCACCAGTTCTTCTAGCGCCGCAGTGTCCAACACGCCGGGTCGCTTGTGCATTTGAAGGTAAGACTGCTTCTCACTGTAGTTGGCCGACGTGACGAACGCCGACCCTCCACCCCTGAAATGCTGCGCGACGGCCCACGTGTGCGGACTGCCTTGCCTGCTTATTGTTCATAACGCAGGCACTATGCAAAACGTTTCCCGTTCACTGTCCGCTGCTGGCGAACAGCTCTTCACCGTTCGATCAGGCCTGGGAAGGCTTGACGATGGGGAACAGGATAGTTTCGCGGATCCCCAAGCCGGTCAGCGCCATCAGCAGGCGGTCGATGCCCATGCCGGTTCCGGTGGTCGGCGGCATGCCCTGTTCCATCGCGGCGAGAAAGTCCTCGTCGAGCACCATGGCCTCGTCGTCGCCTGCCGCGGCCTGACGCGCCTGATCCTCGAAACGCTCACGCTGGATGATCGGGTCGACCAGTTCGGAGTAACCGGTGGCCAACTCGAATCCGCGAACGTAGAGATCCCACTTCTCGGTGACGCCGGGCTTGCTGCGATGCTGACGCGTCAGCGGGGACGTCTCGACCGGGAAGTCACGGACGAAGGTGGGCTCGGTCAACGCGTCGCCGACCTGGTGTTCCCACAGTTCCTCGACGAGCTTGCCGTGGCCGTAGATCGGGACGCCGTCCTTGCGCGGCACCTCGACCCCGACCTTGTCGGCGATCGCGAGCAGTTCGTCGACGGTGGTGTCGGGGGTGACGTCGAATCCGAGCGATTCCGACAGCGACGGGTACATCTCGAGCGTCGTCCATTCACCGCCGAGGTCGTAGGTGGTGCCGTCGGGCAGCGTGACGACTGTGGACCCGAGTGCGGCCATGGCCACTTCCTGGACGAGTTCACGCGTCATTTTCGCCGAGTCGTCGTACGTCCCGTAGGCCTCGTATGTCTCGAGCATCGCGAACTCCGGCGAGTGCGAGGAGTCGGCGCCCTCGTTGCGAAAGTTACGGTTGATCTCGAACACCTTCTCGATGCCGCCGACGACGCAGCGCTTGAGAAACAGTTCCGGCGCGATCCGGAGGTAGAGGTCGGTGTCCATGGCATTGGAATGGGTGACGAACGGCCGAGCCGCCGCGCCGCCGTGCAAGGTCTGCAACATCGGAGTCTCGACCTCGAGGAAGCCGCGACGCTCGAGTGCGTTGCGTAGTTCCCGGACGACGGCGATGCGCTTGCGGGCGGTTTCCCTGGCCTCCGGACGCGTGATCAGATCCAGATACCGCTGCCGAATGCGCGTCTCTTCGTTCAGTTCCTTGTGCGCGACGGGCAACGGACGCAACGACTTCGATGCGATCTGCCATGCGTCGGCCATCACGGACAGCTCGCCGCGGCGGGAGCTGATCACCTCGCCGTGCACGAACACGAAGTCGCCGAGATCGACATCGGACTTCCACTGCGCGAGAGCGTCCTCGCCGACACCTGCCAGGCTGATCATGGCCTGCAGCTGGGTGCCGTCGCCCTCCTGCAGCGTGGCGAAACACAGCTTTCCGGTGTTGCGCACGAAGATGACCCGGCCTACGACGCCGGCGATGAGGCCGGTCGTCGTGTCGGGTTCGAGTTCGGGAAATTCGGTCCTGATCTCGAGCAAGGAGTGCGTGCGTGGAACCGACACCGGATACGCCTCGACCCCACGCTCGAGCAGCGCGGCGCGCTTGGCACGACGAATCCGTAGTTGCTCCGGGGTGTCGTCGGCCTGCTGGGTGGAAGCTGTGTCAGTCACGCGCACACACTTTACAGTCCGGTCCGGTGCGGACGATCAGTGCGCAGCGACGGCCTCGGCCTCACGGACGCAGTGCTTCGCCTGCGTGAGCACACCGAGCAGTCCTGCCGACTTCAGCGCCTGGTAACCGCCGACCAGATCGGTGGACCGGTGCAGACCCAGCAGCTTGAGCGACGCGGCGGCGAGAGACGAGGTGTAACCCTCGGAGCAGATGACGATCCATTCGACGTCGTGGTCGACGGCGATCGCCAGGCGCGCATCGCTCGTCGGGTCCAGACGCCATTCGAGGACGTTGCGTTCGATGGCGAGCGCCCCGGGCAGCGTTCCCTCGACGGCGCGCTGCGCCTGGGGGCGGATGTCGACGACGACGGCTCCGCGGTCGACGGCGTCGCGCAGCTCGAAGACGGTCATTCGATCGATGGTCTCGCGTGCGGATTCGAGCATGTCGACAATGGTCATGGCGGGGATGGTCACAGCGTGGCCTTCTCGGGTTCGTCGGTGAGCTCGCTACGGGTGCGACGCAGCGTGGACCGTTCGGTCACTTCGTAGTAGGACATCGCCGTCAGGGGCGGCGAGTAGGCGTGCACGCTGAGGGTGGGGCCGGTCGTGGTGGACGCCGGATCGTGCATCACGTCGTGAACCCAACCGAGCGGGAACGACGCCTGATCACCGGCGTCGAGGTGACGCTCCTTCAGTCCTGTTCCGGCCCAACGATATTCGAGAAGCGAGCCGCTGAGAACGGTGAGCGCACCGAGCGATCCCGCGTGATCGTGCAGTTCGGTGGAACGATCGGGAACCCAGCTGATCAACCAGACGTCGAGGTCGTCGTCGGAATGCAGTCGGGCGGCCCAACGCTCGTCGGTCGGCCAGCGGCCGCCGCCGGGAAGCAGGTGGTCGAAGCGGCCCTCGAGGACGTCGGATGCGCCCTGGTCGGTGATGCGCAGCAGGTCGGGTGGGCGCAACCGGGTCGGAAGCGTCGAGACCGAGCGCGACGACAAAGGGGTGCGCGAAGGTACGGAAAGTACAGGTGTGGAAAGCATGAAGCTCTACTCCAGGGGTGTGTACGAACGAGGCAGGGTTCAGCCTCGACAACACTCCTGGGTGGCCATGCACGTCATCACGCCGACGATTCTGGCACACCATCGCACGATGCGCCAGCCGTTCAGCGGGGGCGTCGTTTGGCCATGTTGCGTTCGTAGACCAGACGCAGCCCCTCGAGGGTCAGGTCGGGTTCGTGGTGCTCGATGGTCGTCGACTCGGGCAAGATCAACGCTGCGATGTCCCCGGTACCGATGATGGCGACGTCCGCGCCCGTCACCTCGGGAACCTCTCGTCGAATTCGCCCGACGAGGCCGTCGACCAGACCGGCGAACCCGAAGATGGTGCCCGACTGGATGCACTCCACGGTGTTCTTGCCCAGTACCGAACGGGGCCGGATCATCTCCACCTCACGCAGCGTGGCCGTGCGAGTGGACATGGCCGACGCGGACATCTCCAGCCCAGGAGCGATGGCACCGCCGAGAAATTCCCCCTTGGCCGAGACGACGTCGACGCAGGTGGTGGTTCCGAAATCCACCACGATGCACGCCGTTCCGTACAGGTCGTGTGCGGCAAGGGTATTGACGATGCGATCGGCACCGACCTCTTTGGGATTGTCGACCAGCAACGGCACGCCGGTCCGCACGCCGGGTTCGACCATCACGTGCACCACGTGATCCCAGTAGCGCGCGAGCATCGTCCGCATCTCCCGAAGCACCGACGGAACGGTCGACAGTGCGGTGATTCCGGTGATCTGTTCCGCGTCCTCACCCAGCAGGCCGCGCAGCATCAGTGCCAGTTCATCGGCCGTCACATGAGGGTCGGTGCGAATGCGCCAGTCTCGCAGTAGCTTCGAATGATCACCGGTGCCGGTGAACAGGCCGACCACGGTACTGGTGTTGCGTACATCGATCGCGAGGAGCATCGAATCAGACCAGCACGGAATCGGCCCGCAGATCGCGCGGCGTGATCAGACCCGAGCCCGCGGGCGCATGAGCCGGATCGCTTCCCAGCTCGACGGGCCGGTTCTTCTCGTCGACGAACACCACCCTCGGCGCGTAGTCGGCCACCTCCTGCTCGTTCATCACGCCGTAGGCGATCAGGATCACCAGGTCACCCGGATCGACCAGATGTGCTGCAGCGCCGTTGATCCCGATGACACCGCTGCCGCGCTCACCGGTGATCACGTACGTTTCGAGCCGCGCACCGTTGTCGATGTCGACGATGGTGACCTGTTCGCCTTCGAGCAGGTCGGCTGCCTCCATCAGATCCTGATCGACGGTCACCGAGCCCACGTAGTGCAGATCGGCGTGCGTGACGGTGGCGCGATGGATCTTGGACTTCATCATTGTTCGAAACATGTTGTGCCCTCAGCTGTTCGGATCGTCGGGACTAATTTTTTCTGGTCGTTCCGCAGGCTCCACTCCTGCCTCCAGAAAACCGGTGCCGACTGCGACACCGACATTGTCGATCAATCTCGTGGTGCCGACCTTGGCCGCCACGAGCAGTCTGCCGTCCCCACGTTCGGGAGCCGGACCGAGATGCGGGTCGCGCACCTCCAGGTAGTCGACCTGCACCAGCGGAGCCTCGTCCAGAACGGCACGCGCAGTGGCGATGATGGCCTCGACTCCCCCGGCCGCGGCGTGCGCCCCGGCGACCAGCGCGGCCGACAGCGCCATCGCAGCGTCACGCTGCTCGGGGTCCAGGTAGCGATTACGCGAGGACAGCGCAAGACCGTCCTGCTCGCGAACCGTCGGGACCCCGATGACGGCGACGTCGAAGTTCAGATCGCGCACCATCTGCCGGATCAATGTCAGTTGCTGGTAGTCCTTCTCGCCGAAGAACGCGCGATGCGGAGCCGCGATCTGCAGCAGCTTGGCCACCACGGTGAGCATTCCGGCGAAATGCGTTGGCCTGCTCGAGCCTTCGAGCTCTACGCCGAGCGGTCCGGGATTGACGGTGGTGCGCGGACCCGACGGATACATGTCCGACGCCGACGGCGCGAAGACCAGTTCGACGCCCTCCTCACGCAGCAACGCGACATCGGCGTCGAGGGTGCGCGGGTAGGCATCGAGGTCCTCGCCCACACCGAACTGCAGCGGGTTGACGAAGATCGACACGATCACCACCGCACCGGTGAGCTTGGCCTGCCGCACCAACTGCACGTGCCCGGCGTGCAGCGCGCCCATTGTCGGAACCAGAGCGACCTGCTTCCCGACGCCCCGAAGTGCTTTCGACACCGACGTGATCACCGCAGGATCGTGGTGAACCGTCAACTGCCCCTTGGTGTAGCTGCCCGCGAGGGTCATCGATTGCCTTCCAGAAGTTCGATCAGGTCTGCCTTGGCACCGATCCGCTGCGCCGATCGCAAGGACAGCGCGCGGTATCCGGCTGCGATCCTCGAATCCACGGATTCGAGTACGTCGAGATGCTTGCCGACGGCCGCGGTATCGCCGCGGGCCACCGGCCCGGTGAGCGCCGACTGTCCGTTGCGCAGAGCATTGTCCAGCGCAGCTTCGAGCAGTGGAGCCAGAACACGCTCGGGCACACCGCGTTCGGAATCCGAACCGGGAAAACCCGGTCCGGCCAATGCAACGCGGAGGGCTTCGACCGCGTCGACCACAAGCGTGACGAGGTGATTGCTGCCGTGCGCGAGCGCGGCATGGTAGAGCGCCCGGTTGTTCTCGGGCACGTGCACCGGCTCGCCGCCGATCTCGAGCACCAGGGCCTGCGCCACCGCGTAGCCGATCTCGTCGCCTGCGGTGATGCCGAAGCACGCCGCCGTCATCCGGTCGGTGTCCTCGACTCCGCCGCTGAACGTCATGGCCGGGTGGATCGCCAACGGCACGGCACCGAGAGCGGACAGCGGCTCGAGTACCGAGATCCCGTTCGCTCCCGAGGTGTGCACCACCAACTTTCCCGGTGCAACCGCCCCGGTGGACGCCAGGCCCGCGACGATCGACGCCAACTCGCTGTCCGGTACGGCCAGAACGAGCAGTTCCGCGCGACGAGCAACCTCGTCGACGGGCAGAACCTGGGACTCGGGGAGCCGCTCACGCACCCGCGCGAGGGACGCATCGGACACCGCGGCGGCACCGACGACCACATGCCCGACGCGTTCGAGCGCCTCACCGAATGCGGTACCGACCCGTCCCGCCGAGACGACACCTACCGTCAAGCGAGCCGGAGACAGACCACCAGTGAACCCGGATGAGGTCACCGAAAATTTCCTCTCGTTCGTTCCAGTCCCGCTCTGCGGGTACCGGACGTCCTGCACGAACAATAGCGACCGCGACCCCTCGCGGGCCATGGAAGAACTGTGTGATCTGGTTCTCAGTCTGCGCGACGGCGACGGCGGCGGGTGCCCGGGTCGGTCGTGGCCGCATCTCCGGACCCTCCGCCTTGCAGTCCGGCCATGATCTCGGCGACGGATCGACCGTTCGAGTGTGCGCCCGACGCATCCTCGTCGTCGGTCGACTCCGCGCGCCTACGACCGCGTCGGGGCGAGACGGACGTGTCCTCAACCGATGTCCGGTAGTCGTGATCGGCCGCGAAGAACGCGTCCGCCGATTCACGCAGCGAGGCGCGAGACGCAGAGAGGGCGTCGCCGTTCCGGTCCGCGGCGGGCTCGTTCTCGGATTGCACGTTCGGCTCCGCGGAGAACGGATCCGCAGCATAGGACTCCGTGGAATACGAGTCTGTCGAATACGAGTCCGCGGAGAACGAACCCGTGGAGTACGAACCGACCGAATCGACCTCCGTGTGTTCGGTCTCGGCTGTGGCCTGCGGCTCTGGCTCCGCCTCGGGTTCCGGCTCGGCCCCAGGTCGACGCGTCTGCTCGAAGTCGTATGCGGTGAAAGGGGAGCTGGGCGGCGTCACGCGCCCCGCCGGTCTCGGTGCGCCGTAGGGACGGGCCTGTGCTGCAGGTCGCTCGTACGGGTCCGCGTCCGTGTCGGAGGCGTCGGTGTCGTGACTCGTCTCCTCGAACGAATCATCGGCGTACGAATCCTGGGCCGATTCGGCAGCCGACGATGCCGCTGCTGAAGCCGTGGCCTGCGGCATCTCGTCCGGATCCTCGGGGTACACCACCGACGTCTCGGCTGTGACCGGCTCGTCGTAGGGAGTTCCGACTCCGTTGAGGCCGGTTCCCGGTGCCATCGAACCGTTGCCGCGACCGGGGACGTACAGGCCGGACGGCGCAGGTTGGTAGCTGTCGTACCCGCGTCCGCCGAGTTCTTGCATCCTCATCGCTTCCGCACGCAGTGCGACACGTTCGGTGGGCAGATTGCCGTCGAAGAGCACCTGCAGGTTCTGGCGGAGGGCAGCGAGTTCGTTGCGCAGTGCTGCGACCTCGTCGATCTCGAGCTGCGATTCGCTGCGAACCCGGGCTTCGACGTTCATCTCGTACTCGCGTCGCGCCGAGATCTCCCGAGCCAACTGCAACTCGTAGACCGTCTGCAGATCCTTGGCCTTGATCTGATCGGCGGCCGCCTCGCGCCGGTACTTGGTCATCGCGAACGCACCGATCACCGCAGCCCACAGCGCCGAAAGGACACCGACTCTCATCCACTGCACGCTCTCGGTGAAGAGCAACAACACGCTGGCGATGATGCCGAACACGACGAGCGCCGCGAGGAACAGCTGGCTCGCACTACGCCTCTTACGGCGTCCCTTCTTTGCGCGAGTCTGATCTGTCATGTTCACAAGGGTAACTGGCAAATCGTTCGCAAATAGTCATCCTCGACCGATCACTTACACAACCGAGGTAACAATCAAATGTTTCGAGCGTTACCGAGAACGCTCGTCGTCACGGTCTTCCGGGGTACGGCAGCACTGTTCGAGCCACACCGCGGCAGCGACGACGGCCAGTCCCGCCACGAGCGCGACGACGGCTCCGGCCCTGTCCGACGACGCTGCCCGCACCGTCGCTGCACGCGGTATCACGTACACCAGAAACCCGACGCACACTCCGACGACAGCGGTCCCCACCAGCATCGATGCCTTGGCCAACACCAACGCCCTGAACACCGTCAACGGGTGCAGATCGTGCAGACCGCTGCCCACCCGATGCTCGGCGATGCGGTTGCGAACGATCACCGCGGTGACCACTTGCACCACCGCGACCAGATACAACGACGCCCCGGCGTACACCGGAATCGGAGGCAGCGAGCCGTAGAAGACCCGAACCAGCAACCACGTGCCTATCGAGGCGACCAGGAAAAGACCCAGCACATCCCAGACCTTGGTGGGATTGGTCACCACGATCCATCACCGACGCCTTCGTGCTCTTCCGGTCGTTCCTGCAGGCTCCACTCCTGCTGGACAACTCCCGCACGCTCCTCCGGACTCAGCCGCGCGAGCAATTCGGTCACCGGCACATCGTCGTCGTCGACGCGCAGGGTGGCGTCCGGTTCGACGTCCAGCCACGGCAGCAGGACGAACGCCCGCTCGTGCGCGCGCGGGTGCGGAAGGATCAGACGAGGGTCCTCGCTGATCAGGTTCTCGCACACCACCACGTCGACGTCGAGGCTCCGCGGCCCCCACCGCTGGACTCGAACGCGATCGGCCGCCTCCTCGAGGCGCTGCCCGAAGCGCAACCAATCCCAGGCGTCGAACGCGTCGTCCTCGGCCACCACGACGGCATTGAGGAAGTCCTGCTGCTCGACGCCGCCCCAGGGATCGGAGCGATAGACCGGCGAGCAGGCCACCAGCCGTGGACCCAATTCGGTTGTGACAGAACGCAAGTGGGCCAGCGAATCACCGACGTTGCTGCCGATGGACAGCACCGCCCGGGTCACGACCGCTCCCGGTACGCCACCACGGCAACGTCCCCGAACGTCAACGGGATGGGTGCCGACGGCTTGTGCAGCACCACTTCCACCGCGTCGACGCGTGGGTCGTACGCCAGCACGACCTCGGCGATCTCGGCCGAGACCGTCTCGATCAGATCCCTCGACGGGCCCGCGACGACAGCCGCGGCGTGCTCGGCCAGTTCTCCGTAGTGCAGGGTTCGCGTCAGGTCGTCGGTCTCGGCCGCGGGCCGCAGGTCCATCCAGACGGTGATGTCGACGACGAAGTCCTGCCCGTCTCGCTTCTCGAAGTCGAAGACGCCGTGATTGCCGCGCACCGTCAGGCCACGCAGTTCGATGCGGTCGCCGCGACGCGTCCCGGTACCGACGCGGCTGCTGATCTCGCTCATGCCCGATCACCCTGCCATGCCCGTACGACCGCCACCGCGTCGAGTGACGCTCGAACGTCGTGCACGCGCACACCCCACGCTCCCCCGGCGACGGCGAGCGCCGACACCACGGCCGTGGCGACCTCTCGCCCGTCCGGCGGGCGCGGAGAACCGTCGTCGTCCGCCAGCAGTGATCCGAGGAATCGCTTCCTGGAGGCACCGACGAGAACCGGGAAGCCGGCCGACACCAGATCGGGGAGGCCACGGAGCAGTTGCCAGTTGTGCTCGGCGTTCTTGGCGAAGCCGAGGCCCGGGTCGAGCACGAGCATCGCGGTGTCCACTCCCGCGGCCACTGCGTGGTCGACCTGTTCGAGCAGTTCGCTGCGGACGTCGGCGACCACGTCGTGGTATCGATCGGCCGGACCGGCGTGCCGGTATTCGGATCCGGCGGCTCGCCAGTGCATCAGGATCCACGGCAATCCGCCGTCCGCAACCACCCCGGCCATGGCCGGATCCGCCCGACCGCCCGAGACGTCGTTGACGATCGATACCCCGGCCTCGATCGCGGCATCGGCGACCGAGGCACGCATGGTGTCGACGCTGGTGGCCACCCCTGCTTCGGCGAGCGCAGCGATGACCGGTACGACACGCTGCGCCTCGAGTGTCGGATCGATCCGGTCTGCTCCGGGCCGCGTCGACTCACCACCGACGTCGACTATGTCGACGCCGCGACGATGCATCGCCAACCCGTGTTCGACGGCAGCGTCGACGTCGAGGTATCGACCGCCGTCGGAGAACGAATCGGCAGTGACGTTGAGTACACCCATGACGACGGGTGCCGGGGGGATACTTCGCGCCGGGTTCATCGGGAATCGACCGGACGCGTCATTTCCGCAGAATCAGGTCCAGAGCTTCCGAACGCGACGCCGCGCTGGACTGCAACAGACCCCGCACCGCGGAGGTGGTGGTGCTGGCACCCGGCTTGCGAATCCCGCGCATGGCCATGCACAGGTGCTCGGCCTCGATCACGACGATTGCACCGCGCGGGTCGAGCTTGCGCATCAACGCGTCGGCGATCTGGCTGGTCAGACGCTCCTGCACCTGCGGGCGCTTGGCGTACATGTCCACCACGCGCGCCAGCTTCGACAGGCCGGTGACCTTGCCGCTCTTGCCAGGGATGTAGCCGACGTGTGCAACGCCGTGGAACGAGACGAGGTGATGCTCGCACGTGGAGAACATGGGGATGTCGCGGACGAGAACCAGTTCCTGGTGCCCCTCGTCGAACGTCGTGTTCAGCGCAGTGTCCGGGTCGGTGTAGAGCCCGGCGAAAATTTCGCGGTAGGAACGCGCGACGCGGGCCGGGGTGTCGAGCAGACCTGGACGGTCGGGATCCTCGCCGACGGCGATCAACAGCTCCCGCACGGCGGCCTCGGCGCGAGGCTGGTCGAAGACCGCGCCGGTGGCGTAGGCCACTGTCTCTCCCACTGCCCTCTGCTGCTCTGCTGGGACTTCTGCCGAGTCGATTGCCGACTCGTCGGTCCGGTTGACTGACACGAGAACGTACCTCCGGTTGGGCTCCGCGAATGTGACAGCTGGGCCGAACTGCACCTGTTCTTCACGAGCAGCTGCGTCGACCTTCAGCAGGGTTCGAACGACGGACTGGGCCGACCGAAAGGGTCGACCCAGCCAGCCTAATGATGGACCTAGCGGTACGAACCGCCCGGCCCTTCCCAGCGTTGCGTCCTCGGACCTTCGTCGCCGTCGTCCTCGGCTCGCTCGTCTCGCCGCGAGTCCTCGGACGGGCTGCTCGCGGAACGATCGTCTCCGGGCAGCGGATAGCTCTGCGACGGAGTCGGAACCTCCCAGGTGGGAGGCGACGCCTCGGCCGGTGCAGCATCGTTCTGGTTCTGGCCGTACGGGGGCTCGTGCCGAGAGGTACGACCCTGGTCCCGAGCGTCCGGCCGGAACGGATCCGGCTGATACTGCGGCTGCTGATATTCCGGTGGTTGATTCGAAGGCGGTTGATTCGACGGTGCAGCGGTCGGCGGTTGATACGCCTGTGGCTGCTGATAGGTGGGGTGCTGCCGGTACGCCGGTGGCTGTCCCTGCGGCGGCTCGTACCGATTCTGGTCCGGCCGATCCGATTCCGACTGCTCGCGATTCGGTTGGTTCGCAGCAGCAGGCGGCGTGGTCGGTCCCTGGTAACGGGGAACCGCGGACTGCTCGCGCGGAGGCCATCCCGGAGCCGACCATCCGGCCGGGGCACCGTAATCGGGACGCGAGCCCTGGCTCGGGCCACTCGGGCGCGGGTCCTGCCTGCGATAGCCCTCGGAGTATCCGCCCCCGTTGGGAGCTCCTCCGTTGACCGGGCCGCCGTAACCTCCGTTGGGCCCGCCGTTGTAGCCGCCGCCGTTGAAGCCGCCGGTTACCGGGGCGCTGCGTCGCCCACCGGTGTTCGGCGCATCGACGTCGCCGGTGCTCGGCGATCCGTTGACCGGGCCACCGTTGGTCGGAGCGCCGTTCGACGGGGCACCGTTGGTCGGAGCGCCGTTGGTCGGAGACCCGTTGTATCCGTTGCTTCCGTTCGGGTAGCCACCCTTGCTCAGCTGCGGCGAACCGGCGTAGCTGGGCTGCGGAAACTGTTGCGGCGGAAGCTGCTTCGGGGCCGGCGGCACCGGAGGCCACGGCTCGCCGCGCTCGGCGGCGAGTTCGCGAGGAGTCTTGACCGGCGGCTTGTCCGAGGGCTTGCGATCACCGAAGTCGTTGAACAGCGTGATGCGCGGACGCTTGGTGACGCTGTGGAAGATCTTCTCGAGGTCCTTGCGGGTGAGCGTCTCGCGTTCGAGCAGCTCCGAGGCAAGGGTGTCGAGCAGGTCGCGGTACTCGTTGAGGATGGCCCACGCCTCGGTGTGCGCCGCCTCGATGAGCTTGCGCACCTCCTCGTCGATCTCGCGGGCGACCTCGTGCGAGAAGTCGGACTGCTGGCCCATCGAACGGCCGAGGAACGGGTCACCCTGTTCCTGTCCGTACCGGACGGCTCCGAGCTTGCTGCTCATGCCGTACTCGGTGACCATCGCGCGAGCGATCTTGGTGGCCTGGTCGATGTCCGAGGACGCACCGGTGGTCGGCTCGTGGAAGACGAGCTCCTCGGCCGCGCGGCCACCCATGGCCATGACGAGGCGAGCGATCATCTCCGACCGCGTCATCAGGCCCTTGTCGTCCTCGGGCACCGTCATCGCGTGACCGCCGGTGCGACCGCGAGCGAGGATGGTGACCTTGTAGACGGGCTCGATGTCGGGCATCGCCCACGCCGCGAGAGTGTGACCACCCTCGTGGTACGCGGTGATCTTGCGTTCGTGCTCGCTGATGATGCGGCTCTTGCGGCGCGGGCCACCGACGACGCGGTCCACCGACTCCTCGAGGGATGCCTCGGTGATGACGGTGCCGTTCTCGCGGGCGGTGAGCAGTGCCGCTTCGTTGATGACGTTCGCCAGGTCGGCACCGGACATTCCGACGGTTCGCTTGGCGAGACCTTCGAGGTCGGCGTCCTGCGCAACGGGCTTGCCCGCGGAGTGCACCTTCAGGATCGCCCGACGGCCGGCCAGGTCGGGGGCACCGACCGGGATCTGCCGATCGAAGCGGCCCGGACGCAACAGCGCAGGGTCGAGGATGTCGGGGCGGTTGGTGGCGGCGATGAGGATGACGCCGGTGCGCTCACCGAAGCCGTCCATCTCGACGAGGAGCTGGTTGAGCGTCTGTTCGCGCTCGTCGTGACCGCCACCCATGCCTGCGCCGCGCTGACGACCGACGGCGTCGATCTCGTCGACGAAGATGATGCAGGGGCTGTTCTGCTTGGCCTGCTCGAACAGGTCGCGCACGCGGGACGCGCCGACACCGACGAACATCTCGACGAAGTCCGAGCCGGAGATGGTGAAGAACGGCACGCCTGCCTCGCCCGCGACGGCGCGCGCGAGCAGCGTCTTACCGGTTCCGGGAGGGCCGTACAGCAGTACGCCGCGCGGAATCTTGGCACCGAGGGCCTGGTAGCGAGACGGGTTCTGCAGGAAGTCCTTGATCTCGTAGAGCTCTTCGACTGCCTCGTCCGCGCCCGCGACGTCGGCGAACGTGGTCTTGGGCATGTCCTTCGTCAGCTGCTTGGCCTTGGACTTGCCGAAGCCCATGACGCCACCGCGTCCGCCACCCTGCATGCGGCTCATCACGAAGATGATCACGCCCAGGATCAGCACCATCGGCAGGATCAGCAGCAGGAACGAGCTGAACCAGCTCTCCTGGGTGACGGTGGTGTTGTAGCTCGTCAACCCCTGGGAGTCGACCTTGTCGAAGATCTGCTCGGACGCCGAGTCCGGGTACTTCGCAATGATCTGAGTTTCGTTGCCCGAGGCCTCGTTGGCCTCTTTGAGCGTCAGCCGAATCTGTTGCTCACGGTCGTCGATCTGCGCGGACTCGACATTGCGGTCGTCGAGCTGGGCGATCGCCACCGAGGTGTCGACCGTCTTCCAATCCCGCGTGTCGTTACCGAAGTAGCTGAAGGCATAGATCACCAACAGAATGCCGAAAACGATGGCAAGATTTCGTATTACTGTCTTCCGATTCATACAGCTTCAGCCGAGTCGGCCGTGTCCTTTCAGTCCGCTCCAGCGCGCTGGCTGCTCCCTGCCCGCCGGATACTCCAGGCTAGCGCGAGACTCGGACATCTGACTCGCTCTTACCTGGCGCTGTGCGTCCACGCACCTGTTTGCGTCGACGCTCCTTCCCCTCCAACGACTGCACTCCCCCGGCAGTTCCCCACCTGATGGGCACCTTATCCGCATCGATGGACCATTGCATGCGTCTCCGCGCGGCAATGGTCCATTCACGCGGGCGGGGCGGACCGAACGAACGAACTCAGCTGTAGACCTTGGGATCGAGTAGGCCGATGTACGGCAGGTCCCGGTAGCGCTCGTTGTAGTCGAGGCCGTAGCCGACGACGAATTCGTTGGGGATGTCGAAGCCCACGTTCGCGACCTCCACGTCGACCTTGATGGCGTCGGGCTTGCGCAGCAACGTCACCACCGACAACGAGGCAGGCGAGCGGGTCGCGAGGTTGCGCTTGAGCCAGCTCAGCGTCAGACCGGAGTCGATGATGTCCTCGACGATCAGCACGTGGCGTCCGGTGATATCGCGGTCGAGGTCCTTGAGGATCCGGACGACGCCCGACGACGAGGTGGACGACCCGTAGGAGCTGACCGCCATGAACTCGAGCTGCGCCGGGATGGGCAGGGCCCTGGCGAAGTCGGTCATGAACATGATCGCGCCCTTGAGGACGCCGACCAGGAGCAGGTCACCTTCCGGCGAGCCTTCGGGATACCGCTGGGCGATCTCTTCTGCGAGTTCCGCAGTGCGTGCTTTGATCTGTTCCTCGGAAATGAGAACCGATTCGATGTCGCCCTCGTACACGGGGTTTCCCTTCATTCGTTCTCCAGGCCGACGCTCAGCCTGCCATGCCGACGCGAGCACACCAACCTGGCGTCGGGCGTTCCTCCTGGCAGCGCGACTCCGCCCTGACCCTTCCACCGTCCGACGAGGGCATCGACGGCCCGGAGCTGCCGGTCGGTCAGCGACGTCACACCTCGGCCGAGCAACCATCGACGCAGCACTCGCCTGCGAACGGCGGGAGCGAGCGGGTCGAGTGCAGCGACCTCGAGGTCCGGCGCATCGGTATCGACGACGGACTCGGCCATCGCGTCGAGGACCAGGCCGTCCTCGCGCAACTGCTCGGCAGTCCGCGCGAGTGCAGCGGCGACACCACCGCCGAGCACATTCTCGAGCAGGGGCAGCACCTCGTGACGCAACCGAACCCGGGTGAAGTCGGTGTCGATGTTGTGCGGATCCTCGAACGGCTCGATCCCCAGCTCGATGCAGGCAGCCCGGGTCACGCTGCGCCTGACTCCGAGCAGCGGCCGGCCCCACGGCGCATCGAATGCCGCCATCCCGGCGATCGACCGCGGTCCCGATCCGCGCCCCAACCCGAGCAGCACCGTTTCGGCCTGATCGTCGAGGGTGTGCGCCACCAGCACCGACGCGTCGCCGCGGGCTTGGTTCAACGCGTCGTACCTGGCTCGGCGGGCGGCTGCTTCCATCCCTCCCGAACCGCTCACCTGCACCGTCAGAACACGCGCGTCGGCGACACCGAGTTCGAGAGCGTGCGCCGCCGCAGTCGAGGCCACCTGCGCCGAGCCGGCCTGCAGACCGTGATCGACGATCAACGCGAGCACACCCGGAGCCTCCGCCACGGTCGCTGCGGTCAACGCCAACGAATCCGCGCCGCCGGACAACGCGACGGCGACAGGACCGGGGTGGGCGGCGAGCCACGCGCGCACCGCATGCCTGACCTCGAGCAGCGCGGGGCCTTCGGGTAGCCGCGTGGGCATCAGCCCAGAACTCGGGCGATCCAGGCGTCGGGGTCCTCGATCTCCGACCGCAACGGCAGGGTGTCGGGCCCGGTCCACACGGTGTTGAAGCGTTCCATCCCCACCGTGGCGACGACGTGATCGACGAATGCCTTGCCGCGCACGTACTGCGCCATCTTCGCGTCCATGCCGAGCAGTGCGCGGACGACGCGTTGCAGCGGGTTCACCTTGCGTTGCCTGCGCTGATCGAACGCACCACGGATCTGCGTCACGGTCGGCACGACGGCCGGTCCGACGGCGTCCATCACGTGGTCGGCGTGGCCTTCGAGCAGGGTGCCCAGCACCAGGAGTCGGTCGATGGCGTCGCGCTGGGGCTGCGGTTGGGTGGCGCGCAGGAGTCCGACGATGCCTGCGTCCTCGGACCTGGTGGACCCGCTCGGATTCTTGCGGGCCTTCAGCGCACCGGTCAGCCGGTTGGCGACATCTGTCAGCGGCTCGTCGGTGCCGTCGGAGAGCACCCCGACGTTCTCGCGCATGTAGCCGCCGAGCCACGGCGCGGAGGAGAACTGCACTCGGTGCGTCACCTCGTGCAGGCACACCCACAACCGGAAGTCGCTCGGCGACACACGCAGCGCCCGCTCGACGGCAATCACGTTGGGCGCGACCAGAAGCAGCGTTCCGTTCTCGCCGGTGAAGGGGTCGTACTGTCCGAGAATGGCGCTGGACAGGAAGGCCAGCATCGCTCCGGCCTGCAGTCCGGCCGGCTTTCCGCCGAGCAGACCGGACGGCGGCGTACCGTCGTCGTCTCCGGTCAGGTGCTTCATCGACGACGCGGCCGCGGCGATCCAGCCGGCGCGGTCGACCACCTGGGCGTCGGGCACGGGGAGGCCGTCGGCCAGGCCGGTGGTCTCGCGAACCGGCCCCTCGGCCCGAATCGATGCGGCGGCAAGCTCTTCCACGGCCGCATCGGCGGTGTAGCGCGACGTGGCCGGACCCGGGCGGGCCAGCTTCGCTCCGGTCTTCGCCGCCACCGACCAATCGACGGCACCGGCGAAACCGGACGTGGATTCGCTGTCTTCGGCCTTCGTTGCTGCGTCCGTGTTCACTGGCAACCACACAATCTCAGGGTCGATGCGACGGCATCGAGGGCGGGACGACTGACGTCGGGCGGCCGGTCGTTGGACATCAGCGCAAAGGTCAGGATGCGGCCGTCGACGTCGACGACGTACCCCGCCAAAGCGCTTGCAGCAGAAAGGGTTCCGGTCTTGGCGCGAACCCAGCCCGCTCCGGTTCGATCCCCCGAGGCGTACCGATCCGTCAGGGTTCCGGTCGCGCCGGCCACAGGAAGATAGTCGAGCATCGGACGCAGCGCAGGCTGCTCGGTTCCCGCTGCCGACGTCAACACCTGATCGAGCAGCCTGGCCGGAATCTTGCCGTCGACCGACAGTCCGCTGGCGTCCTCGAGCGTGAGTCCGGCCATGTCGAAGCCTGCCGAGTACAGGGTCTGCCCGATCGACGCCACTGCTCCGGAAAAGCTTGCCGCCGTGTTCATTTCGAGAGAGATCTCGCGTCCTACGGCCTCGGCGAGGACATTGTCGGAGCGATAGATCATCTGCTGCAATCGGTTCCGCAGCGGCGCGGATTCGACGGATGCGATCTGATCGGCCCCGTCGACGGCCTTGCCGATCGTCACCGCTGCCGGGTCGACGCCCAGCCCAGCGGCCAGTGCGCGGCCTGCGTCCAGCGCCGGGGTTGTGCTGCGCGGCGACTCGTCGACGAGTGGGTCCGATCGTCCGCCGTCGAGCATGATCGGTTCGATCGGTGTGATGGAACCGGCGGCGATGTCGGCGGGGAACCAGCCCTGCGCCATCGTGTCACCGGAATAGACGGAGGTGTCGACGCCGATGCTGCGCACCACCGTTCCGCTGCGCCGAATCTGCTCCACCAGGTCGTCGATGCGCGCCGCTCCCGGATAGAACCCGTCCGTTCCGACCGGAAGCGCGGTGAGTGTGGGGTCGCCGCCCGCGATCAGCACGATGTTCCCCTCGCCGTTGCCCTGGACCACGCGGGTGGTGACGCGGTGATCGGCCGGGAGCGCGAGCATCGCCGCGGCAGCGGTGAGGACCTTGGTGGTCGAGGCAGGCGTCATCGGAGTGTCGGGGTTCTGGGACCAGAGCACCTGACCGGTCCGTGCGTCGGCGACGGTGCCGGTGAACGTGCCGAGGGCCGGATCGTCGACCACCTGGGCCAGCGCAGCTGCCAGAGCTGCCGAGTTCGGCACCGGTGCCGATTCCGGGAACGGGGTGATCGCAGGGTCGGGCAACACCGTCTCGGGTGGGGGCTCGATCGCGGTCTCGGCTCCGTCGGACACCGACGGCAACACGAGGGCGGCGGTCGTCGCGGCGAGGATCACGACGAACAGCGCACACAGCGTCAGGATCACGCGCTTCTTCCTGCGCCGTCGGCCCGCTGTGGGGCCGAGGAACCGTCGTGTCAGCCCCGCCACTGTTCCTCCGTATCTGCCGTGGTCGTACCCACGATCGTTCAGTCAACAGTATCCTCGGGTCCGGTAGCCTTGCGCCGCCACCATCGACACATTCGCAACGGTTCGGGCCCGGTCGGGCCCGAACGAAGACAGTGAGGACTGCACGTGCCGTTCGACGTCACCATCGAGATCCCCAAGGGGCAGCGCAACAAGTACGAGGTCGACCACGTCACCGGACGTGTTCGACTCGATCGCTACCTCTACACCGCGATGGCGTATCCAGCCGATTACGGCTTCATCGAGAACACGCTCGGCGAGGACGGCGATCCGCTCGACGCACTGGTTCTGCTGCCCGAGTCGGTGTTCCCCGGCGTCATCGTCGAAGCCCGTCCCGTGGCGATGTTCAAGATGGTCGACGAGGCCGGCGGCGACGACAAGGTGCTGTGCGTTCCCGCAGGCGACACTCGTTGGGACCACATCCAGGATCTGAGCGACGTCTCGACGTTCGAGCTCGATGCGATCAAGCATTTCTTCGTCCATTACAAGGATCTCGAACCCAACAAGCACGTCACCGGGGCAGACTGGGTGGGCCGCGCAGAGGCAGAGGCCGAAATCGCTGCATCATTCAAGCGCTTGGCGGACAATCCGGAGCACTGATCGTTTCGGCATCACACACCTCGCCCTCGGCCGAACGCCGACGAAACTAGTTTGGGGAAACGCATGACCGACAGCACTTCCAACGGTGATCGGCGCAATCTGGATTCGCGACCGATCTCGGATCCGACGCAGTTTCCCGATCTGCCGGTCACGGTCGTCCTCGACCGAATTCCGGTGCCGATCCTTGCCGTCGATCCCACCGGTGCCATCGTGTTCGCGAACGAGGCCTTCGACGATCTGTTCGGCCTGGACCGCACCGAGCGGGAGGACTTCCACCTGCACGACATCTTCCCCGACCGGGCACCGGAGGGCGTCAATGTCGCGGACATGTTCCTCACCACGGTGGCCACCCGCGCGGATTCTCTGTGGCGGATGACCGACAAGACCGGCGATATCGTGCAGGTCCGCGCCAGTAAGTCGATTCTGCGCCGCACCGAGGACACCATCGTGCTCGTCGCGTTGGAGGACTTCACCGATCAGCTGTGGAACGACCCCAAGAGCGCCTTGCGCTGACGGAAGTCACACGTTCTTCCCCGAACGACGACGGTGTACGCCGGCGGATCATTCGCCGGCATACACCGTCGCTCTGTTTCCGCCCGCGTGCTTGGACTCGTACATCGCGGCGTCGGCGTCGAGCAGAACGTTGTGCAGCAGGTCCTCCCCGTCACCCGACTCTGCTGCGTCCGACCAGCGGCTGCCGTTGATCATCGCCACACCGACGCTGACCGTCACCGGTACGTCGTCGAGCGAATCGTGGACGGATTCGCGGATCTCGTCGGCAATCGAGTGCGCCGCGGCTTCCGTGACCGGCAGCGCGATGGTGAATTCCTCACCTCCGGTGCGGGCCACACACGGCCGCGCCCCCGTGGCGCTCTTCAATCTACGAGCCGTGCGACGCAGCACGCGGTCGCCCACTGCATGGCCGTAGGTGTCGTTGACCTGTTTGAACTGATCGAGATCGACAACCATCAACGCCACCGAACGATCCGCGTCGAGCGAGGCCATCATGCGTTCGAATCGCAGTTCCAGGCCGCGCCTGTTGAGCAGACCGGTCAGCGAGTCGGTGTTGGCGAGATCGAGTTGATGTTGAATCACGGCGCGAAACACCAGCACCGAATTGACCACCAGCAGCGTCGCGAGGGTCCTGGCGGCGGTCGACGCCAGATCGTGAGTGTCCTCCGCCAGCGCCAGCGCCGCCAGAATTACGACCGCCACATTGACGAACAGCATGTGGAATCCGAGCACTCGCCGCCGGGCGAAGTAGACGATGTAGATGCCGATCACCGCGAACAGGGCCGCCCCGTTCAGAGCCAGGTCGCGGCCGGCGAAGGTGAGCAACATCGCTGCGACGCCCACGTCGGCGTACACCACGAACCACCCGGGCATGTGCGACGCATCCAGCGAACGCCGAAGCCACCACGCTCCCACCGGGACGGTCGAGATCAGCACCAGCAGACAGACGACCTTCGCGGTCGTGCACGCGGGACCGTCGTCGGAGAACATCGCGATGGCCCCGATCAGACCGAACGAGGGAACCAAGGCGGCGATCCCGAGCGCGACGCGACGTTCGAGCCTCACCGAACCGACTCGCGGTCCGCTCGCCGGACCGTGCGGCGGTCGATCGCGATCCATTGGCACCGCGCCCCCTCCGTCCGAACCGGTTGTCCCGACTCGTCGCGCACCTCTACGAAACGATCCCTTGTCGACTGTCGGCGGCTCAGACGCTACCTGCGCGTCGGGCCGGAAGGTCCGGTCTCATTTCTTCGTAATCGGTCAAGAAACGATCCAGCAAAGCGACCAGTGACGCCCGGTCCTCGCGATCCCACCCCTCGATCACCCGACCGAGAGATTCGGTACGGCGTTGCTGAATTGCCGCGGCCACGTCCCGCCCGGACTGCGTCACGGCGAGAACGAAGGCCCTTCCGTCTCTCTCGTCGGGCACACGCTCGACGTGCCCCCGTTCGACCAGTTGAGCCACCTGCCTGCTCACCGTCGACGGATCCGAGTTCACCATCGTGGCCAGCTCACTGGATCTCATCGGCCCGTCACGCAGCAGGCGGAACAAGCATACGTAAGCAGCCCCGTCGACACCGCCCGAAGACGAGATCTGGGCGATGTTCCGCTCGCGCAAGCGTTGCAGCCGAACCAGCTGCGTGCCCAGTTCCTCGGCGAACTCGACCACGTCAGTTACCGGTGAACTGCGCCGGTCGCTTCTCGAACACCGAGGTGATCGCCTCGGTGAGATCGTGCGAGGCGAGGAAGGCGGCGTTCCAGGCCGCGACGTAGCGAAGCGAGTCGTCGACGCTGGAAGATCGGGAATGGTCGAGCACGGTCTTGATGCCCTGCACCACCAGAGGCGGATTCGCAGCGATGGCGGCGGCGCAGTCACGAGCAGCGGCCAGGGTGGCGTCGTGGTCCTCGAACACGTCGTTGACCAGGCCGATCTTCTCGGCGCGCGCGGCATCGATGTCCTTGCCCGTCAGAGCGAGCTCACGCATGTGGCCATCGCCGATGATCGCGGGCAGTCGGGCCAACGACCCCATGTCCGCGACGATCGCGACCCGGACCTCGCGCACGCTGAACTTCGCGTCGGCGCTCGCGTACCGCACGTCCGCGGCGGTGATGAGGTCGACGCCGCCGCCGATGCACCAGCCCTGAACCGCCGCGACGACGGGTTTGCGGCAGTCGGCAACCGCGTTGATGGCCTTCTGCATCGTCTTGATGGTGTCGTGGAACGACGTTCGGGGACCGGCCAATGCCTTGTCGGCCATCAGCGGACCGAATGTTCCTGCCATCGCTGCGAGGTCGAGTCCGTAGGTGAAGTTCTTACCCGAGCCCGCGAGCACGACAGCCCGAACCTCGGGATCGGCGTCGAGCTGCGCGAACAGCTCGGGGCTTTCGCTCCAGAAGTCCGGGCCCATGGCGTTGCCCTTGCCCGGTCCGAGAAGTGTCACGTTCGCGATGTGGTCCGCGATCTCCACGGAGAAGGCGTTCCAGGTTCGTTCCGTCATGCCTGCGAGCCTAGCGGCAGCGTCGCACAATGCTGCACCGCATGTTACGGCGCGTAACGTCTGCGCTAAGTCCCTGCTCAGCTCTGGTACATGCATCGAATCGCGCCCATCATCGACTCATGTTGATGCATCAGGGACTGGGCCTGGAGACGTTCAACGATCTGCCGCGCCGCAAGGCGGTCCATGCGCTGTACGAGTGCTGCTGCTCGGTGGCGTGGGCGTCCAGGGTGGCAGACGGCCGCAGGTACCGCTCACGGGCTGACCTGTTCGCCGCAGCCGACGCGGAACTGACCGAACTCTCGGACGGGGATGTGGATTCGCTCGCCGCGACGCTACCGGAGCCGAGCAAGGTGTGCGCGGCCATGGACACCGACACTCGCGGGGCACTGGGAACTGCGGCCAGGGCGTACGAGGACCGGTTCGGTTACCCGTACGCGTCCAGCCGGTTGTTCGAGCCCGAGGGCTTCGAGCCGCGAGACATCCTGGTCGATCTGGGCCATCGCCTCGACAACGACGATCAGACCGAGCGCAAGATCATGCGCGACGAGCTGGCGAAGATCAACCACACCAGATTGGATCGCCTGCTGGGGCCCGAAGGCGGTTGGCCCCAGTACTGAGCTCGGTCGGGGATCAGCCGAACAAACCGACGACGCGACCGATCAGTCCACCGGCGATCAGGATCGCCAGCAATGCCACGACGCAGATGACGACGATGGGCATCACCCGGCTGCGCTGCGGCGGCTCATGGTTCGGACCGCCGATTCCGGTTTCGGCGGGCGGGGTGTCTCCTGGCGTGACGCCGCCTCCCGCTTCGAGTCCTGTGGTGACGTCGGGGTCTGGATTCTGGGCATTCATCTTGTGCGGTTACCCGGTGCGGTCTCGCTCAATCGAGATGTGTTCTGGCTATCGCTCCCGCGAACAGTTCCGACACCGCGTCGGCGATGACTCCCTCGTCGATCTCCTCCGGATCCACCGAATGTTCGACGGCCAATCCGGAGATCAATGCCGCCAGTGACGTCGCGAGGCGTCGCGCATCGAAGTTCTTGCCGACTCCCCACCGCCCTGCGTGCTCGGCGATGAGGCGTTCGAGCTCCCCGCGCAGCGCGCGACGGTCGGTGCGGTACCGCTCGGCGACGGCAGGGTCGCGTCCGGCGAGGATGCCGAATTCGACGGTCAGCAGGGGCCACCGGGGTTCGGCCACCACCCAGGACGCTATTTCGCCGCCGCCCGCTCCTGCCGCTGCACCGGAGTCCAGATCGGATACGTGGGCCAGTACGCGGGCGGCGAGGTCGAGGGAACGGCGGGCGAGCAGTTCGGCGAACAGCGCTTGCTTGGACTCGAAATTGGAATAGACGGCTCCCTTGGTGAAGCCGGCTCTGTCGGCGATATCGGTGAGTTTCGCTGCGGCATAGCCGCGTTCGGTGAATTCGTCGGCTGCCGCGGCGAGCAGTCGGTCCCGAACGTCGGTGCGTTGGGGTCGTCGCCGATCCTGTGTCGGCCCCCACTTTTCTTGCTCCTCCGCATTCACGATACCTAGAGTATTGAATACCTCGGGTATCGACAAGATTCAGGAGTCACCCATGCGCAAGATGTCACTGCTCGCTGCCGCGGTGCTGGTACTTCAGCTCGGCTTCATCCTCAGCTACGTCTCGGCCTTCCATCAGCCGACGCCGCACGCCATCCCCATCGCGGTGGTGACCGAGCCCGGCCTCCCCGAGGGACTGGACCAGCAGACCGCCGACCGCCTCGACGCCATCGACGGCACGCCGCTCGCGGCACGCACCGCAGCCGATACCGCAGAGGTCCGTTCACTGCTCCGCGACCGGGACATTCTCGGGGCGTACGTCATCGGTGCCGACGGAACGGACACCCTCATCACCGCGAGCGCGGCGGGCAGTTCCGTGGCCACCGCCCTCGACTCGATCTTCACCGAGGTCGAGGCCTCGCAGGGTCGCCAGTTCGTGGTCCGCGACGAGATTCCGGTGGGAGTACACGACAACCGGGGGCTGTCCGGCTTCTACCTCTCGGTCGGCTGGGTCGTCGGCGGCTACCTGCTGGCGGCAGCATTCGGACTGCTGATCGGGGCACCACAGTCGCGTCGCGAAACCTGTTCGCACGTCGGAATTCTCGCTGCCTACGCCGTCACCTCGGGTGCACTCGGCGCCTTCCTCACCACCCATGTCCTGGAAACGTTTGCCGGCCATTGGTTTCCGCTCGCATTACTGGGCACCGGCGTGGTCTTCGCCACCGGTCTGTTCACCATGGGCCTGCGCGCACTGATCGGGGTCGCCGCGGTTCCGGCCGCGATCGTACTGTTCGTGATTCTCGGAAACCCGAGCGCAGGAGGCGCTTTCGGAGCTGACGTCCTTCCCTCACTCTACGCTTCCATCGGTCGGTGGATCACTCCGGGCATCGGCACCGAGGGCGTGCGCAGCATCGTGTACTTCTCCGGCACCGGACTGGGGCAACCCGTACTCGCACTTGCTCTGTACATCGTGATCGGCACGCTGCTGATGGGCGCGGCAGCACTGCGTCGCCGGTCCGCACACAACCCGATGGCCGCACGCGCGACCAGTAAAGTGTGATCCCATGACCGCCAACTTCCCCTTGCCACTGCCCGATCTCGCCGTCCGCACACTCGGAGGCGCAGTCGTGTGGGCGAACGACGAGACGTTCGCGGAGAAGGAGAATCTCGTCCGGCCAGGAAAAGCCGACTACTCGACGGCGACATTCGGACACAAGGGCCAGATCTACGACGGGTGGGAGACACGACGCCGACGCGAGGCCGGCTACGACGAGGCCATCGTTCGTCTCGGAGCGCCGGGTGTCGTCTCGGCGGTCGTTGTCGACACCGCGTGGTTCACCGGAAACTATCCGCCGGAGATCTCGATCGAGGCCGCCGAGGTCGACGGCTTTCCGTCACCGGAGGAGCTTCACACCCAGACGGAGTGGACCACGATCGTCCCGCGCAGCTCGGTCGACGGCGACAGCGAGAACAGGTTCACCGTCGCCTCCGATGCTCGGTGGACGCACGTGAAGCTGTCGATCTATCCCGACGGCGGAGTGGCGCGGTTGCGGGTGCTCGGCCGCGGCAAGCCCGACCCGAAATTTCTCGCTGCCGGGCCGGTGGACCTGGCTGCACTCGAGAACGGCGCGTACGTCTCGGCATGCTCGAACATGTTCTACAGCTCGCCCAACAACCTGCTCTTCCCCGGACCCCCACGGTCGATGGGTGAAGGCTGGGAGACCTCGCGTCGACGCAACGAGGCGAACGACTGGGTCCAGGTGCAGCTCGCCGGCACCGGGCTCATCTCTCTGGCCGAACTCGACACCACCTGCTTCCTCGGAAACGCGCCCGGTGCGGCATCTCTGCGCGGCCGGCTCGGCGACGGCGAGTGGATCGAACTGTTGCCGCGTACGACGCTGCAGCCCGACACCCGGCATCGCTTCGTCCTCACCCACGACACCCCTGTCTCCGAGGTCCGCATGGACATCTTCCCCGACGGCGGGATGGCGCGATTGAGACTGTTCGGTGATCTCGCGGGAGTGGAGCCTGCAGGAACGACCCAGTAAGGCGGGAGTGGAGCCTGCGGAATGACCGGATAAGCAAGCATCTGCGTAAACGGTCGCGGGGCAATAGGGTTGGCACATGACCCGGCTACTTTATCCGAATGCAGCCCATGTTGCCGACACTCTGATCTCTCGCGGCCATCACGGTGTGGTGGTCAACAGCCCTGAGGGCACGCACACCGCCGCCGATGCTGCCGCGGCGCTGGGCGTCGAGGTAGGTGCGATCGTGAAGTCGATGGTGTTTCTGCTCGACGACGAGCCGGTACTACTACTGGTTTCCGGTGCCCACAACGTTCATCTCGAGCACACCGGTGAGCGTCTGGGCGGGACGCTGATGCGCGCGCCCCTGGACACGGCCAAGCACGCAACCGGGCAGCCGATCGGGGGGATCGCACCGGTCGGCCACCCCACCAATCTGGACACGTTCGTCGACCAGGATCTGGCCGGGTATGCCGAGGTGTGGGCGGCCGCCGGTCACACCAACACGATCTTTCGGTCCACGTTCACCGAGTTGGTGCGCATCACCGCGGGTCTGGCGATCGACGTCACCTGACCCTGCCCCACTGTCGGGGCTCAGGACGCGAGTGTCGGGGCGATGGGTGCGCCGAGGACCGAGTCGACGACGTCGATGTCGAGTCGGGTGCCGCGCGATTCGAGCAGCGGCAACACTGCGTTGTTGATCAGTACCGACTGGCGAGCGACATCGCCTGGCACCGTCAACGTCACGCCGTCGGCCACATCGGCCGCGGTGACATCGGAGATCAAACTGGCCAGGCCCGCCGGTGTTCCGACGTAGCGGATGGACGCCGGGCTGCTCGGCGCGTCCAGTGCGGCGAATTCCCGACGTGCCGTCCGGGCGTCGGTTGCGATGTGGATCTCGAGGTCGAGAAACACTGCTGCACTGTCGGCAGATTCGCCGCGCTCGATTGCCTCGGCCCGCACCCGGGCCCGGTGTTGCTGGGATTCGCGCAGGTCGGAGGCCTGGATCCGGACTACGTCACCGTCCGACGGCAGGGTCAGTTCGGTCCAACCTGCAGAGAATTCGACGGCGACACGGGTGAAGTTGTGCGACATGAGTGGTGATCCTGTTTCTGGAAGTCGGTGAACGCATTCGGTCGGAGCGGAGCCGAACTCGAACACGACCCGGACGCAGTGCGGCACAGATCCACGTATCTGTTGCTCCAGTGACGGTTGCCCGTCCACACGACACTCACGGTCATGACGCCATGCTAACGGCCTGCGGGGCTGCACGGGGATCCAACCCCGGCGGCCCCGTCGGCCAGCTCGGGGAAGGGTCGCGGGTCGGGTACCGGGTTCCACCAGCCGGCGTCCTCCGCGTAGTGCCAGTTCGGTCCCGACTCGACCAGGGCGGCGAGAGCGTCGACGAGTCGGTCCACATCGGCCGACGAGCTGCCGAGGCCGATACTGGCTCGAACCGCTCCGGCCGCGTGCCCCAGCCGGCTCAGCAGGGGGTGTGCGCAGAACTTGCCGTCGCGCACGCCGATTCCGTGTTCGGCGGACAGGTACGCAGCCACCTCACCGGGATCGCGTCCGGCAACGGTGAACGTCACGATGCCCACACTGTCGGGCGCGTCGGCCCAGACCCGGAGCTGCTCGACGCCGTCCAGATCCGCCAGGCCGCGCCGCAGTCGGGACGACAATTCCTGCTCGTGCGCCTGCAGCTCGGCATCGTCGAATCCGGCGATTGCCTCGCAGGCCGCGGCGAGAGCCACAACGCCGAGGACGTTGGGCGTGCCCGCCTCGTGCCGCTGCGGTGCCGGAGCCCAGTCGGTGTTGTCGATGCTCACGCTGCGCACCGCGCCGCCGCCGGCCAGGTGCGGCTCACCGGCGTCGAGCCAATCACGTGTGCCCACAAGCACTCCCGCGCCGAACGGGGCGTAGAGCTTGTGCCCCGAGAACGCGAGATAGTCCACGCCGAGTGCGGCGATGTCGACCCGCCGATGCGGAACCAGCTGGGCGCCGTCCACCGCGATGCGTGCGCCGTGCCGGTGCGCCAGTGCTGCGAGTTCCGCGATGGGAAGTACCTCACCGGTGACGTTGGACGCGCCCGTGATCGCCAGTAGTGCAGCAGGTTTCGCGGCGAGCTCCACGTCGAGCCGCGTGATGGTCTCGGCGAGGGTCGACGCCGCCACCACCACTCGTCGATCGCGCCACGGGAGCAGGTTCGCGTGGTGTTCGATGTCGAGCACCACGGTATCGCCCGGCACGCAGGCGGCCAGCAGGTTCAGCGAGTCGGTGGTGTTCCGCGTGAACACCACCACCGAATCACTGTGCGCACCAACGAAATCAGCGACCGTCACCCGAGCCTTCTCGTACGCCGCCGTCGAGACCCGTGAGGCGTAGCCGGCACCCCGGTGCACGCTCGAGTAGAACGGCAGCAGTTCGGCGATCCGATCGGTCACCGCGTCCAGGGCCGGCGCGCTGGCGGCGTAATCGAAGTTCGCGTAAGTGCATGTGCCGCCGTGGACCAGCGGTACCTGCAGATCCGTGCCCGAAACAGGGGCAAAAGGAGCACAGGGGCGGGAGAGTACAGATGTCATGACAGATCAAGCCCTCACGTTCGAGGGACCCGCAACCGAAGGACGTGGTGAACGAGTCCGCGCTTGCCGCGCCGGTTTTCCGGCATCAGCCTGGTCGTCACCCGGAGCACCCCACCGCGGAGGAGGGTTGCCGACCAGCTAGCCGGGGCTTGATGCTGGTACTCGTGACCGTGGGAAAGACAATCGCAAACTCGCTGCCGTTTTGTCAAGCCGGGACTCGCCCCTGCGCCGCAGTAGGATTCCCGCGGTGGGAAGGCGCGCTCGTTCACCTGCTGGCAAACAGAACGTGAGATAACCAACGGCGCTGCTGCTCGCCAGCACCACAGAATCACTTGCCAACGCAGAGTTACTTGCAACGAACGAGAAGGACGCCCGGTTGTCTGTGCATCGAGAGAACGATCTGCCGGGTTCGAGCGCGGACACAGCACCTGCCCCGGCGGCGTTTCTTCGCTCGCCGCAGGCTCCACCCGCCCGGACGCTCATCGACATCCTCCGCGACACGGCACATCGCTTCCCCGACGCCCCCGCGATCGACGACGGTGCCGTGTCGGTCAGTTACTCCGAGTTGTTGGACGACATCGCCGAGGGCGCTCAGTGGCTCGCCAACGCCGGTGTCAGGCGCGGCGATCGCGTCGGAATCCGCATGCCGTCGGGTTCGTTCTCCCTCTACGTCGCGATCCTGTCGATCCTCGCGGTCGGTGCCGCCTACGTGCCGGTGGACGCGGACGACCCCGAGGAGAGGGCCGAGTTGGTCTTCGGCGAGGCGCAGGTGACGGCCATCGTCACCGCGGGCGGCATCGCGGCCGGTACTGCCCCCAAGCAGGACGTTCCTCAGCACGACCTCACCGAACACAATGCCGGACCGCCCACCCCGCAGGACGACGCGTGGGTCATCTTCACCTCGGGTTCGACGGGCACTCCCAAGGGCGTTGCCGTCAGTCATCGCAACGCGGCGGCGTTCGTCGACGCCGAGGCCCGCATGTTCCTGCAGAAGGATCCGCTCGGTCCGGGCGACCGAGTGCTGGCCGGACTGTCGGTGGCGTTCGACGCGTCGTGCGAGGAGATGTGGCTGGCGTGGCGGCACGGCGCGTGTCTGGTTCCCGCGCCCAGGTCTCTGGTGCGGTCCGGCTTCGACCTCGGCCCGTGGCTCGTCTCCCGCGACATCAGTGTCGTCTCGACGGTCCCGACGCTGGCGTCGCTGTGGCCCGCGGTGGCTCTGGAAGCGGTGCGGCTGCTCATCTTCGGCGGCGAAGCCTGCCCGCCGGAGTTGGCCGAGCGGCTCGCCGTCGAGGGCCGTGAGGTCTGGAACACCTACGGCCCCACCGAGGCGACGGTCGTCGCCTGTGCGGCGATCATGGACGGTAAGGGTCCGGTCCGGATCGGGCTCCCCCTCGACGGGTGGGACCTCGCTGTCGTCGACGGCTCCGGCACCCCGGTGCAGGTCGGCGAAGTCGGCGAGCTGGTCATCGGGGGCGTCGGACTCGCTCGGTATCTCGATCCGGCCAAGGACGCCGAGAAGTACGCGCCCATGCCGTCCCTCGGGTGGGAACGGGCGTATCGCAGCGGCGATCTGGTCAAGCTGGAGCTCGAAGGTCTGTTGTTCCAGGGTCGCGCCGACGACCAGGTCAAGCTCGGCGGTCGACGCATCGAGCTCGGCGAGATAGACAATGCGCTGCAAGCACTTCCGGGCGTCGGCGGTGCGGCGGCCGCCATCCGCAAGACGGCTGCCGGTAACTCGGTGCTCGTCGGATATCTCGCGAGCACCAACCCCGATTTCGATCTCGAAGCCGCTCGCGAGTTGCTCGCCGAACAGTTGCCTGCGGCGCTGGTTCCACGCCTGGCGTTGGTCGACGAGATGCCAACGCGTACCTCGGGCAAGGTCGACCGCAATGCGCTGCCGTGGCCCCTGCCCGGCATGGCGGGTGCCTCCTCGCTCGGCGGCACGGCGGGGTGGGTGGCCGAACTGTGGACCAACATCCTCGGCGCGCAGATCGCGGACGAGAACGCCGATTTCTTCGCCAACGGTGGCGGTTCGCTGTCGGCCGCGCAATTGGTGACGGCGCTGCGCGAGCGGTTCCCCGAAATCACCGTCGCGCAGCTCTACGACCACCCGCGGCTGGGTTCGCTGGCGCAGTATCTCGACGACCTGAAGCCGGTCGTCGAGGCCGTTCCCCGTGAGGTCGCACCGACCTCGCGCACCGCGCAATGGGCGCAGATCGCGGCAACGGTTCCGTTGACCACCCTGACCGGATTGCAGTGGGTCACCTGGCTCGGACTGCTGTTCAACGTCATGTCCTGGTTCGGCGACGTGCCCTGGGCTCCGACGCTGTCCTGGTGGTGGGTGCTCCTGGCATTCGTCCTGTTCATCACCCCGGTCGGCCGCATGGCTATCTCGGTGATCGGATCGCGCATCCTGTTGGCCGGGCTGAAACCGGGCGCGTACGAGCGCGGCGGGAGCATGCACATCAGGCTTTGGGCCGCAACGAGATTGACCGATGCCAGTGGTGCGTCGAACCTGTCGGGCGCACCGTGGATGGTCTACTACGCGCGCGCTCTCGGTGCCAAGATCGGCAAGGGCGTCGACCTGCACACCCTGCCGCCGGTCACCGGCTTGCTCGAGTTGGGTGACGGCTGCTCCATCGAGCCCGAGGTGGACCTGTCCGGTCACTGGATCGACGGCGATCTCGTCTACATCGGCGGCATCGAGATCGGTGCCGGTGCCACCGTCGGTGCCCGCTCGACGCTGCTGCCCGGCACCAAGGTCGGCAAGAACGCGGTCGTCACGGCAGGCTCCGCCGTCGTCGGACGCGTGAAGGCCGGCCAGATGTGGTCCGGTTCGCCGGCTCAGAAGGTCGGGAAGGCCGATCATCCGTGGCCCGCGGAAGCTCCACCACGCGCAACCCATTGGGTATTCGCCTACGGCGTCGCATCTCTGTTCCTGTCCGGCATGGCTTTGTTCTCGATCGGCGTCAGCCTGGTGCTGATGGGCTGGTGGATTCACACCGCCGACTCCGTGCTCGACGCCTTCGAGCGTGGTCTGGTGATGTTGCCCGTGGCGACGCTGGTGTCGTTGGCGGTGTTCGCGCTGATCACCGTCGTTGCGGTGCGGGTGCTCAGCATCGGCCTCGTCGGCGGCTACCACCCGGTGCGCAGCCGCATCGGTTGGCAGGTGTGGGCCACCGAGCGCCTGATGGACTCGGCGCGCACGTTCCTGTTCCCGCTCTACGCGTCGCTGTTGACGCCCCATTGGCTCCGGCTGCTCGGCGCGAAGATCGGCAAGGACGTCGAGGCGTCGACGGTGCTGATGATCCCCAAGTTCACCACGGTCGCCGACGGCGCATTCCTCGCCGACGACACCATGGTCGCCAGTTACGAACTCGGCGGCGGCTGGATGCATCTGGGCGATGCGAAGGTGGGCAAGCGAGCGTTCCTCGGCAATTCCGGCATGACCGGTCCCGGCCGAACCGTCCCGAAGAACGGTCTGGTCGCCGTGCTGTCCGCCACTCCGGACAAGGCGAAGTCCGGCTCGTCGTGGCTCGGCAGCCCGCCGGTGCGGCTACGTCGAGCCGCCGGTAGCGCGGACTCGTCACGCACGTTCGATCCGGCACTCGAGCTGAAGGTCGCCCGCTCGCTCGTCGAGACGTGTCGGTTGATTCCCGTCGTCGTGACGTTCGGCATCGGACTCGGAGTGTTGTTCGGGCTGACCGCCGTCGCCGACGCCGTCGGATATTGGTTGGCGGCACTGGTCAGTGGCCTCGTGCTGCTCGTCGCCGGTTTCGTGGCCGCTGCGGTGTCGGCGTTGGCGAAGTGGCTGTGGGTGGGCCGGATCGGCAAGACCGATCATCCGTTGTGGAGTTCGTTCGTCTGGCGCAACGAGGTGGCCGACACGTTCGTCGAGACCGTCGCCGCGCCGTGGTTCGCGCGCGCGGCCGAGGGCACTGCCGTGTTGAACATGTGGTTGCGATGGCTCGGTGCCGATATCGGCCGCGGAGTCTGGTGCGAGACGTACTGGCTTCCCGAGGCCGATCTGGTGACATTGGCCGACGGTGCGACCGTCAACCGAGGGTGCGTTGTGCAGACGCACCTGTTCCATGATCGGATCATGTCCATGGACACGGTCGATCTCGGTAGAGGCGCAACACTGGGACCACACTGTGTCGCGCTGCCGGCATCGGGAATCGGTGACGGCGCGACGGTGGGGCCTGCCTCCCTGGTGATGCGCGGTGATACGGTTCCCGCGCATACTCGTTGGCAGGGCAATCCGATCGCGCCCTGGGCCAAGGGGGATCCCTTCCCGCGCATCCGCGACGACCGAAACGAGGGGTGATCTTTCGTGCCAGACAGGCTGGTGGCACCGGTGTTCGACGTCGATGCCAGCGACAATCCGATCGATACATACCTTCCGCAGAACGGAAATCGGGGCTACCGCGTCTCGCGCTACGAACTCGATCTCGAATACAAGGTCGAGAGCAACCGGCTGACGGGCAAGGCGAAGATCACCGCGGTCACCACGGCGACGGTGTCGAAGTTCGCGTTCGATCTCGGCCCGGCGATGAACGTGTCGAAGGTGTCGGTCAACGGCTCGCGATCGGTGAAGTTCAGCCACCAGCGCGGCAAGCTGAAGATCACGCCCGCCAAGCCCATCGCGTCGGGCGCGGCACTGGTGGTGACGGTGTCGTACGGCGGAACCCCCAAGCCCATCAACGGTTTCTGGGGTGAGGTCGGCTGGGACGAGCTCACCGAAGGCTCGATCGTCGCCAGCCAGCCCAACGGGGCCGCGTCGTGGTTCCCGTGCGACGACCATCCGGTGTCCAAGGCGAGCTACGGCATCACCATCACCACCGATTCGCCGTACTACGCGGTGGCCAACGGAACGTTGGTGCGCAAGCAGACTCGCGCCAGCCGCACCACCTGGGTGTACGAGCAGCCCGAGCCGATGGCCAGTTACCTCGCGACCATTCAGATCGGTCCGTACGAGCATCGCATCGTCAGCCCGGGGCCGGTGCCGATGAAGGCCATCACTCCGCCGCGCCTGCGCGCGCAGTTCGATCACGACTTCGGTCGTCAACCGCAGATGATGGATACGTTCGTACGGCTCTACGGCCCTTACCCTTTCGCGTCGTACACCGTGGTGGTGACCGACGACGATCTCGAGATTCCGGTCGAGGCGCAGGGGCTGTCGATCTTCGGTGCCAATCACTGTTCCGGTTCCCGGTACTACGAGCGTCTGGTGGCACACGAGCTGGCGCACCAGTGGTTCGGCAACTCGCTGACCCTCGGCAAGTGGGCCGACATCTGGCTGCACGAGGGATTCGCCTGCTACTCCGAGTGGATCTGGGCCGAGAACTCCGGCGGCGCAACGGCTCACGACAAGGCCAAGCGGGCACACACCATTCAGCGCGGACTGGCCATGGACCTACAGCTCAGCGATCCCGGGCCCGCCCGCATCTTCGACGACCGCGTATACAAGCGCGGTGCACTGGCACTGCACGCCGTGCGGCGCACCATCGGCGACGAGCGCTTCTTCGGACTGATCCAGGAATGGACCTCCAAGTACCGCTACTCGACGGTCGCGACGGCGGACTTCACCGACCTCGCCTCCCGCTTCGGGTGCCCCCGAAGTCTGTGGGACGCATGGCTCGTGGACACGCAGCTGCCGTCGTTGCCGTAGTTCCAGCGTCGCCAATCGGCTCCCCGGTTTCGGATATTTGCCTGCAATCGAGGGCCGGAATCCAAGTCTGGGGAGCCGATTGCCCGCTAGACCCGGCGACGGCGCTTCTGCGCGTAACCGATGGTCAGGAAGCCCACCGACATCAGCGCGAAAAGATTGATCGGCGACGCGATGGCACGGCCGACACTCGCATCGAGTGCCACGACCTGAAACAGCACCCAGAACACGATGACGCCCAGCACGGCGAAAATCGGCCAGGGGCCGGAGTAGTTGTACTTCATGTCCGCTCCCGTCGTACGAGGTGGGTACCCGCTCCACGGTACCCACCGCATCGGCTGCGTCAGCGATACCCGAGCGACAGGGCGAGGCCTGCCGCGGTGTAGCCGTACATCGCCGACGTCGCCAGTGCCTGCAGCCAGAAACCTCTCGGGAACGACGCCGCCCAGCGTCCCTTGCCGTCCAATTGCAGATCGCAGGGGAAGTCGCTGATGGCCATGGCACACGACGGTTGCTTCGAGTGCGCGAGCACCACACCGGTGGTGAACGGCAATCCCCGAACGAACAGGTGCCCGCGCGCTTCCCCGGCCCGGTACCGAACCGTGGATTGAGTGACAACCCCTGTGTACCAACGTCGTTGGACGTTCCATCCCGTGGCGTGCGCGAGGCGAAGGTTACGGTCGCCGCGCAGAGCGGTGTCCACGCTCTCGACGTCGGCGATCACCCCCCACCGCAGCATCGACACCCACCAGGCAACCCGTCTGCAACGAAACACCAGCGCCCCGAGCAGAACGATCGCGAACACGTACGGCACCACCATCGGATATTCGGACCAGCAGGCCGCCGGCACGATCACGGCGATCAGGAACCAGTACGCCTCACGCCGGTTCCATACGGTTGCACCCGCGAGCGCCACCGTCGGAGGTACCCGATGCGGCGGGACCGTGCGCGAGGACTGCAGCATGATGCCGCTGATCCTAGAGCCGAACGGGTCGGCTCGCAGCGACCCGAGCGGATCGGACCTATGTCATGGCGCGGGAGTGACCTCGGGGGGAAGAGGCCGGGCAGTGTCGCTCAGCTCCCCCGGCTCGTAGACGTCGAACGGGGCGTCGACGGTCACAGTTCCGGCGCGCTCGAACTCGAAACTCACAGGGATCGATGTCCCCGGCGCAAGTTCTCCGTCGGTCAGCTCGAGGGTCACGGTGAACGGCCGGTCCGTTCCGTCGTCTCCACCGTCCGGATTCTCCACCGGCTGGCCGGCTGCGATGGACGTCTCGGGTTCGATGACGAGCTGGTTCGCGCCGGCGTCGATCGTCACCGAAGACGCGGCGGGAGAGGATATCTCGAGCAGACGATCGGTCCCTGCCCCGGCGGTGTTCACCGCCGTGAACTCCAGGTTTGCGTTGCCGTACTCCGAGGCGGAACCTGCGGACGTAGCACCGGTGAGCTCGGCCTGCAGCGTGACACTCTGCAGCTCGATGCTGCCTGCCTCCTCTGCTGCGCCGGTGTCCTGCGCGATGACCGGGTCGTTCGAGCAGCCGGCCAGCGCGCCGACGGTCACGCTGCGGCGAGTGCCGCAGTCATCGAACCGGAACCGACGGGGCGACGCCGACCGGCGCAAGCATGTCCGTTGATTTTCATGCGCGGTGCCTACCCCGAGCGTCACCGGACGAAACGGCGGTGGTACCGGCCCCTACGGCAAGTGAGCAGATGTCTTCGCCCGAACCACCAGGCCACACAGCGCCGCCATCACTGCGCCGAATCCGAAGATGATCGGATACGTGACCACCCCGGGCCAGGTCTCGGTGAGCGCCGACAGAACGGCAGGCACCGCGAAGCCCAGGTAGGTCAGCGAATAGAACACCGCGGTGAGGCCGGCGAGGTCATCGGGGCCCGCAATGCGTTGCACCTCTTGCAGACCCGAGACCAACGCCATGCCGTACCCACAGCCGAGGACCGCTGCCGCGATCAGCGCCGCAGCAATGGTGAGCACCGACGCCGCCCAGGCAGCAACGGCCATGCCGACCACCAGGAGAGTGAGTGCAACCAGTGCCCCTCGCGCGTTGGCCGGTGTGTCGATGCGACGCCCGACGGCCTGAATCGCGAAGCCGGAGCCGAGGGCGATCACGGCCATCGCAGCGGAGAGCGCGACGGGGTAGCCGCCACCGGGCTCGTCGGCCAGAGCATCCGCCATCAGTGACGGCAGCACCGCGTAGGCGACGCTCGCGGCACCGAACACCCATGGGGCCAAGGGCAATACGACGAACAGGAATCGGCGATGAGATGCGGACGGAATCCTCAGGTCGTCGAGCAGCCGCTTGTTCTTCGACGCTGATGTGGCAGCGCGTGTTTCGGGCACCGAGAGCATGCCGATACCGGCGGCGATGCAGATCAGCACGTGCACGCTGTAGGCGAGGTGCGTCGGCCAGGGCGCCCATTGTGCGAGCACGCCTGCGACTCCAGCACCGAGGGCGAAGCCGGCGGTCAGCGACATCGCGGCGCGGCGCGCTCCGGCACCGGGCTTGGCGGTGGAGTCGCGACTCGAGAGTTCCTTGACCCAGCTCCCGCCCACGGCCATACCGATTCCGAGCGCGATGCCGCTGAGCACACGGCCACCGAAGAGCATGTAGGCGTTGTCGGGTCCGAGTGCGATCAGAATGGACCCGGCCGCTGCAATTGCGGGGGCGGGCAACATGATCGGGCGTCGACCGAGCCGATCCGAGAGCGGACCGCAGATCAGCATCGCCGGGATGATGCCCAGGACGTAGGCGAACAGGAACGTATCGACCACAACGGCCGAGAAGCCATGATCGAGCCGATACATCACCAGCAACGGCGTGAACTCGTTGCCGCCCCATGCCACGGCGAACATGCCCGACGCGACCAGCAGCCAGCGTCGTGCAGTCAGCTCGAGGTCTCGATCGTTCGTGAGCGTTTCGCTCATCATGCTCCCCCTCTGTCCGGTCGTAGGCCGTGCACCCCGAGCATGTGTCGTTCGACGGCCTGCTCGAATCCGTCTGCGTCGCCGGCCTCGATCAGATCGGTGAGTCGGCGATGGTCGTCGACGATGCGCGAGATCTGACCCGGATCACGCGTCACCGAGGCTGCCGTCATCCGCCGCTGACGCTCGCGAAGTCCGTCGTAGAACGCGTCGAGCAACGGGTTGCCGCCGGCATGGACGACGGTGCGATGAAAGTCGGCGTCGACGGCACTGAATTGTGCGGCGGTCCCGTTCACGGCCAGCTGCTGTTGTAACTGCAGGTTCTCGCGCAGGGCGGCCACCACGGATTCACGGGCACTGGCGTCCGCGATGAACGCTCGGACGCTGCCCGATTCGACCAGCCTGCGCGCATCGACGACACTCTCGGCTTCACCCACCGCGATCGGCACCACCAGTGCCCCACGCTTGGGATACAGGCGCATCCATCCTTCGACCTGAAGCCGCAGAAATGCCTCGCGTACGGGAGTGCGACTGATCTCGAGGCGCGACGCGATCTCGCCCTCACTGACGAGCTCACCGCCGGGAAGCTCCCCCGAGACAATGAGCTCCTTGACCGTCGCATACGCCGTATCGGCGGCAGATCTCATCTCGGACACAACATAGATACTAGATGCACCTCAACTGTGCACCAATTTCGACCACCCCAAAAGTCCACTCAACGTGACATCGACCGTCGAAAAGGCCACTGAACGTCACATTGACTCCCCAAGGGCGGCGGGGCGGGGTCGGTCAGGGCACCCAGTGCCGTGCGGCGATGTCGTCGATGATCGGATCCCCGTCCTGTGCCGCGTCGAGTGCGTCGAGGTCGTCGCGCAGGGCGTTCAACCGTGGGTCGTCTCCCTCGGCCTGTTCGGCGGCGGTGCCTCCGTCGTCGGCGAGTTGTGCGAGGAGTTTCGCGCGGACGCGATCCCGCAGAGAGTCGCTCATTCGTCGTCACCTTTCTTGAACACGCGGCGGGCCGTGGGGATGAGCGCGATGAGCACGCCCAGCAGCACGATGATCGAGAAGATTTCCAGCAGCACAGCTACTCCTAGTTGTGTCAGGTCGGGGCGATCGCGGTGCCCCACGGGGTGTTGCGCACCACGGTGAAGACGGCCAGAAGGGCGAGCACCACAGCGGCGGCCAGCCGAGTCGGGCCAGGCAACGTCAGAGGTATCTGCATCCAGCGAGCCCTGAGCCACAGGCCCCACAGTCCGACGGCCACGACGACGCACATCACCGCAACGACATTGCTCGACGCGGCCGCGGCGACGTCTCCGCGAGTGAGGTCACCGAGCGCCCTGGTCGTGCCGCATCCGGGGCACCATAGTCCGGTCAGAGCGTGGAACGGGCACGGCAGATACGTGGATGTGCGGGGGTCGCGAACGTGAAGCAGTACTGCCACACCGATGGCGGCAGCGGCCACACCGAGGGGTGCGACGATGCTGCGTCCTCGGGTCGGTGCCGTCATGCCCCTGAGCCTAGGAGTTTCAGGGCTCGACGACGATGGATGCCGTCATGTCCGGATGCGGAGTGCAGTGGTACGTGAAGGTTCCCGCGGTGTCGAAGGTGTGCGTGAACTGTCCGGTTTCCATGATCTGACTGCGAAACGAGTTGTCGTCGGCGACGACGTTGTGGGCCATGCCGCGGTCGGCGAACACCCAGGTGACGGTGTCTCCCACCGAAATCGTCAGTGTCTTCGGCGAGTACATCCGATCGGCGACGGTCACCTGGTTCTCGGCAACGGATTCGGCAGGTGCGGCGGGGGTGGTTGCGGTGGAGCACGCTGTCAACGTGATCGTCAGGACTGCGAGGAGTCCGAAAGCCTTCATACCGTCGACGGTACCCAAAGGGTCATTCCCGTCGGCCGAGGACGTATTCGGCCGTCAGCGCGATCGAGCGGTCGGTGTCTCGGGTCAGCTCCCGCAGGGCGCGCGAGGCTGCCTTCCCCGGAATACTCGCCAGTGCCTGGGTCACTCGCAGCCGCGTCGACGCATCACTCGGCCCGTCCATCAGTGCCGCCACGATCGAGTCTGCGGGTCCCAGCGTGCCCAGGGCATCGGCGGCGTCCACGTCGTTGGTGCCCTCGATGACCATCTCGATCAGCGTTGGGATCGCGTCGGCCACCCCGCGCGCACCGAGTTCCAGCGCCGCGATCCACCGGACCTGGTCGTCGTCGTGAGTGAGCGCCTCTCGCAGCACGTCGGTGGCGTCGGGGTGAGCGATCTCGACGACGGTGTCCACCGCGCGGCGTCGAATCTGGGGGTCCGGTGAACCGAGACCGTGCCGGAGCACTTCGAGAGAATCGCCGCCGACTGCGCGAGTGCCCATCGAAGTGCCCCCGCGACGTTGGGCGCGGGCTCACGCAGCACGGCTTCGGCCAACGCGTCCGCCGGGATGGGCCGATCGCCGACCGAGGCCAGCGCCGCTGCCTGTCGGGTCCCAGCACTGACCGACTGCAGGTCACCGAGCAGCGCGACGGTTCCCAGTACGTCTTCCCAGTCCTCCGGCCGCGCGTCGCCGATTCGACGCAACCGCGTGAGCAACTCGGTATCGCGCGCGATTCGCTCCTCGGCTCGGGCGGCGAGCTCGTCGACGAGTCCGGAGGCCGCGAAACTCGGGTCGTCGAGGGCGCGACCGACGTCGCTCAGCGACAACCCGAGCGAACGCAGCGACTCGACGTGGAACAGGCGTCGAACATCCTCCGGCGCGTATTCGCGGTAACCGGTGCTGCTGCGCGAGGTGGGGCACACGAGCCCCAACCGGTCGTAGTGCCGGAGCATGCGCGCACTGACGCCCGACCGCTGCGCCACCTCACCGATCAACATCGCTCCATCTCACCCCGCCGTGTCGTCTACGCCAAGGGCATCGATGCGCTTGGCCTCGAACACTGCGAACCCCGCATCCGGGTCTCGGAGCAGCGCCTCGGTGGCCAGTGCGTGGGCACGAACCGAATCATTCGTGCTCGACGCGGCCCGGCGCACCATCGGTTCGATCACCGATCCGAGCGCAACCAGCGCACGGCTCAGGCTTCGCTGAACGTCGTACCCGCCTCGACCGAGTTGGGTGCCCAGCATCGCGGCCAACTGCCCTTCACCACCGATCGGCAGCAGGACCACCGCGGCACGCCATGCGCTTCGTGCCACCTCGTCGTCGGGGTCGGAGATCAGATCCTCGGTGATCACCGGCCATGCCGACGGGTCCTCGATCTTGGACAACGTGTGCAGCGCCTGGCTGCGAGCCAGAGCTCCACCGGATCGCACCTGATCGATCAGCCGCGGAACCGTCAGCGACGCGGGATGGCGAATCAGGGCCCAGGTCAACATCTCCCGCACCTGAAAATCGGGTTCGACGGCGCACCGCTGCACCAGGGCGTCCAGAAATTGCGGATCCGGTGTCGTACCGATGTCGAGCGCGGCCCGCAGCCGGGCCGACGGATTGCTGTGCTGAAGTGCCCCACCTACGAGATTCATCGAGTTCATGACGGTCAGCCAAGACCTTGTCACGGTGTGAAGGTCAAGCCCGACTCAACACATCGGCGAGTGTTCGGTTCATCGTGTTCAGTGCCCGCACCGCGCCGCGCAGCGGACCGGGCGCGTTGGTGGAGGTGAGCAGTACATCCAATACCGTTGTCTCGGTGATTTTCTCGGGCGGGTCGACGTGATCCCCGGCGACAACTGCCTCCACCTGGCGTGCGGTCTCGCTAACCAGGGCCGCGGCGTCGCGTAGAGCTCCGGCGGTCTCTGCCGAGGGTGCCGTGTCCGGGTCGGCACGCGAGGCCAGCACACCGGCCCGGGCCAGTGCGTGCGCTGACCGACCGCTGACGGCCAGCACCCGCAACAGTCGCTTCGCGCCGCGTCTGCTGCGGGTCGTCGGCCCGAGTACCAGCGGCTTACCTGACGTCAGAACGTCTTTGAGGGCGTTGTCGAGTGTGCGCGTCGACGCCACCAGGTCGGTTGCACCTCCCGGCGCGAGAACGGATTCGACACTGGACTCGATCAACGCATCCAATTGCTCGAGGTAGCTGTCGACGTTGCTCACCAGTGTCTTTCGGGTGCTGGTCGAGAAGATGAAGTAGGCCGACGCCATTCCGACGGCACCACCGACAGCAGTCTCGACGATGCGAAGCTCGAGCACCTCGATACTGAACGTGCCCAGCAACCCGTAGAGCATCGCGAGCAGGATGGTCACGAAGAACGACAGCAGCGCATACGCGACCGTCACCAGGTAGAACGCGAAGAAGACGCAGACCACGATCAGCACCAGTTGCACGGGCTGGTTGCTGCCCACCAACGCGGCGATCACCACCCCGGCGAGCACGCCCGCAATCGTTCCGAGAACGCGTTGGCCTGCCCGCGTGAGGATTTCACCCCGAGTCGACGCCCCCGTGAACACCAGAAAGGCCGTCAGCACCGCCCAGTACCAGCGGTCGGGAGAGACGAGTTCGCCCAGTACCGTTGCGGCACTCGTGGCGACGGCTACCTGAACGGCGGCCTTGGTGCTGGGATGCAGACCACTCGGGGTGTCCTCGGCCGCGGGTTCGGACGGGCCGATATCGGGGGCCGTCGACGCCGAGACGGCGTTGGTGGTGATGTGATGAATGGCTATGTGCGCCTGGACGGCTCGCTGCGCGGACACCGTCGCGATTCCGGCGGGGGTGGACGGATCGGCCCGCTCGGCCGCTGCAGCCGCCAACCGTCGAGCGGCCCGCAGCTGCTCCGAGGACGGCGTGTTCTGCAGACACGATCCGAGCGCGGTGGTCGCCTGCCCCAGGGCCGTCGGCCACGGCTTGGTGGGATCGAGAGCCCACAGTGAGCTGACGAGTTGCTCGGTCGCGATCTGGGCGTCGAACACTCGGAGCGACAGATCGGCGCTGGTGACGCTGAGCAGCTGTCCGGCATTGTGTCGGTCGAGCCAGTCGTCGATCATCAGTGCGGTGTTGCCGAGCCGGTCGAGTCTGCGGCGCACCAGGTTCAGGTCGCGGCTCTGCCCTGCCGAGGCCGCCTCGAGCACCGAGGCCGATACCGCTCGCATCGCGAACAGCAACCGGCGCACCTCCACGACCGGCCGGTCCGGGAAGACGACGGCCCGCACGAACAGGGCGATCAGCAAGCCGCCGAGGATGGCCGCGATCAACATCGGCAGTTGCTCCGGTGTCGCGCGCAGGAACAGTGCGAAGAAGTACGAAATGAACGACACCATCCCCAACGCCGTACCGCGAGGGCCGAATCTGCGCACCCACACCGCCGTGAAGAGGACCGCGATGAATCCGACGTCGGCCACCTTGCCGAGTTCGGAGAGCAACGCCGCCAACGTCACTGCCGCCGACGCAGGCAATGCCATCAGCGCGGTGGTGATCAGCCGACTGCGTTGATCTCTGTCCTTCACCGCCGCCGACGCCTGCATCGCCACGACGGTTCCGAGCATCGCCACCGTCACCGGTTGGCCGATGGCGCGTGTGGTCAGCACCAGCGTCACCATCGCCAACAGCACCGTCAGCGTCGTAGCCGATGCACTGCGCAGCCGTACCTGCCCGGGGTCCGAGGCGTCGAGGATCCGGGCGAGGCGCTTCATTCCCCGATTCTGCGCTACGGCTCAGCCCCGTGCCGCCCGGATCGCAGGAGCGGACGAATGCGGGAGCAACCGACTCATCTCCGACGGCATGATCACCTCCACGGTCGCCGATTCGTCCAACCGATACGGCTGCGTGGAGATGATGCCGGCGAGGTGTTTGCGCAGCCGCGACATCTCGGCCCGCACCGTGATCGCGCGGCCGTCGTCGCCGAAGAGATCGGCCGCCATCTGTGAGGCGGTACGTCCTTGGCGATGGGTGGCGAGCAGGTACATGATTTCGGCGTGCCGGGGTGTCGGTTCGTGTGTCCACTCCCCCACCTCGCTGCGCACTTCGATGCGAGGCTTCTGCGAATTGCGCAGGTCGATACGGATTCTCGTCGATCCGATGTCGGCGACGCCGGAATCCATCGTGCTGGTGGGTCGGACGAGCCATCCACCGGGCAGGGGTTCGAAGTCGCACACGCCCAGGGTCGGCAGCCAGAAGCGTCCGGTCGCGAGGTCCTCGGGCAGCAGGATGCGATTGCGCAGCGCCACCGATTCGACGGCCGCGACCCAGCCGTTCGCGTCGACGGCCAGGGCCGGGGATTGCAGTCGCGCGAGCATCGGTGCGGCCACCGACCGCAGTCGATCGAGTGTGCTCCGATGCAGTTCTCGCAGTTGGGATTCGGCCAATCGTGCGACGGCGTCGACCAGCGCGATGGTGGTGGGGTGCACCGTCTTGGCCGGCCCGCTGACGTCGATCGCGCCCAGCACCTGACCGGTTCGCGGATCACGGATCGGCGCGCCGGCGCAGGTCCACGAATGATGGCTGCGCACATAGTGTTCGGCCGAGAAGATCTGGACCGCGCGGCGTGAGACCAGGGCAGTTCCGATGGCGTTGGTACCCACCGAATCCTCGGCCCAGTTCGCGCCCTCCACGAAGCCGAGGTCGTCGGCCCGGTCCAGCACCGAGGTCGATCCGCTGCGCCACAACACCCTGCCGTGCCGATCGGCGACCACGAGAATGTTGTCGCCGTCCTGCACCACCGACTCCAGTCCGCGCGCCAGGTCGTCGAGGATGTCGAACAATCCCGATTCTCGACGGCTGAGCTCGAGGTCGGAGACGTCCATCTGCGTCTCGGCGGGGTTACCCAACTCCGGATCGATACCCAGGGTCTGCAACCGCCGCCACGAGTCCCCGATGACCTCACGGGGCCGTGCGGGCGACTTGCCGCCGGTCATGGTCGCGTCGTACACGGCCGTGAGAATCTGCGCGTAGCGGCGCGGGTCTTCGCCGGCCGCCAGCGCAGGTTCGGGGCCTGTCGACTGCGTCATCACAGCCAATTGTGCTCCAGCTCACAAATCGGAATGAACGGGGGTCACCGATAGACCAGACCACCGTCGATCAACGGTGCCTGGCCCGTCATGTAGTCCGAGTCGGGCCCAGCGAGATACGAGACGAACGCTGCGACGTCCTCGGGCGTCTGCGCGCGACCTAGGGCGATACCGCCGACGAATTTGTCGTACGTCTCGCCTTCGGCGGCACCGGTCAACTCGGCGAATCGCTTGTCGATGGTGACCCACATGTCGGTTCCGACCACACCGGGGCAGTACGCGTTGACGGTGATTCCCTCGGCGGCATATTCCTTCGCCGCTGCCTGGGTCAGGGCACGTACCGCGAATTTCGTTGCGCTGTAGACCCCGAGCATCGCGAACCCGTCGTGACCGGCGATCGAGGACGCGTTGATGATCTTGCCCTTCCGGCCGAGAACCTTGAATTTCGCTGCGGCAGCTTGGATTCCCCACAGCACGCCGTCGACGTTGACGGCCCAGATCTTCGCGACGTCCTCGGGGCGCACATCGTCGAGTGGGGCGACCTGCGCGATGCCCGCGTTGTTGACGATCACGTCGAAGCCGCCGAGTGCCTCGTTGGTGTGTTCGACGGCGGCGAACACCTGATCGCGATCGCTGACATCGGCCACGAATGTCGTTGCTTTCGAGCCTGTTCGACGCACCTCGTCGGCCACGTCTGCAATCTTGTCCTCGTTCAGGTCGGCCAGCGCGATGTCGTGGCCGTCGTTCGCCAACCGCAACGCGATGGCCCGGCCGATGCCCTGCCCGGCGCCCGTCACCAACACCGCGCTCATGACGCTGCTCCGGTGGAGGGGTCGACCAGGACCTTCATCTTGGTGCCCGCATGCAGCGCCTCGAATCCGTCGTCGATGACGCCGTCGAGCGTGATCTTGTCCACCCACCCCGTCGTGTCGTAGTGGCCCTGGCTCATCAGGTCGATGACGGCCTCGTAGTCGGCGGCGGTGTAGCAGAGCGAGCCCTGAATCCGAGATTCGTTCATCACCAGCTTCTGCAGCGGTGTGGTCAAAGGCTTTTCGTAGATCGCGACGCTGACCAGCGGCTTACGCGCACCGATGCATCCGAGCGCGGTCTCGACGGCGGGTTGCACGCCTGCCGCGTCGTAGATGGCGTCGGCCCCGTTGCCGTCGGTGAGGTCGGCGATGAACGCGGGGACGTCGACGGCCGTCGGATCGAGTGTCTTCGCACCGAGTGCTTCGATCGATGCTCGACGCGTCGGCGAGGGCTCGACGACGTAGACGTTGCCCAGTCCCTTGCCGCGCAGTGCGAACCACAGTCCGATGCCGATGGGGCCGGCTCCGAACACCATCGCGGTGTCCTCGGGCTTCGGATCTCCCAGTGTCGCAGCGTGATAGGCAACCGACATCGGTTCGACGAGGGCTCCGAGTTCGAGCGAGACGTTGTCGGGCAAGGCGTGGATCATGTCGGTCGGTACCACGGTGTATTCGGCCATTCCGCCGTCGGACATCAGTCCGTGGAAACCGATCTGCGCGCAGATGTTGTAGTTGCCGGCCCGGCACGGTCCGCAGTGGCCGCAGCGGTACAGCGGCTCGATGGCCACGCGGTCGCCCACCGCGATGCCGGTCACGCCCTTCCCGAGCTCGGTGACCGTTCCCGAGAACTCGTGGCCCAGCACCAGCGGCATCTCCTGTCCGGTCAGCGGATGCGGCGAGGTGGGGATGAAGATGGGGCCTGCGTAGTACTCGTGCAGGTCGGTTCCGCAGATTCCGTTGAACCCGACCTTGACCTTGACCTGGCCTTCACCGGGACTGGGCTCGGGAACGTCGGTGATCTCCACCTTGTTGGGTCCGTAATACACAGCTGCGCGCATCGGTTCTCACTCCTGACTGGATCGGATATGCACACAGGTCTATGTGACCCGGAGCACAAGCGCCAGGGTTGCAGCGCGTTGCAGTGCCGCGGCCGAGCTGCAACCTGCCGCAACCCTGACGCGCGGTTGTGATCGAGCTCATAGTGACGGCGACACTGTCGCCTCACGGAAACGAGCACCACATGACCGCAACCGCAGATCGACCTGTGAGCAAGCCGAAAATCGATACCCCACAGGGCAACTGGCTCCTGTTCGGAATCGCCAACCTCGCCGTCGTACTCGTCGTTTCTCTGGCGACCTGGTATCTGCTGGCCGACCCCACCACCAGCCCGTGGAACTTCTATCCCCTCCCGTTCAACGCGGCGCTGTTCTGGGCAATTCTGTTCATCGTGTTCATCGGATTCGATTGCGAGTTCGCCGGTTTCGACTCCCTGAAGCAACCGATGCGCGGGCTCGCCATCCTCGTCTCCACGGGCGTCTTCGCCGTTGCGGTCACCTGGATCCTCGGCAACGGGCTCGGTGCGCTGTATCCGGATTTCGCCGGCTCTCGTGCGGGCGGACTGGGATATTTCGCTGGTGCTCTGTTCGTACTCTTCGGATTCGGTACCTGGGTGATGGTGGTCCTCAACTGGCAGCACTGGCCGTGGACCGTACTGCGCATGAAGCAACCGCTGATCGGGCTGTGCGAGATCGCCTTCGTCGCCGTCCCGACTCTCGCGTTGTACTTCGTGTTCGGATTGCCCTCGGTCTCGCTCTCGGCCACAGATCCTGTGATGTCCGTCGACACTGCCCTGGGTTGGTTCTATTCGATCGTCGTCTCGGTGATCCTCACCGGCCAGACCCTCGACAACTGGCCGTGGAAACTGGCAGGCGGCGGCGGACGTACCGCACTGGCGGCAACGGTCGGCAACGCCGTTCTCGGTACGGCGATCTACTTCCTGATGGTTCCACTGGCGAAGCTGCTCGTCGGGTCCGATGCCACGGCCGAACTCGGCTCCGTGATCAACCAGTTCCCGGCGCAGATCGGCGTGTGCTGGGCGTTCTGGATGATTTTCTGGGCCAACGGCTTCGGTAACCGCTTTCCCCCGGCGGGGCGCGCGATGCTGACATTCGCCCTGGCCATCGGCACGTTCCTGGCCTACTACTTCGTCCTTGCCGAGCACATCCTGCACGAGCCCGCGGTTGCCGCCGGTATCTCCGGGAACGCGCTGGGGTTCGTCGACTGGCTGGTGCTGTGGACGTTGCTCTACGTCGTCGGATTCCAGTCGTTGGGGTTGAAAAAGCTGTCGGCCGGCTGAGTTCGATCGGGGTACTCCACCACCGAAGACCCGATCAGTCGTCGAGCGCTGGACACTGAAATGTCAGTGCGGCCCTGATGAACTCGACCCGATCCCGTTTGATCTGCAGAAGATGTTCATCGGTTTCCTTCTCCAGTCGCCCGAGGATGTCCTGCAACTCGATCACATCATGTCGGGCACTGCGCCGATTCTCCGGAAGCTCACCCGGCTCCACGGGAGAGGCAAGGTAGTCGAGGCGGTCCTGCAGCGAGTTCCGGTGCATCGCTCTCATGAAGTCGACGGCACCGGCAGCGTTGTCCTCCGATTCGGCCAGCTCCTCATCGGCCCTGGCCAGGTAATCGACAGTATCGCCCGACATCTCGATGTCGGTGCAGAGTCGACGGCCCAGACTGCGCAAGAACCCCGGGGTCGAGACCACCGACTCGAACTCGCTGGACGACAGGCCTGCCTTCCACTCGAATTCGAGACCGCACGTGGCTGCGGCGAATTGCGCATCGCCGCCGGCAGGTGTGTTCGGGTACAGCAAGGCAGTCTTGCTTCCACCGGGTACGAACGCGCTCAGACGGCGCACGTCGAAAGGGTCGTCGGGCTGACCGTTACGCCAGTAGAACTCTTCCTCGAATTGCGTGCGCACTTTGCCCCGCACCCGCAGATACGGCGTGTGAAGAAGCGCGTCACCCATGACGGTCAACGTCGAGTTCTCGCCGACGGAGTCGATGCACGGGACCAACGGAGACCGTGTGCCGGAAGCGACGGCAGCCTCGTCCTGTGATGACGAGGAACACCCTGTCAGAGCGACCAGAACAAGAGCTGCAGCCATACGACGAATCATTGTTTCCCCCCGGAAATTTCTCGAACTCTAACGCCCCAGTCAGCGGGACGTGAAATACAACCCAGTGCGCCTGTCGCAAATCGGAAAAATCCGGTACAGACGACCGCGGTGAGCGCGGTCGTCTGCACCCGATTCGCACTGCAACCCACTGCAACTCTCGACCCCTGCGCGCATCAGGAGTGTGCTGGGTCACATCGCTGGAACCACGAATCGCTAGGAGTTTTCATGACCCAGACCATCGAGCCGATCGAGATCACCCGCACGCACACCCCGCAGGAACGGGTCGACGCCTGGCTGTCGAAGTTCGAGCAAGCCCTGGTCGCACGTGACATCCCCCGCGTTGCCGGCATGTTCGCCGTCAGCAGCTTCTGGCGCGATCTCGTGACGTTCACCTGGAATCTCAAGACCGTCGAAGGCCGTGACGGTGTCAGCGACATGCTGTCCGAGCGCCTCGACGACACCGATCCCACGGGCTTTCACACCACCGAGGTTCCCGACGAGGCGGACGGCGTCGTCTCGGCGTGGATCGAGTTCGAGACCGCCACGAGCCGCGGCAAAGGACATCTGCGCCTGACGGTGGACGCGGACACGGGCGACGACGTGGCCTGGACGTTGCTGACCACGATGCAGGAGCTCAAGGGATACGAGGAACGGCAGGGCAGGACTCGCATCAAGGGTGCGGTGCACGGCTCGAATGCCGACACCCAGAACTGGGCGGAGAAGAAGGAGATCGAGGAGTCCGAGCTGGGCTACAGCGTGCAGCCGTACGCCCTCGTGATCGGCGGAGGCCAGGGCGGCATCGCTCTGGGCGCGCGGTTCCGGCAGCTCGGTGTGCCCGCGATCGTCGTCGACCGCGCCGACCGTCCCGGCGACCAGTGGCGCGGACGCTACAAGTCGCTGTGCCTGCACGATCCGGTCTGGTACGACCACCTCCCCTACCTGCCGTTCCCGCCGAACTGGCCGGTGTTCGCGCCGAAGGACAAGATCGGCGACTGGCTCGAGATGTACACCAAGGTCATGGAGGTGCCGTACTGGAGCAAGACCACCGCGAAGTCCGCCACCTACGACGAGGTGGCGAAGGAGTGGACGGTCGTCGTCGATCGCGACGGTGAGGAAGTGATTCTGCGGCCCAAGCAGTTGGTGATGGCCACCGGAATGTCCGGCAAGAAGAATGTTCCGAACTTCCCCGGCATGGACGAGTTCGAGGGCGAGCAGCATCATTCCAGCGAACACCCCGGTCCCGACGCGTATGTCGGCAAGCGCGTCGTGGTGGTCGGTTCCAACAATTCTGCGCACGACATCTGCAAGGCACTGTACGAGACGGGCGTCGACGTGACGATGCTGCAGCGCTCGTCGACGCACATCGTCAAGTCCGATTCACTGTGCGAGATCGCGCTGGGAGATCTGTACTCCGAGCGGGCCGTCGAGTCCGGAATGACCACGGGCAAGGCCGATCTGACGTTCGCTTCCTTGCCCTATCGGATCATGCACGAGTTCCAGATTCCGGTGTATCAGCAGATCGCGGAGCAGGACAAGGACTTCTACGACCGGCTGGAGAAGGCCGGGTTCCAGCTCGACTTCGGTGACGACGGATCCGGGTTGTTCATGAAATACCTGCGCCGCGGCTCGGGCTACTACATCGACGTCGGCGCATCCGAGCTGGTCGCGGACGGGAAGATCAAACTCGTTGCCGGACAGGTGGAACGGATCAGCAAGACCGGCGTCGTACTCGACGACGGCACCGAGCTTCCAGCGGATCTCATCGTCTACGCCACCGGCTACGGCTCGATGAACGGCTGGGTCGCCGATCTGATCGATCAGGAGACCGCGGACAAGGTCGGCAAGTGCTGGGGACTCGGCTCGAACACCACCAAGGATCCCGGTCCGTGGGAAGGCGAACAGCGCAACATGTGGAAGCCGACGCAGCAGGAGAACTTCTGGTTCCACGGCGGCAATCTGCATCAGTCCCGGCACTATTCGCTGTACCTGGCACTGCAGATCAAGGCGCGCTACGAGGGCATCGACACCCCGGTCTACGGGTTGCAGGAAGTGCATCACCTGCGGTGACTCATGTGAGCGGAAGTTCGTAGCCTGCTACGAAATTCGGAGTGGAGCCTGCGGAACGACCGCAGGCTCCGCGCTCACGTGCGGCGCAGCCGCTCTAGTCGTACAGATCGATTGCCTGAGCCTTCTTGATCAGCGCATCCTCGGATCGCACCTGCGCGAGGTTGACGACCCGCGTCGGCAGCACCGAGGAATACAGCCAGTCCGTCGCCACCCGCACTCGGGCGGAGACCGTCGGCAACGCGTAGAGGTGATATCCGCGCGCGACGAACTTCGCCACCGGTCCGGTCAGCGGAATGCCGAGAGGCTTTGCGACACCGTCGAATCCGCCGAGGTCGGCGACCAACCCCAGATCCTTGTGCTTGTACGGACGTGCCTGCCCGACGCCCATCGACGCCGCGACATTGCGTGCGACGGCAACGCCCTGCCGCTGGGCGTGCTGAGCCGTCGGTGGTGTCGGCTTCGACGGGTCGGCGGCGAGGTCGGGGACTGCGGCCGCGTCGCCGATCGCCCATACGTCCGATACGTCGGGGACGGTCATGTCCGCCCGCACGACGAGGCGTCCGCCCGCTGTCGGTAGACCCAGCTGCGCGATGAGAGGGCTCGGTGCGACGCCTGCTCCCCAGACCAGAGTTCGGGACGGTATGACCTCGTCGTCGGTGAGCGTCACCGACGTTGCGGTGGCCGAGGCCACCGACACACCGAGCCGCACGTCCACACCCCTTTCGGCGAGCACGGCGAGCGCTTCTCGACCGAGTCGCTCACCGAGCTCGGGAAGTACCGCGTCGGCCACGTCGACGAGCACCCAGCGCACCTCGTCGGGGTCGACGGTCGCCCATCGGGATGCGATACCGCGAACCCAATTCTGCATCTGGGCAACGAATTCGGTGCCGGTGTAGCCCGCACCCACGGCGACCACGGTCAACCGCTCGGCGCGTTCGCTCCGGCCTTCCGGGGTGTCGGGCAGGGCATCGGCCGCGTCGAGTTGCGCGAGCACATGGTTGCGGATGTAGACGGCCTCGCTCAACGTCTTGAGCCCGTACGCATGCTCGTCGACGCCGGGGATGTCGAACTGCTTGGTCACCGAACCGGGCGCGAGTATCAGCTTGTCCCACTCGAGCGTCGACTCACCGTCGGGGCCGGTCACCGTCAGCTCGCGCGCCTCGAAATCGACGGTGGTGACGTGACCGAGCACCAACTTGACGCCCGGCAGTGCCTGACGAGTGGAGACGGCGATGTCCCGCGGATCGAGCACACCGGTGGCGACCTCGGGCAGCAGCGGACTGTAGAGCAGGTAGTCGGTGGGAGCCACCAACGTCAGCACGGCGCGGTCGGGCCCCAGCAGCTTCGTCAGCCGCTGAAGAGCGTTGAATCCGCCGAAGCCGACTCCGACCACCACGACGCGAGCAGGCCGCGCGGGGGCCGGAGAACTCGAACCGAAACCGGGAAGGAATCTGCGCATATCCGAGATTAACCCGACGGCGGGAGGCCTCGCAGACGACGTTCGGAGGTTGTGGAGCGGAGGTCAGCGCACCCCGTCCCACACCGCGCGTGTCGCCGGCCTAGGGTCGAGGGCGACGCCGGGCTCGTTGCCGAACATCATCACGGCGCGGTCGGTGCCGTACGAGTCCCAGCCGGGAGTGCCGTCGCGCACGAAGTCGACCCAGGCGCGGTGCATCAGGTCGGCCACCTGCTGCGGCGGGTTCGGTCCCGTGATGCGCGAGGTCTCGGGCTTGTGCAACATGTCGAATACGAACGGGATCTCGAGTGCGTGGCAGGCACCGAGGGCACCGTCGAACAGCGATGAGCGCCAGGTGAATTCGTAGACGAAGGCGTTGCCGGAGCGGGCTTCGACCAGACGCGTCGCCGGGATACGGAAGAACCAGTCGGTCATGACGGCGATCATCAGCTCGCCGGCAGAGGCGTCGGGAAGCTGTTCGCGGTACTTCTCCAGCGCCGACGCATCGGCTCGGTACCCGGCGAGGACCATCTTCACGTAGTCCTCGGTGAGGTGCGGGACCAGCCCGGCCGGGACGATGAAGAAGGCGTGCTCTTCGCTGGTGGTCCCGATCAACACATCCACCTGCGTGCTCGCGCCGTCGCCGATACGCGAAAAGGGCAGTGCTGGAACGATATCGCCGTCGATGTACGGTTCGAAGGCCATCACGTTCAGAGCCAGCTCACCCCACGCTCCGGTCGGAGCCTCGGCAGTGATCCGATCCGACAGTTCGCGTTGAGCATCGACCAACGCGTCCACCGGTACCGAACCCAGGCCGTCGACCGTGGCCTCGACGCCGAGCGAGGCCGCCAACGCCGCGGCGACCTTTGCGGCGGTCTCGGCGGTGATGACGTGGTGCCCGGCTCCGCTCTGCAGAATCGCCCGCTGGAAGAGCCCGTCGGCACGGGGCATCGACATCAGGGTGCCGACGCTCATCGCCCCGGCAGATTCTCCCGCGATGGTCACCTGCGCGGGGTCGCCGCCGTAGGAGGCGATGTGGTCACGTACCCATTCGAGGGCTGCGACCTGATCGAGCATTCCGCGATTGGCCGGGGCACCGTCGATCAGCGCGAAACCGTCGACTCCGAGGCGGTAGTTGATCACCACGGCGACGACGCCGTCCCGGGCGAAGGCGGAACCGTCGTACGTGGGAATGGCGTTGCTGCCGTTGACGAATGCGCCGCCGTGGATCCAGACGAAGACCGGCGCCGATCCCGCGACGTCGGGGGTGAAGACGTTGACGTTGAGGCACTCTTCGCCGGGCACCACCGGCTCGCTGAGGATCTCGCTGGTCGGCGGCCGGTAGCCCACCTTGGGGACGGTGGCCCCGAGCTCGAGGGCGTCGCGCACGCCGTTCCAGGTCGGCGGCGGCGAGGGTGCCTGGAATCGGCGGGGCCCGAACGGGGCCTCGGCGTACGGAACTCCGAGGAACGAGATGATGCCTGCGTCGGTCCGACCACGAACCTGGCCCTGAGGTGTATCGACGGTGATCATGTCCATACGTCCTTATTACAGGGCCTTCGGGCACTAGACCAGGCGCGCCTCGGGCGAGCCCGTCTTACCCGCGTCACGCTCGACGGAATCGCCGAGTGCGTCGTCGATCTTGGCGAGCACGTCGGCGTCGAGCGTCACTTCGGAGGCCTTGATGTTCTCGGCAATCTGCTCGGGGCGGGAGGCCCCGACGAGTGCGGCGGCGATGTTGTCGTTGGCCAGTACCCACGCAACGGCCAACTGCGCCATGGTGATTCCGAGGTCGTCGGCGATCGGCTTCAGCTGCTGCACTCGGGTGAGCGTCTGATCGTCGAGGTAGCGCGCGATCATCTTGTCGCCGCCCTTGTCGTCCTTGGCGCGCGAACCGTCGGGCAGGGGTTGACCGGGAAGGTACTTACCGGTGAGCACCCCCTGGGCGATGGGCGACCAGACGATCTGCGAGATGCCCAGTTCCTTGGACGTCGGGATCACCTGATCCTCGATGACGCGCCACAGCGCGGAGTACTGCGGCTGATTCGAGATGATCGAGAAGCCGTTCTGCCGGGCGAGTTCCTGACCGGCCCGGAGCTGGTCGGCGGTCCATTCGGAGACGCCGATGTAGAGCGCCTTTCCCTGGCGGACGACGTCACCGAAGGCAGCGATGGTCTCTTCGAGCGGAGTCTCGACGTCGTAGCGATGCGCTTGGTAGAGGTCGACGTAGTCGGTGCCGAGCCGACCCAGCGAGGCGTCGATGCCTTCGAGGATGTGCTTGCGCGAGAGTCCGGTGTCGTTGGGACCCTTGGGCCCGACTGGGAAGTAGACCTTGGTGAAAATCTCCAGCGATTCCCGACGCTCGCCCTTCAGCGCGTCACCGAGGACGGTCTCTGCCGCTCCGTTGGCGTACACGTCGGCGGTATCGAAGGTGGTGATGCCCGCATCGAGCGCCGCGCGCACGCACTGGGTTGCGATGTCGTTCTCCACCTGCGATCCGTGCGTCAACCAGTTGCCGTAGGTGATCTCCGAAATCTTCAGTCCACTGTTTCCGAGGTATCTGTAAGCCATACAGAAAACGGTACTCCGGTGGTCAGTTCGATAGTGGCCGACGACCGAGAGCCCACATCCCGACGCCGCAGAGGACGACCGTCACGACGGCCGCACCGGTCGAGAGCCACAAGTCGGCAGTGGGCGAGAAGGTACTGGTGTCGATGGTGGTCAATGGCGTGTACGCCGTCCAGCCGTAGGTGACCACCATCGGCACGGTGATCGCGACCGGCACCGCGAGGCCGAGGGTCGCCGGTGCAGGGTCGGCGGGTGTGCACGCCACGTAGAGGTAGGCCGTAGCGGCCGGAAACACGATCAGAGACGCCACATAGTGAACGTTGTCCAGCGGCGGCTGTGCGAACAGTGCCGTCGCGCAGACCACCGCCAGAACTCCGACAGCGACCATCGGACGCCCCCAACGCAATCCGAGTGCAGCGCCGGCCGCAACCGACAGTGCGATGACGGCCACGATTCCGAGTGTCCAGACTCCGTCCGACACTTCGATACCCACACCCGACGTGGTGGTCGAGGCGAGCAACACGGCCGTTCCGGCGAGAACCGTCACGCCACCGCGACCCGGCAGCAAGCCGGCCGCCCCGAACAACACGGGTACGACGAAGAGGCCGAAATACCACCGGCCACTGAACCCGTACTCACCATGGAACACGCTGTGGCCGAACAGCATATCGAGCAATAGCCCACCGATCGCCACCAGCAGTATCGCCGAGCCCGTGCGAACACCACGATCGGTGGCCGGGCTGTGGGCCTGGCTTTCGAGGCGAGCCGCCCACGCCGCTGCCAACCCCACGAGCACGCAGAGCACCGGCACGACCACCGGTGTACCCAGCTCGGATTCGGCGAGGTAGTCGGCGTAACGCCGTGGAATGCCTGAGTACTGCAACGCTTCGATCGCGCCTGTGCTGAGCAGTCCGAGAACGAACGACGCGGCCAGCAGCGCCTGACGAACTCGTTCGCGATTGGCATGTACTGCGCTGCATCCCAACAGAACTCCGCCTGCCACCACCTCGACGAAGTCGGACGAGAGCAGCAGCACCGAGCCACCGATGGCGACAGCAGCGGCGATGGACAGACCGGCCAGAATAGTGCGCCGACGAACGAACATCGCCAGACCCGACGCCAGAATCACTGCCACCGCGACTCCTCCGCCGCCACTGAAGAACAGCACCCCGCCGAAGCCGGTGTCGCCGAGGATATCGATCCCGTCCGGCTGCATCGACAATCCTGCCAGCAATCCGGTCAGCAGTACCCCGAGCGCATTCATACCCGAATTATGCACTGCCGCTGCGATAGTCCCGGGATGCCGCCAGGATCTTGCCGAGGGTGGCGGAGAAGGCACGCAGTTCGCTCTCTCCCACAGCGGCTCCCACGGCATCGGACCATGCATGTTGCGCATCCCGCAGCTGTGCAACGGTGTCCCGCCCCTTGGGGGTGGGTTCCAACAGCTTTGCGCGCTTGTGGTTCGGGTTGTCGACGTAGACGGCCCAACCTTTGTCCACCAACAGGTTTGCCGTCCGCTGCACACTCTGCCGCGCCAACCCGAGCCCAACGCGTCGCGCGATGTCGGCGACCGATAACGGCTCGTCCAGGGTGGCACCGAGAACCTGCCACCACGCCGGCGTCAGACCCGTCGGCTCGGTGATGTCGTGTGCGGCAGCGAGGAATTCGCCGTTGAGCTCGAAGACGGGCAACACCAACTCTGTCAGCGCATCGCCCTCGGGTGTGCGATGCTTCATGCGTTCACGAGCTGGTCGTAGTACTTGCGATCCCCCGTCTTGTAGAGGCCGTACCAGGCATCGACGACGGGCTGCGGAAACACGTTCAACCGCTCGAATACCAGCTTCGCGAACTCGAGCGGGTTCACGCCTCCCGCGGTGATCACTGTGCCGTCGGACACCGCTCGGTCGTCCCGATAGTGCTCGGCACCGCGGTATTCGATTGCTTGCGTGAGGAATTCGGCAGCATTAGAGGTGTGCGGCCTGTTGTCGAGCAGTCCGGTCCGGGCGAGCCCGTAGGTGGCACCGCAAATCGCCGCGATCGGTTTCCCCGCCGCAACCAGTTCGGCGGCCAGCGTCAGAACCGTGTCGTGCCCGGAGTCCCAAGTGTCCGCGCCGGGCAGAATCAGGGCATCGAGGGTCGGAAGATCGGCGACCGAGACGTCGGGAACGATGCGGACACCTCCCATCGTCGTCACAGCCTCCCCGGTCTCGGAGGCGATGATCAGCCGGTTGGCGTCCGGGGCTTGTTCACGGGCCATGGCAAGTCCGGCGGTGAGGTAGCCGTACTCCCAGTCGGCCATGGTGTCGGTGGCATAGAGCGCAATGGTGGTGGTCATCGGACGTCCTCCGAGTAGATTGACAGGATGCTGTCGATCATCACTCGATTGACAGCAGACTGTCAATACCCGGAAGCACCCGAGTAGCTCGCTCGCGTGGATCCACTTCGTCGAGATAATTCCGGCACGCCGCGTGATAGCGCTGATCGAAGGCTCTACCTGCCGCTTCCGTGCCGCCGAGCGCATCCGCATCCCTGGCGACACCTCGGGCTCGCGCGAGTTCCATGGGGGTGCCGACGAAGACGGTGTAGTCCCAGTAGTCGGGCAGCGGCGGCCGATGGAGAAATGTTCCGTCCACGACCACGATCGCATCGGCAGGCACCGATTCCAGCGAATCGTCGACCGGCTCGTCCGTCACCAGATCGATGATCCGCCGCCGAATGGCATTGCTTCCGTTCGGCCCCAACGGAATCAGCACGTGTGTTCGGAGCGCGTCGAAGTCGTAGGCATCCCGGTAGTAGCCGAGGGCCGACGCCCGACCCTGTCGGTAACGGTGGGCGCGCCGGTGATGAAAACCGTCCATCGTCACATGTATGGACGGACGATCATGTGCTGCAACAGCATCCACAAGCCATCGTGCGCACGTGGACTTACCGGAAGACGTCACTCCGTCGATGGCCACCCGTAGCGGATGGCCCGGAGCATGGGAGAGCACGTCTCGCACCATGTCATCACCGACGCTCATACGACCGGGGTAGGCGATCCCTTTATCAACCAATTGGTTGACTACGTTCGGCGGGCGGCCTATTCTCGGCGGCACCACACAGTGAGGACACCATGGACGATCGAACTGAGCAGCTCAACAGGACGTTCGCTGCCTTGGCCGACCCGACGCGACGCGACATCGTCGCTCGACTCGCCGGGGCGGATGCGAACGTCAGCGAGCTGGCCGAGTCGTACGACATCAGCCTGCAAGCGGTGTCGAAGCACGTGAAGGTGCTCGAAGCGGCCGGATTGGTCACCCGCAGCAAAGATGCCCAGCGTCGTCCGGTGCATCTCGACGCCGAGGTGTTCGGCCTGATGACGAAATGGATCGAGCGTTATCGCCAGGAAGCAGAGCAACGGTATCGACGCCTCGATGCCCTGCTGGAAACCATCGCAGACGACAAGACCACCGAGACGAAGGAAGTGTCATGACCGCGCACGAAACCGAGATCGTTGCGGACGAGAAAGTCCCCACGATCGAGATCATTCGAGAGTTCGATGCGGCACCGGAGCGGGTGTTTCGCGCTCACATCGACCCCGAGCTGTATCGCCAGTGGGTTGGTCCGCGATCGTTGACGACCCGAATCCTGAAGTGGCAGGGCCACACCGGAGGCGCGTGGGCGTTCGCCAACGACCGTGACGGTGAGGAAATTGCCTCCTTCTTCGGCAGCTTCCACGAGGTGCGCCCGAACGAACGAATCGTGTGGACCTTCACCTACGAGGGCCAGCCAGATTCGGTCGCGCTCGAGACGCTCACGTTCGAGAACCGCGAAGGCGGGGGCACGCTGCTCAGAGTGCTCAGTGTGATGTCGGACTTCGCCTCTCGCGACAGCATGCTCTCCAGTGGAATGGACGTAGGCGTGAAGGAGGGCTACGACAAGCTCGACGAACTGCTCGCGCAACGAACGGGGCCGGCTGGGCAGCACCTGCAGGACGCGGCAGCCTTCACCGCACTCGTCCTGTTCGCGTCGCCCGAGGACTGGTCACGCCCGAGCCCGGTATCAGGCTGGGCGGCAATCGATGTCGTGAAGCACCTGATCGAGTGGTCTCGCGGTTTTCTCGCCGGCGGGGCCGGTGTCGAACTGCAGACCCTGGACGTCGAAGCCGACCCGGCCGCGGCCTGGACCCAGCACGTCGCCGACATCCAAGCAATTCTCGACGACCCCGCCGGCCGGATTCTGAGCAACCCGCACACCGGAGACATGCCGGTGGACAAGGCGATCGAGATGTTCTATACCGCCGACGTCTGGATGCACTCCTGGGACCTGGCGAAAGCCCTTGGCCGAGAGCCTGATCTGGGTCAGGAGCGCTGCGCTGCAGCCTTGGAGGCCATGCGACCGATGGAGCAGATGTTGCGGGACAGTGGGCAGTACGGCCCCGCCGTCCCCGTCGCCGACGACGCATCCCCACAGGACAAGCTGATGGCCTTCATCGGACGGGACCCGGCTTGGTCACCCCGGAGCTAAGTCGCCACCGCCTCGAGTTGTGGCCGAATCTTGTTCAGCGAGTGCTCGACCGACGCCTTCGACGGTGTATTGAAACCGACGACCGTAGCGTAGTCCACCACGGCTACTCCACCACCCGCCGCCGCAGGCAGACTCGAGAATCCCGGAAGCTTCTCCAGGTCTTCCCGCGTTCCCCCATTGGGAAGCATCACGACCAGATCGGCCGTCAACACGTCGAGACGCTCGGGGCTGAGCACGATGCGTCCGTGCGAGATGTCGGGTGAATCGACCAGACTCTGCGGCACACTGAGCCCGATGCTGCCGAACACTTGGGCAGCGCCGTCTTCGGGGTCGGCGACGACAGCAAGCTGCTGGGAGTCGAAGACGAACTGAGAGAGCACCGCTGTCTTTCCGTCGAGTCCCGGATAGTCCTTCTTGATGTCGTCGGTGACGGCGTGGCCCTCGTCGATGATTCGCCGAGCGTCGTCTTCCCGATTTAGCACAAGGCCGACGGTCTCGATCTGCGATTCCCAGGTCTCGACCCTGTCCGACTTGGGCAAGATTGTCGGTGCGAAGTCCGCCAGACCTGCATACGGTTCGATCGACGCGATCCCCGACACCAAGATCAGATCCGGCTGCAGCGCCGCGATCTGCTCGGTCGGCACCGCACCGTCCATCTGGCCGACCGCAGCCGAGTCGAGCATCTCGGCATCGGAACTCACTGTCGACTGCCAGGGGTAGAGCCCACGTTCGTCGCCGTTCGATCCGGCAGAGACGTACCCGACGGGTTGCACATCGAATTCCAACAGCGCGTCGACCCACTGCTGCCCGAAGGCGACTATGCGCTCCGGCGTTCCCGTGATCTGAGTCGGCCCGGCAAGTGTGTCGATCGTGACGGTGCGGGCGTCGGTTCCGGCGTCGTCGACTGCCCCGCTACTGCACGCGACCAGCGCCGACGCGGTTGTCAGAACGAGCACACACCCCAGGAATGTCCGTTTCATCCGCAGAAGTTAGCACAGGCTCACCTTGCTACGGTGGGCTACCTTCACAGGTATTTCTTCAGCTCCATCTTCGCGATAGACATCTTGTGCACCTCGTCCGGACCGTCGGCGAGCCGCAGCGTGCGGATGTGTGCGTACATCATCGCGAGCGGGAAGTCGTTGGACACTCCGCCACCGCCGTGAACCTGGATGGCACGATCGATGATCTTCAGCGCCATCTCGGGTGCCGCAACCTTGATCGCTGCGATCTCCGTGCGCGCTTCCTTGTTCCCGACGGTGTCCATCAGGTACGCGGCTTTGAACGTGAGCAACCTGGTCTTCTCGATCTCGATGCGCGCCTCGGCGATCCAGTCCTGAATGTTCGAGCGCATCGCCACCGGCTTGCCGAACGTCACGCGCGATACCGCACGGCGACAGAGCAATTCGAGTGCACGCTCGGCCACGCCGATCGTGCGCATGGCGTGGTGGATCCGGCCCGGTCCCAAGCGGGCCTGGCTGATGGCGAAGCCCTCACCCGGTCCCTTCAGCACATCCTTCGCCGGCACCCGCACGTCCTCGAAGAGCACCTCGGCGTGGCCTTCGCGGTCGATGTACCCGAACACCGGCAGGTTGCGCAGCACCGTGACACCGGGTGCGTCGATGGGAACCACCAGCATCGACTGCTGGCGGTGCGTAGCCGCCTCGGGATCGGTCTTGCCCATCACGATGAGCACCTTGCAGTTCTTGTGCATCGCATTGGACGTCCACCACTTGCGCCCGTTGAGAATGAAATCGTCACCGTCACGCTCCATCCTCATCGCGATGTTGGTGGCATCGGAGCTGGCCACGTCGGGCTCGGTCATCGCGAAGGCAGAACGAATGGTGCCGTCCAGCAACGGCTTCAAGTACTTCTCTTTGTGCTCGTCGGTGCCGAAGAGCGTGAACACCTCCATGTTGCCGGTGTCCGGAGCGTTGCAGTTGCATGCCTCGGGAGCGAGCAGGCTGCGGCCCATGATCTCGGCCAGCGGTGCGTATTCGAGGTTGGTCAGGCCCGGGCCCCACTCGGGATGCGGGTGGAACAAATTCCACAGTCCACGCGAGCGCGCTTCCTTCTTCAGGTCCTCGATGATCGGCGGCTGAAAGTGTGGGTCACCCGACTCGAGCATCTGCTGCTCGTACACTGCCTCGGCCGGATAGATGTGAGAGTCCATGAACTCCAACAGATCCGACTCGTACTTCTTCGCGCGGTCGGAGGTCTCGAAAAATGCCACGGTGGGCCCCTATCGGTTGTTGTCGAGCAAGCTGTCCTGGTAGCGACGCATGCCGCGCAACCACCGGTCGTAATCGGCACCCTTGTTGCGGTACATGTCCAGTACGTTCTCGTGCGGCAGGATCAGGAACTGCTCGCGGTCCATTGCGTCGAGCACCACATCGGCGACGTCGAGCGGTTCGAGCACGGCACCGGCACTGAGAACCGCGGCAGTTGCCGCCGCTCCCAATGCATCTCCGGATTCACGTCCCTCGTAGAGCAGTTTGGTGTTGACACCCATCGGGCACAGGCAGCTGACGCGGATGCCACGGTTGCCGTAGGTGACGTTCATCCATTCGGCGAATCCGACCGCCGCGTGCTTGGTGGTCGCGTAGGTCGCCGAGCCGATCTGGGTGAGCAAGCCGGCCGCGGACGCGGTGCTGACGAAGTAGCCCTCGCCGCGTTCGAGCCAACCCGGCACCAGCAACTGCGCGGCGCGAATGTGCGCGCGCACGTTGACGTCGAACGAGAGGTCCCAGTCCTGCTCGGCGGCGTCGAGTCCGGGTGCACCGCTGATGCCTGCGTTGGCGAAGTAGAGATCGACGGGTCCGAACGAATCCTCGGCCACCGCGATCAGCCGTCGAATGTCCTCGGTGTTCGACGCGTCCGCCGCAGCGGCGACGGCCGTTCCCGGCCGATCGCGTTCGATGGCGTCGACCACGGACCGGGCCGTGGACTCGTCGAGGTCGGAGACGACGACGCCTGCCCCGTGTTCGGTGAGCCGGGCAGCGATGGCACCGCCGATTCCGCCACCACCCCCGGTGACGATGGCAACTCTGCCTTCAACCTTCATGCCCCAGGTATAGTTGAAGTCAGTTTCAAGTTCAACCCTGGTTGCATGAACGCGCTGGTCAGGCGACGTGTCCTACGCCCGTGGGCGCGCCGGATCGGTGATCCATCCCGACCACGACCCCGGGTACAACGCCGCATCGATGCCCGCCAACTCGAGCGCGAGAATTTGATGTGCCGCAGTAACCCCCGATCCGCAGTAGACGGCGACGTCCTTCCCCTCGGGCACGAGTCCACCGAATGTGCCATCGAGTACCTCGGGAGGCAGGAAACGCCCATCCGCATCGACGTTCTCGGTCGTCGGACGATTGACCGCACCGGGGATGTGACCGGCGACGGGATCCACTGGCTCCACTTCTCCACGAAACCGTTCGGGTGCGCGGGCGTCGAGCAGGATGTTGTTCTGCGCGAAGTCGAGCACATCGTCGACATCGAGGACGCGTGCGAGCGATGGTCGGGCGGTGAACGATCCGGCCGCCACTATCGACGGCTCGGTCCCGATCGGAAATCCGGCTGCGACCCACTGGGCGAGGCCACCGTCGAGGACCCGAACGTCGCGGTGCCCGAAGTAGCGCAGCAGCCACCACGCGCGCGCCGCGGCGGTTGCTGGGCCTGCGTCGTAGACCACCACGGAGGAGTCGTCGTCGACCCCGGCGCCGCGCATCGCTGCGACGAACGTCTCGGCGTCGGGCAACGGGTGGCGTCCGCGACTGTCCGGCGGAGCCGCCAGCTCCGCGTCGAGGTCCACGAATTGCGCGTTCGGGATGTGGCCGGCTTCGTATCCGGCTCGGTCGCTGCCGGTGAGGAGCGTGAATCGGACGTCGAGTAGGACCGGGCCGCGCCCCATCTCGAAGAGGTCGTGCAGTTCGGCGGCAGAGATCAGCGGCGAAGGGCTCATAAGGCTTCGACGCTAACAGCCTCGCGTCGGGAATAGCTCGGTGTCGATGCAGGTTGCCCGCAGGCGTGACCGAAACTGCATCCACAACACAGCATCTGTCCACCGCCGGGCTTTTCGAGCCGTTCGAGGTCAAATCGCTGAAGCTGCGCAACCGCTTCGCCATGGCCCCGATGACGCGCGCTTTTTCCCCAGACGGCGTCCCCGGTCCCGATGTGGCCGAGTACTACCGCAAACGCGCTGCCGGTGGCACGAGCCTCATCATCACCGAGGGCACCTACATTCCCGATCCCGCCGCCGGCCCTCACACCCGCGTCCCGCGGATCTACGGTGACGCCAGCCTCGAGGGCTGGAAGGGCGTCGTCGACGCCGTGCACGCCGAGGGCAGCGCCATCATCCCGCAGCTGTGGCACCTCGGCGTCGAGCGCGGCACCGAACCCCGCCTGTTCCCGGACGTCACTACCGTCAGCCCGTCGGGGATTGCACTCGACGGTTCTTCGGTGGGTCGAGCATTCACCGACACCGACCTCGACGAACTCACCTCGCAGTGGGTACAGGCCGCGGTCAATGCGAAGAACACCGGTTTCGACGGCCTGGAGCTGCACGGCGCGCACGGGTATCTGCTCGACGAATTCCTTTGGGCCACAACCAACGTACGCGACGACGAGTTCGGCGGTTCCCTCGAAGCTCGGACGCGCTTCCCGGCGCAGGTTGTCGCCGCGATCCGCGCCGCGGTGGGCGAGGACTTCGCCATCGTGTACCGATTCTCGCAGTGGAAGAGCAATCACTTCGACGCCAGGATCGCACAGAACCCCGAGGAACTCGGACGAGTCCTGACTCCCCTGGTCGACGCCGGAGTGGACATCCTGCACGCCTCGACCCGTCGCCACTGGGATCCGGCATTCCCGGAGCTGGACGGCAACGACGGAAAGCTGGGCTTGGCCGGGTGGACCCGCAAGCTCACCGGCGTACCGACGATCACTGTCGGTTCGGTCGGCCTCGACTCGGTGTTCACCTCGGCATGGTCGGAGGACGCCGCATCCGGTGTCACCGGACTCGACGCGCTGGTCGGTCAGTTCCAGGACAACGAATTCGATCTGGTGGCCGTCGGACGTGCGCTGCTGTCCGACCCCGAGTGGGTGAACAAGGTCGGAGACGGCCGCGTAGACGAGCGCATCGAATTCACCCGCGACCACATTCAGCACCTGATCTGACCCAACGGGCACTTGTATCCACGGCAGCATCGCCTAGAACGGCGGTGCTGCCGTGTCGTCTGTCTCGGGCTGTTGGTTGTCGGGTGGGTTGGGGTAGGCGATGATTTCGGAGTTTCTCGGTTGGGTGGGGATGTGTGGTCTGAGGTCGTTGCCGAGGATGGGGACGGCGGTGCCGTTGGTGGGCAGTGTGATTCGGGTGGTCTTCGAGGTCGAGGTCCACAGGATGGCTCCGCCGGGGAGCATGGTGGCTTTCCAGTAGCCGGCGGTTTTGACGCAGTGGTGGTACTCGCACAGACACTGCAGATTGCCCACGGTGGTCCAGCCGCCGCCGAGAGGGTTGGTGTGGTCGAACGGGTTGATGTGGTCGAGTTGGCAGCGGGCGGCGGGGCGGTGGCAGCCGGGGAAGCGGCAGTGTTTGTCGCGGAGTCGGACCGCTGCGGTGGTGAGAGTGTCGGGTCGGTAGATCAGTGCGCGGTCGGTGAGGGGGTCGCGGGAGACCGACTTTCCGAGGGTGGGGTCGGCGGCGATGGCGGCTTCGAGTGCGGCGGCGAGGGAGGCGTTGCCGAGGTAGATGCCGGAGGAGGTGTGGCTTGCAGTGGGGATCGTTCGGTTGTTGCGCCGGATCGCGGAGGGCAGGTCGAGGGCAGAGCTGTGCCGTGTGCCCCGGCCGACGGGAGTGTGGGTACAGAACAGCGCTGCGGCGGAGGTCAGCGATTGCGTCCGCCGTTGCCTGTCCGCGCCTGCCCCGGTCTCGGTCTCGGTCTCGGTCTCGGTCTCGGTCTCGGTCTCGGTCTCGGTCTCGGAAGGAGCTGAATGGGCAGAGGTGTCCCCCGCGTGATCCTCCGTCTGATGATTCTCCGTCTGGTCGTGCTTTGAAGTCGGTGATGTCGCCGTGCCCGGTTCCGGCGGGATAACTGTTCCTGGCGTGGGGCTTGTTGTCGGTGGTGGTACTGGTGTCGGCGGGACCGCCCCGGGGCGCTCTGGAGCAGATCCTGTTTCGGTTCGGTCGGGTGCAGTGCCGGACTTCGGCGGAAGCATTGGCCCAGGCGTTTGCGCGGGGATCGGTGCTGCATCGGTGTCGACATCGACGGAAGTGCCTGTGGACGTGCAAGTCTCGGGTTCCGACTCGGTCTCGGTCTGGGGCTCCGGGTTGCTGTCGGTGCGGCTGTGGGTCTCGGCCGCGCGTCTTCCCGACGCAGCGTTCGTCCCTGAGTCGGCGTCCGTGTCCGTGTCCGCTGTCGCTGCCGACCCTGGGTCCTGTTCCTGAGCTCGGGTTTTCGGTGTTCGTTCCCATTCCCCGGTTTCCGGGTTCTGCACAGCCAGTCCGAGTTTTTCAGCGAGGGTGACTGCGTCGGTGAGCAGGATCTGCCATTGACTGTTGCGCGCGAGTTCTCGGGCGAGGTCAGGATCGATGGAACCGTGCCCGGCCAGATACGCCGGGTTCGCGAGCAACCCGATCAAGGTGGCTATATCGACGGTGATCATCGTGAGCGGCACCCGCCGATCGGGCAGCACCGCATCCTTCTTGGGGCAGTCCTCCCGTTGGCACAGGCACGCCAGTTGGGGTTCGCCGTGCATGCGGGCCATGAACGCATCACACAGGCGTTCCTTCTTCCCGCGCGGATCTTTCGGGCACAAGGTGTCGGCCATCTCCTCGAGCAACTGCCACGCAGCGGCAGCTTCCGGGGCGGTCAACTCCGCCCGGATCCGGGCCAGTTCCCCGGCCGGGGTGTAGGTGACGGTGCGGAACCTCTTCGCGAACTCGCGTAGTGCGGCTGCTTCTTCCGGGGCGGCCCGCAGGAGGATGTCCCAGATCTCCTTCTCGAGTGGACCCGGTGACAACCGGTGGGCTGCTTCGACGACCTCGGCTTCGACGGAGGTGACGATGTCGTCTGAGAGGTTGTCGAGGATCCGGCATGCCGTGCGCACCCGCGGAAGGTCGATCTCCCCGGTCTCGAATGCGTCCCGCAGCAGTGGCAGTCGCGTGTGCAGGGCGACGGCGATGGACACGTACGATTCGGCGACCGTCGCCGAGCACCCCAACGCGACGGCCATTTCGGTGCGCCCGTATCGGCTGTACTGCTTGTACTTGATGTCGTGGGTGATCCAGCTCCGATGGACCTCGTAACAGGCGGTGATCTTGCGGGCCGCCTGCCGATTCTCCGCACGCGCAGCAGCAGTCAACGCCTCCAGTGACACGATCGGTACAGCACCCATCTTCCACCCCCCGGTGAGCCGAAACAAGAACGCCTGTTCGAACAAGAAAACAGTAACCCGGGCCACCGACAAGATTGCTGGAGCCGAACAGCAGGCGACTGACCTGCCATTGTTCGCCGCGTCGTTCTACACTCCACCCCATGAGCGAGCCTGATTCCACGGCGTCCGAGATGGCCGAGTTGCGAGCTCGGGCACACGAGGGCGATCACGACGCCCTCGACCAGTTGGTCGAACTCGCAGGTTCTCGAAACGACCTCGACGAACTCCGCTCTCTCGCCGATGCGGGCAGCAGCGATGCCGTCGACATCCTCGTCGAGCTCGCCGGTGAACGCGGCGACCGCGAGGAGTTGCAGAGGTTGGCCACCGCAGGCAGTCAGGACGCCGCGGACATTCTCGAAGAGATGGACAGTTAGCCGGGGCTGGGACGCTCCCCCAGTTGCACGGTGAGTCGATGGGCGGCGTCGAGCAGCAGCTTGCCCAGCTCACGTCGTCGATCATCACGGAATCGCGTCTCGACACCCGTCAGGCTCAGCGCCCACGCAGGACCTCCGGCACGGTCGAACACGGCAGCACCGAGACCCCAGCTACCTTCCACCAGCAATCCAGGGTTCACGGCGAACCCCGTTGTCCTGGTGAGTCCCACGCGATGTCGAATCGCGTTGTCCGAGTGCGTCTCTCCCCACTCGGGAACCAAGTCGACTCCACCCAGGTACTCGTCCACCTCCCGATCGGGAAGGTGAGCGAGAATGGCCAGACCTGCGGACGCCACCCCGAGCGGAAGCCGAATGCCCTCGTACAACACGTGCGAACGCAACGGAAAGCTCCCCTCCACTCGAAGCAGGCACACGGTCTCCGCTCCGCGCCGGACCGACAGGAACGCACTCTCTCCGCTCTCGGCAGCCAACGCCTGCACTATCTTTCGAGCCTTGTCGGTGATGTCGTAGCGCAATGCCGCCATCGACCCGAGCAGGTAGATCTCCGGGCCCAGTGACCAGTGGCCGGTGGCGGCGTCGCGGTCGATGAACCCTTGGTCGGCCAGAGACGCCAAGAGGCGATGTGCAGTCGGTCGCGCGATACCGGTCGCCCGAGCGAGCGCGGTGGTCGAGGCACCCGACGGCTCCTCGCTTCCCGCCGCGCGCAGCAACGAACAGATCTTGCCGATCACACTTGCGTTGGCTTCCGCTGAGGTCACCTGGCCATAGTACGTCCACTCAGTGGACGCCGAGCCCGCATCCGTTCACCGAACGAGCAAAAACCGGCATTCTCCGCATCCAAATACACAGCTCAGGTTCACTGGGTTCAACGTTTGCTCAACGAACACATCAGGAGCTGCAAGTGACTGGAAAGACCTACGTGTCCGCCGCCGAGGCGGTCGCGGACATCGGCCGAGGAGCGACCATCGCGGTCGGTGGCTTCGGATTGTGCGGCATCCCCGACGCCCTCATCGAGGCCATCGCGAACACCGACGCCACCGAGCTCGAAGTGTTCTCCAACAACTGCGGCGTCGACGGCTACGGGCTCGGAATCCTGCTGGCAGCCGGACGCATTCGCCGTGTCACCGCGTCGTATGTCGGTGAGAACAAGGAGTTCGCCCGCCAGTACCTCGCCGGCGAACTGGAGGTCGAGCTCACCCCGCAGGGCACGCTCGCCGAGCGACTTCGCGCCGGCGGCAACGGTGTTCCCGCGTTCTTCACTCCGGCCGGAGTGGGCAGCCCCATCGCCGACGGCGGAATGCCGTGGCGCTACGCCGCCGACGGATCCGTCTCGATCGCGTCGCCGCCCAAGGAGACTCGGGTGTTCGGCGACAAGCGCTACGTTCTCGAGGAGTCCATCAATGCCGACTTCGCACTGGTGCACGCCGAGATCGGTGACACCGCAGGAAATCTCGTATTCGACAAGACGGCGATGAACTTCAACCCCCTCGCCGCGATGGCAGGCAAGATCACCATCGCGCAGGTCGAGAAGCTCGTCGAGCCGGGCGAGATCGATCCGGCCCACGTACATCTTCCCGGAGTGTTCGTCCAACGTGTCGTGCACACCGGGCCACAGGACAGGCGCATCGAAAAGCGCACCGTCAGTTCAGGAGTTCGAGCATGAATACAGGGTGGACACGCGACCAGATGGCCGAACGCGCCGCAGCGGAAATGGTCGACGGGGAGTACGTCAATCTCGGCATCGGACTGCCGACGTTGATCCCGGGGTACCTCACCGACGCGGTCAAGGTCACCCTGCACTCGGAGAACGGCATCCTCGGCACCGGGCCGTACCCCACCGAGGACGAGGTCGACGCCAATCTCATCAACGCGGGCAAGGAGACGGTCACCGTCAATCCCGGTGCCGCGTACTTCGATTCGTCGTTGAGCTTCGGCATGATTCGCGGTGGCCACATCGACACCGCCGTGTTGGGCGGCATGCAGGTCTCACGCACCGGCGACCTCGCCAACTGGATGGTGCCCGGCAAGATGGTCAAGGGCATGGGCGGTGCGATGGACCTCGTGCACGGTGCCCGGCGCGTCATCGTCGTCATGGAACACACCGACCGCGACGGAAACCCGAAGATACTCGACGCCTGCACTCTGCCGTTGACCGGACAGGGCGTCGTGAATCGCATCATCACCAACCTCGCCGTCATCGACGTCGTCGGCGACGGTGCCCTCGCACTGGCCGAGCTCGCACCCGGTGTCACTTCCGAAGAGGTCACCGCCGCAACGGGATCCGCACTCACGATCCCGTGACACAGATGTCGTGATACCACTGTGGGCTCGAACGTATCGACAACGTTCGAGCCCACAGTTCGAGGTATCTAGTCCGGAATCATGTCGAAGGTGTCCGGGTTCGGGCCGTTACGACCCTGTTCACCCTTGTCCAGGGCCGTGATGGCGTCGACGTCGGCGGAGCTGAGCTCGAAGTCGAAGATCTCGAAGTTGGCCTTGACACGCTCCGGCGTCACCGACTTCGGGAAGATGATGTTGCCCCGCTGAATGTGCCAGCGCAGCACCACCTGAGCGACGGATTTGCCTGTTGCGTCGGCGATTCGCTTCAGTTCGGGGTCGTCGAGAACGTTTCCCTGAGCGATCGGCGACCACGCCTCGGTGGGGATGGCGTGCTCACGGCCGTAGGCCCACACGTCGTTGTTGACGAAGTACGGGTGCACCTCGATCTGGTTCACCGCGGGGACCGTCTCGGTCTCCTCCGCCAACCGATCGAGGTGGGCCGGCTGGAAGTTGGATACGCCGATGTTGTGGGCGCGCCCGTCGGCGACGAACTCCTCCAACGTCTTCCAGGTGGAGACGAAGTCTCCGTCGTAGCGAGTCGGGAGCGGCCAGTGGATCAGAAAGAGGTCCACGTAGTCGGTTCCGAGGTCGCTGAGGGTCTTGTCGAATGCCGTTCGCGCGTCGTCGGGCTTGTGGAAGCCGTTGTTGAGCTTGCTGGTGACGAAGACCGACTCGCGGTCGAGGCCGGAGTTGCGAATACCTTCGCCGACCTGCTTCTCGTTGCCGTACATCTCGGCCGTGTCGATATGGCGGTAGCCGATTTCTAGTGCCGTTTCGACAGCCTTCGCCGTCTCGTCGGGATCGATCTGGAACACGCCGAAACCGAGCTGCGGGATCTGCTTGCCGTTTCTGAGCGTGACGTTGGGTACCTGAGTCATGACGCTCGGGTGCCCGCCCTCTCGGTGCTTCAAACCGGATGAAATGATGCGGTCGTGATAGTGCAGCGCATCCGGCGCGTCGTCGACCGTGTCTCCGAAAGCCTCGGCCGATCCTCCTCAGCCTTGATCTCTCCGGAGCGGCACTTCGACCCCGCTCATCCGTGGTTCCTCACTGCCACCGAACGCGGCAACGACGACACTCGAATCACGGCCTGGACGGAGGGCAACCGCGTCCAGAATCTCGTGCACGGCAAGACGTACTTCGCGGCGTTGGCGAAGGCGCTCGAGAAGACCGAGCGCGACGATCTGGTGCTCTTCACCGATTGGCGCGGCGACCCGGAGCAGATGCTCACCGACGACGGCGTGACCGTCGAGGATGCACTCGCCGACGTCGCGCACCGCGGTGGTGTCGTCAAAGGCATGGTGTGGCGCTCGCACATCGAGACGCTCGGTTTCACCGGACCGAAGAATCGCAAGCTCGCCCTTCGCCTCGAGGAGGCCGGTGGCGAGGTGATCCTCGACCAGCGCGTGCTGGTGACCGGAAGCCACCACCAGAAGTTCGTGGTCGTGCGGTACGGCAGGAAAGACCTGCCCGACATCGCGTTCGTCGGCGGGATCGACCTGGCCCGTGCCCGACGCGACGACGCCGATCATTTCGGTGATCCGATCTCACGCCCCTTCCCGCCCGAGTACGGGGAGATCCCGGCCTGGCACGACGTGCAGGTGCAGCTCGAGGGCCCGGCGGTGCGGGACGTCGAGGACGTCTTTCGCGAGCGGTGGGAGGATCCCGCAGCCCTGTCCCGACTGCCGTGGCACGCGATACCCGACATGATCCGAGGCGTGACGCGTGAGCCGTCGGAACTGCCGCCTGCGGCACCGGCTCCGGAACCTCGGGGCACGTGCTCGGTGCAGCTGTTGCGCACCTACCCCAGGCGGCGTCCCGCCTACCCGTTCGCGACCAAGGGCGAACGCAGTGCAGCCCGGGCGTACGCCAAGGCACTCGACCGCGCCACCGAATTGATCTACATCGAGGATCAGTACCTGTGGTCGGTCGACGTCGCCCGCGTGTTTGCGGTTGCGTTGCGTCGCAAGCCGAACCTGAAGCTGGTGGTGGTGGTTCCCAAGCACCTCGACGACGACAGCGCACTCACCATTCCCTCTGCGCTGCTGGGGCACTCGGCCGCGCTCGAGGTCATCCGCGCTGCCGGAGGTGATCGCGTACTGGTTCTCGACATCGAGAACGACCGCGGAATACCTGTGTACGTGCATTCGAAGGTCTGCATCATCGACGACGTGTGGACCGCGGTGGGCTCGGACAACTTCAATCGTCGTTCGTGGACCCATGATTCGGAGCTGACGGCGGCCATCGTCGACGAAGAACGCGACACCCGCGAACCCCTCGACCCCGCAGGCCTGGGCGACGGTGCCCGTACCCATGCCCGCAACCTGCGCCTGGAGCTCATTCGCGAACACCTCGGCCGGGCCGATGGTGACGACGCCGACCTGGTGGATCCACAGCAGTTCTTCGATGCGATCTCGGCCTGTGCGACGGCACTCGACGAATGGCACCGCAACCCGTCCTCGGGCCCGCGCCCGACCGGCAGGCTGCGCCGACACGAGATCTCCGTGCCGCCCGTCTGGCAGCAGCGACTCGCTGCGTTCGCGTACCGGCTGTTCGTCGACCCCGACGGCCGCCCGATCGGAATGCGCCTGCGCCGTCGCTTCTGACGTGCTTGCCGTTTCGGACCTGACATATCGGGCATTCGACCTCGATGCCTCCCTCCCCTCGCGAACTCAGTGCTCTCGTCTTCGCCCCATCCCCACTGTTGACGGTGACCCTCGACCGAGCCCCCAACGGCAACACCGAACTGCACGTGCACGCAGGCGGCCAAGGCCATTGGATCGCCCGGATGGCCACGGTGCTCGGCCTCGACGTGACACTGACGGGAGTGTTCGGCGGCGAGATCGGGGGCATTCTTCGCGACATCGTCGAGCGGGAGGGCATCACCGTCGTCTCCGTCGACATCGGCCAGGAGAGCGGTTCGTACGTTCACGATCGCCGCAGCGGTGAGCGCGAGATCCTGGCCACTGTCGACCCGCCGCCGCTGGCCCGGCACGCCCTCGACGACCTGTTCAGCGCCGCCCTCGCCGCCGGTGCCCGCAGCGACGTCGCCATTCTCGGCGGACCGCACGAAGACGACATCGTTCCGCCCGAGGTGTACGAGCGGCTGTGCGCGGACCTCACCGCCCTGGGCAAGACGGTGGTGGCCGACCTCTCGGGACCGACCATGATCGCCGCGCTCGCCGGCGGCCTGACGGTGCTCAAGGTCAGCCACGAGGACCTCATCGCCGACGGCCGGGCCGAGTCCGAGGACCCGGCGCACCTGATCGATTCGATGCGGCAGATGCACGACGACGGCGCGGAGATCGTCGTGATCTCGCGGGCCGGAGATCCGGCCCTGGCGCTGGTCGACGGTGACGTGCTCGAGATCGTCACGCCGGGGCTGCGCATGGTCGATCACCACGGAGCAGGCGATTCGATGAGTGCAGGCATCGCCGCGGGGCTGGCTCAGGGACTGTCGGTCCCCGAGGCGTTGCGACTCGGCGGCGGAGCGGGCACGGCCAACGTCACGCGCCGTGGCCTCGGTAGCGGGCGACGCGACCTGGTTCTCGGCCTCACCGAAGCGGTGGAGGTTCGTCCGTACGAGAAGGCAGGCAAGAAATGAGAGCCCTGATCACCAACGACGACGGCGTGTCCAGTGAGGGCATCGCCCTGCTCGCACGCGTGGCAGTGGAAGCCGGCCTCGACGTCGTCGTCGCCGCGCCGCACGAGGAGCGCAGCGGGGCCAGCGCGTCCTTGACGGGCATGGGCGTCGACGATCACCTCGGTATCGGGTCCGTCGCCATTGCCGGTCTTCCCGACGTGCCGGCCTACGCGGTGCAGGCGTCACCCGCTCTCATCGCGTTCGTGGCCACCCGCGGGGCGTTCGGCGACCCCCCGGATCTGGTGCTCTCCGGAATCAATCACGGACCGAACACCGGTGCCGCCGTACTGCATTCGGGCACGGTCGGAGCCGCGTTGACGGCACTGACGCATCGGGTCCCGGCAATGGCTCTGTCGTCGATCGCCACGGAGCCTGCCCATTGGGCGACGGCCGAGCACGTGGCCCGCATCGCGGTGACGTGGATGATGTCCCACGGCCCGTCCGATGCCGTCGTCAACGTCAACGTCCCGGACGTTCCGCTCGCGGAGTTGGCGGGAATCGTGCCCGCATCTCTGGCCCGCTACGGCGCGGTCCAGGCCGAAATAGGCGATCGCGGGGAGGATTTCGTCACCGTTCGTTTCGACGAGATCCGAGCCGAGGACGACGATTCCGACGCGTCGCTGTTGGCCCGCAACTGGGCGACGTTGACGGCGATCCGTCCGCCCAGCGAGGTGGAGGGAATCGACCTGTCTGCGATGCGCAGCTGACCTGATTCGTTCGAGCTCACCGAGATGTGTCGGTGAGCTCGTGCACACTGGGAACCATCACCGCACATGCCACGGACCTAGGGGGTCACCGCGTATGACGTTCCATTCTGTAGTTCCACCGTTTCTGCTCGAGCGGCTGCAGGGGCCGGGTGCTCGCGCCACTCTGCTCGCCGATCGTGAGATGCGCGCAGGCCGCGAGGTGGTGCAGGCGCGCACCGCCATCGCCCCGCGCACCGGCGGCACGCTCGAGCGCACGATCTCCGACGCGCAGTCCACTCGTGATCTACCCGGCCGGCAAGTACGTGCCGAGGGCGAGGATCCCACGGGCGATGCCGCGACCGACGAGGCGTACGACGGCCTCGGTGCCACATACGCGTTCTTCGACGAGGTCTACGGCTACTCGAGTCTCGACGGAAGCGGCCTGCCCCTCGACGCGACCGTGCACTACGGCCAGGACTACGACAACGCGTTCTGGGACGGCTCGCGCATGGTGTTCGGCGACGGTGACGGTGAGGTGTTCGCTCGATTCACCGTCTCGCTCGGCGTCATCGCACACGAACTCGCGCACGGGTTCACGCAGTACACCACCCCGCTCGAGTACAAGGACCAGGCCGGCGCGCTGAACGAGTCGATCTCCGATGTGTTCGGCGCATTGGTCGAGCAGTACACAGCCGGGCAGAACGCCGAGGACGCCTCGTGGCTGATCGGCGAAGGCCTGTTCCTGCCTGCAGTGCAAGGTAAGGCGTTGCGCTCGCTGCTCGAGCCCGGAACCGCCTACGACGACGACGTGCTCGGTAAGGATCCGCAGCCGGCCAGCATGGACGATTTCGTCGTCACCACCGAGGACGACGGTGGCGTGCACATCAATTCGGGTATCCCGAACCGCGCGTTCGCCGTTGCGGCCACCACGCTCGGAGGTCCGGCCTGGGACCGCATCGGGCAGGTCTGGTTCGACACGATGACCGTCGGCGGACTGTCCCCGACAGTCGATTTCGCCGGGTTCTCGGCCGCGACCCTCGCCGCAGCAACCAAGCGATTCGGAGCCGGTTCAGACGTTGCCGAGGCCGTGGCCACGGGTTGGTCTACCGTGGGGGTGAAGACAACAGGGCTCGAGTCCCTACCGAAGCCGAGCGACGATCGGGTGTGATCGAGAGCAGATGAGCCTGCGCATCGAGGTACTGCGAACCGGTGGTGTCGCCGGGATGTCCAAGCGCGGCGTCGTCGAGACCGACGAGCCGGAATGGCAGTCGTTGGTCGAGGCCGCGCAGCCGTACATCGCCGATCAGCAGGCCGCCGATCCGGCCGAGTCCAACGCCCGCGACACCTTCGTGTGGAGTGTGTCGGTGGGTGAGCACTCGTGCCGGGTGGGCGATTCCAGCCTGACCGGCCCGCTACGCGACCTCGCGGAGCGCACACTCCGCGAGGGTCGCGTCCGGTAGCGCGATAACCTCGTTCAGGCCTTCCACTCCGCACTGCGTTCGTCGGTCGCCTGACCCAGCGCCTCGACGAGAGCGTCGATTCCGAAGTCCTTGCCGTACGACGGCGTTCCCGGCTGCTGACGCCACGACTGGGCGAGGGTTCCGCCGTCGGCGGGGTCGAATCCGAGCTCGTCGATGACCGAGAAGACCAGCTTCTTCGAATCGTCGTCGTCGCCTGCGATCGGTAGTGCGATTCGACCTCTGGTCCCGGCGGGCACACCCTTCTCGAGCAGGTGCTTGTACCAGATTCCGTTGAACGCCTTGATGACCGGCTCGCCGAGTTGCTGAGAGACCCACACGCTTTCGGGCGTCCCACCCTCGATGTCCTCGATCAACCCGTCCCGCTGCTGCGGGTAGTAGTTGTTGGTCTCGATGATCGGGGCCCCGGGCTTGCGGGCGGAAGCAATTCCCGGAGCGAGATCGGGAACGTTCTTCTGCGGAATGCTCAGCAGCACCAGGTCTGCGTCCTGCGCGGCCTCCGCGGCCCAGACGGCCGTCGCTCCGGTCTCCGCTGCCAGGTCCGCCAGCGTTTCCGGGTCACGTGAATTCGAGAATCTGATCTCGTGACCGAGCGCCGCCCAACGCCGAACGAGGGTGCCGCCGATCAGTCCACTTCCGATGATTCCAATTTTCATATCGAGAACCAACACACTCGACCCGAAACAATTCCCGTCAGGATCCGATCGAGACCTTCGCGCGCGGACGGCCGAACTTCATGGCCTTGTCCACCACCTTGCCGTAGCGCAGTACCGGAAGGTCGCGGAAGTAGTTCATGCGCAGCGTCCACGGGGTCTCGCTGCCCTGCCTGGGGAAGTTGTCCACCGCCCGCAGAACGTAGCCCGCGGCGAAGTCGAGGAACGGTTCTTCGTCGATGGACGGGTCGCGCTCGAGTTCGACGGTGCTGTATCCCTTCTCGTCCATGTGCGCGAGCAGTCGCATCACGTAGTTCGAGACCATGTCGGCTTTGAGCGTCCACGAGGCGTTGGTGTATCCGACGACGAAGGCGAAGTTGGGGATACCGGTGAGCATCATGCCCTTGTAGGCCATGGTGCTGGGCAGGTCGACGTCCTTGCCGTCGACGCGGAACGTCGCGCCGCCCAATGCAGACAGATTCAATCCCGTTGCGGTGACGACGATATCGGCATCGAGGTGCTGGCCGGACTTCAGCTTCAGTCCGGTCTCGGTGAACGTGTCGATGTGGTCGGTGACGATCGAGACCTCGTCTTTGCGAATCGAGCGAAACAGATCGTTGTCGGGCACCAGGCACAGCCGCTGATCCCACGGGTTGTAGGACGGGGTGAAGTGGGTGTCGAGGTCGTACCCCTTCGGCAGCCACCCTTCCTGCATCGTCCGGATCCGCTTCTTCATGAACTCCGGATACTTCTGGCTCAGGGTGTAGATCAGCATCGCCATGGATACGTTCTTGAGCCGAGTGGCGCTGTAGGCCAATTTCTTCGGCAGGCGCTTGCGAAGGGTCAGCGCAATCGGATCCTGCGACGGAAGTGAGAGGACGTAGCTGGGCGAGCGCTGCAGCAACGTGACGTGCTCGGCATCGCGAGCCAGATTGGGGGCCAACGTGATTGCCGTGGCACCACTGCCGATCACGACGATCTTCTTGCCCGACCAGTCCAAATCCTCGGGCCAGTGCTGCGGGTGGATCACCTGGCCGCCGAACTTGTCCTGTCCGGCGAACTCGGGACTGAAGCCCTTGTCGTAGTCGTAGTAGCCGCTGCAGGAGAACACGAACGACGCGGTGACCGTGACCGTCTCGTTCGTATCGCTTCGATGCGCGGTCACCGTCCAGAACTGCTGCTCGGACGACCATTCGAGAGCGACGACCTTGTGATGGAACCGGATGTGCTTCTCGACGCCTGCTTCTCGCGCGGTCTCGACGATGTAGTTGCGGATGTCGGTGCCGTCGGCGATGGATTTCTCCCCCATCCACGGCTTGAAGCTGTATCCGAGGGTGTACATGTCGGAGTCGGAGCGAATTCCGGGGTAGCGGAACAGATCCCACGTTCCCCCGATAGCGCCGCGGCTCTCGAGAATTGCGTAGGTCTTGCCGGGCAGATCGTGCCCCAGGTGGCGCGCGGCACCGATCCCGGACAGGCCGGCACCGATGATGAGGACGTCGACCTCGGGAGTGGGCAGTACGGCAGTCATGTCAACGATTCCTTCGATGTCTTTCGATCAGCTGGTCTTGTTGCGAGCGCTCTCGGACCTGCCGAGGCGGGCCACTTCCTCGTCCATCTTCGGCAGGATCGTCGGCACGTGTTCGAGCATGCTGCGATCGCCGACCCGCGAGGTGATGACGGCTTTGAACCACGACGCAGCTCCCACCCACCGCGGCACGTAGACGCGACGCTTGCGCTTGGCCAGGCCGTCGACGAAGGCGTCGACGCACTGGTCGACGGTCATCGTCTTACCCAGCGGGCCCGGGAGCACCGCGAGCAGATCCTGGAATGCGGTGAGGTCGGACTTGGCGTCCTGCACCATCGGCGTATCGATCCAGGCCATGTGTGCCGAGCCGACGTCGACGCCTCGATAGTTGACCTCGAGCCGGAGCGCATTCGCAAAGTGTTCTGCTGCAGCCTTACTGGCGTTGTACGCGGCCAGGCCGGGGCACGGGGTGAACGCCGCGAGCGAGGAGACGACGAGGACGTAGCCGTTGCGTTCGATGAGCGACGGCAGCGCGGCGCGGACGGTGTTGAACACGCCCATCACGTTGATGTCCATGACACGTTGGAACGTGGCGGGATCGACCTGCATGATCGATCCGTAGCTGGCAATTCCGGCGTTCGCGAGCACCAGGTCGATGCCGCCGTACGCCTCGATTCCGCCGTCGACGGCCCGCTGCATGTCGTCGAGGTTCCGGACGTCGGCGACGAACGCGGTTGCCTTCAACTGGGCCGCGACCTCGCGGAGCGGGGCTTCGTCGACATCGACGAGGATCAGCTGGGCACCTCGGCCGGCGAGCGCCCGCGCCGTCGCGGCACCGATCCCCCGTGCCGCCCCGGTGATCAGAACGACCTTGTTCCGTAGCGTCGACGCCGCCATGTGCTCCCCCTCGATCGGAATGCCTGTCTGCGAACACTTTGCATCTGATACCGAGCGGTGTCAAGATCTGTCTGTGACCATCCCTCACAGTGAAGTCGGCCGCACCTACCGAGGTGCCGATCCTCGGCAGCGGCAGCAGGAGCGTCGGATTCGCCTGCTCGACGCAGCCGTCGAAGTCTTCGGCACCACCGGCTACCGGACCGCAACCGTGGAGAAGGTGTGCAGCGAGGCGGGCCTGACCAAGCGCTACTTCTACGAGTCCTTCACCAACAGCGAGGACCTGCTGATGGCGACCTACGCCCGCGCCACCGACGCCATGCGCGAGAACATCCTCGCCGGTGCCGCCGCCGAGGCCGACTCCACCGAGCAGGTGCTTCGAGCCGCTCTCACCGGCTTCTTCACCTTCGTCGCCGAGAATCCGAAATCTGCGCGCATCGCCTTCGTCGAGATTCTCGGGGTCTCGTCCACCGTCGATGCGCTCTACCGCAAGACCACGACCTCGTTCTCGGAGACCGTGCTCCAGGTGGCCGAGGCGGTCGGTTCCGGCCACGGGCTCGCCGGGCCGAACCGTCGAACACTGGCTATGGGCCTGGTGGGCGCGGTCCTCACCATCGCCCAACAATGGCTGCTCTCTCCCGAGCGCGAACCGTTGGATTCGGTGATCGCCAGCGCCCACACCATCCTCGCCGCCGTGGTCTTCGGCCGCGTCGACGGTTGACCGTCAGGTCACGGCCTGCTCTGCAGCGGCTCCACCGGCTCCTCCGCCGTGGCTCGCTCGCCGGACTTGACGACGACCACGCCGAGCAGAACCAGTGCGCCACCGGCCAATTGGATCGGCGCCGGGGCCTGACCGAGCAGCAACCACGCGAACACAAGTGCGGCAACGACTTCCATCAATCCCATGAACGATGCCAACCGTGACCCGAGGCGTCGGCCCGCGGCGATCCCGAGGACGTAGGCCAGTGCGGCCGTCACGACGCCGAGGCCGATGATCGGGACCCACCACGGCACAACCGCATCGACGAAGGTGACGTCGGTGAGCGGGGCCGCGAACGGGACGATACCGATCAGCCCTGCGACCAACAGGATGAGACCACCGGTGAGCAGGCCGGCCCCGGCGAGCACGATCGGCGGGAGTCCGTTGCTCTCGTCCGCCGACAGCACCCAGTAGACGGCCGCACCGGCCATCGAGCCCAGCGCCCACAGCACACCGACGGTGTCGACGTCGGCACCGGAGATCAGGTCGAGCACGAGCACCAGACCCATCGCGGCCAGCAGTGCGCCCACCACGGTCAGCCGACCCGGTCGCTGTTGGTGACGGAACCACATCCAGCCGATGACGGCCACGGGCGAGGTGAACTCGATCAGCAGCGCCACCCCCACCTCCATCCGTCCGACGGCGTTGAAGAACGCGAGCTGGCAGCCTGCCACAGCAAAGGCTCCGTAGGCGAGCAGCAGCTTCCAGTTCTTCACCACCAGGCTCCATCGCCCACGCAACGCGAGGATCGACGGAATCAGCAGGACGGCCGCCGCCAGCAGGATTCGCGCGGTCACCGCAGCCCCGGCCGTCCAGCCGGCGTCGAGCAGTCCCGTCGCGAGCGAACCGGAGAGCCCGAAGGACGCCGCCGAGAGCAGCGCGAAACCGAGTCCCGAGAGTCGCCGCGACCGCGCCGCAGCGTCGTGGGTGGCCGCGAGATCTAACTGCGCGTCATGAGTGTAAGCCGTCATGACATGTGACAGTAGGGAGTGACTTGGTAAGGTGTCAACATGCTTTTTGCTCATGACGCGGAATTGTCGTTGCTGTCCGCCGTGGCCTTGGTCAATTCGGCCGAGGACCCGGACACGCTGACCACGCGGGAGCAGCTCGCCGAGTTCTTCACCGAACAGGGGTACTCCGGGCGGTTCGACGGCGACGACGCCGAGCTCGAGGCGGTGAGGGCACTGCGGCCGACCCTGCGCGCACTGCTGACCAGCAGCCGCGACGACGCGGTGGTCGAGGTCAACCGATTGCTGGCCGAGTCCTCGGCCCTGCCCCGACTGGTTCGTCACGGAGATCTCGACTGGCATATCCATGCCGTCGCCGACGACAGTCCCCTCGTGACCCGCATCGTGGTCGAGACCGCGATGGCCATGATCGACGTCATCCGGGCAGACGAGCTCTCGCGCTTCGACGTCTGCGCCGATCCGGACTGCAACGGGCTGGTGCTCGACCTCTCACGCAACCGGTCGCGTCGGTTCTGCAGCACCACGTGCGGCAACCGCGCAGCCGTTGCCGCGTATCGAGCACGCAAGGCCCAGTAGGACCGCGGGGCTTAGTCGATCGGCTTTCGGGTATTCCACGATCGAACTGATCGAAAGGAATTACTCCCATGGTCGAGAAAAGGCCTCCCGTATCAAGCATGTCCAGAGCTGTCGTCAACATGTTGGCCGTCGTACTGATCTTTGCCGGAATTGCCTCAATCGGCGGCCTGATCGCCGCATTGGCCGGCGGCTTCGAGGGTTGGGCCATCGTTGCGGGCATCGCGGTAATCGTGCTGTTCGCCGGCGGATATCTGGCCGTACGCGAGGGCGCTCGTCGTCGATCCAGCGAGTCCACGCAGGTCGTCTACGCGCCGGACCACACCGACGAACTGTTCGACGTCGACCCCAACACCGGCGAGCGGACCCCGCACCGCGACTAGCGTTTGGATGCGGGGCCGCTGCAGGTTCGAAACGGCTGTGGGGCTCAGAACGGATATCTCTGGATGTCCGACTGCATCGTGACCCACTGCAGGTCACAGAAGGTGTCGAGGTTGACGGTGGTGCCGAAGTGCCCACCCGAACCCGAGGCCTTCACGCCACCGAACGGGGCGACCGCCTCGTCGTCGACCGTCTGATCATTGATGTGTACTGCGCCGGAACGGATTCGGTCCGCCAACTCGTACGCCGCGAACGGATTCGCGGTGACGATCGCAACGGACAGGCCGTATTCCGATGAATTGATGATCTCGATCGCCTCGTCCACGGTGCGGTACGTGGTGATGGGTGCGACCGGGCCGAAGATCTCCTCGGTGAACGCCGGCGAATCCTTCGGCACGTTGCCGAGCACGGTCGGCCGATAGTGGAGACCGTCGAACGTTCCGCCTGCAGCCAGTTCGGCACCGGCCGTCACCGTGCTCTGCACGATGCCGTCGACTCGCTTCAGTTGGTTCTCGTCGATGATGGGCCCCAACGCATTCGACGGGTCGGTCGGGTCTCCGACGGTGATGCGTGCGGCGATCTTCGCAAGCTCCGCGGTGTACTGCTCGGCGAGATGCTCGGGAACGAGGTGCCGGCCCGACGCCATGCAGATCTGCCCCTGGTGCAGGAACGATCCCCATGCGCCCGCCGATGCGGCGGCCTCGATGTCTGCGTCGGGCAGCACGAGGAACGCGTTGTTCCCGCCGAGTTCGAGGTGGACCTTCTTCAGTAGTGGCGCTGCAGCTTCCGCGATTCGCCGGCCGGCCGCCGTGGACCCGGTGAACGAGATGCACGGGACATCGGGGTGCGAGACGAGAGCGGCTCCCACATCGGCACCCGAGGGCAGTACGTGCAACAGACCGTCCGGCAGGCCCGCTTCGGCGAAGATCTCGGCGAGGATCAGACCACCCGAAATCGGCGTTCGCGGATCGGGTTTGAGAACGACGGCATTGCCGACGGCCAGAGCAGGCGCGACCGACCGCATCGACAGCACTGCCGGGAAGTTGAACGGACTGATCACGCCGACGACGCCCATCGGAACGTAACGACCCACCGAGAAACGCGATTTCGCGCTCCGCAGCACCTGCCCGTAGGGCTGCGACGCGAGAGCGGCGGCCTCGGTCAGCTCGGCGAGAACCAGTCCGATCTCGGCCCCCGCCTTGCCGTGACTCGATCCCGATTCGGGAACCAACCACCGCGTCAGACGCTCGGGATCGTCCGCGAGAAGCTCCGCGGCCCTCGTCATGACCGACGCTCGCTCGGTGTACGGCTTGGCGGCCCATTCCTTCTGCGCACGTGCAGCTTTCGCGACTGCTCGATCGAGGTCGGCGACGTCGGCGGCACCGACGGTGGCCACGACCGACCCGTCGGACGGCGCGGTCACGTCGAGGGTTCCACCACCGCCGTCCACCCATCCGCCGTCGAAGATCTTTGCCGTCCACGCCAGTGTGTTCGCCATGTCAGTCCTGCTCTTTCCTACTCGGTGTTCTTCGTTCGTCGAGGTTGGGCTGCGATCGCTGCGTCGAGCACCTCGGCCTCGGCCCAGGATCCGTGGAATGCGAACGGCACTCGGACGGGGAGCTTGACGCGTGCGAGTGGTTCGCGGGTGAACGAGTCGGCCTCGTGCACCAATAGTTCGGACAGACCGGACGCCGGATTCCACCACAGGGTCAGCAGGTAGCCGTCGTTCTCGATGCTCGCGCCTCGACGCTGAACGAAGACCGGTTCACTGGGGCTGGTCAATCCGTCCGGTCCTTCGAGCACGATCGTCTGTCCGGTCGAGAAGTCATGGCGCGCAAGCCCATCCGTCAGGGTCAGCGGCGACAGGCTTCGGGTGGTGGCGAAGTATCCGAAGCGATTCTCCTGGCCCAGCCACGCGTCGTTGATCTTCGGGAACTCGCCCGCCACCCCGCTGTGCATGTGCTGGGTGGTCGTCCTGGTTGCGGTATCGAGCACGAACCGCCAGGCCATCGCGGGCGGAAACCAGGAATGCGAGTCGATCGGCTCGTCCGAATCGTCGGCCGGATTGCCCAGTCGTGCAATGACGTGCAGGTCCACCACGATTCCCGTGGCAGTTTCGTGGGCGTTGAAGAAGTGCGTCGGGGCCAGCATAAGGCCGGTGTCGTACCACGTGACTTCGTGGGTTCGACGGTCGAGGACGGCGAACCTGCTGCCGTTCGGTGTAGCCGATTCGTCCCAGAGCACCCCTGGCCGCCCCGCCATGATGCGGTCGAGGCGGAACTGGTTGGGCGAGATCAGGAAGATCGCGAGGTGTTCGCTCACGATGTAATCGTGCACCATTGCCGGACAGCCCATGTCGAAAGTGACGGTATCGATGACGGTGCCGCTGGTATCGGCCTCGTACCACGTCAGATTCGGCCCGATGGCAGAGTAGAAGAGCATGTTGCCCGTCGACGGTTCGATCTTGTAGTGCGCTGTGCACAGGATGTCCAGTGCGCCACCGAAATCGTACGTGCCCTGCGTGTCCAAGCTTTCGGGGTCCATCGAATGCGGCAGTCCGCCTTCGTAGTACACCAGCAGGTGGTCGGCGAACAGGCCGACGTTGGTATTGGCGACGCTCTTGGACGGCGGTGCGCCAACGGGCAGATCCCGCTTGGCCTTGCCCGAGCCGTTGACGAAACCGCTGTACAACGCTTCACCGGCCTCGACCTCGATCTTCATGGTGTCGGTGTGCACCCACTTCATCCGGAACGACGCCTTCCCGTCGCGGATATAGGTGCCGGCGACTCCGCCGTCGCCTTCCCACCAGTGGTAGCGGTCGGTGTCGAGCGGCTCGAAGCGGGGGTTGTCGGCTACCCGGAACAGGGCGCCGGCCAGGTCGTCGGGCAGTTTCCCGATGACCTCGAGGTCGAATGCCTCGGTCTCCTCGTGCCACGGCGCGAACGGACCGTTCAGGAACTTGTTGGACGTGTTCCAGTCGACATCCGCCTCGTGGCGCGCAGTCGCAGGCGCGGTCCGTCGGACCAGTGTCGTCGGGAGCGGGGTGGGTAGGTCACGCATAGCTGACGCCTTTCGTCTCGAGACAGGACAGTTCGGAAGGGCTCGGGGAAGATCCGGTCCACGACGCCACCGCGGCTCGAACGTCGTCACCCTCGTGCGGAAGCCACGCGGCCGCGACGAATCGGTCGGGCCGGACGAGAACGAATCTGCCGGTGTACGTGCGCATCTCGTCGTCCAATCGACCGTCGACGTCGAGCAGTACGTTGACGTCGTCGATTCTCGGTGCCGTGCGATCGGTGGGCACTGCGGCCTCGACGGCGTGCAGGCCGCGCGCGATACCGCGGGCACGGGACCAGTCCCCCGCGTCGTGCACGTCGATTCCCATCAGCGCCCAACCGGTTCCGAGAATCTCGTCGAGCGGGCGGATGGTTCGGGTCGCCGAGTCGAAGGCCAGGGGTTGCCCGATCGCACTCCCGGTGTCGTCGCCGGGGAGTACGAGTCCGTCGGAGAATCGGTACGACGGGCGGTAGGCCATGGTCTCGAACCAGCGTCGCCCGTTCTCGGTGGCCAATGCGGCTCGGACCAACTCGTCGCGCCTGGCCGCGACACGAGCATTGGTCGTCATCACCACCCGGCCCAACCGCTCGGACGCGCGAACCACCGCGGCGGCGTGCGGGCCACGCTCGGATCGGTATGTGGCCAAGACGCTTTCGTGCAGACAGCCGTCGAGCACCCCGGCCAACTTCCACGCAAGGTTCGCGGCATCACGAATGCCGGAGTTCAGACCCTGACCGGCGAACGGGGGCATCATGTGTGCGGCGTCGCCGAGCAGGAAGCAGCGCCCGAGCTGCCATCGGTCGGCCACGAGACCGTGGAAGCGATAGTTGACGGCTCGTTCGACCTGAGCGGGTGTGATCGGGCGGTAGCGCGAGACGAGTCTTTCGATGAGCTCGAACGGTGGCGAGTCGGTGGCCGTGCCCTCGCCGTCGAACAGGCGGAATTCGTATCGACAGCGACCGTCGAGTCCGGGTACCACCACGTGCGGCCTGCTCGGATCGGCATGGTGCATTCCGTAACGCTCGATGTGAGGGTCGCCGAGCGTGTCCACCACCAACCACAATTCCGGATGGCTGCGTCCGGTCATGCCGATCTTCAGCAGGTTTCGAACCGTGGATCGTCCGCCGTCGCTGCCGAGGAGGTAGCGGGCGCGCACCGTGCGTCCACCCGCTTCGATGGCCACGGCGTCCGCGTCCTGCACGATCGAGGTGACCTCGGTGTCGAACCGTACGGTGACATGGTGTGCCGTATGCAGAGCCGCTGCCAGCACGCGTTCGAGATCCGGTTGCGCGAACGGGTTCTTGAACGGGTAGCCCAGTCGGTAGGCGCTCTCCGCGCCACCGTGGAAGAGCGGTTCGTCGTCGAGGCCGTAGTAGCGAGTTCCGGTGCCCGGCACGACGATCGGCAGAATTCGGTCGATGACGCCGGCCTGCTGATAGGTGCGCAGTGCCTCGTCGTCGATGCTGATCGCTTTGGGTTCGTCGCTCGTCGTCGAACGACGCTCGAGAACGATGACGCGAAGCCCTCGTGCAGCGAGCAGCAGGCCCGCGGTCATCCCGACCGGACCGGCACCGCAGATCGCTACGTCGTAGAGGGTGTCGAATCTCGTGTCCACACCACCAAGGTAGCGCGCATCACGTTAAATAGGAATGGTGTCCCATAAAATAGGACACGTTACGAGCTGACGACGGCGAGCCTCGTCGACAGAGTCTCCGCCGCGGCCCGCACTGCGGTGACGAGCACGTCGGTCCGATCCTCCGGAACACGACGTCTGATCGCGACGATGCTCAATGCCGCTGCCACCGAACCGGACTCGTCGAAGATGGGTGCGGCGATGCCCATCGCATCCGGGTCCACCTCCGCGACGGTGACGCCGTAGCCGGTGGTGCGGATGCGCTCGAGGCGGTCGACGAGGCGATCGACGTCGGTCAACGTCCGATCGGTGAAGCGTTGCAGCACATGCCGACCCAGGATCGAGCGGATCTCCTTCTCCGGCAGCCAGGCCAGGAGCGTCAACGCCGACGCACCTGCATTGATGGGCAGCCGACTCCCACGCTCGTAGCTCAGGCGCACCAGCTGCTTGGCCCCCTCGCACCGCTCGATGCACACAGCCGTGTCGTCGACGAGCCTGGTGAGCAACACGGTTTCCCCTACCTCGTCGGCCAATTCACGCATCACGGGTTGGGCGATCGTCGTCAATCCGTAACCGCGCCTGGCCAATCGAGCAAGTTCGAGTACTGCGACACCCAACCGAAAGCCGCCATTGGGAGCTTCCTCGAGAAACGATGCGCCGACCAACGTCTGCAGATATCGGTACGCCGTGGAGCGCGCGCTGCCCAGGGCCTCGGCGACATCGTTGGCGCTGATCTGCAGGCGATCCTCGGTGAACATTCCCAGGATGATCAGCGCGCGGTCGGCCGTGCTGTTGCGTTCTCGGTATCCACTCGTCTCAGGAGCCATGTCTCCATCCTAGTTCTGATTGTCAGGACTGCAGTGTCATCAAACGGATCTTCGCCCTTGACAGCTGTGATCCAGGCCATGAACACTGTCCCGTATTAGACAACAGTGGTCCTGCTTTACAGGACATTCCCTCAGGATGAGGAACCCATGAACCCCACCCACCAGAAACTGGATCGCGGCACGCTCATCGCCTGTTGCCTCGCGATCGGCGTCGCCCAGATGGGCGTCTCACTCGCAGCGCCCATTCTCGGCGTAATCCAACGCGACCTCGGAGCGAGCGCAGCGGCGCTGGCCTGGATCCCGGCCGCGTTCATCCTCCCCACCGCCATACTCGAGCTGAATTTCGGCGTACTGGGCGACATGTTCGGCCGCAAGAGGCTGCTCGTCTGGGGCGGCGTGCTCGTCTTCGTCGGCGACGTCGTCGCCGGAACGTCGGGAACCCTGACACAACTGATCGCCGGGCAGGCCATCGCCGGACTCGGTGCCGCCGCAATCTTTCCCACGTCACTGGCCATGCTGGTCTCGGCAACCCCCGATCGTCAGGAGCGAGCCCGCGCTCTGTCTCTCTGGGCAGTCAGCCTGGCGTTCGGTGCCATGATCGCTCCGCTGATCAGCGGCTTCGCGGCCGAACACTTCAGCTGGGGCTGGTCGTTCGCCATTCCCGCCGTTCTGGGTCTCGTCACCGCCGTGGTCAGCGCCGCGGTGATCGTCGACTCACGTCATCCCGCCGGACGCGGACTCGACTGGCCGGGCCAGATCACCATCGCCGTCGCCTTGCTCGCCCTGCTGTATGCGGTGATCCAGGGCTCCGTGGACGGCTATTCGAGCCCCGTCATCGTGGGTGCCTTCGTTCTCGCGGTCGCCGCAGGCGTCGCGTTCGTCGTCAGCGAGCAGCGAGCGCGCACCCCGATGCTGAATCTCGCGCTGTTCCGTACGCCTGCCTTCGCGGCGACTGCGCTGATCGGTTTGCTCGCGATGTTCGGCTTCATCGGAACCGCCTACGCGCTCAGCGTGAAGCTCGAAGCGATCCTGCACGTCAGCCCGCTGCAGGCTGCACTGCCGTTCGCTCTCATCCAAGCCGTACCGCTGCTCCTCACGCCACTGCTCCCGCGCCTGTTGATGCGCGTCGCGGCCCGCACCCTGTTGGTCACCGGACTGTCGGCATTGGCCGTCGGTCAGATATGGATGGCTCAGCTACCCGGCGACTCCACCTCGCTGCTCGCGATGACCGGCCCGATCCTGTTGCTCGGAACCGGCTTCATCACCATGTTCACCGCACTGACGGCCGTCGCCGTCGGAGCCGTCGCCATCGATTACGCCGGAATGGCCAGCGCGGTAACCAGTCTCGTTCGCGAGACCGGGCAGAGCCTCGGGCCCGCGATCGTCAGCGCCGTGGCGTTCGGAGTTGCCGGAGCCACCCTGACCTCCACCCTGTCCGACGGTTCTCTCCCTCCCGAGGCGGTGGGCGTGGCATCCGGCGTCGCAGAGCAGGGCGGGCCGTTGGCGGTGGCCAACGCCGACCTCGGTCCGATCTCGGATCTGGTTGCACCACTTGCCAGGACGGCTCTCGAGACCGGCCTCGACATCGGCATCTACGTCTGTGCCGGAGCCACCGTCCTGGCTGCGCTCATCGCCCTCGTCATTCCCGGCGGAGCCCCCAGGGGACTCGATGCTGCCCCGATCGACGCGGCAGCATCACCTACGGCCGGGCGACTGCTGCCCGCCGGTGAGTGACATGTCCACGCCCACTCTCCATCACGTCTTCACCCTCGACGTCGAGCTGGCTCCCCCGGTGGTGATCGGGTCGACCCCACACGGAATGCGTCGGGTCATCCCGATCACCGGCGGCCGATTCCAGGGACCGGCCGGATCCGGGACGATCCTGCCAGGCGGTGCGGACTGGAACCTGGTGCGCACCGACGGCGTCACCCACCTGTGGGCTCGCTACACGATCGTCACCGACGACGACGTGACCATCATGGTCACCAACGAGGGCTGGGGCACCCAGGACGATGCCACCATGGAGCGCATCTTCGCCGGCGGTGGTGCCGACATCGACCACTGGTACTGCTCCACCAACCCGCGCTTCGAGGTGGCCGATCCAGGATGGAAGTGGTTGAACCACAGCGTGTTCCTCGGCCACTTGGAACCGCCCACCCGCGGCGACCGGGTGCGTATCACCGTCTACACCGACGCCATCGTCCCCACCCCATCGACGCCCCGAAAGGCGGATCACTGACATGACCACTCCCACCCGGAACAGACTGCAGGAAGGTAGAGCCGTGGGCACACTGCGCCGGACCGCCGTCTCGCACCTCGGATTCACCGTTCCCTGCGTCGCCGCCACCGCCGACTTCTACGGCCGCACCGTCGGCCTGACCGTGCAGGAGGAGCTCGCAGGCGGCGGCCTGCGCCTCGGCTGGGGCCTCGGACACCACGTTCTGGACCTCACCGAGGGTCCTAAGGCACTGTCTCACTACGGCTTCGAGGTTCGTGATGCCGACGGTATCGCCGGGATCACCGCACGATTGAAGGACGCCGGCCACGACGTCACGGATCTGGATCCGTCCGTCCTCGACCATGCCGTCGGCGCACCGTCGGGCATCTCGGTGACCGACCCCGACGGCACCACGGTGCATTTCCACGGACCGGTCGCGCGCCAGGGTGAGAACGCTGCCGATCCGGGACGACGCCCGATCAAGTTCCAGCACACCACTCTCGGCACCGACAACGTGGCGCAGATGGTCTCGTTCTTCGTCGACACCGTCGGATTCCGCATCTCCGATCAGCTCGAGGACGGCAAGTTCGCGTGGCTGCGCAGCGACCGCGATCACCACACTCTGGCCGTCGTCGAGAACGGTGTGCCCGGCGATCTCGACCATTACTCCTACGACCTCGCCGAGTGGGAGGACTTCAAGTCCTGGTGCGATCGCCTCACCGAGATCGGTGTCGACGTCGTCTGGGGCCCGGGACGCCATGGCCCCGGCAACAATCTGTTCGTCTTCTTCGACGATCCGGCGGGCAACCACATCGAGCTCTCGGCCGAGATGGAGAAGTTTCACGACGACCGAGCTACGTACGTGACGCGGCAGTGGCGTCCGGTACCCGCGTCGGTGAATCTGTGGGGCGGACAGCTGGCGAGCTGGCGCAAGACGAGCGAAAGCGAGATCTGAGCTATGGCTTACATCAGCTACGAGCACAACGGTATTCGCGGAGTCGGCGAGGTCGACGGGGATTCGCTGATCCCGCTGCAGGGAATCGACGCACTCGGGCGAACCAGTTCGCTCGAGGCACTTGCCGGGGCAGATCGCCTGACCGGGGAGCGTCTACCGATCGGCGACGTGCGCGTCCTCCCGGCTGTCACCGACCCCGCCCGAGTGATCTGCGTCGGACTGAACTACCGCGACCACATTGCCGAAACAGGACGCGAGTTCCCCACGTACCCGGTGATGTTTCCCAAGTTCGCCTCCAGCCTGATCGGGGCCTACGACGACATCGCCGTCCCACCGGAGAGTTCCGAGGTGGACTACGAGGGCGAGATGGCGGTGATCATCGGACGCGCGGGCAGGCGCATCACCGAGGAGAACGCACTCGATCACGTTCTGGGTTACGCCGTCGCCAACGACATCACGATGCGTGATTTCCAGTACAAGACGCATCAGTGGATGCAGGGAAAGGCTTGGGACGCAAGCACTCCCCTCGGCCCGTATGCCGTCTGCCCCGACGAGGTCGACCTCGCGACTTGCGGCATCCGCACGATCGTCAACGGCGAGAAGGTACAGGAGTCGAATCTGTCGCAATTGCTGTTCACGGTGCCGAATCTGATCGCAACAATCTCCACGTTCACCACCCTCGAGCCCGGTGATGTCATTCTCACCGGCACGCCCGGCGGAGTGGGCTACCGCCGCAAGCCTCAGCTGTTACTGAAGCCGGGCGATCACGTGAGTGTGGAAATCGACAACCTCGGGTCGGTGAGCAATCGATTGGTGGCGGAGGGGCACTGACATCTGTGCGTCTGCGCTGCCTGTGGCACTCGTCAGTCCGAATCGGGCTGCAGCGCAGCCAACATGCTCGTGTTCGGAGCATATCGGCTGATCCACGTCGCTTGGACGGCGTGGTAGAGATCGGGTTTGCCGCTCCACACCGTTGCCGCGGGAACGTTGTGGGAGTCCAGTTCGTGATGCCAGGAGCCGTCGACGCGGTCGACGAAGTAGTCGGCCGCAACGTCCCACCACGTTCGATAGTCGCTGCCGTACCGTTCTTCTCCCGTAACGCGTCCGAGAGTCGCGGCAGCTCCGATCGCCTCGCACAACACCCAGTGCAGTCGACCCGTGACAACCGGCTGCCCTGTCCAGTCCGTGGTGTAGACGAACCCGGGGGTGGGCCCGGGCTGCCAGCCGTCGACGGCAGCCCGGTCGTACAGGGACTGGGCCGCATCGACGTAGTCCCGCCCGCCCGCAACGAGACTTGCCTGCACGAGGAGTCGCGCCCACTCGAAGCCGTGGCCGACGGTGGCACCGTAGGGCTTGAACTGGTTCGCTACGTCGTCGCGGTTGTACTCGAGCTGCGGGATCCACTCTGCAGTGAAGTGCTCCGGGACGCGCCACTCGTTGGCCGCGGACCATCGACATACGTTGTCGCAGATACGCAGTGCACGTTCGCGCCAGAGCTCGGGCGCACCGGCGTCGGCGGCGGCCAGCAGCGCCTCGACCATGTGCATGTTGGCGTTGATGCCGCGATACGGATCGAGCTCGGACCAGTCGACAGTCCAGGTGTCCGAACACATTCCGTACCGTTCGTCCCAGAACCGAGAGTCGACGGTATCGAGTGCCTCGTCGAGAAGTTCCCGGCCACGTGGATGTCCCACCGCGGTGGCAGCCGACGCGGCGAGCACCACGAAGGCATGCGTGTACGCCGATTTCACTGCATCGGGCGAGGTCGCGTCGGCACTGGACTCGAACCAGCCGCGGTTCGTGTTGTCCCGCAACGTGGTCGACAGTCCGTCGAAGACGCGATCGGCTCTCCTGCGGGAACCCGGTCGGCCCTGCACGGACCCGAGAAAGTGCACATGCGCCATCCGAGCGGTGATGTACGTATGCGCCGGATGGTCGAGGTCGGGGTTACCGCGATCGTCCAGCCACGCCGCGCCACCGGCGGGGTGGTCGAGTGTGGTTCCGAAATCCAGAAGTCGAGACGACTCGGTGTCGAGCCACGATCGGTGAGAGGGCAGTGTCCACCAGTTGCCGGGGTCTGCTGGAGTCATGCGTTCATTGTGCTGTGCCCGCGATCGCCTGTTCGGCGGACGCGACCTTTTCCTCCGAATCGTCGAACAGTTCGATCCGATCCTTGCCGCTCTGCTTGGCCCGGTACATCGCGGAATCCGCGTCCCGAAGCACATCCTGAGCTGTGGCACCCCTGCGGGCCAGCACCATTCCGATGCTCGCCGACACCTCGTACTGCCGCCCCTCGAACTCGATGGCCGAGGCCAGCGCGGCCTTGATCCGTGCGGCCACGCTGCCTGCGAGTCCGTCCGCGTCCGAGGCCGGGTCGTCCATCTGGGCGTCGAGGACCAGGACGAATTCGTCACCGCCCACCCTGGCGATGAAGTCGTCGCTTCGCAGTATCGCGCGCAGACGCCGTGCCACCTCGACCAGCACCGCGTCGCCCGCAGCATGTCCGCCGCTGTCGTTCACGCTCTTGAAACCGTCCAGGTCGCAGAACAGCACCACCGCCGCGATACCGGTGCGCGCGCCCCGATCGATCGCAGAGCCGATCCGGTCCAACAGCAGCATGCGATTGGGCAGTCCCGTCAACGGATCCTGCAGCGCCGCACGTTCGAGAGCACGCTCGGCCTCGACGACGTCGGTCACCTCTCGGAGGACCGAAAGCACCTGCAGCACCTCACCCGACGGCCCCCGGCGAAAGGGCGTGGTTCGACGCGACAACCACCGGGTCTCACCGCCGAGGCCACGCACTCGGTACTGAGTCGTGAGGCTTTCCCCGTCTGCCAACGATGCAGCGGCCCGGTCGGCCGCCGCAACGATGTCGAGGTCCTCCACAAGCACCTCGATGTCGGACGAATCCTCGGCACCGTCGACTGTCGAATCTCCGCCGGGCCGCCCCTCCGGATCACCGGCGGTCGCGGTACCGATCAACGAGCGGAGGCTGCGCGACGCCCACGTCAGGTGCCCCGTGTCGACGTCGACGACCGTCGCGATATCCGGCGACGCGGTCAACACGGCGTCCCGGAATGCTCGCGCACGATCCAGCTCCGCCCGCGCCTCACGCTCGGCCGTCACGTCCTCCGACAGCACCATGGCACCGACGATGGCATCGGCCTCGTCGCGCAGCGGCCGGGCTCGAACCTGGAAGACTCTTCCGGTCCCGGCGCTGACGGAATCGAACGAGGATTCCTCCCCTGCGACAGCTGCCCGGTAGTACGGCGCGACGTGCGCGAAGACCTCCGGTGGCACCGTGTCCTCGAGCAACTTCCCTTCCATCCGGTGCGGGTCGTAGCCCTCCGCGACCAGATCGGCACCTTCGACCAGGACGAATCGAAGGTCACGGTCGACGATGAACACCGTCGTGTGGGGCAGATTCGCGGCGAGCTGACGGTACCGAGCCTCACTGGCATCGTCGAACATCGCCGGCGAGCGAAGCAGTGGCCCGTAGGAGCGGCGCATTCCGAGATACACAACACCCGCCAACGCGGTCGACAAGGTCACTGCGACATCCAGATCGCCGCCCATGGACTCCCGCATGATCGCGATCGTTCCGCCGCCTGCATGTTCGCTGTGCCCGGCCCCCGCGAGCAGGTGAACCGCATGCAACACATGGTGAGCCGCGCAGGTGGTAAAGATGGCGGCGGTTGCCAGCGCCAATCGATTCTTCCGAAGCTGGGCGGTGCGACGCAGCCCACGAACGATGAACAGCACGATCCCGAGATACGCCGACGCAGTGATCGCGTTCAGGATCACGACCCAGAGCCAACCGCTCATACGACGGACTCTCTGTCGGTCGCGTCCGGGTCCGCGTCGGAGTGGGAGTGCGGCATGTGCGGCATCGATGACCTCCGCGGGGTCTGAACTGCTGGGTGTGGGCCGGACCGACAAAGCGGACGAACCACCCGCCGGTGTCGTGCCGCGAGGGTATCTCAATCCGGCCCGTACCTGCGAGATGTCAGCGAGACACGCTGTAACGCAGGTACAGCCACCCCGACTCGGCGAACACCTTCTGCTCCGCGAGTGTCAGGTCGAGATGGTGACCGACCGGAAAGTACGGTTTGCCACCGCCCAGGATGGTCGGCAGAAGGATGACCTCGAACTGATCGATCTCGTCGACCAGCGACTCCGCCAATGCGGCACCGCCCACGGCCAATGTCCCCTCGGTCTCGCGTTTCAGCCGCTTGACCTCGGCGACAGCGTCGGCACTGCGCACCAACCGGCACCCGTCGGCCACCGAATCGAGAGTGTCGGAGAAGACGATCCGCGGGGTGTCCACATACAGTCGCGCGAACTCCGCCTCGACCTCGTCACCCTCCGCTCGTAGCGGGTCCGTCCAGTAGTCCTCCATGGCCTCGTACAGTCGACGCCCGAACAGAAAGGCAGTAGTGGCCTCCGTCTGCCGGTTCGAGAATCGATGGGACTCCTCGTCGGGCACGGAGAAGTCGAGACTGCCTGCGGAATTCTCGATGAAGCCGTCGAGAGAAACGTGCATGTTGTACGTCAGAATTGCCATGTCACTCCTGAAATCCGATGGGGTCGTGGGTACTGACCTCGACGAGCCCGATTTGTCACCGGGCGCTGGGCAAGGTTTAGATCGCCTGCACGACGGCCATGCAGAGGGGGCCCAGGGTTCGAGTGCAGGCAGAGGGGGCACTGCCGGTCGATTCCGTCGGCAACCCGTGGAGCGGTAGCTACGTCTACAACTCCGGCAACCTGGTCCTCGACCTGATGTACAACCTCATGCTCGAGTCGACCGGTCGCCTGCAGAAGTGCCGCATGTACGAGATGACCGCCAACAAGGCTGCGCGATCGACCATTTCGTACCGGATCGTGCGCGACCAGGCACCCGAAGGCGTTCCGATGGAAATCTCACCGGAGCGGCTGGAGGAGTTCGCCCCGGGACTGGACACCGACCTCATAGAGCTGATTCGGCAGACCGCCGAGATGGAGATGGCCGACATCGACGCCACGTTCGGAAAGATGAAGTGAATCATCCTCTTTCGCAGCCCGGCCTCCACCGCACACCGGTGGAGGCCGGGCTTCGTCACGTCCAATAGAGAAGCTGCGCGTCGGGGAGCACGGACCCCAGTTCTTCGACGAACCATGTGCGCATCTCGGTCATCGTGTCCTTGGGGTAGACGTACTTCACGCCGCCGAACTTGTTTCTGTTTGCTGTGCGGGCACTTTCGTCCATCTCGAGCTTGGTCCCCGGGTACCAACTCAACAGCACGTCCTTGCTGGACGGCGTGAATCGATGGGTGATGATCTCGGCAGTCAGGTCGAGATGAGGGACATCGTGCACCGCGTCGGCGACGTTCGAGAGCAGTCGACCGTATTGTTCGCGCCACTGCGGTATCGGCATGATCGGAGCGATCGTCAGCCCCACTCGATATCCGGCGAGAGCCAACCGTCTCAGCGCCTCGATTCGAGCGGGCATCCTCGCGGTTCCACCCTCGAATCGGTGGGCGATGTCATCGGCGTTGACCGACAGTCGAACTCGGGTTCGTCGCCCGTGATCGAGCGTCACCAACTCGGTGACGTCGTCGAACTTTGTGGTGAAACGCAGCGACACGTCGTCGCCGTAGGTTCCTGCACCCACCCTGCGTACGGCCTCGGCGAGTGATCCCGTCACGTGCTCGATCCCCAGAGGATCGGTGTAGCAGGACAGTTCGAAGGTGGTGCCCTCGTGTCCACGCTCCTCGGTCCCGGAGGTGATGGTGCCACGGCCGGCATGGGTGCCGAAACCGGCCAGGACGTCGTCGATGTTGGCGAACACCCTGGTGATCGGAGGCCCGGACAACGAGCCCGCCAGATAGCAGTACTGACAGTGCGCCGGGCACCCCTTCGCCAGATCGATACGCCAATCTGCACTCGGCGGAATCGGTTGTGGCTTCAGCACACTCGGTGGTGCCACCACCACCGCCATCGTCGTCTTGGCACGCGCATAGGTCTCCCGCTCGGACTCACCGCGCAGGCCGGTCAGACGGTCCCCCTGCAACACATCGATCTCGGTCACTCCGGCTGCTTCGCATCGACGGATGATCTCCGCGGTATGGGGAAGCTCGGACGCAGACCGGGTGACCAGGACACGCGAGGGCGTCCACAGTCGAGTGGGGGCACAGAGATCGTTGTCCATTACCTCTTCTCAACGTACGGGGACTGTCGATCCTTCCCGCCAACTGCAGCTCGGACGCTGCCCGACTCGGCTCCGGTGATTCCGCGGCTCATGGATCTCGGGTAAGAAGCTCTCATGCCCTTCGCCGACGAACTCATCGGCCCGGACGCGGCTCGCACGCTGCTTCGGACCATTCGCAACGCCGCACCGAGTGCTGATCTGTCGCTGCTGACGGGATCGGTCGATCAGTTGGGACCGCTCGCGCTGCGGGCGCGCGCCGATCTACTGCGCGACGCGCTTCTCGTGGGATTGCCCGGCGATTACGCAGAGTTCGCTCGGACCATCCGACGGGCCGCCGAGGATCCGGATTTCCAGGGCTGGTCGATCTGGCCGGTCACGAGCGCCGTGGCGACGAAGGCCGTCGAGGAGCAGACCTCGGCCGCGTTCGACGACGGAATGTCGCTGCTGGCCGAACTCACCGGCAGGCTCAGCTCCGAGTTCGCCGTCCGCACGTTCCTACGAGCCGATCTGGATCGGGCTCTCGCCATCGCGGCGGAATGGACTCGATCACCGGACGAGCACGTGCGGCGTCTGGCATCGGAGGGCACACGCCCGTATCTGCCGTGGTCGGTGCGTGTCCCCGAGATTCTCGCGCGGCCCGGCGTCACGGTAGCGATCCTCGACGAGCTCTACCGGGACGACAGTGACTACGTTCGGCGGTCGGTCGCCAACCACCTCAACGACTTCAGCCGGGACGTCCCGGACTTGGTCGTTCGGACCGCGGCGCGGTGGCTCGACGACCCGGACGCGCACACCGACCGGCTCGTACGACACGCACTTCGGACGGTGATCAAGAACGGTGACACCGACGCACTCGCCCTGCTGGGGTTCGCGCCCGCCGACTTGGAGGTGACAGGCCCCACCCTCGATGTCGCGGAGCTACGGATCGGCGAGAGCGTGCGCTTCGATGCGTCGATCCACAATGTCGGCACCGAACCGGCCAAGGTCGCGATCGACTACATCGTCCACCACACCAAGGCCAACGGTGGAGTGACGGGTAAGACGTTCAAGCTGACGACGAAAACGATCGCGCCCGGTGAGGGCGTCGACGTTGCGCGGCAACACTCCTTTCGAGCGTTGACCACACGGAAGTACTACCCCGGCCCGCACTCGATCGAGCTCCAGATCAACGGTGTGAGTTACGGTCTCGCGAATTTCGTGCTCGTCGACTGACGCGGGCTTTGTACTACCCACATGCAGCACAACGGGTACGTCCGTACGGTCGATGAGGTGCACAAGAAGTGGCGGTGGCTGGCGGTGGTGCTCGGCATCGCCGTGCTCGTCACCACGCCCGCGGTGATCGAGCGCTGGCCCGTCGACGCGTCGGACATCAGTGCGGCCGAACTGCTCTCCCGCGTCCAGTCCTCGACCGCGACCCCGTACTCGGGCTACGCCCAGGCCGTCGGCGGTGTCACCCTCCCCGTCACCGACGGTCTCGGCGGACTTCCGGATCTGTTGGGCGACACCACGACTCTGCGCGCTTGGTATCGCGCCCCGGACAGCTGGCGCGTCGACACCGTGCGCCTCGCCGGTGAGCGCGGTCTCTACCGGAGCCCGGCTCGGCTGTGGAGCTGGGACTACGAACAGAACACGGCCGTGGTGACCCCCGTCCCCGAGCCGAGTCTGCGCCTGCCTCGCCAAGCCGACCTGCTACCCCCGGAGCTCGGGCAGCGGTTGCTCAGCGAGACGACCGCCGATGAGGTCACCCGGCTGCCCGCCCGTCGGATTGCCGGCCGCGACGCCCCCGGCCTGCGACTGATCCCCAGCGAATCGCAGAGCACGATCACCGAGGTCGACGTGTGGGCCGACCCCGACAGCGGGCTTCCACTGCAGGTAGACGTGCTGGGCGACGGGGTCACTCGCCCCATCGTCAGCACCGCGTTCCTCGACTTCTCCTCCGCGACCCCGGACGCCGACACCGTCCGCTTCGTTCCGCCGCCGGGTACCGATGTGCAGCAGCAGGACGGTCTCGACATCGCCTCGTTCGCCGACGGGATCGACTCTGCCGGTCTCCCTTCGACGCTGTCGGGACTCGATCTGAGGGACCGCGGAGTCCAGGGTGCGGTGGGAATCTACGGCCGCGGCGTGACGGAATTGATCGCTGCTCCGCTGCCGCGTCGCGCCGCACGGGGGCTCGTCGATCAGCTGCGGGCCGCGCCGGGGGCGGTCGTCACCGGTAGCAGCGTCGCACTGACGATCGGCCCCCTCAACGTCCTGATCACCGAGCCCAGCGCCGACCGGCGTCGCTACCTGCTCTCCGGCACCGTCACCGCGCAAACCCTGGCCACCGCCGCCCAGCAGCTCGAAGGAGCAGCCACATGATCCGCACGACCGGCCTGACCAAGAGTTACGGATCGGTGCGGGCAGTCGACGGCGTCGACCTCGACGTGCGCGCCGGCGACATCTACGGCTTCGTGGGTGCGAACGGATCCGGTAAGACGACGACCGTGCGGATGCTGCTCGGGCTCGTCCTGGCGACCTCCGGGCAGATGCAGGTGCTCGGCGAGGAGATGCCGCGGCGACGCAGGAGCGTGCTGCCGCGGGTGGGGGCGCTGATCGAGAACCCCGCCGCCTACCCCAACCTCTCCGGACGACGGAATCTCACCTTGCTCGACGCAGCCGGGCCGGGAGGTTCCCGGCGCACCAGGACCGCCCGCGTCGGCGAGGCCCTCGAACAGGTGGGACTCGGCGGGGTGGGACGGAGGCCGGTCAAGCAGTACTCGCTCGGAATGCGGCAGCGTCTCGGATTGGCTGCGGCACTGATGCGCACCCCCGAGCTGCTGATCCTCGACGAGCCGACCAACGGTCTCGACCCACAGGGAATCCTCGAGATTCGGGAGTTGCTCCTGGGCCTGCATGCGAAGGGCACCACCGTGTTCCTCTCGAGCCACCTGCTGGCCGAGGTGGAGCAGTTGTGCGACCGCGTGGGAGTTCTCGATCGAGGTCGCCTCGTTCTGCAGGATCAGCTCGCCGCGTTCCAGCAGCCGACCGGTCGGGTGCTCGTGACCACCCCGGACCCGGCCGAGGCCGTCACCGTGCTCTCCGGAATCCAGAACGCGACCGTGTTCCACCGTGAAGGGCAGCAGCTCGTGATCGAACACCCGGACTCTGCCCTGCTCAATCGGCTGCTCGTCGAAGGCGGCGTCCGGGTGAGCGAGCTGACCCCGCAGCAGATGAGTCTGGAGCAGTCCGTGTTGGCCGTCACCGGTGCCAGTGCCGACCGCGTCGACGGTCCCGTCCGCTCCACCGAGATGGAGGTGACCGCATGATCGGCGTCGAGCTGCGCGCAATGCTGAGCCGACCCCGCACGTGGGTCGTCATTCTCCTGCTCAATCTGCTGCCCACCGTCGTCGCGGGTCTGTTGGCCCTCACCGACGTCGGTCCGCGGCCCGGCGAAGGCCCCGCCTTCCTGTCGGCGGTGCTCACCAACGGTCAGCTCTTCCCGCTCGCCGCGCTCGCCATCGTGCTTCCGTTGTTTCTTCCTGTCGCTGTATCGGTCATCGCAGGCGATGCCGTTGCCGGGGAGGCCCAGGCCGGCACCCTGCGCTACCTGCTCGCGCGCCCGGTGGGACGCACCAAGCTACTGGTGGCGAAGCTGATCTCGGTGGCCGCCTTCGTGCTGCTGGCGGTGGTCATCGTGGCTGCTGTCGCGTACTTCGTCGGCACGACGCTGTTCGACGTCTCGACCGTTGGTGGCGTCGCCAGCGTGTCCGGCACGGTGCTGACCGATCAACAGGTCGCCGTGCGGACCGTCATCGCCGTGCTCTATGTGACGCTCTCGATGCTCGGAGTGGCGGCCATGGGCCTGTTCCTCTCGACCCTGACCGACTCCCCGCTCGCCGCGACGCTCGGCGCACTGGCGTTCCTCATCGCCAGTTCGCTGCTGCTGACGCTGGACGCCGCCGATGCCATCGCGCCGTACCTCCCGACGCGATACTGGTTGGCTTTCGTAGACCTCTTCCGCGACCCGGTGCCCACGCGGGACCTGGTGCGCGGCGTCGGGTTGCAGGGCGTCTACGTCGTCGTGCTTCTGGGTGCGGCGTGGGCGAACTTCACGACCAAGGACATCACGAGCTGAGACGGCTGCAATCGGCTGCGCCGAGCTGGGTGGTGGAATCGCCGTCCAACTGGGCGGACACGATTGCGCCGACGAGAGGATCGCGGGGCAGGTTCCCGTGATCGACGGTGGAGTCCGCACACACGCTCTGCACGGGGATGTCGATCGCTCCGTCGAGTCGGGCCGAGGACGGCGGGGTCACCACCTGATCCAGTTCGGTCCACACCGACACCCACTGCGGCCCCTCCGGCGTCTCGTCGCCGGAGTTCAGGGCGGTGAGCACGGAACTGTCGGGGACGAGCTGCTGACAGGCCGTCGGGCATTGGTCGGGCAGGACCTGGGACGCCAGAGCGGCCACCTGGGTGCCGTGATGTGGGGAGCCGAGGGTCACGATGCGTCGAGCCTGCTCGACGCCGCCCATATCGGTGGCCCAGATCCGGGCCACCACCCCACCGGCGGAATATCCGACGACGTCGACCGACGTCGCTTCCGTGCGAGTAAGGGCTGCGTCGACGGCGTCGCGCAGGGTCTGCGCCTGCACGGTCAGGTCGCCGACGCCGCCGTCGGGCAGGGCCACGACGGTCGCGTCGCGGCCGTTCTCTCGTAGTTCCGCCGCAAGCACATCCAATGCATCGGTGGACCCGCCGAACCCGGGGACCAGCAGCACCGGGCCGGGAGCGGACTGGTCGACGCTCGCGACGGGGTCGCTCGTGGGGCGTGATGCGACGAAGGCCGCCACGGCCGCGAGAATTCCGACCAGGACGAGAGCGAGTACGACGAATACGAGACGACGGCGCGCGGGGGCGAGGGAGGCGAACACTTCATCCAGTGTGCCCGCGGGTCCGATGTCCCTCGCCGGCGCGACCGAGATCTCGACTCACCGAACTGGCGGTTGCTCGGTTTCGAAGCGATCGATGAGGCCGCGGGCTGCTTCCCGCGCAGCATGCGCCCAGGACGGCCCGGGTTCGGCGTAGGCACTGGCCATAGCGCCGTCGTACAGGGTCGTCAGCTGGAGGATCAGCATTTCGTCCGAGCTTGTGACACCGAGTGGCCGCAGAAGTTCTGCGAACAGATCCCGCACCCATCCGCGATGCCCCAGATTCACTTGATGCCCCGGCGCATCCGGTGCCGACTCCGCCTCGGCGTTGATGAACGGACAGCCTCGAAAATCGTCCGTCCCGAACCATTCGCCGAGTAGATCGAAGACCGACAGAGCCTTGTCGGTCGAGCTTCCCCCGCGCACTGCGAGCTGCTCGGCGACGTGCCGCTGCCAGCGGTCGCTGCGGCCCTGTAGGTATGCCGCGACCAGGTCGTCCTTGGTTCGGAAGTAGGTGTACATGGTGGTCTTCGAGACACCGGCCTCGTCGGCGATCAGATCGACTCCCGTTGCATGGATCCCGCGCTCGTAGAAGAGCCGATCGGCGGTCGCGAGGACGCGCTCGAGTCCCGGCCGGCGGCGAGTCTTGACGGTGGTCATAGCGCAAGCCTACCCGCCCTGAACAGATCTGTTCAGTTAGCGCTTGACAATATCTGAACCGACCTGTTCACTCAGCTATGCGAACAGACCTGTTCAGTTAGAGACGAAAGGCGCTCCATGACCACCCCGGCTTACTTCACCGAGTACGACAACTTCGCCATCACTCGCGACGAGGATGGCGTGCTGCTCGTGCGCCTCCACACAGGCGGCGAGGCACTGACCTTCACCGGCCGAACCCACGAAGACTTTCCGGCGCTGCTCGAGCAGATCGCGCTGGACGGCGACAACAGGGCGATGGTGCTGACCGGCACCGGCGACCACTTCGTGAAAGACATCGACGGCCCGAGCCTCGGGGAGATCTTCAAACCGGCCGCTTGGGAGAAGACCCGCGTCGAGGGTGCGAAGGTTCTCCAGCGCCTGGTCGAGCTTCCACTGCCGGTGATCGGTGTCGCCAATGGCCCGGCGACCATCCACTCCGAGTACCTGCTGCTGACCGATATCCACATCGCTTCCGAACAGGCCACCTACGGCGACTCGCCCCACCCGGCCTTCGGCATCACCGGCGGCGATGGCGTGCAGGTGGTGTGGGAGGAGATCGTCGGGACCGCTCGCGCCAAGTGGCTGCTGTGGACCGGCGAGTCGATCGACGCGAAGACCGCACTGCAGTGGGGCGTCGTCAGTGAGGTGCTGGCCCACGACAAGGCGCTCACACGGGGCCTCGAGATTGCGCGCGGCCTTGCCGCCAAGCCGGCACTCTATCGAACCCTGCAGAAGCAGACCCTGAACCGGAACCTCCGCAAGCGAATCGTGCAGGACGTGCCGTTCGGTATGGCACTCGAGGGCCTCACCGCCGCCGACATGCCGTACCAGGTCTGACGTATCAGGCCTACCCGAGTTCTGCACCCGCCATCACCGACCGAGGAGAACAATGCCCCAATTCGACCACACGACGCGCCCCTCACGAGACTGGCTACACGCCCTCCAGACCGCCTCTAACGATCTACGACACCTGGTCGACGGGCTGAGCACGGAAGATCTTTCGCTGGCGTCTCGTGATGGGGACTGGACTGTCGCGCAGGTTCTCTCGCATCTCGGCAGTGCCGCCGAGATCTGCACCGACCTGGTACGCCGCGGGCTGGCCGGTGACCACCGCGGCCCGCAACGAGACGAACTCACCCCGATCTGGGACCGCTGGAACGACCTGGGCCCTGCCGAGCAACGGCTGCAGTGGCAGCGAGCGGACGCCGCCCACCTCGAACTGCTCGCAGGCATCACCGTCGAGCAGGAGAAATCGCTACGGGTCCCCTACTTCGCCGGCCCGATGGACCTGACCACGTACCTGGGCTACCGGCTCTCGGAGCACGCTCTGCACGGTTGGGATGTCGCGGTGACATTCGACCCGTCGGCGACGGTCGGCCAACTCGACCTCGTGTGGCAGCGGATCGACATGATTGCCTCTCGCTTTCACGACGGTGCCGTCCGGCAACGACTCGCCGCGCGGCAGATCCTCCTGTTGCACAGCGACCACCGCGATCTCCTGGTTGTCGACGACGAGGTCCACATCGAAACCGGAACGGATCGCAGTGCACCGAGCACTGTCACCGCCACGTCCGACGTCACGACCCGGCTCGTCTACGGCCGCCTCCGTCCCGAGGACGACATGGATATCAGCGGCCCGACGGCCCGCGACGATCTGGTACAGCTGTTCCCCGGATTCTGAACGCACCGGGGATTCGTTGTACAACAGTCTCATCGAGATGGCTCCCGTCGATGTCGTCCCCTCTCACTACGATTCGATCCGGTCGACGATGACCGGCGGAACGAGCACGAACTTTCCGACGTGGTTCTTCTCCAGGAAGCGCTGCTGCGCTACAGCGGTCTGCTCGAGGGGAAACGATTCGGCCAGCAACGGACGAATCTCACCGGCCTCGATGTACGACACGAGGTTCGGAAATACATCCTCGTCCCACGCCGTGCACCCGAGGAGCGTCAGATCGTTCAGGTACATCGTGCGTAGGTCCAGCTCGACGACGGGTCCTGCGATCGCGCCGGAGGAGACGTAGGTTCCCCCGCGAACGAGGAGGTCGAGCAGAGGGCCGAAACCGTCGCCTGCGACGTTGTCGATCACCACATCGACGCTGTGCTTGCCGAGGGCGGTCGCCAGGTCCTCATCGCGCCCGTGGACCTCGTCCACGCCGAGTTCGCGGAGCTGGTCGTGTTTGGCGCGGCTCGCGACGCCGATCACGCGCGCGCCGCGCCGAACGGCGAGTTGCACTGCGGCAGAACCTACTCCACCCGACGCGCCGGTGATCAGCACCGTCGACTCCGGGCGGACTCCCGCGCGAGCGATCATGTTCTCCGCTGTGCCGTACGCACACGGGATCGTCGCCAGCTCCGCGTCGGTCCACCCACAATCGACCACGAAGACCTCGCTCGCGGGAACGACGACGAACTGCGCGAACGCGCCATCCATGTCCGAACCCAACCAGCGCGTCTCGCCCGACGAGAATCCGTCGACGCGCATGCACGATCGAACCAGGACCCGGCGGCCGATGATGGACTCGTCGATACCGGGACTCGCACACACGACCCCGCAGCAGTCGGTGCCCTGGATCAACGGAAACGGCGTCGCGTCGTTCCATCCGCCGTTGGGGTACCAGCCCACGCGTGTGTTGATCTCGGTGTTGTTCATCCCCGCCGCCAACACGCGAACGAGCACCTCACTCGGACCCGGCACGGGTCTCGGCACCTTTGACACGACGAGCTTGTCGTATCCCCCGGTGCCGGTGGTGACGACTGCCGTCATCAGGTCACCGCGGGCGCTGTCGGTATGCATGGACTGATCTTGCAGGACCGACGGGGCGAAGGGGACGATCCGGCGCTGAATCGAACAACCACAAAGGCCCCCGACACGCTGATGCGTGTCAGGGGCCTATTGGTCGAGCCGCCTAAGAGAATCGAACTCTTGACCTTTTCATTACGAGTGAAATGCTCTACCGACTGAGCTAAGGCGGCGTGCCTTTCGGCGTTGGTGAGTCTAACGGAGCATCCTCTCGAAACGAAAATCGCCTCCTCGTGCGATCAGCCTGCGAGGCCGAGGCCTTCCGCCGGCCCGCTCAGGATCGACTTGACGTGCCTGGTCACGTCGTCGGCGAGCACTTCGGTCTCGCCGGCCTCGACGGCGTCGAGCACCTGGCGCACCACGTCGCGTGGGTCGTTCTTCGGGACGTCGAGATCGGCGATCATGTCGGTGTCGGTGTATCCGAGATGCACCCCGACGACGAGGGTTCCCTGCGGTGCGAGCTCGAGCCCCAGTGAGTTGGTGGCCGACCAGATCGCCGCTTTGGATGCACCGTAGGCACCCGCGCCGCCGAGCCAGGACAGCACCGAGTGGATGTCGACGAGCGCGCCGCCTCCGTTGGCCTTCAGGATCGGGGCGAATTCCTGCGCGATTCGCAGGGCACCGAAGACGTTGGTCTCGAACACCGCGCGAATGTCGTCGATCGACGTCGTCAGCAGCGGAGTAGTACCCGGCGCACCGGCATTGTTGAAGACGATCGACACGTCGGACGCGATATCGCCAAGCGCTGCAACGGAATTGGCGTCGGCGACATCGAGGGCAACCGGCACCACCCGAGGATCGGTGTCCTCTCGCGGATTTCTGGCTGTCGCGTAGACCTTCGCGGCCCCACGCTCGAGCAACGCGTCGACCGTCGCCTTGCCCAGACCGCGCTGACCGCCGGTCACCAACACTGTTGCTCCTTGAATCGCCACCATGGCGGTCACCCTTCGAGACAGAGGTCAAATGCTTTTGATTCTGTCATTCATAGTTGACCGACACGACATAGTCAAATACAGTTCAGTTATGTCACTGTCTCCGACGGAGCGCTTCCGACTCGCGCCGGCACCCGACGGCTTGCAGGTGGTTCAGGATCTGCTCAACACGCGGGCCATCGATGCCTACGACCTGCCCGACCTCATCGCAGACGGCAGGTCAGCATCCGCTACCTGGGGGACGTCTTTGTCGGACACAGACGCAGCCGCTCTACGGATACTGAGATCCGATGTGGAAGCGGCCATTGCAGGCGATATGGCTGCGCAGCCGGCAGTGCGAGTCGAGCTCGTTCCGGGTACCGACGGCACCGTCCGGCTCTCCCCCACCGGCACCGGGTCCGACCGGATCGCGTCGCAGATCTGGTCGGAAGTGCTTCTCGCCCAACAGGCGGACACGTGGCGTCGACTCAAGCGTTGCAAGAACGAGGCGTGCGGATCCGCCTTCTACGACCGCTCCCGCAACAACAGTGGCGTCTGGCACGACGTGAAGACCTGCGGCAACATTGCCAATCTCCGGGCCTCGCGGGCCCGCAAGAAGACGCAGAACTAGCGCAGCACGTCGCCCAGCGTCGCGACCATCGCATAGATCGCGAACTTCGGTTTCGCGTTGACCGCCAACGACTCTCGGCATTCGAGGATCGCTTCGATGCTCTTCAGCAGCGCCTCGGGTGGGACGGCTTTTGCCATGCGTTCGACCTGCTCGGCCATGTCGGGGTGCGTCGCGGTCGCGGTCGATCCGTACGAGCGAGCGAGCGCATCTCGATACAGGCCCACCAGATCCATCAGCGCGCGATCGAGTGAATCGCGACCGGTTCGGGTGGCACGCGACTTCTGCCGCTTCTCCAGATCCTTGAGCACCCCGGCCGAGCCGCGCAGCGCGCCCGCCGCGCCCTTACCGGTACCGCCCGCACCCAGCGCCGTCCGCAGCTCCTCGGTTTCGGCCTCGTCGCGCGAGGCACTCATCTCCTTGGCCTCGTCCTCGGCGGCCTTCACCAACTCCTCGGCCGCGAGGTAGGCCTGATTGGGCCGAGCCGCAGCCGACGCCAGAGCCAGCGCACGTTTGCGACGCGCCCGCGCGTCCTCGTCGGTGGCGAGTCGACGCGCTCTGCCCACGTGGCCGCCGCTGATCGATGCGGCCCACTCCGCCGTCTCGGCGTCGAGCTTGTCGCGCGTCTGCAGCACCTGCGCGATCGCCGGCACCGTGGGCGTGACCAGTGAGACGTGCCGGCAGCGCGAGCGCAGGGTCACCGAGATGTCCTGCGGATCGACCGACGGCGCACACAGCAGGAACACCGTCCGCGCCGGCGGCTCCTCGACCACCTTCAGCAACACGTTTCCGGCACCTTCGGTGAGTCGGTCGGCGTCCTCCACGACGACCACCTGCCACAGGCCTGTGCTGGGGCGACGCGAGGCGATGGAGACGATGTCTCGCATCTCCTTGGTGCTGATGCTCAAGCCCTCGGGCACGACGCGTCGCACATCGCCGTGGGTTCCGGCCATCGTCGTCGAACAGGCCTGGCAGTGCCCGCACCCCGGAATGCCCTCGGTGGTGCACTGCAATGCCGCGGCGAAGCACAGGGCGGCGATGGAACGACCGGACCCGGGCGGGCCGGTGAACAGCCAGGAATGCGTCATCGCCGACGAGTCGACACCGGTGCGAGCCGCCACCGCTGCCGCCGTCAGATCGGCCTCGACATCTTCCTGACCGACCAATCGATCGAACACACCCACCATGCTGGCAACCCTAACGGTTGGGCCCGACTACTCCGGCGCGGGCAGGAACGGCTCGAGCGACCGAGAATTGCCGAACTCGAAGTTATGGACGCATTCGGCCGAAATCCCGTCCATAACTTCGAGCTCGCGGGCTAATCGCTGTCGGTCTTCTTGGCCGGAGCCTTCTTGACCGATGCCTTCTTCGCAGCAGTGGTCTTGGTGGCCGTCTTCTTCGCAGCAGCTTTCTTGGCCGGAGCCTTCTTCGCAGCGGCCTTCTTCGCCGGTGCCTTCTTGGCAGCCGCCTTCTTCGCCGGTGCCTTCTTCTTCACCGGTCCGCGAGCACGCCTGTCCGCCAACAACTCCGACGCGCGATCGTCGGTGATCGACTCCACGTCGTCGTCCTTGCGCAGGCTGGCGTTTGTCTCACCGTCGGTGACGTACGGCCCGAAGCGACCGTCCTTGATCACCATCGGCTTCTCACTGATCGGGTCGACGCCCATCTCGCGTAGCGGCGGCTTGGCTTCACCCTGACGACCGCGACGCTTGGGCTCGGCGTAGATCTTGAGCGCCTCTTCCAGCGTGACGGTGAACATCTGATCCTCGTCGGCGAGCGAGCGAGAGTCGGTGCCCTTCTTCAGATACGGGCCGTAGCGACCGTTCTGCGCGAGGATCTCTTCCTTGGACTCCGGATCGACTCCGACGACACGCGGCAGCGACAGCAGCTTGAGTGCATCGTCGAGCGTGATGGTCGCCAGATCCATGGACTTGAGCAGAGAACCGGTGCGCGGCTTGGGGCCGGTCGCCTTCTTCGCAGCCGCCTTCTTGGCCGGTGCTTTCTTGGCCGCGGCCTTCTTCACCGCGGTCTTGACCCCGCCGCCGCCATCACTGTCGTTGCCGGACGGCACCGGGACGATGTCGGGCTCGGGGGGCGTCGGTTCGGGCTCCGGCTCGGGCAGGATCTCGGTGACGTAGGGCCCGAAACGACCTTCCTTGGCGACGATGTCGTGACCGGTCAGCGGATCGACACCGAGCTTGCGGCCCTCTTGCGGTGTGGCGAACAGCTTTTCGGCGAAGTCGATCGTCAACTCGTCCGGCGGAAGATCGTCGGGCAGGTTGGCGCGCTGGCTGATCGGATCGCCGTCGGGATCGTCGTCGTTGCGCACCATGCGCTCGAGGTACGGGCCGTAACGGCCTACGCGCACATGGATTTCGCGACCCTCGGAGTCGTCGAACAAGCGAATGGAGTTGATGGTGCGCGCATCGATCTCTTCGAGATTCTGGCCCACCATCTTCTTCAGACCACCGGAGCGGGCCACCGAACCCTCGGCACCGGTGTCGCCGCCGAAGTAGAAGCTCTGCAGCCAATTGCCGCGTCGCTCACGGCCTCCCGCGATGGCGTCGAGGTCGTCCTCCATCCCTGCGGTGAAGTCGAAGTCCACCAGACGCCCGAAGTGCGCCTCAAGCAAGGCAACCACCGAGAACGCCACCCACGACGGCACCAGTGCACTGCCGCGCTTGTAGACGTACCCGCGGTCGAGGATGGTCTTGATGATCGACGAATACGTCGACGGCCGACCGATGCCCAGCTCCTCTAGCGTCTTGATGAGCGACGCCTCGGTGAATCGTGCGGGCGGGTTGGTGGTGTGGCCGTCGGGATCGAGCTGGGTGGCGGTGACGGCCTGGCCCTGAACCAGGGCAGGCAAACGGGATTCGGCGTCGTCGGACTGTCCGCCTGCCTGATCGTCGACGCTCTCCACGTAGGCCTTGAGGAAGCCGGCGAACGTGATGGTGCGACCGGATGCGGAGAACGTGCACTCCTCGCCGGTTCCGGCCGTTCCGGTGATGCGCAGTGTCAGCGTGGTGCCGCGAACATCGGCCATCTGCGACGCGACCGTGCGCTGCCAGATCAACTCGTAGAGCCGGAATTCGTCGGTCTGCAGGGCCGAGTGCAACTGACCGGGCGTCTGGAAGACGTCACCGGACGGGCGGATGGCCTCGTGGGCCTCCTGCGCGTTCTTGACCTTGCGGGTGTACTGCCGCGGCGAGGGATGGACATACTCCGGCCCGTAGAGCTCGGTCGCCTGTGTGCGTGCCGCGGAGATCGCCGACGCCGACAGCGTCGTCGAGTCGGTACGCATGTAGGTGATGTAGCCGTTCTCGTACAGCCGCTGCGCGACCCGCATGGTGCGCTCGGAGCTGAAGCGCAACTTGCGGGCGGCTTCCTGCTGCAGCGTCGACGTCATGAACGGCGGGTAAGGCTTGCGGGTGTAGGGCTTGTCCTCGGCGGACGCGACCGTCAGATCGACGCCCTCGAGAGCCTCGGCGAGGCGTCGGGCACGGGGTTCGTCGAGGACGGTCACTGCGTCGGACTTGAGCTTGCCGTCGGCCCCGAAGTCGCGACCGGCGGCGACACGATTGCCGTCGACATTGACCAGACGGGCACCGAAACTGCGCGGCGTTGCCTCGGCTCCGGCGTCGAGCGTGGCGGAGATGTCCCAGTACTCGGCGCTGCGGAAAGCCATTCGCTCGCGCTCACGCTGGACGACGATGCGGGTGGCGACGGACTGCACTCGGCCTGCCGAGAGCTTCGGCATGACCTTCTTCCACAGCACCGGGCTGACCTCGTAGCCGTAGAGACGGTCGAGGATACGACGCGTCTCCTGGGCGTCGACCAGGTCTTGGTCCAGGTCGCGGGTATCGGCCGCTGCGGCGAGGATGGCCGGCTTGGTGATCTCGTGGAACACCATGCGTCGAACGGGGATCTTGGGGTTCAGGGTCTCGAGGAGATGCCAGGCGATGGCCTCACCCTCGCGGTCGGGGTCAGTGGCGAGATAGAGCTCGTCGGCGTCCTTGAGCAGGCTCTTGAGCTCGGCGACCTTGCCTTTCTTCTCCGGCGAGACGACGTAGAGGGCCTCGAAGTCGTGGTCGACGTCCACGCCGAGACGCGCCCAGGGCTCACCCTTGTACTTCGCGGGAACGTCCGCGGCACCGCGGGGAAGGTCGCGAATGTGGCCGACGGAGGCCTCGACGACGTAGTTGCTCCCGAGGTACGGGGCGATCTTCTTTGCCTTGGTCGGAGACTCGACGATGACCAGACGACGTGGCTCGGCGGAGCTGTCCCCCGTGCCGTTGTTACGTGCTGCCACCTTGCTGCCGAACCTTCCCTAGTGCGTTTTCACAGGCAGATTTGCCTGTCCCACTACTAACAGACTGACATACGTCGGCCAAATACTCGCAGATCAGTCACAGATCGTTCTACTCGGCGTGGGGCCAATTGGTACGTGCGTCCACGTTCTGTGGAGCCTCGCCGACGTTCTCGGTCAGTCGCAACAGCCGACGTCGACCGGTGATTCGGAGGCCAGGATTGGATCCGCGCGTGCCGATGAGCGTCGGCGCGATACCCGCGCGCATCAGTGACTGAGCCAGGACGGCGTGCGTCTCCGGCGCATGGGGATCGAGGCCGAGCACGTAGCGCTCCCCCTCGGCCTCGGGACGACCCGATGCGAGCACCCAGGCGCGCAGTTCACGGGAACCCGGTACCCAACCGGGCGGGACGGCCTTGACAGCGCCCTTGGTCCACAGAGACGCCAGTGCAGACAGTTCGGGCACCGACGCGGTACGCACCAGTGGTCTGTCCTCTTCCGACCGACCGAGCTCCGGCGTCAGACCGCATTGCTCGATGAGTTCGGCGATGGCATCCGCGCGCCACTGCGCGTCGACCACGACGGAGATACGGGCCGAACCCGAGGAGGTGACGACATGCCCGGTGGCAGCCAGCAGCCCGCTGAGATCGGTCACCGCGGGCGGTAACGACTCGGCAGAGAAGAAGGACAGCTGGTTCACAGCATGGACATTAGGACATCGGCGTCCGCGCTCACGGCTTTCGACGCTCCCCGGTGGTTCGCCCGAACGAAACATCCCCCTTTCCCATCGCCTGTAGTAGGCCGATGGGAAAGGGGGATGAGTATCTCGACTCCGAAGAGAAGAGAATCAGACTGCGCGAACGCCCGTGGCCTGAGGACCCTTGGTGCCCTGTCCGACCTCGAACTCGACGCGCTGGTTCTCCTCGAGGGTGCGGAAGCCGCTGCCCTGGATCTCGGAGTAGTGAACGAAAACGTCAGCGGAGCCGTCTTCTGGTGCGATGAATCCAAAGCCCTTTTCGGCGTTGAACCACTTCACAGTTCCCTGTGCCATGCTTTTCCTTCTCTTTCTAACACCGGATTCGATGGAGCGCACTTTCGATCCATCGGGCCGGTTCCGACCGCTGCACTTGTACGAATCCCCCTCAGGATTCCCCCTGATGGACGAGCTCTCCCAGTACCGCGCCCGCAACATAAGATCCTGCGAAGCGTAGAACGAACACAGAAGCTGCGACCGCGTCAAGTGAACCATGAACTCCGCGTTCGCAACAGTCGAAAACCGACCCTTTTCGAACAAATTGCCCGCGTCGGGGGAGCACACACCGCCGGACGGGCGAAATACCACTCTCACCAGGGCTCGAGCGGCCCGTTTCGTGTCCGCGATAGCATGAGGACCCCAGGTCGCATCGAGCTCGAACGGGTGGCCAGTAGATCGAACGAATGCATGGAGACCGGCAGTGAGCGACAAGCATCCGTTGGGCGGTGCGGATGTAGAGACTTACGGGCAGCGGTTGCTGGATCGGGTGCTGGCGGGCTCGCCCGCGAACAAGAGCCCGCTGACCCACGTCGCGGAGCTGCCGGCACGGGCCTCGCAGTTCGCCTCCTGGCCGTCGTGGGTCGGCCCGGAAGTGGTGCAGGTGATCACCTCTCGTGGGATCACACAACCGTGGACGCATCAGGCACGTGCGGCGACACTCGCGGCCGAAGGCAGTCACGTGGTGCTCTCGACCAGCACGGCGTCGGGCAAATCGCTGGCATATCAACTCCCGATTCTGACGACGCTGTCCGCCGATGCCCGGGCGACCGCGCTGTACCTGGCTCCCACCAAGGCCCTCGGTGCCGACCAGCTACGCACCACTATCTCGATCACCGACGAGTTACGTTCGTGCTCAGACGAACTCGCCGAAGTGTTCCCCAGCGCGTACGACGGTGACACGCCGATCGAGATTCGCCAGTGGGCACGCGCCAATGCGCGGTGGATCTTCACCAATCCCGACATGTTGCATCTCGGCATCCTCGGCTCGCACGAGCGATGGTCGCGGTTCCTTCGCAATCTGCGCTACGTGGTGGTGGACGAATGCCATTACTACCGAGGCGTTTTCGGATCCAACGTCGCGTTGGTGCTACGCCGGCTACGACGCCTGTGCGCACGGTACGGCGCATCGCCGGTATTCGTTCTGGCCAGTGCGACGACGTCCGAACCGGGGCGAGCAGCCAGTCGCCTCATCGGAGCGCCGTGCGAGGAGATCACCGAGGACGGATCCCCGCACGGAGCACGCACCGTCGCATTGTGGGAACCGCCGCTGCTCGAGGAGATCACCGGCGAGAACGGTGCGCCGGTTCGCAAGTCGGCCGGGGCCGAGGCGTCGCGCATCATGGCCGACCTGTTGGTGGAGGGCGCGCGAACCCTGGCATTCGTGCGGTCCAGACGCGGAGCCGAAGTGACCGCTCTGGGTACCCAGCGAATTCTTGCCGACGTCGATCCGCAGTTGGTACGACGCGTGGCCGCCTATCGCGCAGGGTATTTGGCCGAGGACCGGCGCAAGCTCGAATCCGATCTGTCCGACGGCACCCTGCTCGGCGTGTCCACCACCAATGCGCTCGAATTGGGCGTGGACATCGCCGGTTTGGACGCGGTGATCGTCGCCGGCTTTCCCGGCACCGTCGCGTCGTTCTGGCAGCAGGGCGGCCGGGCAGGACGACGCGGGGAAGGCTCGTTGCTGGTACTGGTGGCGCGTGACGATCCCCTCGACACGTATCTGGTGCATCACCCGGCGGCCCTGCTGGACAAGCCTGTCGAGGCCACCGTCACCGATCCCACCAACCCGTACATCCTGGCTCCGCAATTGCTCTGCGCTGCAGTCGAACTACCGATCACCCTCGTCGAGGCCGAGGAGCTGAACGCGGAATCGGTGCTCGAGGAACTCGAGCTGAAAGGCTACGTACGCAAGCGTCCGCACGGGTGGTTCATCACCCCCGAGGGACAGCAACTCTCGCCGCACGGCGCGGTCAACATTCGCGGCGGCACCGGGGTGCAGGTGGCCATCGTCGACGGCGAGTCGGGCCGCATGCTCGGCACAGTCGACGGGGGAAGAGCGCCCGCCACCGCCCACCCCGGTGCCGTCCACATCCACCAGGGCGAGTCCTTCGTCGTCGACGAACTCGATCTCGATGCCGGTCTCGCACTGGTGCACGCCGAGCAGCCCGAATGGAACACCTCGGCGCGCGAGATCACCGACATCTCGATCACCGCGGTGCACGAATCCGTCGACTACGGCGAGGTACGCGTCGCGCTGGTTCAGGTGAACGTCACACATCAAGTCGTCGGATATCTGCGACGCCTGCTCTCCGGCGAGGTACTCGATTCAATCGAACTCGACATGCCCGCACAGACTCTCGACACCCGAGCCGTCATGTACACCATCACTCCGGAGTTGCTCGAGCACAGCGGAGTTCCGTACGAACGATTCCCCGGATCACTGCACGCCGCAGAACACGCCGCGATCGGATTGCTGCCACTGGTGGCGACCTGCGATCGCTGGGACATCGGCGGAGTGTCGACGGCACTGCACCCCGACACCGGCCTGCCGACGGTGTTCGTCTACGACGGATACGACGGCGGAGCAGGCTTCGCCGACCGAGGACACGTCGCCATCGCAGACTGGCTCACCGCCACGAAAGACGCCATCGTCTCGTGCGAATGTCAGACCGGATGTCCCTCGTGTGTGCAATCACCCAAATGCGGAAACGGCAACGATCCACTGGACAAAGACGGCGCTGTTCGAGTGTTGACGGCGGTGTTGTCGGCCATCACTCGGGAGGGGTGAGCCGGCCGCCCCAGTTCGGCCGCAAACGCGCGCGCATTCGCTGAACGCGAGCGAAGTTGCTGCCGCATCGGGGCGGATCTGCGCGCAGCGGTGCCCCAGTTCGGCCGCAAACGCACGCGCATTCGCTGAACGCGAGCGAAATTGTCGCCGGATCGGGGCAGATCTGCGCGCACCTGGCAAAAGCGCGCGCGTTTGCGAACCTGCGGCGAGTCGCACCCTGGCGAATCTCCAGCACACCGCCGACTCCACTGTGATCGTTCGCAAATATGCGCAACTCTGACGACCTGTCAGTTCTGAGTCTGTTCCAATGTCGATGACTCGACAAAGCCGGAGGACTTGTGGAGGTCCGACATGCCTGTGACCGATCGCGTGACGGGCCGGTATGCAGCGGCTGTTCCGGCCATCGTGGAAAAGGTGGGTTGTCACTATCTCCCGCCGCAGGACTACGAGATCGGGCGTGAACAGATTCGAGAGTTCGCCCGGTCCGTCCAGGACGACCATCCATCGCATCACCTCGAACGTGCCGCAGCCATTCTCGGCTACGACTCGTTGATCGCCCCCGTCACGTTCGTCAGCGTCATCGGCACGCGGCTGTTGCCCGAACTGTTCGAGCACCTGCTGATCGGCTACTCCGTGAGCGACGTGCTGCACACCGATCAGCAGATCGTGCTCCGACGACCGTTGCAGGTGGGCGACCGGATCAACTCCGACCTGTGTCTGGAATCGTTTCGACAGTCCTCGGGCAGCGACGTGATGGTCACCAGCAACACCCTCACCGACGCGTCAGGAATCGAAGTGATCACCTGTCGAACCACATTCGTGGCCAGGACCGGTGGATACACCGAACCCGCGATGGCCACGGCGCTCCGCACTCTGATGCGGAGCTGACGGGGCACCACCCTGCGCGTCGCTGCCGGGACCTCGGGTGGTGTGGTGGGAGGAGATCCGCCCACAGAATCGAGACCATGACATGCCCATCACCCGGCAGATTCCCAAAGCTACCGACCTGCGCGAGGTCCTCTCGTTCAAGAAGCCCGATCTGAACCTGCGCCGCCGACGCCTGAGCGCGGCACTCACCATCGACGATCTCCGCACCATCGCCCGTCGACGCACCCCGCGCGCGGCGTTCGACTACACCGACGGTGCCGCCGACGCCGAGATCTCACTCTCGCGAGCTCGTCAGGCCTTCCGCGACGTCGAATTCCATCCCTCGATCCTGCGGGACGTCTCCCACGTCGACACCTCGACGACAGTGTTCGGTGGGCCGTCCGCGCTCCCGTTCGGCATCGCGCCGACGGGATTCACCCGCCTGATGCAGACCGAGGGTGAGTACGCCGGGTCTGCCGCAGCCGGAGCGGCTGGAATTCCGTTCTGCCTCTCGACCCTGGGCACCACGTCGATCGAGGACGTCAAGGCCACCAACCCGAATGGGCGCAACTGGTTCCAGCTCTACGTCATGCGCGACCGCGACATCTCGTTCGGGCTGGTCGAACGCGCCGCGAACGCAGGCTTCGACACACTGCTGTTCACGGTCGACACACCGGTTGCAGGAGCTCGCCTGCGCGACAAGCGCAACGGGTTCTCCATCCCGCCGCAGTTGACCGCGTCGACGATCGCCAACGCCATTCCGCGTCCATGGTGGTGGTGGGACTTCCTCACCACGGCCAAGCTCGAGTTCGCGTCACTGTCTTCCACTGGCGGCACGGTCGGCGAGCTGCTCAATTCGGCGATGGATCCGTCCATCTCGTTCGAGGATCTCGACGTCATCCGGGAGATCTGGCCCGGCAAGCTGGTCGTCAAAGGTGTTCAGTCGGTGGCCGATTCGGCCCGTCTCGCCGAACTGGGAGTCGACGGCATCATCCTGTCGAACCACGGAGGCCGACAACTCGATCGCGCTCCTGTCCCCTTCCACCTGCTGCCGCAGGTCGTGCGCGAAGTCGGCTCCGACTTCGAGGTCGCCGTCGACACGGGCATCATGCACGGTGCCGATATCGTCGCCTCCATCGCGATGGGGGCGTCGTTCACACTCGTCGGCCGGGCGTACCTGTACGGCCTGATGGCCGGAGGTCGCGCGGGCGTCGACCGCATGATCGAGATCCTGCGCGAGGACATCGTGCGCACCATGCAACTGCTGCAGGTCAATTCGATCGCCGAGCTCACCCCGGAGCACGTCACTCAACTGACTCGATTGGCCCCACTGCAGTCCGGGGCCCGCACCGTTACTCCACACTGACCGCTGAAGTCGGACCGTCGAGGCCCGTGGGGCCCGTCGGGGCCGGGTTGGAGGTCGCGGTTCGGCGCAAATGCGCGCGCATTCGCTGAGCGCGCGCGAAATAGCCGGCTCGAACGGGGCGAGTCCGCCCGCACCTGACAAACGCGCGCGCGTTTGCGAACCAAGGCGGGCGCGCCTGACAAACGCGCGCGCGTTTGCGAACCAGGGCGGATCCAGACGGGTCCCCGGCGGACGTCCGGTCACCCCGGACCCGCCCGCGCCGAGGCGATGGCGTCGGACATTCCGAAGCGACCGAGGAACACCGGTTGGCCCACCGTGACGATCACGTCCCACTCGTCGATCGTGCACTCCCGCAACTGGGTACCCAGACGCACCGCCAACCCCCGCGCCGTCTCGCACGCATCGGCCACCCCACGATCGAGAGCCCCCGCACCCGCCAGCGCCGCGAGATCGGCCGCCGACTGCGCCTGATGACGAGCACCCACCGCCGAGCCGACGTGGATCACCATCACAACGACAGCGATCAACGCCGACATCGCCAGCGCCGCCAACACCGTCGCCCCGCCCTCGTCGTCCTGCAGCGCCCTCCCGAAAGCGGGCCTCATTCCGCTGCAACCGGTTCCGCAGCAGCAACCGCCTCAGCTGACAATGTCAACCCCGGCAGCGGACTCGCCACCTCCACCCGAGCGACGAAGAACTCACCGTCCTCGGTCACCGTCACCCGAGCGCCGTCGGGCCCGACCCGTTGCCCCACCGAGACAGCCTGCGCACCATCACCTCTGGCCGCCAACCGAGCAGCTTCTCTGGCGGCATCGACGCACCCGATGTGCATCGTCACCGACACGATCGCCCCGATACACACCACGATCACCGCGACGATGGACGCGATCGCGAACGCCGCCTCCACCGTCACGGCCCCGTCATCATCGCCCAAGATCAGACGGCAGTGTTCAACGCTCGATCGATGATCCCGGTCAACGCCGTCACGATGCTGTTGCCGGTCACCACCGTGTACAACACCGCCCCGAACGCCGCGGCCGCGATGGTGCCGATGGCGTATTCCGCGGTCGACATGCCGTCGTCCTCCACGCCGAACAGCATGATTCGAGTCTTCAACTCCTGCAGTGCATTCTCGATCATCTCGATTCCCCTCCCTGTTCTCCGATGCAGCATCTCCGCATCGGACACTCGAGTGCGCGGCGGTCACAGCAGACCGCCGCCCAGTACGTTGCCCGCCAGTCCGATCACCACGGGGATGATGCCGAGGCAGATGAAGGCAGGCAGAAAGCACAGCCCCAGTGGCCCGCTGATCAGCACACCGGCGCGCTCGGCGGCAGCAGCCGATGCGTCTTCGGCCCGGGTTCGTTGGGTCGCAGCGAGTTCCGTCATCGCCGACGCCATGGACGACCCGGCTCGGGCAGATCGCCGTGCCATCCTCGCCAGAGCCTCGGTCTCCGGATCCTGCGCGACGGCGTCCCACGCTGTGGTGGCGTCGGCTCCGAGTTCGAGCAGATCGGCGGCCTTGCGCAACGCGACACCGAACGAGATCGGAGCGGAATGTGCCGCTGCCGCAGCGGCAGTCGCCACGGGAAGGCCCGAACGTAGGCACGCTGCGAGCAGATCGAAGGTCGTGGCCACCGCGAGCGGGTCGGGGGCAGGCGCATCGTCGGCGTCGGCATTCGCACAACCGTCGGGTGCCAGCCTGTGCAATCCGCTCGCGACCGTGGGCAGCGTGATCAGTGCCGATGCCAGACAGAGCACCGTCGCCCACATCAGGTCGTCACCTTGCCGGTGATCGCGTCGGTCCACAGCAGTCCCGCGCAGCCCAGGGCCGTGCCGATGAGTAGAAGCATTCCGCCGAGCCCGCCACCGAGCAGGATCTGCAGTGGATTGGCTCCCATCAGCTGACCGAGCGCGACTCCGAGGATCGGTAGTCCGGCCAGGACCAGCGCGGTGGCGCGGGCTCCGGCGAGCGCTGCGTCCGTTCGTTCGCGAAACCGTCTACGCCCCAGCATGTCCTCACGGGTGGCGTCGAGCAGTTCGGCGAGCGCGAGTCCGTGCTCATCCGCCACCCGCCACGCTGCGGCCAATCGGGCCAGCTCCGCGTCCAGCAATGAATCGGACGCAGCGATGCCGTCGGCAGCCCTGCCGCCCAGCCGGGCCCGCGACGCCGCGCCGCGCAGTGCCGTCGACGCGATTCCGCCGCACTCGTCGGCCGCAACCGCGCTGGCCGTGGCGGGATGGGATCCGACGCGGAGCTCGCCGATGACCACCTCGACTCCGGTTGCGAGCCAGTTCAATTCCTCGGCCCGCCGATCGCGTTCGAGTCTCCGACGGAAACGCCGCCATCCGGTGCCACCCGCCACCGCCGCCGCGCTCACGGCCCAGAACCCGCCGAACCACCACACCGTCCCTGCCACGACCAGAGCGCAGCCGGTCGGCATCAGCCATCGCGGCGCGCTCGACGCCGTTCGTGCCTCCCGCGGCAGCCGACGAAAACTGCTCGGCCACAGTACGACTGCTGCAGCGAGGACCACGAGCGCGGCCGTCATCGGTTGTCACCGCAGCGGCGATCGAGCAGTTCGAGGAGTCGATCTCGCCCCGGCGTCGCGTCGGCAGCCGCCGACCAGGCCGGAGCGATGTGTACACGCCCGGTGGGATCGACGTCGACCACTCCGATCTCACGTAGTCGTCGGGTACCGTCGGCGCTGCGGTGGACGTGCAACACCACCTGAACCGCCGCGGCAAGTTGGCTGTGCAGCGCGTCTCGACCCATTCCGCCCAGCGCGGCAAGAGCTTCGAGCCGGGCGGGCACCTCCCCCGGGGAGTTCGCGTGGATGGTTCCGGCTCCGCCGTCGTGACCTGTGTTGAGCGCCGTCATCAGGTCGATCACCTCGGCCCCGCGCACCTCACCGACCACGAGTCGATCGGGTCGCATTCGCAAGGCCTGACGCACCAGCTGCCGCACCGACACCTCGCCGACACCTTCGACGTTGGGTGCGCGGGCCACGAGACGAACAACGTGCGGATGGGCCGGTGCCAACTCGGCCGCGTCCTCGACACAGACGATCCGTTCGGACGGATCCACTTCGCCCAGCAGCGCAGCAAGAAGGGTCGTCTTCCCTGCCCCGGTACCGCCGACGACCAGGAAAGCCAAGCGACCGAACACGATTCGACGCAGTAGCTCGTACCCGTCCTCGGTCACGGCTCCCGATGCGCGGAGAGCGGAGAGTCCCTGCGTCGCGGGTCGCAGCACCCGGAGCGACACGCACGTTCCTCCGCTCGCCACCGGTGCCAGCACAGCGTGCAGGCGGACGCCGAACGCTCCCTGCCCGACGCCGGGCAGTCGGCCGTCGACCCAGGGCTGCGCGTCGTCGAGTCGACGGCCGGCCGAGAGGGCGAGCCGTTGCGCGAGCCGGCGAACGGCAGCCTCGTCGACGAAACGAACTCCGGTGCGCTCGAGTCCGCGCCCACGATCGATCCACACCTGATCCGGTGCGGTGACCAGTACGTCGGTCACTCCCGGTTCGGACAGCAGCGGCTCCAACGGCCCCGCGCCGGTCAGCTCGGTTTGCAGAACCCTCAGGGCCGCAAGCATATCGGTGTCGCCGATGACCCCGCCTGCTTCCGCTCGAATGGCTGCGGCGACGGTGGCGGGAACCGGAGCGTCGGCCGATGCAGCCAAACGATCGCGGACGCGGTCGAGCAGATCCGCGGTGACGACGGCGCTCATGCCGCCCTCCGCTGCCCACCGGGCTTGTGCGCGAACGTATCGAGCACGGCGTCGGCTGCTGCGGCCAGCGGCGAACGACGGCCCAGCACCAGACCTCCTCGTTCGAGGCGCTCGGCCAGTGCAGGCTCGGCCCGCATCGACGTCAACAGCGGAAGCCCGAGGGCGACGGCGATGTCGTCGGCCCTCAGCCCACCCGGAGCCGGCCCGCGAACGACCAGTCCGACATTGGCATTTCGATCCACCACGTGCGCGGCCACCGCCTCGGCCGACGTCACGGCGCGCAGCTCGGCCGGAAGTACCAGCGTGACGAGGTCCGCCGCGGCATACAGAGCGTCGGAGACGTCGCTGGGATGACGCGGGGCGTCGCACACCACGAGATCGCCCGCTGCGCGTCCTGCATCGAGTACAGCCGCCACTGCGACGGCAGAGAGTCCGATACCTCGGCCGTCGGCTCGGCCCAGTGCCAGCACCGACAATCCGGAGCGGGAGGGCAGGGCCCCGTGCAGAGCGTCGGCGGAGACTCGGCCGCCCTCGACGACCAAGCCGGACCACCGCAGACCTGGAGCATTCTCCCAACCGAGCAGCAGGTCCAGGCCGCTGCCGTACCGGTCGCCCTCGACCACGAGGGCACGTCGACCCGAACGGCTGCTGCACAGTCCGAGTGCGGTCGCGAAAGTGGATGCGCCCGCGCCACCGCGAGCGCCGACCACAGTGATCACGCCGCCGTCTCCGGATGGTGCCGACGCGGGTTCGCCGAGTATCCGCACGAGTACGTCCTCGTCCCACGGCAGGGCGATCACATGCTCGGCACCGAGCGATGTGGCGATTCGCCAATCGTCGAGCGTCGGCGGTGCGGACGTGACCAGAATGACCCCCGGTCGTCTCGGAAATCCCGCCGACAGTGCCGTCTCTGCGGACGCGAAGTCGACCAAAATAATTCCGCAACGGTCCCACATCGAACGTGTCGAGCCGATACCGACCAGTAAGTTCTGCTCTTCCACAACACAATCCGCGGCCGCGGCGATTCGGTAGACGTCCTCGCGCAGTCCGCGAAGCTCGATCGACATCGTCACTGCCGGGTGCGCGGTCCGCTGCCGCGAGTCCGTTTCCATGCGCCAAGCGTGCGTGAGAATCTGCTCGAGATGCGCGCGACTTGGGGAAATGTGGATAGATTCGGGCCTGTGGATGAATACCGGTACTGCTGTACCAATTTTCGACCTACCCCAGAAAAGAGGACGACCCTCGCCAGGGGGGGAGGAGGCGAGGGTCGTCTGGTTCAGCCCCGGGGGGTCGGGCTGAACACCGCCCGGAATGAACCGGGCTCGTAGAAAATACTACACCCGTGGACGTCCTTGTTTGCAAGTTCAACCGTCGGCTTTTCTCGACCGCGTCGAACCGAGTCCGCCAGTGGCACCGCGCAACATCCAACGGTCACCACCGGCCACTATGGTGACAAACGTGACCCAGAGCGCGAGCAACGACGACGTCCCGGCCGGCCGACGCACAGCGCGCGTCGCGGCATTCTTCGACCTCGACAAGACGATCGTCGCCAAGTCCAGCACTTTGGCATTCAGCAAGCCGTTCTTCGACCAAGGACTCATCAACCGGCGCGCCGTTCTCAAGAGCAGCTACGCACAATTTCTGTTCCTGCTGTCCGGAGCCGATCACGACCAGATGGAGCGCATGCGCGCGCACATCGCGAGCATGACCGCAGGCTGGGACGTCGAACAGGTGCGAGCAATTGTCGCCGAAACGCTGCACAACATCGTCGACCCCCTCGTGTTCGCCGAAGCCGCCGATCTCATCGCCGACCACAAGCTCCGTGGACACGACGTCGTGGTCGTCTCGGCGTCCGGTGACGAGATCGTGCGCCCCATCGCCGAGCTGCTGGGGGCCGATCACAGCATGGCGACGACGATGGTGACCGTGGAGGGCAAGTACATCGGCGAGGTCGACTTCTACTGCTACGGCGAGGGCAAGGTCGACGCCATGAACTCTTTGGCCGCGCAACATGATTACGACTTGGCGTCGAGCTACGCGTACTCGGATTCGATCACCGACGTGCCGATGCTGCGCGCAGTCGGGCATCCCACGGCGGTCAACCCCGATCGTGCACTGCGCAAGGAAGCGGCCTCCCGCGGATGGCCGATTCTCACCTTCTCCAACCCGGTCTCGCTGCGATCACGAATCCAGACCCCGTCAGGCAAAACCGTAGCAGCAAGCGCCGCAGCAGGTTTCAGCGCTCTCGCGGCCGGCGCGATCACCTACGGACTGCTCCGAAGAAAAAGATGACGTCCAACCCCTTGATGTGAGGAGCGTCACGGGGTACAAATGACGTACGGAAGAACGGAAGGCCAAGAACGAATCGGAAGAGAAGATTCGCTCTCCCGACCGGGATTCCCAGCACGGACACCGGCACCCACGCGGAGCTTGCCACCTAATGGCAGAAGCGCTGTGGGCCTGCGACATTCGTCAGTGATCAGCAAGAACCCTGCACCGGTTGCAGGGATGACCTCATCACCGTCGAATTCTCGCCGAGGCCACGTGGTAGTCCATCACAGCCCACCTGTGCACGCTTGGTAACCAGGCGCTCCGTGCTAACGGGCGGCGACGTCGACGCAAGTCGGCATCGCCGCCCTTTTATATGCTCACTACTGCAGGCTCCGCTCGCGGCCCTTTTACGTGTGCACAACTCCTACTGAGCAGCCTCGGCAATCGAAGTCGCTTCTGCCGCACCGGCTTCGAATGCCCCGCAGCACAGGATCACCCAACTCCCGACGCCGGTTGCCGTACCCTCCGCGAATCCTGTCGCGCCGTCTCGGTAGGCATTCGCCCGACGCATCCAGCTCACCTCCGGTACTCCCAGGTTGTGGGGGTCGAATCCCGACGACGCTGCCACCAGTCGCGATGCAGCCCGCGCAACGATGCCGTCGGCCGATCCGAAAGCTTTGAGCGTCAACAGTTCACCGTGCACCACCGCCGCGATCACCGGGGCCGGTGCCGACGTTCCACCGGTCACCAGCTGTGCGAGGAGGTCGAGTCGCTCGCCGACACCTGCATCGCTGCGGGGACGGCCGAGCTCGGAGGCGTCGTCGACGAGGTCGGCTGCGGCCAACAGGTGCAGTCGTGCGAGGGTCTGCAGCGGTGCGCGCTTCCACGTCGAGACCGTGTTCTGCAGCGCATCACCGTCGAGGGCGGCCGCGACTCGCAGCGCACCCGCCAGAATGGGGTCGCCTTCTTCGCCCTCGCGGGGGAAATCCATCGAACCGCCCTCGAGCGTCGACGACGAGCGAGCCGCACGGACCGCGGCCTCGGCGGCGGTGGCCGGCCATCCCCGACGATTGGCCTTGTGCCGATGCACCGCGCCCAGAGCGTCGCGCGCACGTTCGGCGGAGTCGAGAACTCCAGGTAGTTCCAGCAGTGGGGCGAGGGGGTCCGTCACGACAGACGACGGTACCCCCTCCCCCACTCGGCGTTTTCGCCTACTTCGCTCCGGCCGCCAACAGCTCGGCGCGCGCCTGACGACGCTTGGCCTGTTCGGCCGGGTCCGGCACCGGAACGGCCGCGAGCAACCGCTTGGTGTACTCGTTGGTCGGCCGACGCAGAATCTGATCCGTCGTACCGAACTCGGCCAACTTGCCCTTGTTCAACACCGCGATGCGCTTGGCCAGCACCTCCACGACAGCGAGGTCGTGACTGATGAACAGGCATGCGAACCCGTACTCGTGCTGGAGTTCCTTGAACAGCTCGAGCACCTTGGCCTGCACCGACACGTCGAGCGCAGACGTCGGTTCGTCGGCCACCAGCAGCGTCGGCTCCAGGGCGAGTGCCCGCGCGATACCGACTCGCTGACGTTGACCGCCGGACAGCTGGTGCGGGTAGCGGTTGCGCATGGTCCGCGACAGGTGGACCCGGTCGAGCAATTCCTCGACCTTGCGGTTCCGCTCTGCAGCACTGTGCTCGGTGTGCAACAGCATCGGCTCGGCAATCGACTGTCCGATCGGCCAGCGTGGGTTCAGCGACGAACCCGGATCCTGGAACACGATGCCGACCTTGCTGCGCACCGACCGCAGCTCACGATTCGACAGGTTGGTGATGTCGACCCCTGCGATCGACAACGAGCCGCCGGTGAGCTTGTTCAGTCCCACCACGGCCTTGCCGATCGTGGACTTACCCGAGCCCGATTCACCGACGAGCCCGACGACCTCACCCATCTCGATGTCGAGGCTGACCCCGTCGACGGCCCGGAACACGGTGCGGCCCGGATACTCGATGACACCGTCGACGATGCTCAGTGCCCGGGTCTCCTCGACGGCACTCGGCTCGGCGATCCTCCCGGCGGTCACGGCCTCGATGCTGCTGCCCAGGTGCGGAACCGAGGCAAGCAACTGCTGCGTGTACGGATGCGACGCGTTCTTGAAAATAGTGTGCGCAGCATCGGTTTCGACGATGACGCCGTCCTTCATCACCGCGATGCGATCGGCCATGTCGGCCACCACGCCCATGTCGTGAGTGATGAGCACGATCGACGCATCGATTCGGTTACGCAGGTCTCGCATCAGGTCGAGGATCTCGGCCTGCACCGTCACGTCCAGAGCCGTGGTCGGCTCGTCCGCGATCAGCAGGGACGGATCCGAGGACAGTGCCTGGGCGATCATGGCGCGCTGACGCTGACCACCGGAGAGCTGGTGCGGGTAGAAGTCGACCCGCGTCTCCGGATCCGGCATCTCGACGAGCTTCAGGAGTTCCACGGCCCGCGCCTTGGCTTCCTTCTTCGACAGCGAAGTGTGTGCCCGAATGGCCTCGGTGATCTGCCAGCCGATCGAGTACACCGGATTGAGCGCCGTCATCGGTTCCTGGAAGATCACCGCGACGTTCTTGCCGCGGATGGGTGCGAGCTGCTTCTCGGGCAGCCCGACCAGTTCCTTCTCACCCAGCTTGATGCTGCCCGACACCCGCGAATTATCGGCCAGCAGACCCGGGACGGCCATGGCGGTGGTCGACTTGCCGGAGCCGGATTCACCGACGATGGCCAGCACCTCGCCGGAGGCGACCGTGAACGAGACGGTGTCGACCGCCTTGCGCCACACCTTCTCGACCTCGAACTCGACCGTCAGATCGGTCACGCTCAGAACGGTGTCCTTCGCAGTACTCATGTCAGTTCCGTTTCGGATCGAGTGCGTCACGGAGTGCGTCGCCGAGCATGATGAACGCCAGCACCGTGACGGAGAGGAACGCGGCCGGGAACAGCACCAGGTGCGGTGCCGTCAGGAACACGTTCTGACCGAGGTTGATCTGCAGGCCCCAGGAGATCTCGGGAGCTTGCAATCCGATTCCGAGGAAGGTCAGCGTCGCCTCGGCCGCGATGAACGTACCCACCGAGATGGTGGCGTAGATGATCACCGGAGCCAGAGCGTTGGGCAGGATGTGTCGCACCAATATGCGGTAGGTCGACGCTCCCAATGCCTGTGCAGCCTGGACGTATTCACTGTTCTTGATCGAGATCACCGACGATCGCACCAGACGCATCGCGGTCATCCAGCCGAAGGCCACCAGGGCGAGCGAGACGGTGAAGATGGTGCGCTGGGCGGTGACGGTCAGCAGGATCAGGGCACCCAGGAGTAGCGGAATGCCGAAGAACACATCGGTGAAGCGCGCCAGGATGCTGTCTGTGATTCCACCGAAGTACCCGGCGAGAGCACCGATGAGGACGCCGATGACCAGCACTCCGATGACCGAGAGCACACCGATGGACAGCGAGATCCGAGCACCGTAGATGACGTTGGCGTAGTAGTCGCAGCCCTGGACGTCGGTGCCGAACCAGTGTGCAGCGCTGGGAGTCTGACGGGAATCGGACAGCGAACACACTCGCGGATCGATGCCGCGGGCAAACAGCTGCGGGAACACCGCCATCACCAACAGCACCAACAGCAGGAACGTGCCGATGATGAAGAACGGACTCTTCCGCAAAAACTTCCACGCGTTGCCCCACAGGCTGGCCTGACCGACCAACTCGACGGCCTCGCCGGTGACGACGTTCCCGGGCTGGCCCTCCTCTGCGGCGTGCTGAGCTGCGCTCGAATCTTCTTTATTCATAGCGAATCCTTGGATCGAGAACCGCGTAGAGAACGTCCACCACGAGGTTGAAGAAGATGTAGAAGAACACGAAGAGCGTCACGATGCCGACGACGACGGCACCTTCCTGACGGGCCAGGCCGTCGTAGATCGCGCGACCGAGACCGGGCAGGTTGAACACCGTTTCGGTCACGATGGCACCGCCCAGCAGTCCACCGACGTCGGCACCGATGAAGGTGACGACGGGAATCAACGAGTTGCGCAGCGCGTGCCGAACGATGATGCGGCGGTTGCTGATTCCCTTCGACTTCGCGGTGCGGATGTAGTCCGCGGCCATCGATTCGGCGACCGATGTCCTGGTCAACCGCGCGACGTAGGCCATCGACAGCGATGCGAGCACGAGGCCGGGCAGCAGGAAGCTCGACCAGCCGTCGTTGATGCCGGAGATCGGGAAGAGCCCCAACTTCAGACCGAGGGTGAACTGGGCGATGAAGCCGAGAACGAACACCGGGACCGACACCAGCAGCGTCGTCGAGATGAGCACCAGGTTGTCGAAGAACGATCCGCGCTTGAGGGCGGCGAGCACACCTGCGGCGATGCCCATGACGGTCTCGATGACGACGGCCACGATGGTCAACCGGACCGTGACCGGAAGTGCCCGCTCGATGGTGTCGAGGACGGGGCGTCCGGAGAAGTCGGTGCCGAAGTCGCCCTGGAAGAAGCCGCCGATGTACTTGAAGTACTGCACGAAGAGGTTGTCGTCGAGGTTGAAATCTTCTCGCAGCTGGGCGACGACGCCCGGTGCGAGGGGACGATCTCCGGCGAGGGCGCGGATGGGATCACCCGGCAGCGCGTAGACCATCGCGAAGATCAAGAACGAGGAGCCGATCAGGACGGGAATCGTCAGCAGTAATCGGCGAGTGATGTAGCGACCCACTGTGTGTCTTCTCCTTGAACAAGGGACGAACCTGCGCCTCGGGTCTTGCCGGCGCAGGTCGGTGTGGGACTCATGCGACCCACGGTTGAACGAGACCCGGTGGGTGGCAACCGATCATGCTCGGCTGCCACCCACCTGGGTGCGTCGTCAGCTGACTACGACGTCCTCGAGAACGATGTTGCCTCGGTTGTCGATCTTGACGTCGGAGACGCGATCGGACCACACGGCCTGGTTCAGGCCGTAGAACAGCGGGGTCGCGGGCATCTGGTCGATCAAGATGTCCTCTGCCTTCTGGTAGTCCTCCGTTGCAGCGTCGATATCTGCAGCGTTGTTTCCTTCTGCCAGTGCGGCGTCGAAGGCCGGATCGTTGAAGAAGGTCGCGTTGCTACCGGCCGGCGGCAGAGCCGACGCCGAGTACAGCGGGGAGAGGAAGTTGTAGATCGACGGGTAGTCCATGATCCAGCCCGAGCGGAACGGACCGGTCATGCCCTGAGCGTCCTGCAGCGGCAGGTACTGGGCGAACTGCAGATCGCCGCGGAGTGCGTAGTCGACACCCAGGTTCTCGCGAAGCTGGTTGCCCACGGCGGTCATCCACGAGTCGTGACCTGCTCCGGCGTTGAACCACAGGTCGACCGGCTGGCTACGGTCGAAACCGGCCTCGTCGAGCAGACGGTTGGCCTCGTCCGCGTTGAGCTCACAGGTGGCACCGCATGCATCCTCGCGGTAGCCGTCGACGACGGGAGAAGCGAAAGAGTCTGCGGGGGTGCGGGTGTCGGTGAAGATCGCGGTTGCGATGGCCTGACGATCGATGGCCATCGAGAATGCCTTGCGCACGTTCGGATCCCGGAACCGCGGGTCGTACGTCGGGAAGCCGAGCGAGGTGATGTCCGGGCGAGCGCGCTCACCGTACCGGTCACCGAACGTGTCGCGGGCGGTGGCCCACGCATCCTCGGGCAGGTCGAGCATGACGTCGAGTCCGCCGCCCTGAACGTCGTTGTAGCCGGTGCTCACCTCGGTGTAGACCTTGAAGTTGACGCCTGCGGACTGGGCGGGGTTGTCGCCTGCGTAGTCGTCGTACTTGGTGACGGTGAATCCCTGTCCCGGAACGAAGTCCGAGTCGGCCTTGAACGGACCGTTACCGATCGGGCGGGCGCCGTATGCGGTCGGGTCGGCGTAGAACGCCTCGGGCAGTGGGTCGAACGCGGTGTAACCGAGAGTCAGCGGGAAGATTGCGAACGGTCCGGTGAGCTTGACGGTGAAGGTCGTCTCGTCGACGACGTTCAGACCGCTCAGTTCGGTCGCGGTGGGCTCGGCGGTCTCGCTGCCCTGCAGATCTGCGTAGCCTTCGATGTTCTCGAAGAAGTACGAGGCACCGAATGCGTTGGTGCTCAACGCGTTGTAGCTCCAGGCCTTGGTGTAGGACTCGGCCGTGACAGGGGTGCCGTCGTGGAACGTCCAGCCGTCCTTGAGCTTGACGGTCCAGGTGGTGTTGTCCTCGGATTCGACGGACTCGGCAACGCCGTTGTACTCGACGCTGTTGTCCTCGTCGTTGAACGTGACCAGCGGAGTGAAGAGGGCCTCGAGGACCTGGCTGCCTTCGCTCTCGGTGGTGTTTCCGGGAACCAACGGGTTCTCCGGCTCACCGATGTAGATGCTGTAGATCCCGTCGGAACTGCCACCGGAGCTCGAGCCTCCACCGCCACAGGCGGCGAGCAGGCTCGCACTCATCAGCACAGCCGTGGTGACTACCACGGCACGTTTGATACGCAAGAAAATCCTCCATCCAGATGTGAACACGGGGTCATCCGTGCTCAGTTCCTCGGGCGCGACGCCCGGGGATTCGTGGGCGACCGCATGGCACGGCAGGTGGGCCGTTCCAACGATCTGATGGGATGGACTTTAGACACATCCTGAAACGAACATGTGAACTCCCCCAACTTTTGCTGACCCGTGAGTAAGCCGGAAACATGATCGAAACGTTTCGGCAAGTCGATTTCTCACAGTTCGGACATCCTCGTCGCCACGGGTCCACGCCGACGGCCCCGATGACCGCCCAGCGTGCAGAAACTACCGATCACCGCAGATCAGGGGGTTGCAGGCGATTGCAACGGTGCGATCGCCATCACATGTGACTACCCTCACAAGGGGCTCGAGACAGGCACGGGAGTGCAGTTTCATGAGCGAAATGCACCGGACGAAAGTGAGCTATTCGAGATGACGACCAGTACCTCCGGAACCGACGAGACCGCGGTTGCCTCCTACGCGCCGTCGGCCGAGTTCACGGCTACGGCGAACGCCGGGGCCGAGCTCTACGCCGCCGCCGAGGAGGACCGACTCGGCTTCTGGGCCGAACAGGCTCGCCGACTCCACTGGCACACCCCGTTCACCGAAGTACTCGACTGGTCCGACGCCCCCGTAGCCAAGTGGTTCGCCGACGGCGAGCTCAACGTCGCCTACAACTGCGTCGACCGCCACGTCCTCGACGGACACGGCGACCAGGTGGCCATCCACTGGGAAGGCGAGCCAGGCGACAGCCGCGACGTCACCTACTCCGATCTGCTCGCAGACGTCAGCCAGGCCGCCAACACCCTGACCGAACTCGGCCTCGTCTCCGGAGACCGCGTCGCGATCTACATGCCCATGATCCCCGAGGCCATCGTCTCGATCCTCGCGTGCGCACGCCTGGGCCTGACCCACTCGGTCGTCTTCGCCGGCTTCTCGGCCACCGCACTGCGCTCACGCATCGACGACGCCGAAGCCAAGCTCGTCATCACCACCGACGGCCAGTGGCGACGCGGCAAGCCCGCACCCATCAAGGACACCGTCGACGAGGCCGTCGACGGGGCGGCTTCGATCGAACACGTCCTCGTCGTCAAGCGCACCGACTCCGACGTCGCCTGGACCGACGGACGCGATCTGTGGTGGCACGAGACCGTCGCGAAGGCATCGAAAGAACATGAGGCACAGCCTTTCCCGGCCGAGCATCCGCTGTTCATCCTCTACACCTCGGGTACGACGGGTAAGCCCAAGGGCATCATCCACACCTCCGGCGGCTACCTGACGCAGACCTCGTACACCCACCACAACGTCTTCGACCACAAGGCAGGCAAGGACGTCTACTGGTGCACCGCCGACATCGGCTGGGTCACCGGACACTCCTACATCGTCTACGGCCCGCTCTCCAACCGCGCCACGCAGGTCGTCTACGAGGGAACGCCCAATTCGCCCGACGAGCACCGGCATTGGAACGTCATCGAGAAGTACAAGGTCTCGATCTACTACACCTCTCCCACCCTCGTGCGCACGTTCATGAAGTGGGGCAAGGAAATCCCCGAGGCCCACGATCTGTCCTCGATCCGTCTGCTCGGTTCCGTCGGCGAGCCGATCAACCCCGAGGCGTGGCGCTGGTTCCGCGACGTCGTCGGCGGCGGCAGCGCCCCGATCGTCGATACCTGGTGGCAGACCGAGACCGGCGCGATCATGATCTCCCCGCTGCCCGGCGTCACCGCCACCAAGCCGGGCTCCGCGATGGCCCCGCTGCCCGGTATCTCCGCCAAGATCGTCGACGACGACGCCAAGCCACTGGGCAACGGCGGCAACGGTTATCTCGTCCTCGACGAGCCGTGGCCGTCGATGCTGCGCGGCATCTGGGGCGACATGGACCGCTACAAGGAAACGTACTGGTCGCGCTACGCCGAGGAGGGCTGGTACTTCGCCGGTGACGGTGCCAAGTACGACGAGGACGGTGCCCTGTGGGTCCTCGGCCGCGTCGACGACGTCATGAACGTCTCCGGCCACCGCATCTCCACCTCCGAGGTGGAGTCGGCCCTGGTCAGCCATCACAGTGTCGCCGAGGCCGCAGTGGTCGGTGCCGCCGACGAGACCACCGGTCAGGGCATCGTCGCATTCGTCATCCTGCGCGGCGGCGAGGAGAACACCGGCGATGCGTTGATCGCCGAACTCAAAGCTCAGGTCTCCAAGGAAATTTCGCCGATCGCCAAGCCGCGGGAGATCTCCATCGTTCCCGAGCTGCCGAAGACCCGATCGGGCAAGATCATGCGCCGCCTGCTGCGCGACGTGGCCGAGGGCCGCGAACTCGGCGACGTGTCCACCCTCGTCGACCCCAAGGTGTTCGAGGCGATCACGAAGGGTCGCTAGCGCTCCCATGTGAGTGAAACTTCGTAGCCTGCTACGAGGTTTCACTCACATGCGGCGCAGCCGCTCAGATCGAACACCGTGTAGTCGCCGACGGTTTCGGGTGTGAAGGTCGCTGTCACCCAGTCAGCGATCGCCGACGGTCGGTTCTTGTCGGTGCCGGCGATGAAGTAGTGGATTTTTCCGGCTGCCACGTCGGCCCGGAACTGGTCGAGCGTGGGCGACGGGTCGGTTCCGGAGAACCCGCCCACCGGCATCACCGGGTCGTCGGTCGCGAGCTGTAGGCCCGCGGCGGCGTTGGATCCGATCGTCGCCGCCACCCAGGTGTAGTGCTGTGCATCGGATTCGAGCAGCCCGGTGAGTTGGTCGTCCGGTGCCTGGGCAGTGAAGTGCGCCGAGTGCCCGGCATTGTCGTCGGGCACTCCGGTTCTGGACCCTGCCGCCTCGGACGGAATCGAGGGGCCCGCCGATGGACCTCCCCCACTGTGCGGGGTGACGACAGTGTCGGCGACATACGCGACCGGCCCCGCCAACGCGACAGCCAGAGCGACTGCTCCCAACGCCATCGATGCCTGCCGAGATCCCCGGAACAGCAGCGCGACGGCCACGATCACTCCCGCTGCCAACACGACCCACCGCAGCCACGGCACGAAGTCGGGAGTGCGGGCGAGAAAGACGAACGACGTTGCCGTGGTAACAGCCGAAACGAGCGCGAGAATCACACGCGCCCAAACTCTCTCGCGTCGCACCCACAGTTCACGCAGGGCAGCGCCGACGATCGCGGCGATCGCCGGCGCGATCACGATCGTGTAGTACGAGTGGAAGGTGCCCGACATGAAGCTGAACACCAGCGAGCACCCGACGAGCCACAATCCCCACATCACGAACCAGGCGCGAGCGAAGTCCCGTCGAGGAGCTGTGCCGCGCATGATGATTCCCGCCACCACGAGCACCAGCGCAGCCGGAATCAGCCACGAGATCTGACCACCCTGGGCATCCGCGAACAAGCGGGTGATTCCCGTCTGCGCACCGTGCCCGGCCGGGCCTGCACTGCCCGAAAACGACTCCGCGACGCCGCCGTGTTCGTTTCCCGTCAGTCGGCCCAGGCCGTTGTAACCGAACGTCAGGTCCAGAATGCTGTCGGTCTTCGACCCGCCGACCCACGGCCGGTCGGCAGCCGGAACCAACTGGACGATCGCGACCCACCACCCGGCCGTCACGAGCACCGCCGCACCGGCCGCCAGTAGCTGGAGAAGTCGAACGCCGAGCCTCGGTGGACCGAACGCCGCGTACGTCACGGCAAGAGCCGGCACGACGAGGAACGCCTGGAGTTGCTTCGTCAGAAACCCCAGGCCGACAACAGCTCCGGTGAGCACCAACCATCGAGTTCGCCCGTCCTCGAGCGCGTGAAGCATCGCCCACGCTGCCCCCAACAAGGTGAGGGTGAGGAGGGCGTCGGGATTGTCGTAGCGGAACATCAGGGCGAAGGTCGGCGTCGTCGCCAGTACTGCGCCCGCGATCGATGCGGCCCCGTAGCCGAATCGACGGGCGACGATCGCGTACATGATTCCCACGCTCAGCACAGCCATCAGCACCTGCGGTAGCAGCAACGACCACGAGTTGAGGCCGAAGATCCGCACGGACAGTTCCATGATCCACAGCGACGCAGGCGGCTTGTCCACCGTGATGGAGTTCGCGGCGTCGGACGAACCGAAGAGGAAGGCCTTCCAGCTCACCGAGCCAGCTTGAACGGCGGCTGCGTAGAAGGAATTACCCCAGTGCTCGCGGTTCAGATCGAGGGCGTAGGCCCCTGCGGTCGCAACGAGAAGGGCGGCGAGAGTGGGCATTGCCCAGCGCGGGCGAGCGATGTCGCGTTCGAGGACGGTCACAGTCGATCACTGTTGCCCCCGATCCTGAGGATGTGCGATCAAGTTGCTGACAATCGCCCGTCAATCGTCGCAGCGGACGAAAACGAGCGGACCCACGTGAGCGGAAATTCGACCCCTGCTACGAATTTCCGCTCACGTGCGGCGCAGCCGCTCTACACGCTGTCGAGCGACTGATCTCGTGTTTCCTTCATGATGATCAGCGAGATCAGCGTCAACGCTGCGGCGATGGCGAGGTACACGCCCACCCAGCCGACGCCGTAGCTGCTCACCAGCCAGGTGGCGATGAACGGTGCGACTGCGGCACCGAGGATCGACGCGGTGTTGTACGAGATTCCCGAGCCCGTGTACCGAACGTTCGTCGGAAACAGTTCGGGCAGAACGGCACTCATCGGTCCGAAGGTCAGGCCCATCAGCCCGAGGCCGACGCACATGAACACCAGCATCTTGCCTGCCGAGGCGGACGCCGGATCTGCGAACCAGTGGAACGACAGACCGAACAGCACGATCGCCGACGTGATGACGATCAGCGTGGGGCGACGGCCGTACTTGTCGGCCAGCAGTCCGGCCACCGGAATCAGCGCCGCGAAGAACAGCACCGCGATCAGCTGGAGCTCGAGGAAGTCGGTGTACGGGATGGCCAGCTTGGGGCCGTTGACGTCGGCCACCTTGCCCGTTCCGTAGCTGACCACCCACGTGGTCATGATGTAGAACAGCGTGTAGGTGGCGAGCATGACGAACGTTCCGATGATCAGCTGACGCCAACTGGTCTTGAACACCTGCGCCAGCGGGGTCTTGACCTTCTGGCCCCGCTCGACGGCCAGCTTGAACACCGGCGTCTCCTCCAGCTTGAGCCGCACGTACAGGCCGATGATGACCATGACGGCGCTGAGCAGGAACGGGATTCGCCAACCCCATGTGAGGAACGCGTGATCGGTGCCCGAGTTCACGGAGTCGTAGCCCGTCGCGATGACGATGAGCAGGAAGATGCCGTTGGCGAAGAAGAAGCCGATCGGCGCGCCCAGCTGCGGGTACATCGCCGCCCACGCTCGCTTGCCCGGCTTGGCGGTTTCGGTGGCCAGCAACGCTGCCCCGCTCCACTCGCCGCCGAGACCGACGCCCTGGGTGAAGCGCATGATCGCCAGCAGAGCCGGAGCCCACAGGCCGACCGCGGCGTACGTCGGCAACAGTCCGATCGCGAACGTCGCGACACCCATCGTCAGCAGGGAGCCGACGAGCGTCGCCTTGCGTCCGATGCGATCGCCGAAGTGGCCGAACAGAATCGACCCGACGGGCCGCGCGATGAACGCCAGGCCGAAGGTCGCGAACGACGCCAGCAGAGCGGTGGTGTCGTTGCCCGCGGGGAAGAACAGACGCGGGAAGACGAGCACTGCGGCGGTGGCATAGATGTAGAAGTCGAAGAACTCGATGGACGTGCCGACCATCGAGGCGATCACGATGCGCGACCGCGGCACCTGGGGTGCGGGAATGGCGCCGTCGGCGGTGACGGCGTGTGCTGAACTCACGAATGCTCCTGAAGGGGGAAGTTCCCTGCAAATTACCTGATGAACACCTGAGAATTTCACGCCCCGGGGCTGTTCGTTGCCGGTTCGTGCAACATTGTCGTGTTTGCCCTCGCGGACGCGGAGGTACCCGGCCACGACAGCCGAGCGTCGCTCGACTAGCGGGAAACAGTTAATCTGCTACCTAGGCACTACTGTCGATACGATCTTCCGCACAACACCGAGCAGAGCAATTACAAGGGGTCGAGAGTTGAGCGTCAGCAATGACAAGGGATACGGCAACGGCGTCCCGAACACGATTTCGTCGATACCTCTGACCGATGTCGATGCCCGCACCCCTGGTAGCGCCAGCATCGGAAACCTCGTCAAGGACGCCACCACTCAGGTCTCGACGCTCGTACGCGCCGAAGTCGCCCTCGCCAAGGCCGAGGTCACCGGCGAGGTCAAGAAGGGACTGCAGGGCAGCGTCTTCTTCATCATCGCGTTGACGGTGTTGCTGTTCAGCTCGTTCTTCTTCTTCTTCTTCGCCGCCGAACTGCTGGACGTGTGGCTCTACCGCTGGGCGGCATTCCTGATCGTGTTCGCCGTCATGGTGTTGGCGGCGGCCCTGTTCGGATTCCTCGGATACCGCAGGGTCAAGAAGTTGCGCAAGCCCGAGAAGACCATCGACTCGCTCAAGCAGGCGTCGACGGTGCTGCCGAACCAGCACGATTCCATCCCCGGAGTTCCCGGCTACAAGAAGTAGTAGCCCGGCGAGTCGAGCAGTATGAATCAGCCCGATCCGTCCACGGTCCGATATCCGGGACAGTGGATCCACCGCGACATCCACGCCAACGGAATTCGGTTCCATGTCGTCGAGGTCGGCGAGCACGCGCCGGACGCACCGTTGGTGGTTCTGCTGCACGGCTTCGCCGACTTCTGGTACTCCTGGCGACACCAACTCGAGGCGCTATCGCGGTCGGGTGTTCGCGCCATTGCCGTCGACCTGCGCGGATACGGTGACTCCGACAAGCCTCCACGCGGCTACGACGGGTGGACCCTGGCGGGCGACATCGTCGGCCTGGTTCGAGCACTCGGTTACCCGAACGCCACCTTCGTCGGCCACGCCGACGGCGGTCTCGTCTGCTGGGCCAGTGCAGCGCTGCACCCCCGCCTGGTGAACTCGATGGTGCTCGTCAACGCGCCGCATCCCATCTCTCTGCGTCGCTCCGTGTTGAAGGACTCGGCGCAGCGCGCCGCCCTGCTGCCCCACTTCGTTCGCTACCAGGTTCCGCTGCGCCCCGAGAGACTGCTGACGCGTCGAGGCGGTGTCGCGGTGGAAGAACTGATGAGCAGCCGCGCCGGGAACGCGTGGCAGCGCACCGAGGATTTCGCGGACACCACGGCCAAGATGCGGTCGGCCATCCGTATTCCGGGGGCTGCGCACTGCGCACTGGAATATCAGCGGTGGGCGTTCCGCAGTCAGTTCCGTTCCGACGGCCGCCGCTTCATGGACGCCGTGGACGTCCGCACCTCGATTCGCGTCGCGCAGATCAGCGGCGACCTGGACCCGTACGTCCTGCCCACCACCCTCGACAGAGATCGGCACTGGGCTCCGGGGCTGACGCGTCGAACAGTGCGAGACGTGGGGCATTACGTGCACCAGGAATCCCCCGACGTGGTGTCGGAGGAGATCCTGCGGGTCGTGCGCGAGCGCTAGACGATGCAGTCGCCCGTGCCCACCGGCACCGGGGCATCGAAACTCTGCGCGAGCTCGTCCGCGATCTCCGACGCGGTCAGCACGAATCCGGTGTCGGGGTCGTCGACCGCCGCGCCGAACACCACACCGAGTACCTCACCGGACGAGTTGACCAGCGGTCCACCGGAATTGCCCTGCCGCACCGATCCGCGGACGGTGTAGACCTCGCGTTGGACGGTGCCGGTGCGGTAGATGTCCGGTCCGCTGAGGTTGATGATCTCGCGGATGCGCGCCGGGCTCGCCGTGTACGGCCCGCCCCCGGGGTAGCCGAGCACGATGGCGTCGGTTCCGGATTCGGCAGGTGCCGGCGCGAACGGCAAGACCGGGGCCTGAAGCTCCGAAACCCGAAGCACGGCAACGTCTTCTTCCGGGTCGAACAGCACGACGTCGGCGTCGAGCGGTCCGTTGGGCGAATCGACCGTCACCTCGGACGTGCCTGCGACGACGTGTGCATTGGTCATCACCAGATCCGATCCGACGACGAAACCCGAACCTTCCAACGCCTTCTGGCAGCTCGGCGCGATGCCGTTGATCTTGATGACGCTCGATTGCAGTTGCACCGGAATCGGTCCCGCTGCGATCCCGGAATCGGGTGCGGCGACGTTCGCGACCGGAGTGCGTCCGAACGGTCCGATGACGTCGGGAAGCCCGGACGTATCGAGTAGCGCCGAGAATTCCTTGGGCACCTGACGTAACCAGTCGGGTGCCACCTCGTCGACTTTGCCCAGAACCGTCGAGCCGCGTACAGCGCTGGCGACCTCGGGCTGCGAGGACGACGTCAGTGGAATGGCGAGCAGCCACGCGGCCGCGAGAACGGCTGCGGCCTGCAACCCGGCACCGATGGTGCTGTCGACCGATCGTGCTGCGCGCGAATGGATTCCGCTGCGCAATGCCCGACCGAGAACCATGCCGGCCACCTCACCGACGATCACCAACACCACGATCAGCGCGATTCCGACGAACACCCGCGTCCGCGAACCGTCGACGTGTTCGAGCACGTGCGGTGCCACCAGAATGCCGGCGACGGCCCCGAGCACGACACCGAGAAACGCCAGCGCCGACGCCACCGCCCCCTGCCGCCATCCCGACGTCGCCGCCAGCAGTGCGATGGCAACCACCGCGATATCGACCCACCCTGAACCTGTCACCGATCGAGCCTCGCTCCTACCGCAGTCAAGCTGGCCTCCAGATCGCGTATGTCCCCCGTGTCCCACTCGGGCTCCCAGCCCGATACAGCCAGCAGACCCGCCAGGATACCGCCCGTGAAGCCCCACACCAGCATGCCCTGCACAGCGAACGCGGGACCCTGGTATCCCGCAGGGTGGCGTACCTGGAATCTGTTGTTCGGATCGAGCAACTCGCGCAACGGAACTCGCACCACTCTCTCGGTCTCGCCGGGATCGACGACGCGAACCGGGGTCGGCCGCTCCCAGTACGAGAGCACCGGAACCACGTCGAAGCGCGAGGGCGGAACGTAAATTCCTGGCATCGTCGCCAACGCGACGACGCCTGCCGGGTCGAGCCCGGTCTCCTCCTGCGCCTCCCGCAGTGCCGTGCCGATCGGGCCGTCGTCGCCCGGGTCGGTGGCTCCGCCGGGAAAGGCGATCTGCCCGCTGTGATCTCGCAGTGTCGATGCACGCTGGGTCAGCAGGACGTCGGCGTCGGCAGGCAGTCCGCCGGGCGCACCGGGATCGGCGACGGGTGTGCCGCCGAACAGCACCAGCACGGCGGCGGACCGCGGCCGGTCGGACGGCGGCGCTTGACGCTGCAGCACGGGGTTGGTGCCGGTGGTGTCGGTGAGTCCGCCCGCCCTGCCTGCGACGTCGATCATGCGCCCGAGCCAGTCGGGTGCGGTCACGAGTCGACTCCGAGGTTCACGCGGACGGCGTCGGCGATGTCGTCGACGCTCCGGAAGGGTTGTGGCAGCACCTTGGCGACAGTGCCATCCGCAGATATCAAAACGGAAACGGGCAGCACGTTGGGCGCTCCGACGGCGGCGACGACTCTGCCCGCGCCGTCCTGAACGCCGGGCAGCGTGACGCCGTAGTCGGTGAGCCGAGTCAGGCCGTTGGCTTCGTTGGCGTCGTTGTGCACCGTCAGGACCTCGATCTTCTCGCCCGCCCGTTCGGCGTACTGCTGCAGGTAGGGCAGCTCTTCGGCGCAGGGCCCGCACCAGTACGCCCAGATGTTGAGCAGGGCCGGTCGGCCCGCGAGTACCTGGCCGAGGTCGACGGACGAGCCGTCGCCGATGCATTCGAGGGTGATGCCGGTCAGCGGACCGGATGCGGCACCCGACGACGTCGGACATGCGGCCAGCCCTGCGTCGCGCCGCAGCGGGGCGAGGGCCTCGGCGGTGTCGGCTGCGCGACGCTCGTCCGTGCCCGGTGCCCGCTGCCCGAGGCCGGGAGAGTCCGTGGGTTGGGCGGTCGGCGCGTCGCTTCGGGGCCACAGCGCGTAGACCATCCCGACCACCAGGATCAGAGCGACCAGTGACCACCGCAGGGCAGATCTGTTCACGGCACGATTCCGGCAAGGGCGAGGAGGTGGTCGGTTTCCGGGCCCTTCACCAACGCGGCCGCAGCGGCGGGGTCGGTCGGACCGGTGCCGAAGGACGGGCAGTCCTTGGCGAGGACGCACACCCCACATGCGGGTGTACGAGCGTGGCAGACGCGTCGACCGTGAAAGATGACTCGATGCGAGAGCAGCGTCCACTCCTTGCGTTCGATGAGTGCGCCGACGGCGTGCTCGACCTTGACCGGGTCCTCCTCCTCGGTCCACTGCCACCGCCGCACGAGCCGTCCGAAATGGGTGTCGACGGTGATTCCCGGAACATCGAAGGCATTGCCGAGCACGACGTTGGCCGTCTTGCGGCCGATCCCGGGAAGCGTGACGAGATCCTTCAACGTCGCGGGCACCTCGCCGTCGAAGTTCTCCAGCAACTTCTGTCCGAGTCCGATCAGTGAGTTCGCCTTGTTTCGGTAGAACCCGGTGGTGCGGATGTACTCCTCGAGCTCGGTGCGGTCCGCCTCGGCGTAGTCCCGTGCTGTGCGGTATTTCACGAACAGTGCCGGGGTGACCATGTTGACGCGCTTGTCGGTGCACTGCGCGGACAGGATGGTCGCGACGGCGAGTTCGAGGGGCGTGGTGAAGTCCAGTTCGCAGTACACGTGCGGGAAGGCAGTGTTCAACGTCCGGTTCATCCGCCGAGCTCGGCGCACGAGCCCGAGGTGCGTCTCTTCGCGTTTGCGCACGTCGGGGCGTTTCGGAGCTGTCGAATCCACTCCACAACTGTACGGACAAGAATGCGTAACGTTCCTCGCGGCAGCAGTGGGCTGTGTTTGTATCGAGACCTTTTCGGTGTTAACTGGCCGGTATGCAAGGACTCGCCGTGGTGCTCTTTCCGGTACTACTCATGCTCTTCGCACTCGCGATGGAACGCGTCGAGTTCCGGCTCAGCAAGCTCGGCGTCCGAGAGCAGGAAGTACAGGAGTTCCTCGATCAGGCGAGCACGTCCGAGGTCGCCACTCTGGCGAACGAGGGCTTCCCGCACGCACTGGCCCGATTCAACACCCGCAAACGCCGCCAAACCCCGCCGCGGACCATCGACACGCGCGACGGCATGGTCGACCAACGAGCCAGCTGAGCGCACGTTTCGTCCCATTGGTCGTAATTTCGATGAATTTGAGGTGAACGGGAACACACACCCGAGACCTCTGCCAACCTGTGGTGGCGTCGATCACTCGGTTTCCACCGACTCGAAGTAGACTCCCCTGAGGTAATTGTTGTGTTTGATCATCTGGTCGGCGTCGACGCCTGAACTGCACCGCAGTTCGGTGCATGGCACGAACTGTGTACAAACGCTTTCGATGGTGCGGGTTGCCGCGTCACCGACATCCCAAAAGGAGCGCAAGTGGACGACGTCCTGGCACGGGCCGGCATCTTCCAAGGAGTCGAACCCTCTGCGGTTGCGGCACTGACGAAGCAGCTGCAGCCTGTCGATTTCCCCCGCGGACACGTCGTGTTCAACGAGGGTGAGCCCGGAGACCGGCTCTACATCATCGTCTCCGGCAAGATCAAGCTCGGGCGACGCTCCCCCGACGGTCGCGAGAACCTGCTGACGATCATGGGACCGTCGGACATGTTCGGCGAGCTGTCGATCTTCGACCCCGGCCCCCGTACGTCCTCGGCCACCACGGTCACCGAGGTGCGCGCGGTCAGCATGGATCGAGCTGCGCTCAAGGACTGGATCGATCAGCGCCCCGAGATCGCCGAGCAGTTGCTGCGCGTGCTGGCCCGCCGGTTGCGGCGCACCAACAACAACCTGGCCGACCTCATCTTCACCGACGTTCCCGGACGCGTCGCGAAGGCGCTGCTGCAGCTGGCCCAGCGCTTCGGCACCCAGGAAGCGGGCTCGCTGCGCGTCACACACGACCTGACGCAGGAAGAGATCGCTCAGCTCGTCGGTGCCTCTCGCGAGACCGTCAACAAGGCACTGGCCGACTTCGCACACCGCGGATGGCTGCGCCTCGAAGGCAAGTCCGTGCTGATCTCGGACTCCGAGCGTCTGGCACGCCGAGCTCGCTAGCTCTCGCGGAGGTAGGCCAGCTGCGTCTTGACCGACATCCGCGCAGCAGGCCACAACTTCTTGTCCACGTCCGCATAGACGTGGCGTACCACCTGCATCGGTTTCGCGTTCTCGCCGAGTTCGGCGAGCGCCGAGCGAACCTGATCCAGCCGCTGCCGACGGTGAGCGCGATACGCCCGCGCCACCTCGGCGGTGTCCGGCAACTCCGGCCCGTGACCGGGAAGCACGGTCTTTCCCGCACCGGCCGCTTCGAGCCGGTCCAACGACTGCAGATAATCCGCGAGCGAGCCGTCCTTCGGGTCGAGCACCGTGGTGCCGCGGCCGAGGACGGTATCTCCCGTCAGGACCGCGTCGTCGAGCACGAAACTCACCGAATCCGCGGTGTGACCCGGCGTGTGCAGAACCTCGATCCGAAGACCCGCAGCCTCGATGACCTCGCCGTGGGCCAGAGCAGCGCCGTCCCCGTGCAGGAACTTCTCCCCGACCGCGCGCACCGGAGCCGCCGTCTTTCGGTGAAAACGCTTCAGCCCACCGGTGTGATCGGCGTGGCGATGGGTCACCAGGGTCAGCACCACCGTGCCCGATGCGGCGACGGCGTCGAGGTGGGCTCGGTCCTTCGGCCCCGGATCGACGACGATGCACTCCTCGGACCCCGGTGCCTGAAGAATCCAGGTGTTGGTTCCGTCGAGGGTCATCTTGCCCGGGTTGTCGGCGAGCAGAACCGACGCGGTCGGCGTCACCTGCCGGCGTAGTCCGTACGCGGGATGCTGGGGATTCGAAACGGCCATTGAAACACTGTAGGTCGCCGACCCCAGCTCGTGTCCATGCGGACTACCGTCGACACCTATGAAGATCGGACTCGTCGGAGCGGGCCCCTGGGCCCGCAAGACTCAAGCCCCCTCGTTGCTCGCTCATCCCGCCGTCGACTTCGCCGGAGTGTGGGCCCGACGGCCCGAGGCGGCGGCCGAGATGGGGGCACCGGTCTTCGAATCGTTCGAAGCCCTGCTGAGCGCGGTCGACGCGGTCGCCTTCGCGGTACCACCGGCCGTGCAAGCCGGGTACGCGCTCCGCGCGGTCCAGGCAGGCAAACATGTGTTGCTGGACAAGCCGATTGCCGCAACAGTGGCCGAGGCCGAGGAACTGGCAGCGGCGGTGACTGCAGCGGGCGTGCGCTCGATGGTGACGCTGACTCTCCGGTTCGCCCCGGAGACAAGGCGATTCCTCGACGCGGCCGCCGGTCGAGCGTGGGCCGCGGGCTCGGGAACCTGGTTTTCCGGTGCCGTCCTCGGCGGGGCGTATGCGAACTCCCAGTGGCGACACGACGACGGGGCAATCCTCGACATCGGACCACACGTGTTCGATCTGCTCGATGCAGCGCTGGGAACCATTGCGCGCGTTGCCTACTCGCACCGAGAGGTGGCGTCGGACAGTTGGACGGTGCTGCTCGAACACCAAGGCGGAGCCCGCAGCACGGTGCAGTTGTCCCTGCGGACGCCGATCATGCCGTCTCTGATGCGGATAGAACTCAGCGGCACCGACGGAGTCGAGACACTCACCGATAGATCGACCTCGTCGACCGACTGCTTCGCCGTCCTGCTGGACGAATTCCTCGAGTCGGTCGACAAGGGTGTCGATCACGAATGCTCGGTACACCGCGGCCTGCACCTACAGAAGGTGATCAGTGCGGCTACGCCCCAGTGACATGTGCGGCTACGCCGCAGTGGCGTGGTCGAGCGCCCCAGAGGGCACACAAACACACCACTGCGCGTCAGCGCAGTTCGACGATGAGCTCCACTTCCACCGAAGCACCGAGGGGCAGTTCGGCGACACCCACAGCCGAGCGCGCGTGCTTGCCCGCATCGCCGAAGATCTCACCGATGACGTTCGACGCCCCGTTGATCACCCCGGGCTGACCGGTGAATCCCGGCGCGGAGGCGACGAACCCGACCGCCTTGATCACCCGGGCCACCGAATCGATGCCAACGAGCGCGTGCACGGCGGCGAGCGCGTTCAGGGCACAGATGCGTGCCGCAGCGGTGGCGTCCTCAGCGGTGACGTCGGCACCGACCTTGCCCACGGACGTCAGGTTTCCGTCCACGATCGGCAACTGGCCGGAGGTGTGGACGAGCGAGCCCACCTGCACCGCCGGGACGTAGGCCGCCAGCGGCGGGACGACGTCGGGCAGCTCGATGCCCAGCTCGGACAGTCGTTCGCTCCAGTTCGCCACGCGCTCAGGCCTTCGGACGCTTGAAGTACGCGACCAACGTGTCGCCGCCGTTGGGTCCCGCCATGATCGTGACGAGCTCCCAGCCCTCGGAGCCGTAGTTGTCGAGAATCTGCTTGGTGGCATGAATCAGAACCGGTGCGGTGAAGTACTCCCAGATGATCTTTTCGCTCATGACTGTCGAGCCTATCGCCCACGCGGTGCCGGAACTACAGTCGTCGCATGGATCGGCTCGATATCAAGGACGCCATCTATCACTTCGCGCGCAACCTCGGTGATTCTCGAGACCAGTTCTCCCTGACGGTGTTCGACTCGGTCGATCGCGCCGCGCCCTCGTTCGAGGAGGTCGTCGCGCACATGGAGACCCGTGTGCCCCTCGTTCCCGGCCTGGGGCTACGGCTTCGGGAGGCGCCGCTGAACCTCGACTACCCGCGATGGGTACCCGACACGTCCCCGGTGTCCGAACGGATGTCCGACCACGATCTCGGCGGTGCTCCCTGGGCCGATTTCGAGGCCTTGATGGGCGACCTGCTCCGTACCCGTCTCGATCTGAGAGACCACTCCTGGCACGCGCACGTGGTGCGCGGAATCGGTTCTGCTCCGCTGGTGCAGGGAGCGGTCACGGTGGTGATACTGCAGGTCGGACACGCCCTGACCGATGGGCTCGGCGTATCGAGGATGGTTCGCGCACTGTTCGAGGCACAGTCCTCGGCGGGCGCGGCACCGTCTCCGCAGACCGAACCCGAGCGGGAGCACCCCGTTGCCGGCGTGTTGAGTGCGGTGGTCCGGGCACCGGTGGATCTCGTGCGATCGCGGTGGGAGGCCCGCCGCGCGATTCGCGCCTACCGAGGTACGACGCCCGGCCCGCCTGCGGTGCCCGCCACGTCGATCAACCGGGCCGTGGGGCCGTATCGAGTCGTCCGCATAGTGCCGATGCAGGCGACGGAGGTCCGCGTGGGTGCCGCGTCGTTGACGGTGTCCGCTCTCTGCGCCGTCGGCCCGTGCCTCGATCGGTATCTCGGTGACGGTCACGGGGCACTGTCCGAGACCGGAGGCATCGTGTCGGCGTTCGTCCCGATGGTCCTGCCTCGCGATACGGAGTGGCCTGCAGCGAATCGCGCGGTGGTCGGAACGGTCGATCTCCACGTCGGCGAACCCGATCTCGAGAAGCGTGCCGAGCTGATCACTCGGTCGCTCGCAGTCGAACGAGCCAGAGTGACGGCCGCGCCACTGCTTCGCATCGCGCGAGCGGACGAGCGGGTGCCCGCGCCGATCGTCCGATTCGTCCAGGGACGTCGATTCCGAAAACGCGACCGCTCTCCGGCGCGCGTCGGGGCTCAGACAACCGTGGTCAGTGTCGACCGTGGCCGCGCGGATCTCGAGCTGTGTGGTGCGGTCGCGCGTTTCTCGGCGGGTTTCGGGTTTCTCGAAGACGGCAGATGTCTCGCTCACGGCTTCTTCGGGTTCTCCGGCGTGGTCACGGTTGCCATGGTCGCCTGTCCCGACGCAGTTCCGGATCTCGACGGCTACACCCGGCAATTGGTCGACCGACTCCGCCGACACTCGGGGCAGAGTTAGAGACTTCGGTCGGACGCCCGGGGACGACCTCTATATGGTCGGGGTGTGGGTATAGCGAACGAAGAGGGATGGCCGGCGAAGGCAGATGCCGCGCGGCTGCATTTCGTGTCCGGTAAGGGTGGCACCGGCAAGACGACGGTCGCTGCCGCATTGGCGCTGGCGCTCGCGGCAGGCGGTCGACGGGTGTTGCTGGTCGAGGTCGAGGGCCGACAGGGCATCGCGCAGCTCTTCGACGTGCCGCAGCTCCCGCCGCAGGAGACGCGGGTCGCCTCGGCGGACGGCGGCGGTGAGGTCTACGCACTGGCGATTGACATCGAGACCGCGTTCCTCGAATACCTCGAGATGTTCTACAACCTCGGCTTCGCCGGCCGCGCGATGCGCAAGATCGGTGCCATCGAGTTCGCGACGACCATCGCACCCGGTCTGCGCGATGTACTGCTCACCGGCAAGGTCAAGGAATGTGTGGTGCGGACCGACAAGAAGGGCAACCGCATCTACGACGAGGTCGTCGTCGACTCGCCGCCGACCGGCCGCATCGGAAACTTTCTGGACGTCACCAAGGCCATGGCAGATCTCGCCAAGGGCGGTCCGGTTCGTTCACAGAGCGAGGGCGTGGTGCGGTTGCTGCACTCGGCCGACACCGTCGTGCACCTGGTGACGCTGCTCGAGGCGCTGCCGGTCCAGGAGACCGCCGACGCTGTGCGCGAGCTGGAGGCGGCCGATCTTCGGCTCGGCACGGTGATCGTCAATCGCACCGAACCGACGTACCTGCCTGCCGAGTCCCTCGACGCCATCGCCGGGGGCGAGATCGATGCCCTCGCCATTCAGGACGGTCTCGCCAAGACCGGAATCACGTTGTCCGAGGCGGACTTCGCGGGGCTGCTCACCGAATCGATCGAGCATGCGGCGACGCTCTCGGCTCAGGTGGAGAGCGCAACCACGCTCGACGAACTCGACGTCGCGCGGATGTCGCTGCCGATGTTGGCCGACGGTGTCGATCTCGGCGGCTTGTACGAGCTCGCCGCCAAGCTCGCAGAACAGGGTGTCCGATGACGCGACCAGTAGCAACCGAACTCGATGTCGACCGCATACTGACCGATCCCACGTCGCGAATCGTCGTCGTCTGTGGGGCGGGCGGTGTCGGCAAGACGACCACCGCGGCAGCGATGGCGCTGCGCGCCGCCGAGCAGGGCAGGCGCGTGGTGGTGCTGACGATCGATCCGGCCCGCCGCCTGGCTCAGGCACTCGGTCTCGGCGATCTCGACAACAGCCCGCAGCCGGTGAAGTTGGGTGCCGGTGCCAAGGGTGAGCTGCACGCGATGATGCTGAACATGCGACGCACGTTCGACGAGATGGTCATCGAGCACTCGACGCCGGAGAAGGCCGAGCAGGTGTTGGCCAATCCGTTCTATCAGACTGTGGCGTCGTCGTTTTCGGGCACGCAGGAGTACATGGCGATGGAGAAGTTGGGGCAGCTGTCCCTCGACTCGTCGTGGGATCTGATCGTGGTGGACACTCCGCCGTCGCGCAACGCACTGGACTTCCTCGATGCGCCGCAGAGACTCGGCTCGTTCCTCGACGGCCGTTTCATCCGACTGCTCACCGCTCCGGGTCGCGGCATCACCCGCGTGGTCACCAGCGCGATGAGCTTGGCCATGCGCGGCGTCTCCACCGTGATCGGTAGCCAAATGCTCTCCGACGCATCGGCTTTCGTTCAGTCGCTCGATTCGATGTTCGGTGGCTTCCGCGAGCGGGCGACGCGTACCTACCAGTTGCTACGCGAGGACGGCACCAGCTTCCTCGTCGTCGCTGCCGCAGAGCCGGACGCGCTTCGCGAGGCAGCGTTCTTCGTGGAGCGGTTGTCCGCGGAGAAGATGCCGCTGGCCGGCTTGGTGGTGAACCGGACGCACCCGACGTTGTCGACGGTGCAGGCCGATCACGCTGCGACGGCCGCAGATCTGCTCGATCGAATCGAGGACCCCGGCGCGGACCTGACCGCTGCAGTCCTTCGGATCCACGCCCAGCGCGCGGTCACGGCAGCGCGGGAGGTGCGGTTGCTTCGACGCTTCACCGGTGCGCACCCCCGGGTGCCCATCGTCGGTGTGCCGTCGCTGCCGTTCGAGGTCTCCGACCTCGCTGCGCTGCGCGCAGTGGCCGATCAGCTGACCCGCAAGGGCTAGATCGGCTGACCCGCACGGGCCGGGTCAGCCGTGCCCGGCATTGCCTAGATAGCTGCTTGCTGCTGACGCTGGGTCTCGAAGAACTCGGACCAGGAGTCGACCTCGGGGTGCTGCTTGAGCAGCGCCCGGCGTTGGCGTTCGGTCATGCCACCCCAGACACCGAACTCGACGCGATTGTCCAGTGCATCCGCTCCGCACTGCATCAGTACCGGGCAGTGCCGGCAGATGGTGGCGGCCTTGCGCTGCGCTGCACCCCGGACGAAGAGCTGGTCCGGGTCAGTGCCCTTGCAACGGGCGTGCGACACCCAGGCGATGCGTGCCTCTGCTTCTTCTACATCGAGTCGCGTCGGCGCTGTTGTCGTGTGCATGCGGATACCCCTTTGCGTTGCGGACGTCCTCACTGGACGTCCCGGAGGCTCGAAGCGGTTTGTACCTCGTCGGTCGAAGCACAAATTCTAGGAGCTGCCCCACATTCATTATCAAGTGTTATGCGAATCACACCGTGTTCATAATTTAGGTAACGCGAGCCCCGAATGCAAGACGGCGAGGTCACATTTCTGGTACGGCCGTCCCGAGCAGGGGCGCAGCACACAGCGCATGCAGGCCTCTGCCGGTCCGAGCGGTACCCACGTACGCTGTGCTCTGTGTCAGTTGGAAAAACCGTGGCGAAGCTCGCCGGATGTTCAGCGCTCGCCGGTGCATTGCTCGCCGGCGTGATGTTCCCCTTGGCCGGCGGGTTCGGGTACGCCTCCAACCGCGCCGCCGATACCGTCGACAACGTCTCGGCCGAGTTGGTGGAAGGCGCAGTGCCTGCCGTCTCGACGATGACGGACGTCAACGGCACGCCCATCGCCTGGCTGTACGAGCAGCGTCGATTCGAGGTGCCGAGCGACCAGATCTCCAACGAGATGAAGCTCGCCATCGTCTCGATCGAGGACCGCCGCTTCGCCGAGCACCAGGGTGTGGACTGGCAGGGCACGCTCCGAGCGTTCCTGACCAACACCACCAGTGGGCAGGTCGAGCAGGGCGCATCCACCATCGATCAGCAGTACGTGAAGAACTATCAGCTGCTCGTGGTGGCCAAGACCGACGCCGAGCGCCGCGCGGCCATCGAGACGACCCCCGCCCGCAAGATCCGCGAGATCCGCATGGCGTTGACGCTCGACAAGGAACTGACCAAGGACGAGATCCTCACCCGATACCTCAACCTGGTGCCGTTCGGCAACGCGTCCTTCGGCATCCAGGACGCGGCCCAGACCTACTTCGGCATCGACGCCAGCCAGCTCAGCGCCGTCCAGGCCGCGATGCTCGCGGGCATGGTGCAGTCCAGCTCGGCGCTCAACCCGTACACCAACGAGGAGGGCGTGATCGAGCGCCGGAACACCGTGCTCGACACGATGATCCAGAACCTCCCCGAACGCGCCGACGAGCTCGCCGCCCTCAAGTCCGAGCCGCTCGGTGTACTGCCGGTCCCCCAGACCCTGCCCCGCGGATGCATCGCAGCAGGTGACCGCGGATTCTTCTGCGACTACGCACTGCAGTACCTCGCCGACGCAGGCATCAGCCGGGAGCAGATCGACAAGGGCGGCTACCTCATCCGCACGACGCTCGACCCCTCGGTGCAGAACTCCACCAAGGCCGCCCTGGTCGGCAACACCAGCCCCTCGCTGGACGGTGTCGCCACGGTGATGAACGTCGTCGCACCGGGACAGGATCAACACCGCATCCTCGCGATGGGCAGCAGCCGCACCTACGGACTCGACGCCGATGCCGACGAAACCGTTCAGCCGCAGCCGTACTCGTTGATCGGCAACGGCGCGGGCTCGATCTTCAAGATCTTCACCACCGCCGCGGCGATGGAACGCGGACTCGGCACCAGCGCAACGCTGCAGGTTCCGCGTCGTGTCGAGGTCAAGGGCGTCGGCGACGGCGGAGCACGGAACTGCCCGGCAGCGACGTACTGCGTCGAGAACGCCGGCAACTACCCGCCCGCCCTCTCCATCACCGACGCCTTGGCCCAGTCCCCCAACACGGCGTTCGTCAAGCTGATCGAGTCGGTCGGGGTCACCCCGACGGTCGACATGGCCGTCCGCCTCGGCCTGCGCTCGTACACGAACCCCGGTTCCTCGGGAACCGACCAGTCCATGGCCGATTTCCAGAAGGACCAGAACCTCGGCTCGTTCACCCTCGGACCCACCTGGGTGAACCCCCTCGAGCTCTCCAACGTTGCGGCCACGCTGGCCTCCGGCGGCAAGTGGTGCCCGCCCACCCCGATCGACTCGGTCTTCGATCGCGAGGGCAAGCCCGTTCCCGTCACCCAGCAGGCCTGTGAGCAGGTCGTCGAGCCCGGACTGGCCAACACTCTCGCCAACGCGATGAGCAAGGACGACCAGGCAGGCGGCACGTCCGCATCCGCCGCAGGATCGGTCGGCTGGACGTTGCCGATGTCCGGCAAGACCGGCACCACCGAGTCGCACCGGTCGTCCGGCTTCCTCGGCTTCACCAACAACTACGCCGCGGCCGTCTACACCTACGGCGACTCTCCGACACCCAGCGAGATCTGCTCGTTCCCGCTGCGGCCCTGCGGGTCCGGAAACCTGTACGGCGGTAACGAACCGGCCAGGACATGGTTCGACGCGATGAGCCCGATCGCCAACAATTTCGGACCCGTCTCGTTGCCACCCGTCGACCAGAAATACGTCCGCGGCTCGGCCAACGGCCAGGTACCCGACGTCACCGGCCAGAGCCAGTCGTCGGCAACCGCGACCCTGCAGGGTGCGGGCTTCCAGGTGACGGTGGCCACCACGGCCGACCAGGCGGCCCGCGGCACCGTGGTGTCGACGTCGCCGTCGGGCTCGGCGGTCCCCGGGTCGAACATCACGATCTACGTCAGTGACGGTTCGGTTCGGCCTGCCCCGGCCCCGACGCCCTCGTTGCCGAACATTCAGATTCCGGATCTGCCGCCGGGAATCCAGATCCCGGCGATCCCCGGTATCACCGTTCCTCGGTAGTGCCTACGGCAGTGGTGCGGTTATGTGCCCCAGGGGGCACGCAACCGCACCACTGCGCGGAGCGCACTACAAGCGGTCTTTGACAGCCTTCGACAGGCGCGATCCGTCGGCCTTGCCCGCGGCGAGTCCCGACGCGATCTTCATGACCTGACCCATCTGCTTCATCGCCGGTCGCTCCCCGAGATCCTCGGCGACCTGCGCGATGGCGGTGTCGACGATGTTCGCCAGTTCCTCGTCGGTCAACGGAGTGGGCAGGTACTCGTCGATGATCTGCGCCTCGGCGCGCTCGTTGGCAGCGAGTTCGCCGCGGCCGTTCTGCGTGTAGATCTCGGCCGACTCGCCGCGCTTCTTCGCTTCCTTGGCAAGCACTTTGAGAACGTCGTCGTCGGTCAGGTCGTGGGCCTCCTTGCCGGAGACCTCCTCGGTCTGGATGGCGGCGAGAATCATGCGCAGCGTTGCCAGGCGGAGTTTGTCCTTCGCCTTCATCGCTGCGGTGAGGTCGGTACGGAGGCGGGCCTTGAGTTCGGACATGGCGGAAACGCTACGCGGCGCAGTCGTCGGCTCGCACGTCCATATCCGGTTGCTGCCGTATCGTGGATGAGGTGTCCGCACAATTCAGTCCCTCGTTTCTCCGCACCTCGACGCAACTGCGCAGTGCCTCCACGCAACTGCGCAGTGCCTCCACGCAACTGCGCTCTGCCGCAGAGCTGGCGCGAGATGCCGTCAGAGCGTCACCGCTGAAGAGTTCGGTGATCGGGACCGCAGGAGCCGCCGCGCTCGGCGTCGGATACGCCACACTCATCGAGCGCAATGCGTTCACGCTGCGCGAGACGTCCATGGCGGTGCTCGAGCCGGGTTCGGCGACGCTCCGCGTGCTGCACATCAGCGATCTGCACATGATGCCCGGCCAGCGGATGAAGCAGAACTGGCTGCGTGAGCTGGACCGCCTCGACCCCGATCTGGTCGTCAACACCGGAGACAACCTCTCGCACCAGCGCGCAGTGCCCAGCGTCGTACAGGCACTGGGGCCGCTGCTGGCCCGGCCGGGTCTGTTCGTGTTCGGCAGCAACGACTACTTCGCGCCCAAGCCGAAGAACCCGTTCAAGTACTTCGACAAGAATCACAAGCGCACCACCGGCGACTCGTTGCCCTGGCGCGATCTGCGCGCCGCGTTCTCCGAGCGGGGTTGGCTGGACGTGACGCACGTACGCCGCGAACTGGAGGTTGCCGGGGTGCGGATCGCGTCGGCGGGCGTCGACGATCCGCATCTGAAGCGCGACCGCTACGACACCATCGCCGGCCAGCCGAACCCGCTGGCAGACCTGCGCCTGGGCATCACCCATTCGCCGGAGCCACGCGTGCTGGACAAGTTCGCCCAGGATGGCTACGACCTCGTCCTCGCCGGTCACACCCACGGCGGCCAGCTGTGCCTGCCGTTCTACGGTGCCCTGGTGACCAACTGCGAGATCGACCGTTCGCGCGTCAAGGGGCCGTCCAAGTGGGGCGCACACACTCAGCTGCACGTCTCTGCGGGCATCGGAACCTCGCCCTACGCGCCCGCACGGTTCTGCTGCCGGCCCGAGGCAACCCTGATCACGCTGACTCCGGCCCCCAGAATGGGTCCGAAAAACGTCTCCGACGAGGGCGTTTCGCGTTCTGAGGCAGTCGTGAGTTAGACTTCTCCAGCGGTACACGGGGTGTGGCGCAGCTTGGTAGCGCGCTTCGTTCGGGACGAAGAGGTCGTGGGTTCGAATCCCGCCACCCCGACAGTTGGACCAACGAAAAGTAGCCCTCGCCGGAAGAATCCGGCCAGGGCTACTTTTTTCTGAGTCACCTGAGCGCGGGTGACCCAACATTCAGCTCGCGCTCCATTCGCGCCCGTATTCGCACTGTTCGATCGACGCCTGCAGCGACCGGCAAACGGTCCCACTTGCACTCACGTGTCCATCAGTTCGTCGAGGAAAAGCTCCTCGAGGTTCCAGCGGCGCGAAGTCAGACCTTGTTCGTAGTGGTACCGCAGATTGGTATCGAGTGCGTGACGGTTGGCGTCGATGCCGTACGGCCACCAATCATGACCGAGCAAATGCTGGTTTCGTTCGAATAGCGAGTTGGCCCACGGCAACATCGTGTGTACCTCGAAAAGTCGGTTGCGCTCTCGGTAGGCCTCTGCGGCCACGTACTTGGCCGAGAGGTAGGAGTTGTACACGCTGCGGGCCAGGCCTGGGTTCTCATCGAACAGCAGTCGGCGGCCGACGACCGCGTGCATGATCGGAAACAACCCGGTTCGCGCGAACCAGTCGCGCTCACGCTCTTCGTAGTCGGGGAAGAGGCGGACGATGTCTGGGGAGCCGTCGAGGAACGGTTGCGGAACATTGGCGGTGAAGAGGGCGTCGAGATCGCCCGTAACGAGCATGTCGCTCAGGCTGCGGCCTTCGGGCGCGGCGGAGAGGTCGAGGTCTGCTGGAATCGGGCGAGGAATGAAGTCGAAGGGCGGGGCCGAACGGTCGAGGCCACCGATGATCCAGCGATTGCGTTCGGGCAGGAATCCGTAGTCGTCCATGAGCATGCCCTTGGCCCAGACACCGGAATCCTGACCGTAGATCCCGAATTCGCCGATGGTGCGGTCCACGAGGTCGGAGGGCCCGATGACCCCACTGCCTCGGTGCACGAAGATGCATGAGTGTCGAAAGACCCGGTTCGGGAACACGGGCAGGGCCACGAGGTCGGAGCCTTGTTCCAGCACCCGAAGCAGAAAGGTCAGTCCGAACTCCCCGATATCCGCCTGACCGGTCAGGACATCGCGAAAGACCTCGGGCAACGTAGGCCTGGTCGACAAGGTCGTTCCGGTGGGCAGCGGCACGGTGCCGTCGAACAGCGCGCGGGTGGTGTCGTACTCGATTGTGGAAACCGACAAGCCGGTCATGGACCATTCCTCTCTTTTCGGTGCCGGGGCATCGCCGGGCCGATCGAAATCGAAGTGGTTCGCGAAGCACACAATGCTCGCATCGTGTTCAGCAGTTCATTCCATTTCAACAGTGGCCTCGTCGGGTGCTCTGCAAGGCGACATCTCGTGTTTCAGTGCGGAGCGTGCGACACGTCTCGATCATCTCCTCGCGGAGTCCAACACCGCAGTTGCCCCGTCCGCGACCAACCAGTCACGGAACGTCTGCAACCCAGGATGCATGCGGCGCAATACGGCGACGTCGCGGTCGAGAGCGAAGACGTCGCGTCGTTGCAGGAATGCGGCGAGCGCGGCGTAGTCGTGGCCTACCTCGGGCATCGACGCGGCGAGCACGTCCAGTTTCAGGTCGAGGTACTCACACGCGACACCTGTGATCTCCTCGAATGTGGCAGCGATCTCGCGACCGGTGAGGCTATCGCCGACGACGGCGAGATCGCGAGCACCCCAACTCTGCCAGTGACGCAGCATGTGGTCGACGAACCATGCGATGTCGTCGAGTGCGATTTGAGGATAGCGCCCATCGCCGAGCGGCAATGCGAAGTGCAACCCGTCCCGGCCGTCGCGCAGTGATCGCCGGATCGGCGACAGCTTGTCGGTGAAGTTCTCGAAATACGGCGCTGTCGTGAGAATCGAGACGTGATGGGTGAAGAAGCCGTCATCGACGAGCCGCATTGCCTCGTCGGCTCGGTGTGCCGCGATCCATGCTGCAACCGCGGCTTTCGAGTCGTAGTGCGGTACCGGAACGGCACCGCCGGTCAAACCGGCGGCGCTGTCCAGCGACGACCACACCACCCGGTCGAGGCCCGCGGCGCGGGCGGCTTCGAGAGCGGCCCTTCCCTGTCGGATCTCGCCCGGGACGCTACCGGTGGCGAAGAAGTCGGTGTTGCAGAATGCTCGGGCCGCACCTGCCATCACCACCTCCAGACTCACCGAGTCGTCGAGATCGCCCGGGACCAGTCGTACCCGATCGCTCAGTTCGGCCAGCGTTCGCGCTTTCGGTGACAACGGTGCACGCGTGAGCACCCGCACGTCCCCGGTGCCAGTTGCCAGAATGCGGCGGACGACCCGGGATCCCATCGCGCCCGTGCCGCCGAGGACGACTGTCGGCGCATCGCCCGTCACTGGCGCGCCGCCAACAACTCGGCCGCCAGCTGCCTTCGCGTGATGATCCGCAGTTGGGTACTGCGCCGGGCGACCAGCCCGAAGATTTCGCCCACCATCGATGCGAGCAGAGGACGGCCGCCGACGTGTGCGTGCAGCGCGATCGTCGCAGTACCGCCTGTCGGGCCTGCGCAGAGAACGTCGACCAACTCGACGAGCAGGTCGCGATAGCGGAGCGGATCGCCACCGTTACGCACGTCGGAGTAATCGCTGTGCATCATCTGCACCAGCGGTCCACGATCGGTGTCGATGATGACCGGACGGTCGCGGTCGGCGTGGTCTCCGCACCAGAGGTACCCCTGCTCGGCCAACAGCGTCTCCGTCTTCGGCGAGCGGGATGCACGTGGACTCATCCAGCCCACCGGGCGCTGACCGGTGATCGCGGTTATCGCGTCGGTACAGCGGGACAAGTTGGCACGCTCGGTCGCCTCGCCCAATTGCGCAGGTACGACGTCCTGTGTCCACGAATTGGCAGCGACCTCGTGACCCGCGTCGTGTACGGATCGGACAAGGTCGGGGTACTGCTCGGCGACAGCACCGTTGACGACCACCGTGGCTCGGAGACCATGTTCGGCGAGCAGCTTCAGCAGGGTCCGGGCACCGGTGTGCACGCCATATTCCGACCACGACCGACTGTGCGGGTCGTCGCCGGGTATCGGCCACGCCGCAGCCATCGGTGCGTAGAGCGGCACGTGGGCCGGACCCCACAGCTCGATCGAGACGAGGAAGGTCAGTGCGGGCAGGTGATCGGTCATAGCGGGAGCGGGCATGCATCCAGCCTGCAATCGAGAACCGGATGCGTCCAATACCTGTTCCGGACGGCGGGGTGCCGTGAAGGCATACATGCGGCTGCAGCGGATAATGAAGCTGTGCCGTCTGCCTCCTTCGACCTCGATCTACGGGTGTTGCGCTACGCGGTGTGCGTCGCGGACTGCGGCGGATTCGGCCGGGCGGCGTCCATGCTGCGCATCAGCCAACCCTCGTTGTCACGCCAGATCCGGTCGCTCGAGCAACACCTGGGCACCAACCTGTTCGACCGAACTCCCGCCGGGGCCCGGTTGACTGTCGAGGGCGAGGCATTCCTGCCCCACGCCCGGGGGCTCTTACGGGCTGCTGCCGACGCGGTCGCCGCCGTCAGCGGGAAGTCCGGTGGACTGACCATCGCGACTGCCCCCGGACTCGACGTCTCCGCTGCGGTGCAGACGTTGCGTGACGAGTTCCCGGCCGCGTCGGTGCACACCCGCTACCTGGGCTGGCGACGACCGGGCGAAACACTCCTGGGTACCGAGTTCGACGTCGTCGTAGCCCGGCTTCCGTTCCCGCAGAACGGGATCACGGTGGACAGGCTCTACGACGAACCGAGGTTGGTCGCGATGCATGCACGTCATCGGCTTGCCGGGTGTGAGTCGGTCACCGTCGCCGATCTGGCCGGTGAGCCATTGCCCGATCTACGCGGACTCCCGGACGACGTGCGCGCGTTCTGGAGTCTCGCGTCGATGCGAGAGGCCGATGCGCCCGTCGGACCCGTCATGGACGTTCTGGACGACACCTGGCAGATGGTGCTGAACGGCGACGTGCTGGCGGTCGTCACCGCGAGTCAGGCTCGAGCCGCCGGCCCGGACGTGGTTCTCGTTCCACTCTCCGGTGTACCGCCTGCGACGGTGGTGTCGGCAACGCGCACCGGGGATCCGTCCCCACTGGTCACCCGCGCTCGCGCGGCCTTGCAGGAGCCGCGCCTACGCTGACCGATTCGCGACAACTGATCACCGACGACTCCGAGGGTCCTCCAGGATGCGGGTCAGAGCGGATAGTCCACGCTCGAGATCGACCCGTCCCAGGCCAATACGCAGATGGTGCCCCGGTGTGCATAGAGCTTTCGAGGGCACGGTGAAGACACGATGCTCGACGGCCAGGCGACGGGCGACGTCCTCGGCGTCGTGTGCGAGCAGCTCGACCCAGGCGGTGGTGCCGCCCTGGGGTGCGACATGGTCGACATCGTCGCGAGCCGCAACGAAGTCGCGGACGAGATCGGCGTTGACGTCGACGATCCGATTGGCGCGATCGAGCAGTCGCGATGCGGCGCGCAAGGTGTGGACGGCCATCGAGTCGGTTAGCGGCGATGACGACAATGTGGTCCAGTATCGGACGGTGCGCAAGCTGTCGCGCAGTTCAGCGTCGCGGGTGACCACCCACCCCACTCGCAGCCCGGCCGTCCCATAGGTCTTGGACACCGATCCGACGACGACAGCGCTTGCATGCAGCTGAACAGCGGTGGACGTGACCGGCCCGATGCCGCGATACACCTCGTCGCTGACGAGGACCGCTCCGATGTCGTGGGCGAGAACGGCGAGCTCGGCGAGCTGCGTGTCGGTTGCCGTCCAGCCGGTCGGGTTGTTGGGCGAGTTCACCACGATGGCGCGGGTGGTGTTCCGGACGGCGTTGGCAACCGCGATCGCAGGGAGCACCCATCGTTCGCCGTCACGGACCAGAGGGACCTCGGTGACGGTCGCACCGAGGGCCGTGGGCAGGTCGACGAGCAGTTGGTACACCGGCGTGACAACGACCACATGATCGCCGGGCCGAAGTATGGCGGAGTAGAGGGCGAGGACTGCTTCGGTCGCACCCGTCGTGCACTGGACATCGGATGCACCAGTGCCGGGATGCAGCTCGGAGACCTGCTCCCGCAGTGCGAGCGAGCCACTCGCGCCGCCGTATTCAAGCGAAACGTCACCGACGCGGGTATCGGGTTCGAGCAGATCGGCGACCGTGACCGGTTCGACGTCCGAGCTTCCGATGTTGACGTCGCACTCGGGCTTGTATCGGGCGAACCAGTCCTCCAGGGCGAAACGGGGCAGCCACATCCTCAGATCCTTGTCGTCGGCCGGCCCGCGGGCGGCGCTGAAACTATCGGCGAGGTTCGCGTTCACCCCCACCATCATCTCGTTCGACATGGCCACCCGCCGCGGGGACGGCTCCTCGATGGCACCGTCGGGCACCGAACCGAACAAGCCGACATCATCGCTCGAACTCTTGCGTCAGGTGGGGACGTTTGTCATACGGGTGTCGTAGCCCGTCTCCGGGTCGACGCTACGACCCTCTGCCCACCAGTTTTCGCTCGCAGTCTCGACAATCCGGATGACCACCTCGTCGCTCTGCACCCCTGCGGTAGCGGCCAGATGCCTGACCGTCGACTCGTACAGAGCGTTCTTCAGCCGCGCTGAGCGCGTATTGAACGAGAAGGTGAGGAAGAACAGCCGCTCCGTGCGAGGCACGCCGAACATCACGCGCTCGTGAAAGATGCTGCCTCGAGGCAGCACATGAAAGAAGTGGATGCGGTCGTCTTCGGGGATGGCGAGAGTCTCGATCATCGCGTCATGGATCGCGTCTGAAATCGCCTCGCGTTGCTGAGCGTCGTATGAACCCTCGTGCAACTCTATGGTGGTGAAAGGCATGGTGTAGCTCCTGTCAGGTGAGTGGATCCTGGTTCCGGTCCGAATCAGGTGTGGTCGTTCGGCGCGGGTACGCGAAAACACGTGGTGATCGCCGATGTCGTTAGATATTGGCCGACGAGTTCGACGAGTTCGACGAGTCGCTGCTCACCGAAAAAGCCGACGAGCTCGGCGTAGAGCTCGTCGGGCACGTCGTGATCATGGACGAGCGCGAGGGCCAGCTGGTGAGCCAGCCGTTCCTCGACCGGCCATCCGTGCGGAGTCCGTTGTGCGGTCAGCTCGGCAACAGTGCGTTCGGAGACACCGGCAACGCGGGCGCTAATGCGGTGCGCGTAAAGGATGTAGGCGGCGTTCCATTCGGTCGCCACGGTGAGGATCGCAACTTCTCGCACCGCGGCGGGTAGCCTGCCGGAGGAAATCGATTCCACCCAGTCCAGTTGCGGCCCAGCGATGTCGGGGATCCGCAGCATCGCATTGAAAGGGCCGATGAGCCGACCGTCTTCCAACGACGCTCGATAGCCATTGCTGTTCCCGCGGGAGACGCGGCTTGCGGTCAATCGGTCGTGTAGTTCGCGCTGGGGGTTCGTCAGTTGTTCCGGAGCCAGCAGCCGCAGTCGGCCGCCCAGTTCGCACCCGAGGTCCGTCGGGGTTACGGGCTCCGGACCCGCCGTGTTCTCGTCCATGTCCTCGAATTTAGGCGGCAATCGGCCATGCGAAAAGCGACAGTCATGCATACCTACTATGCTCATCGAGCATGGAACTGAGCCTGGGCTCGTTGCGAACGATCCGGACCGTCGCCGAGCGCCGCAGCTTCACAGCGGCCGCTGCAGAACTTGGGTATACCCAGTCCGCAGTCTCCCGTCAGGTAGCCGCAGCCGAGCGCGAGCTGGGCACGAAGCTCTTCGATCGCGTGCGAGGCGGTGTGCGGTTGACCAACACCGGGAGCATGGTGCTGCGCCAGGTCGTGATTGCTCTGAACGCCCTGGATCAGGCCCAAGAGGACATTCGACCGACGATCCCCTCGCTCCGTCGGCTTCGGCTCGGCGCGTTCTCTGCCGCCGGCTCCGCCCTGCTGCCGCGATCCATCGCAGCACTGTGCAGCGCGCATGCCGACCTCGAAGTGAGCACCAGGCAGGGAACCACGCCGGCGCTCGTGCGCGGAGTCAGATCCGGGTCACTGGACGGCGCTCTGATCGCCGAACGTCAGCCCTACCGTTCTCCCGATCAGGAAGCTCCCCCACTGGTCGGGCACGCCTTGTTGGACATCCGACTCATGCTCGCTGCCAGTGCGAACGGCCGTTTCTCCGGCCTGCGGTCGGTCCACTACGAAGAAGCTGCCCGGGAAGCATGGATAGCAACCCCGTCCGGCTCCGATGAACCTCAGCTCGGCGTATGGCCGGGCCTTCCAGGACGACCACGAGTTCGGCACTGGGCCCGCGACTGGAACACGAAACTCGCGCTTGTCGCCGAGAATGTCGGGGTGACCACGATTCCGGCCGAACTGTTCCCCTCGCTCCCGGTTGGCGTCGCGCTCCTCGGGATAGATGGCGTACCCGACGAACTGCGGCGGGTGACACTCGTGCATCGACACGACGCCGACCGGCAGACCGTAGACGCTCTCGTCAATGTATTCGGCAGCGCCGCGGCTGCTCTCGCCGCGGCAGTTCAGCCCACCTGACATCATTCCGTCCCCACATTCTCCGAGATCGGTGGATGCACTTTCCCTGTGTACGCTTCGCGTATCTTCCGAACACGTCGCAGCCGAGTCGCCCATCGCGCCACTGCAGAGCAAATCCCAGCCTCATTGGATCGCGAAATTACATTGTGGCGCACGCATTTTCGAGGGGATCCGCTGCCACATGATTACCGCCGCCCAACACGGGCGAGGCACCGATATTGGCGTACTGTAGGTCGTCCCTACCCGCAGCCGAGCGAACGGATCTCACGACCCATGCCGACCCCCACCCGCGTTCATGTCACCCATCGGTTCTCCTCACCGCCCGAGGTCGTCTTCGCGGCATTGTCCGAACACGAGAACCTCGGGCCGCTGTTCATGGCCAAGATCCGCCGGGTTCGGGACGGTGACACCTCACGCAATGGAGTCGGCTCAACCCGCAGTCTCAAACTCGGCCCGCTACCGGCGTTCGAGGAAACGACGATCACCTCCGAGCCGAATTCGCTGATCGAGTACCGCATCACCAAGGGCGGTCCGTTACGCGGCCACTGGGGCGTGCAGAAGTTGACGCCCACCACCGACGGCGGCACCGAGCTCGACTACACGATCGGATTCGACGCGCCCGTCCCCGGACTCGCTGCGATCGTCGGTAAGGCACTGACGTCGAGCATCTCGAAGAATTTGTCGCGCCTGGCGCCGTAGAGGTACGTGCGGCGTCATCCTCGAGTATGAGGATCTCGATACTCTCGTGCGACGACTCCCGATGATCGACGCGCCAGAGTCGAGGCATGGACATCGTCAGAACTCACAGCCTCGGCAAGCGCTACGACACGCATACCGTCGTCGACGACGTGAACCTTCGCATTCCTGAGGGCTGCGTCTACGGCTTTCTCGGTCCGAACGGATCGGGCAAATCGACGACCATGAAAATGCTGCTGTCCCTGATTCGACCGACCTCGGGTGAGGTGGAGATCCTGGGTAGGCCGATGAATCACGGCACCCGCCGCGAAGTGCTCTCGCACATCGGATCACTGATCGAAGCTCCGCCCGGGTACGGACATCTCACGGGTGCGGAGAACCTTCGTATCGTGCAGCGCTCTCTCGGATTGCGCGCCGAGCAGATCGAGCGGGCAGTAGCCACCGTCCGTCTGCAGGAACACCTCGACAAGAAGGTGAAGAACTACTCGCTGGGAATGAAACAGCGCCTGGGCATTGCGATGGCACTCGCGCGCGAACCACGACTTCTGATCCTGGACGAGCCCACCAACGGCTTGGACCCGGCCGGCATCGAAGAGATCCGCGGCTTGCTCCGTCATCTCGCCGAACACGGTGTGACAGTGATGGTCTCGAGCCATCTGCTCGGCGAGATCGACAAGACGGCGAACATGCTCGGAATCCTGAGCCACGGCCGCCTGATTTTCCAAGGCACCCGCGACGAGCTGTTCGCCGCCTCCACTCCGGACGTGCTCATCGACGCGATCGATCCCAGCCGCGCGAGTTCGGTTCTGCAACAGAAGATCCCGGTGCAGGTCGACGACCATACATTGAGGCTCTCCGGCATCGACGATCGTGGTATCGCACAGGTGGTGGCGGAGCTCGTCGGCGCGAACGCAGGCGTCTACGGCGTTCGACGCGACGATCAGTCGCTCGAGGACGTATTCATGAACCTGACGAAGGGCGGCCGATTGTGACGACCGTGCGCAACGAATTCGCCAAACTCAGGCACCTGCACATCGGCGCGATCGCCGCATTGTTGGTCGCCGCGATCGTAGGGTTGACCTTCGTCGGCGCTCTCACCGCGGCGACGTCGAACGATTCGACCGCGGTCTCCTGGGCACTGCCACTGGCCGGGCTGTCCCTTGCCGTCCCCATCGCGTCGCCACTGCTGATCGCAGTGATGGCAAGCCGCACAGTGGAAGTCGAGCACCAGTCCAACGGCTGGTTACTGAACCAGACCACTGGAGCCGACCGCGGAGCCCTCGTGCGGGCGAAGCTCGTCTCGACGGGCCTCGTCGTCGGTGGCGCGACGGTGGCGGCCAGCGCTGCAGGCGCATTTCTCGGAACCGCCATCGGGGTGACGCAACCGTTGCCTGCCGGTCTGTGGTTGGGCTACACGGCGGCGGCAGTGACGGTGAACATCGTAATACTTGCACTCCACCTGCTGATTTCGGCGCGAGTGGACAACCAACTGGTCGCGCTGGGAATCGGCATCGTGGGTACCGTCATCGCGATCTGCGCCTCCGGATTCCCCTCCTGGGCAGCACACCTGACGCCGTGGGGGTACTACTCCTCGGCGTCCGCCGCCGACTACCGAGGCGAGCAGGTGGTGACACTGAACCCGTCCTACGCCAGCATCGTCGCTCTCGGAGTTGTCGGGGCAGTGTTGTTCTGGCTCATGACCGTTCGACTCGATCGACAGGAGGTACGAGCATGAATGCGTTTTCAGCAGAGATGATCAAGCTCAGGCGCTCGCAGGCATGGGCTGTCGTCGTTCTCCTCCCTCTGATCATCGCGGGGGTCGGAACGTTCAACACGATCGCGTCGGGCGCAGAGTTGGCAGAGGGATGGCGCACATTGTGGTTGCGCACAGTCGTGTTCTACGGCCTGTTCCCACTCGCACTCGGCGTTGCCGTGCTGGCCTCGCTGGCGTGGAAATCCGAACACCGAGGAGGGAACTGGAATGCCCTGATGAGTGGGCCGGTTCCGTCGACGCGCATCGTGATCGCCAAGACGGCTGTGGTGGCAACGCTGACCGCGTTCATGAACATCGTCATGCTGGCAGCGGTCGTCGTTCTCGGCAAGGTGGTTTTCTCGCTCGACGGCATGCTTCCTTCCGAGCTCTTCGCGACCAGTGCACTCGTCGTGGTGGGGTCGATACCGGTGGCGGCTCTGCAATCCGGTCTGTCGATGGCGATCAGGTCGTTTGCGGTGCCGATTGCCATCGCTCTCGTCGGGGCCGGTATATCGGTGTTCCTCCTCACCGCCGAGGTGACCGAGGCAATCTTCGTGTTGCCCTACGCCCTGGCAACTCGCGCAACCCAACTGGCCTCCGGCACTTTCGGTGACTCGGGTTCGCTCACGACCGGCTCCGCAATGTCGGTGCTGACGGCCACGGCACTACTCACTGTCGTAGTCGTCGCAGTGACCGGCAGGGCACTCGACCGCAGAGACATTCAGGTTCGGTGACAGCGCGAGACCCCGATCGACGGTCTCGATCGGGGTCTCGTCGCTTGTGCTCAGCTGGATGCAGCGCGCAGCTTCTCCAACAGTGGGCCTGCGGCCTCGGCGAGGAACCGTTCTTGGGTTTCGTCGCCGACCTGCACGAGGGCGATGTCGGTGTAACCGGCCTCCCAGTACGGCTTCACGGCCTCGACGATGGCATCCAGGTCCGGTCCGCACGGAATCGTGTCGGCCACATCTTCTTTCCGCACGAACTTGGTGGCTCCGGCGAATCCCGCCGTCGTCGGAAGATCGGCGTTCACGGCCCAGCCACCGGCGAACCAGCGGAATCGGTCGTGTGCGCGATCGATGGCAGCGTCCTTGTCCGGGTCCCAGGAGATGGGGATCTGGCCGATGGACCGCGCCGGTCCCTCGTGGTTGTCGGACCACGCCTTGACGAGACCGGCGTCCGGCTCGGTGGCGATGAGGTGATCGCCGTACTCGGCGAACCGCGCCACCGCCTTCTCACCACCGGCGGCGATACCGATCGGCACGCCGCCCTCGGGCAGGTCCCAGATCCGGGCGGAGTCGACGCGAAAGTGCTTTCCCTCGTAGGTGACCAAGCCGCCGGCGTGCAATGCGCGGATGATCTCGAGCGCCTCGACGAACATGTCCTGGCGCTTGTCGATGGACGGCCATCCCTCGCCGACGACGTGCTCGTTCAGGTTCTCACCACTGCCGAGTCCGAGGGTGAAGCGTCCGTCGGCCAGGATCTGCAACGTCGCAGCCTTCTGCGCGACGACGGCGGGGTGGTACCGGATGATCGGGCACGTCACGTACGTCATCAGCTCGACGCGTTCGGTGGCCTGAGCCACCGCGCCCAGAGTCGTCCAGGCGTACGGCGAGTGGCCCATGGACGAGAGCCACGGTGAGTAGTGATCGCTGCTGACCTCGAAGTCGAAGCCGACTTTCTCGGCACCGACGGCGTACTGCACCAACTCTTTCGGGCCGCTCTGCTCGGTCATCAAGGTGTATCCGAAATTGGTCATATGTGTCTCCTAGATAGTTGCGACGGAGCCGGCGTCGACTCGGTAGTTCGATCCGTTGACGAAGCTGGCGCGGTCCGAGCACAGGAAGGTGATCACCGAGGCGACTTCCTCGGGCTCGCCTCGACGTCCGAGTTCCATGTACGGACGCTCCTCGTCGAGGAAGCTCTCGACGGCACCGTCGCGGTCGGTGCCCTTCTCCTCGGCGCGTTTGTCCATCATCGCGTCGGTCATCGGGGTGTGGATGAACGCGGGAGAGACGGCGTTGACCAGTAGTCCCTCCGACGCGTAGCTGCGCGAGAGGCCCTTGGCCAGAGCCAGAACCCCGGCTTTGGCCGAGCAATAAGGTAATTCGTCGTCGTAGGGCTGCACGGCATCCTCCGACGTCAACAGCACGATGCGTCCCCAACCGCCGCGGCGTAGTGCAGGCAGAAATGCCCGCAGCAGGCGGACCGGGCCCATCAGGTCGATGTCGAGGGTGGACCGCCACCCTTCCTCGTCGATCTCGTGGAACAGTCCCTGCGCTCCGGTCACGCCCGAGGACTGAACGAGAATGTCGATGTCGCCCAGTGCCTTCTGTGTCTGTACGGCCAATTTCTCGACGGCCTCGGTGTCGGTCACGTCCGCAGCGAACGCGAACAACCGGCCCTCCGCTGCTGCGAGTTCGGCCGCGGCGGCGTCGAGCGAGTCCTGATCCTTGTCGCTGATGACGACCCGAACGCCCTCGGCCAACAGCATTTTCGCCGTGTGCCAACCGATGCCGGAGTCGGCCCCGGTCACCAGCGCTGTTCTACCGTCGATTCCCAGATCCATACGATCCCACTTTGCGCTAGAGGTTAATGTCAGGCTGTGGCGTCGTGCGAGCGCGCGATGGTCAGCGCCGCATTCACCAGGGCCAGGTGGCTCAAGCCCTGCGGGAAGTTACCCAGAAACGATCCATCCGAAGCATCGATCATTTCGCTGTACAACCCCACGTCGTTCGAGAGCTCGACCAGCTGGTCCATCAGGGCTGTGGCTTCGTCGTCTCGGCCGACGCAGGAGAGCGCCGACACCCGCCAGAAGGCGCAGGCCACGAAGGTCACTTCTTCCTCGGACACCCCGCTGTATCGATACATCAGCGGTCCGGCACCGAGTTCTTCGACGAGAGCATCGATGGTGGACGAAAGACGTTCTCCACGATCGAAATCCATCTCGGCTGCCAGCAGCACCGACGCGTCGAGGCCGTCCGCACCCGGGTACGCGAGATAGGCCTGGCGATCGTCCGACCAGCATTCGGATTCGACGTAGTGGCGGATGCGTTCTCTCTCCGCCTTCCACCGATCGGGTATGCCCGGGATCTCCCCCGCTTCGGCCAGGTGCACCGCACAGTCCAGCGCTTGCCAACAGCCCAGTTTGGAACTGGTGTAGTGCTGCTCGTCCTCGAGCTCCCAGATCCCGGCGTCCTTGCGCTGCCACGAATCGCACGCCTCGTCGGCGATGGTCGCGAGCAGCCGACCGGTCTGCGCATCGAGGATGTTTCCTGCGTCGACGTACTGCCGGATGATCGAGAACAGGTCACCGAAGATCATCAACTGCAGCTGGTCCGCCGCGGCGTTTCCGTTGACCACCGGCCCGATGCCCCGCCAACCGGGAACGTCGGGTTGTTCGGTCCCACCGGGCAATTCACCGCCGAGGGTGTAGAAGACGTTGACCAACGGATCGTTGACACGGATGACCCTCAGCAGCCACGCCACCGCAGCGTGGATCTCCTCACGAAGACCGAACCGTTGCAGCGCGCGAATGGTGTACGCGGCGTCGCGAACCCAGGCATAGCGGTAGTCCCAGTTCTTGCCACCGGTCCGGTTCTCGGGTAGCGAGGTTGTCGCGGCGGCGGCGATGGCACCGGACGGACTGTGCAGCAACAGTTTCAGGGCCAGCGCGCTGCGAGCCACATGCTCTGCCCACGGACCCTCGTACGAGAACTCGTCGGACCACACACGCCAGTTGTCGATGGTGCGGTCGATCCCCTCGTCGAGATGCTGCGGATCGGGCAACGGCAGCGGCTCGTTTTCCGTCCCCACCACACCCAGCACATGCCGAGAACCCGGTTGCGTGCTGACGACCCCACCGATGTCGCGGTCGGCCACGCGCACGTTCTCGATGCCCAGAGTCCGCACCGCCAAAGTCAATCCGTCGACCCGCAGGACGGTGCCGTGCTCGGTGTCGTACGCCCACGGCGACGCGATGCCGAGCATGGTGCCCGGCGCTACGGACCACCTCAGCTCGACGGTGCCGTCGAGACCCTCGACGCGGCGGGCCAACTCCACCCACGGGAGCCGGCCGGCGACCCCGGTGTTCAGCGAGTCGGTGATGCGCACGGAACCGGAGTCGGTGCGGAACGTGGTACTCAGAACGTTTGTCCCTGGGACGAATTCGCGTTGGACGGTGAACTCTTCCACGGGCGTCAGTTCGATGTAGCCGCCGTGTGGCGCGTCGAGCAAGGCTGCGAACGGCGGCGGCGAGTCGAGGTTGGGCACCGGAAACCAGTCGATGCGGCCGTCGTCGGCGATCATAGCCACGGTTCGGCCGTCGCCGATGGCTCCGTAACTTTCGATGGCGACATAACCGTCCACCCGGGGGTACGGCTTTCGGAAGTCGTTCAAGCACGTGCCTTTCCAGCGAAGATCGGGCTGCTCTCGACGTGCTCGAGCAGATCGGCCGGGTCGTCGAACACCGCTGCCGCGCCCGCGTCGAGCAATTCGCTGCGCGAGATTCCGCCGCTCAACACGCCGATGGCGCGTACGCCCGCGCGCCCGGCCGACTCGATGTCCCACACACTGTCGCCGACCATCACCGCGTCGACAGCCTCGACGCCTGCCCGTTCCAGAGCCACCGCGATGATGTCGGGCTCCGGCTTGGCGACCTCTGCGTCCTCACCGGACGTGACGACAGCAACCGAATCCTCGACGTCCAACAGATCTCGCAACGTCGACAGTTCGCTCTCGGGAGCCGATGTTGCGAGCACGACGGTCACTCCACGGGTACTCAAGTCCGCCAACAGTTCCCGAGCACCCGGTAGCACTTCGAGATCGGACGAGGCCTCGGCGTAGTACTCGCCGTGCAGCTTCTTCGCTTCCTGCGCCAGTGCACTGTCGGACGAGCCGACGAGTGTCTCCAGCAACTTCGACCCGTCCATGCCGATGCTTCGATGAACACGCCACGACGGCACTTCGTGGCCCGCCTCACGAAACGCACGCGACCAGGCGTCGACGTGTACGTAGTTGGAATCGACGAGGGTGCCGTCGATGTCGAGCAGAACTGCACCGACAGTCGGTGTGGGGACAGGCATGAGCGTCGGATACCCGGGGGTGGTGCGGGCAAACAATCGTCGGACGAAAGCAACAGGCCCCCCGCAGTACGCGAGGGGCCTGTCGTGGAGAAGAAACGTCAGCTGGCCTGGGCCTGCCACATCCAGTGCAGCTGCTCGAGCCGAGCTGTGATGCCGATGAGCAGGTCCTGGGTCACCGGATCGGCTTCGCCGGTGTCGGCGATGCGTCCGCGAAGACGCTCGACGACCGCGGCGATGTTGTCGACGACCGCGGGGACGACCTCGCTGTCCTGAGTCCACCCGGCACCGAAGCCCTTGGTGCCCGCCGTCGAGGAGACGGTGGCTGCACGGCCGTCGGGGCTGACCCCGATGGCGGTGGCGCGCTCGGCGGCCTGATCGGTGAATTCACGTGCGGCCGTGACCAACTCGTCGAGTTCGAGGTGCACCGACCGGAAGTTCTTACCGATCACGTTCCAGTGCGCCTGCTTCGCGATCAGCGAGAGGTCGATGAGATCGACCACGGTTCCCTGGAGTGCGTCGCCGGCGATCTTCTGCTGACCTGCGTCGAGGGTACTGGTGATGGGGTTCGTCATGATGTGGCCTCCCTGCCGTTGGACGACGGTGTGCATCGCACGCCATTATTGTGCTTTCGTCTGTACTGCACAACGGCAGGTCGACGTACATTGTTCCGGATCGGCGCCACCGTCGCTGTGACGCCGATCCCAGAACCGGTCGGATCAGACCTTGGCGGCCTCGTCGGCAGGATCGTCGACTGCGCCTGCACCGGTGGTCGGTGCGGTCTCGTTCTGCTGCGACCGAACGCCTTCCTCGACCTTCTTGCCGAGGTCGGCATCGACATTGGTCCAGTACTCGAACACCCGGCTCAGAACGGGCTCGCTCACGCCGTTGAGGACGTGTCCGACGATGTTTCCGACGAGACGCTCACGCTGCGCGTCGTCCATGACCTCGCGGACCAAGGCTCCGGCCTGCACGAAGTCGCCGTCTTCGGGGTGCTCGATGTACCCGGTACGCACGAAACGAGGCTCGAAGTCCCACGCTCCGTCGTCGCCGTACTTGTTCGTGTCCGCCGACGGGCCGCCGAACGAGTTCGGCGCGTAGACGGGCGTCTCCGGAGAGTTGAACGAGTACCGCATGTTGCCGTCCTTGGAGTACGAGTTGACCTCGGACTTCGGGGCGTTGACCGGCAGCTGCGCGTAGTTCGCTCCGATGCGGTACCGGTGCGCGTCGGCGTAGGAGAAGACGCGTCCGAGCAGCATCTTGTCGGGGCTGAAGCCGATGCCGGGCACGGTGTTGGACGGCTCGAACGAGCTCTGCTCGATCTGCGCGAAGAAGTTCTCCGGGTTGCGGTTCAAGGTCATCTTGCCGACCTCGATCAGCGGGTAGTCCTTCTGCGACCAGACCTTGGTGAGGTCGAACGGGTTGTACTTGTAGTTCTCGGCCTCGTCGTACGGCATGAGCTGCACCTTGAGGGTCCAGCTGGGGAAGTCGCCGTTCTTGATGGATCCGAACAGGTCCTGACGGTGATGGTCGGGCGATGTGCCCGCGACCTCGTCCGCCTTGTCCTGTGTCAGGTAGTCGATCCCCTGGTCGGTCTTGAAGTGGAACTTCACCCAGGTCTTCGTGCCGTCCTCGGCGATGAGCTGGTAGGTGTGCGAGCCGAATCCGTCCATGTGGCGGAACGACTTGGGGATGCCGCGGTCACCCATGAGCCATGTCACCTGGTGTGCCGACTCGGGCGAAAGGGTCCAGAAGTCCCACTGCATGTTGTTGTCGCGCAGACCGGAGTCGGGCATGCGCTTCTGGCTGCGGATGAAGTCCTGGAACTTGATCGGGTCCTTGACGAAGAAGATCGGGGTGTTGTTGCCGACCAGGTCCCAGTTGCCTTCCTCGGTGTAGAACTTGAGCGAGAAGCCACGCGGGTCGCGCCAGGTGTCGGGGCTGCCCTGCTCGCCGGCGACGGTGGAGAAGCGCGCCAGCATCTCGGTCTTGGCACCGGGCTGCAGCGCCTTCGCCTTGGTGTACTTGCTGATGTCTCCGGTGATCTCGAGTTCACCGAACGCGCCTGCGCCCTTGGCGTGCACGACGCGCTCCGGGACCCGCTCACGGTTGAACTGCGCCATCTTCTCGATGAGGTAGTGATCGTGCAGAAGAATCGGACCCTGCGTTCCGGCGGTCAGCGACTGATCGTCGCTGGGCACGGGAATTCCCGAGTTGCTGGTAGTCGGTTTGTTGGTGATCGGCTTGGTCATACGAAGCCTCCTGAAGGGCTGAATCGGGTTCGAGAAGGGGCTGCTTCTCGAAAATCGGTGAAACCGAGCGGCCGTACGCTGGACCGCAGTACTAGACGGAATGCCTCGTGCAGTCGCCGCACAAACCCCAGAAGACGATTTCGGCTTCGTCGACGACGAAGCCGTGCGTGTCCTCTGGTACGAGACACGGCGCTGCTCCGACGATGCAGTCGACATCGGCCACCGCGTGGCATTCCCGGCACACGAGGTGGTGATGATTGTCCGCCGTCCGGCTCTCGTACAGCGCAGCCGAACCGGCAGGTTCGATGCGACGCAGCAGACCTGCGTCGACGCAGGCCCTGAGCACGTCGTAGACGGCCTGGGTCGACACCGAGCCGCCGCTCTCGCGAACGGCGGCAGCGATGTCGTCGGCGTCCGAATGCGGTCGGGCTGTGACCGCATCCAGAACTGCAACTCGGGGTCCGGTGACGCGTAGACCCACCGAGCGCAACTGCGCTGCGGGGTCGACGCGTTCGGTGAGCTGCATGCACCCCAGTATGCCCCTAATCTGGACTAAGTCAAGAAAAGCGGGGTCGTCGCTATCCGACCAGGCGCGCTTCACCGGTCCGAATCGACCCCGACACGATCTGCAACCCGAAATATGTGCCCGACGGCATCCAGCGACTCAACGTAGGGCCCTTGGCGTCCACCTCGACGCGGGCCACCCTGGCCTTGCCCCTCAGACTCGCGACGGCAACGGCCGATCCGCCGGGCACCGGCTGCGCGAAACCGATCGAGCCGAGCATCGGGAACTGCGGTCCGACGCCGCGGGACGTCGTCCGGACCGACCATTCGTCGCCGCTCGCCCCGGCCTCGCCCAGCACGTCGCCCTCGAATTCGGCCAGCACCTTGGGCAGGTGCCAGTTGGTCCGGCCGCCGTGCACCGACGTCGCGGAATCCACGGCGATGAACGGCACCGCCATCCGCGGAACGCGTCCGACGTCCCGGCGCAGGGCCGGGCTCGCCAGGATCTCGCGGTACGGGCCGACCGGCGAGGTGGTGTAGTCGACGATCATGCACATCGTGATCGGCAGCGTCTTGGCTCCGGCCGGCGCGAACTCCGACGACCGGGCCCGATGCCACCAGATGGTGGCGCGGACATTCGCCGGCCACGGCGCTGCCGGGCTGATCGGCCAATCGGTGCGCTCGGTCTCGGATTCGGTGACACTCCACATCATCGATCCCTCCCCACGACGGTCAGCGGGAGCCGCAGGGCACCGGGGGCCGACACGGGCACCACCGGGTGCACCGGCTGTGTGGGTGCGATCTCCCGATACCCCGATCCCACCGCGGGTCGCCGATCGGCTTCACCCTTGTTGGGCCACAACGCCATTGCGCGCTCGGCCTGGGCGGTGATCGTCAGGGACGGATTGACGCCGAGGTTGGCGCTGACGGCAGAACCGTCGAGCACGTGCAGTCCCTCGTAGCCGTAGACCCGCTGGTACCCGTCGATCACCCCGGTCTGCGGCGAGTCACCGATCGCGCAACCACCGAGGAAGTGCGCGGTCATCGGAATGTTGACGATCTCGGCGATAGATCCGCCCGGGTCGCCGCCGATCTTGTCCGCGAGCAGACGAATGGCCTCGTGCCCCTGCGGAATCCACTGCGGCGGTGGATCACCCGCACCGGGCCTGCTGGTGAGGCGACGCCCGAACGGCCCCTTCTTGGATCCGAGCTCGAGCGAGTTGTCGTCGGTCTGCATCACCAGTGCGATGACGGTGCGCTCCGACCACCGATGGACCGACAGGCTCCGCGCCGCAGCGCCGGGATGACGCAACGCGACGCCGAGGGTCTTGAGGATGCGTGGCATCTTGCCGCCGCCGTCGCTGAGCACGGTCTGCAACAGGCCGATGGCGTTGCTGCCCTTGCCGTATCGCACCGGCTCGATGTGGGTGTGATCGTCGGGATGGAACGACGACGTGATCGCCACACCCTCGTGATAGTCGACCTCGCGGCCCCTGGCGGTCGCGGCGAGCACAGCCTCGGAGTTGGTGCGCACGAGCGAGCCGATCCGCTCCGACAGCCGAGGCAACGAGCCCTTCTCCTTGGCCGCGAGCATCAGCTTCTGGGTGCCGTAGGTGCCGGCCGAGAAGATCACCTGATCGGCGGTGATCGTCTTCTCCTTGCGACGCAGCTTCCCGCCCGTCCGTCGCGTCACCACGTCGTAGCCTGCGCCGTTCGGGCGCACGTCCACGACCGTGGTCAACGGAAGAACATGCGCGCCTGCGTGTTCGGCGAGATACAGGTAGTTCTTGACGAGGGTGTTCTTCGCGCCGACGCGGCAGCCGGTCATGCACGCTCCGCACTCGGTGCACCCGGTGCGCTCGGGGCCTGCACCACCGAAGAACGGGTCGGGTGCAGTCTTGCCGCGGTCACCGAAGTAGACGCCCACCGGGGTCGAGGTGAACGTGTCCCCCACGCCCATGTCCTCCGCCACCTCCTTCATCACCTTGTCCGAGGCGGTGATGGTCGGGTTGGTCTCGACGCCGAGCATCCGGCGGGCCTGGTCGTAGTACGGGTTCAGCTCGCGCTGCCAGTCGGTGATCGAACCCCACTGCGGATCCTCGAAGAACTTCGCCGGCGGTTGGTACAGCGTGTTCGCGTAGTTCAGCGACCCTCCGCCGACGCCGGCCCCCGCCATCACCAGCACATCGGGCAGCAGGTGAATGCGTTGCACCCCATAGCAACCCAGGGCCGGAGCCCACAGGTACTTTCGTAGACGCCAGCTGGTCTTCGGCAGTTCGTCGTCCTCGAATCGGCGACCGGACTCGAGAACCGCCACCCGGTAGCCCTTCTCGACTGCGCGCAAAGCGGCGACACTACCGCCGAAACCGGAGCCGATGATCAATACGTCGTAGTCACTCATGCTGTTACCACCTCGTGGTCGGATTCGAGAGTGTCGGACGCGAGCCGATAGTTCGCGACGTCGAACTCGCGCGTCTTGTTGCGGAACTTGAACGTGTAGGTGGGCCACATCGTCGAGTTGCGGCCGTTGGCGTCGAGGTACCAGCTCGAGCAGCCACCGGCATTCCAGACGGTGCCGTCGAGCGCGGAGTCGACCCACGAATTGTGTTGGCGCTGAGCGGCTTCGTTTACCTCGACGGCCGCGACCCTCCGATGCTTCATCTCGTTCAGCGCGGACACCACGTAATTGGCCTGCGACTCGAGCATGTAGACGATGGAACTGTGCCCGAGGTTGGTGTTGGGGCCGTACATCAGGAACAGGTTCGGAAAGCCTGCGACGGTGGTCCCCAGATGCGCCTGCGGACTACCGCCCCAGTGCTCCGCCAGCGTCCGACCGTCGTTGCCGCGCAACAGATGAGACACCGGCGGCTCGGTGGGGGTGAACCCGGTCGCGAAGATGATCGTGTCCACCTCGTGGTTGCGGCCCGAGGCGTCGACGACGCCGTTCTCGGTCACCGACGCCAGGCCCGACGTCACGAGATCGACATCGGGACGATCCAACGTCCGCAGCCAATCATTGGACAGCAGAAGCCTTTTGCACCCGGGTGCGTAATCGGGGGTGAGAGCGGCCCGCGTCGCGGGATCCTTGACCTGCCGCTTCAAGTTGGCCTTGGCGAACACCTTCACCGCGGGCAGCATCCACGGATTGTCCGCCAGCACCGTGACGTAGGCCTCGCGGTAGCCGTAGATGACACCGCGCACCGCGCGATGGGCCGCGGGAATCTTTTCGTACACTGTTCTTTCGAGCCGGCCGATGGTGCGGTCCAGGCGCGGAATCACCCATGCGGGAGTGCGCTGGAAGACGGTGAGCCGTTCGGCGCGGTCGACGATCTCGGGGACGAACTGCACGGCCGAGGCCCCGGTGCCGATCACGGCGACCCGCTCACCGGTGAGGTCGTGCTCGTGATTCCAGGTGGCGGAGTGGAACACGGTGCCGGCGAACGTGTCGATGCCCGGGACGTCCGGGATCTTCGGAGTGGACAGTGCCCCGGTGGCAGCGACCAACACCCTGGCGCTCGCCGACCCGCGAGACGTCTGCACCGACCATCGCTTGGTCGCCTCGTCCCAGGTCGCGGACCGAAGTTCGCAGTTCGTGACGATGCGATCGTTGAGGTCCAGACGATCCACCACCGAACGCAGGTAGTCGAACAACTCCGGTTGCCGCGCGAAGGTGTGACTCCACTTGGGACTGGGAGCGAACGAGAACGAGTACAGCGAGGTCGGCACGTCGCATGCACACCCGGGGTAGGTGTTGTCGCGCCACGTCCCACCCACGTCGGACGCGCGTTCGATGACGGTCACGTCGGCGCTCGGGTCGGCGGCGAGGATCTTGGCCACCGCGGCCAAGCCCGCGAAACCGGCTCCGACCACCAACACGTCGAGTTGTTCGGGAAGTGTTGCGTTCACGCGTCCATCACCTTTTCGGACCAGATCGGAAGGAGCCGCCCGCGCAGTTGCGCGTCGGCTTCGGGAGTACGGAACAGCGCCGAGACGGCCAGTCCGCGGGCGAGTTCGACACTGAGCTCGATGGATTCGGGAGACATTCGACTACCCATGACGATCTGGGCACCGCCCTGAATGGCCTCGGCGACGCGCCGCTCCAGCGGAATCATCGCCTCGTGGAGGGCCGGATCGGTACGGGCCGCCACCCACAGCTCGAGCGCGGCGTGGAAGAGGGGACCGGAGAATGCGTCGGCGAGGATCTCGGGCCCTCGCTCGGGGTCCGGTTCGGCTTCGAGGATCTCCGAGAGACGACGATCGACCAGGTGCTCGACGGCCGCGATCAGCAGGGATTCCTTGGTCGGGAAGTGGTGCAGCTGTGCACCGCGGGAGACACCGGCACGCCGGGCGATCTCCTGGGTGCTGGTCTTGGCGAAGCCCAGCTCGACCAGGCAGTCGATCGCGGCGTCGAGCAGCTTTGCCCGAGTGCCCGCGGTGCGTTCGGCCTGGGTCCGGCGCTCGGTAGGCGCTGCGCCGTCGAGCCCTGTGTCGGTAGTCACACTTTGCACAGTAGCGCTAAATCAACAAACAGTCCAGCCTGACTTTAAGTTGGTCGAGATCGGCGGGCGCAGCCGTGCCTGAACGCATCCACCCGCCGGTCCTGGCGCTACAGAGCCGTGTTTTCAGGTACTACGCGTTCCGATCTCCGCCATCACAGCAGCGAGCCCGTCCCGCAGATCTCCGACGAAGCCCTGGGGATTCTCGAGCGACGGAAAATGTCCCCCGGACTCGGGTGCGTGCCATCTCGCGATACGCCGGAAGCGGTGCCGAGCCCACGCGCGAGGAGTTTTCTCGATGTCGTGGGGGTAGGTCGTGATCGCCGCCGGAACGTCGACCCGCAGATCCGGATCCAGCGAGTCGTGACTCTCGTAGTAGATCCGAGCCGACGATGCGCCGGTGCGGGTCAGCCAGTACAGGGTGACATTGTCCAGAAGCCGGTCCCTCGAGATCGTCTCGAACGGACTGTCCTCGGTGTCCGTCCACTCCGCGAATTTGTCGAGAATCCAGGCAAGCAGACCGACCGGGGAGTCGACCAGCGAATACCCGACGGTCTGCGGACCGGTGGCCTGCTGCTTCGCGTATGCCGAGCGATGCAGCCGGAAATCTCTCGTGTCCTCGGCCCACCGGCGTTCGTCAGCGGTCAGGCCTTCTGTCGTCATCCCCGGCGTTGCCTGCGCGAGCGTGGTGTGAATCCCGAGGACATGCTCCGGGAAGCGGCCGCCGAGGATGGTGGTGACCACGCCTCCCCAGTCGCCGCCATGGGCCAGGAACTTTCGGTACCCGAGCCGTTGCATCAGCTCGACCCACGCGGCCGCGATCTTTTCGGTTCCCCAACCGGTGGCGCTCGGTCTGCCACTGAAACCGAACCCGGGCAGCGATGGGACGACGACGTGGAACGCAGGCGCGCCGGGGTCATCGGGATTCGCCAAAGCGTCCACTACATCGACGAACTCGGCAATACTGCCCGGCCAGCCGTGCGTCATGATCAGCGGAACGGCGTCCACACGCGCGGATCGACAGTGCATGAAGTGAATTCCCAGGCCGTCGATGATCGTGCGGAACTGACCGACGGCGTCGAGACGGTCCTCGAACTTGTGCCAGTCGTATCCGGTACGCCAATAGCCGACGACCTCCTGGAGGTCCGCCAGCGGAACGCCCTGGCTCCATCGTCGCCGGCCGGATTCACTAAGGGACACCGTCTCCGGTTCCGGTAGCCGTGCGGCGCTCAGCCGTGAGTGGAGATCGTCCAGGTCCGCGTCCGATGCGCGGAACTCGAACGCGTGCACATCCGTCGAGCTCGGTGTCGTCATGAAATCTCCTTCGATGGAACCGGCTAAGCCAGTTCTACCTTTCGCGGTGACCGATGCGCAACCGGCTAAGCTGGTTCGCATGGCTGCAGAGTTCCCCGAGTTCCGACCCGGAAGCGTGCTGAGCACCGCGTTCACCGGGACGTTGACCGAGCGACGCGGCGACCCCGTGGAACGAATTCCGGTTCCTCATCGTTTCGTCGATTGGTTGGCATCGAACGGACTCTCCGTCGATTCCTGCACCTCGGCACAACTGGACCTGGCCGTGGAACTGCGCGAAGCGATACACCTCGCCGCGACAGCGGCGGCAGTCCACGAGGCTCTGCCCGCGTCGGCCGTCCAGGTCGTCAACGACCACAGCGTTCGGGGCAACGCGTCGGCGGTCCTGGCACCCGAGGGCACACGGCGATGGACGTTGAACTCGGAGTCAGCCGTCGAAGACGCCCTGGGCGTCATCGCCAACGACGCCATCGACATCATCTCGGGCGAGCGGGACGGAAAGCTGGCACTGTGCGCATCGCCGACTTGCCGAGCGGCGTTCTTCGACACCAGCCAAAGCCGCAGCCGAAAATGGTGCGACATGAACACCTGCGGAAACCGTCAAAAGAAAGCCCGATTTGCCGCCAGCCGACAAAAGCATTCCCACTGACCGCCGACGGAGTCGCCCTTCTCGAGGCAACCCGAGCAGCATCGGTAGCCACCGCAATCTGGACGACGCCGAACCGGGGCAACGAACTCCGTCGCGGTTCGATCGTTGCGCTGGAATCACGTGTACCACTACGGGCGGCAACCGGACTGCCCGAGATGTCCATTCACCGAATTCGCCATCGACGCAGTTGGTTTGCAGGAAACGACCGTGGGCAATTCTGCGGTCATGCCCCTCGCCTCTCACGGACGCTTCGACTACTCCCCCATCGGCGATCGACCACAGTTCGACTGGCCGGGCGGTGCGCGCCTCGCGGTGTACGTGGCCGTCAATTGCGAGCACTTTCCGTACGACGACGGCGAACCCGGCCTCGGATACACGCCCGGGATGGACCAGCCCAACACCTACAACTGGGGGTGGCGTGAGTACGGCAACCGAGTCGGTGGGTTCCGAATCGCAGAGACGGTGCAGCAGAGCGGCATTCGCCCGACCGTGCTCGTCAACACCGAGGTGTACGAGCATGCCCCGCAACTGATCGAGGCCTTCCGCGCCCTCGATGCCGAGGTCGTCGCGCACGGCCGAACCAACGCCGTACAGCCCAACGATCAGAACGAGGACGACGAACGGCGCTCGATAGACGAGGTCACCTCCGCGATCGAGCGTCACGAGGGTGCCCCGCCTCGGGGTTGGATGAGCCCCGGTGCCAACCCCAGCCGCGTGACCGAGGACCTTCTCGCCGAACGAGGCTACGAGTACACGCTGGACTGGCCCATCGACGATCAGCCGGTGTGGCTGAAGACCCGCGGCGGGCCGTTGCTCAGTGTCCCGTACCCGCACGAGGTGAACGACCTACCGGTGTTCGTCCACCAACACCAGACTGCAACGACGTTCGAGCGCAACATCATCGACAGTTTCGACGAATCGAAGGAGAACGTGGAGCGCCAACCATTGGTGCTCGCGATCTCGCTGCACACCTTCCTCACCGGCCAGCCCTATCGACTTCGACGGTTCCGCGCGGCGCTGCAGCACATGACCGACAACGGCGACGGCGTCTGGTTCACAACACCGGGCGAGATCGCAGCGCACTACCGCAGCCTCGTACCCCCGCAGACGCCGACCGGAGACGAATAGTCGAGTCGAAGGGTCGCAGCTGACGCGTGGTCAGGCTGCGCGGTGTTGTCGTCGGTGGTAGCTGGGGATGGGTTGTCGTGTGGGGTCGACGGATTCGGGTGGGATGGCATAGGGGTGTCCGTCGTCGCCCATGAGCAATTGCCAGTGGCCGTGGTGGACGAGGCGGTGGCATTCGCCGCAGACCAGCGCGAGGTTGCTCAGGTCGGTTCTGCCGCCGTGTTCCCAGAACTTCACGTGGTGGGCGTGGCACCACTGTGCGGGGCGGCCGCACATGACGCAGCATCGGTCGCGGATGGTCAGGGCGATGCGTTGGTCGTCGGTGGCGAGTCTGGTGGTGCGCCCGAGCGCGAGCGGGACGCCGTGGTGGTCGACGATCACCGGGGTGAGGTCTGCGTCGCAGGTGAGAAGTTCGGCGAGGGAGCGACTGATCGGGCCGGTCCAGTCGAGGTGGAACGGCCACTCGGCATCGCCAGTCTCGGGAACGGACTTCTCCCTCGCATCACTACCACCGGCAGCGACACCACCGTCGGTGCTGCGACCGACACGACTCTCGGGAGAGTCACCCGTGCATGAACGGTCGCCGGCACCAGAACTCCCTCTGGCGCGTTGACCGCGGCCGGTGGCTCGATCGGGACCGGCGTCGGTGTCATCGGTTCGTGAACCGTCGCCAACAGCACTCTCGCTGACGCGGCGACCGCCGTCAGCACCGGCGTCGTTATCACCGGATTGGGTAGCGCCGTCGGCACTGTGTGTTGCCGAACCCGTTGCTGCGCCGTCGTTTTGCTTCTCTTCGCGGTCGCTGAGCAGGTCGCGCAGCGGAACGATCAGGTGCACCGACGCCCTCGACCCGCCCGACGCCCCGCGGCTGCCACCGCGTAGGTGCCGGTCGAGAATCCGATCGAGTGCATCGGCCCGCCGCTTCGACGGACTCCGCGAGTCGCGTTCCCCACCCGGGCCCGGCCGCGGAGCCGTCAACGGCGACAGGGCGGTGAGCAGTTTCTCGGCCAGCAGCCGGTCGACGTCGCCGCCGACGCGAAAACGCCCGTTGGCCAGAGGATGGATGTCGAATCGGTTCAGGTTCGGGTTCTCCGACATCGGCACCGGCGGAGGCCCCGACGAAACAGGTTCGGGCCCAGCAGGTTCGGGCCCTGCGGCACCCAAGCCGCCTGCATCACCCGGGCCACCTGCGTCTCCGGAGCCGCCGGCATCATTCGAACCACCAGCATCGGCTCGGCCCGCCTGCTCTTGCTCGCGCTCTCGTTCCTGCTCTAGTCGTTTCTTCTCGGCCTGCTCGTGTCGAGCTCGGGCGTCCTCTGCCGCAGAATGCGCGAGTGCCTGAGCACGGGAGCTGACCTGCCCGGCGGTGCCGCGCATCGCGGTCTCGAGCAGTTCCGCGACGACGGCGTCGCGGCGCCGCTCGTCGAGGGTGGGGTCGGCGACCACCACGGTGGCGTAGCCGTCGGCGATCGCCGACGCGTGCGCAGCATGGATCTCACCACCTGCGAGGGCGTCGAGCACGCTCGGCCACTGGGTGAGCCATTGCCCGAGTTCCATCTGACGCGCCGCGGATCCGTCGGTGATGCGCACCGACCTCGCGTACCAGCGGGTGACGGAGGAGTGCCCGAGTTTCATCGCCAAGCCACGCCGGTCGATCTCGGCGAGCAGCGTCAATCTCGCTGCAGCCAAAGCGTTTTCGTGGGAAGACACGTCGGCGAGCTCGGAGACCAATTCCTGGTCCGCGAGCTCGAACACATCCCCCCATGCCTTCACCCCACGAAAGCTATACCCACCCACCGACAGGTTTCTCGGTGTCTGCGCTACAACGCGCGCATGCTGTTGTTCCGCGCGTTGTGGGTGAGCTCGGCCAGGCCGAGTTCTTCGAGGAGCGGCGGCAGGTACATCCCGAACCTGCCGCGGTATCCGTTCCTGAGCCCGTACCAACCGCCGACCGGGTTGTCCTCTGAGCGCCCCCACGCTTCGACCGTGTCAGCAGCAGCCGTCTTCTTCTCGTCTGCGGCACCGAGCAACACCCAGTCGGCGCGGGCGACGAGCCACGCGTGCAGATCCTCGACCGCCTCGATGCGGTATCGCAGGGTCGTCGACCCCACCTGACATACGAGGGCGGGTGGCTCGTGGTCGGGATCGCGGTACATGGTGTATTCGGAAGTACCGGGGGCGGTGGTGAGTGCCCAGGGCTCGGATTTGGTTCCGCTGGTCATGGCCGAGGTCCGTTCCATTGTCGAGAGCGTGCGGCAGGGTCAGTGTGAGCCGACCGGACGGTGAACGCAACCAACTCCCGGCCCCGGACAGGTTCGGAAAAACTACGTCACGGAGCGACGGTGCGGTACCGCAGCATCATTTCGTGGTCCTCGTGATCGAGCATGTGGCAGTGCCACATGTAGCCCTGCACCTCGCTCGACCCACCCATGTCATGACCGCTCATGTCGTGACCGCTCATGTCGTGACCGCCGTGGTGCGCAGCCGGTCCCGCGAAGGTGGCGTCGGGGTCGAAGCCGAGTTCGTCGGCAGTCGGGAATCGGACCAGGATCTGCGTGACGGTGCCCGGGTAGGTATTGACAGTGTCCTTCCACCCGGCTTCCCACGCCGCCGGCGGCACCGATGGACCGGTGAGGAACCTCTCCACCGGCGGAGCCCATCTCGTACCGAATGTCGGCCGGGGGAAGTCGCGTTGGTACGCGGCCAGGTCGATGGGGATGCGTCCCAATGTCCGAAAGTGCGCCAGGTGCAGGTGAATCGGGTGCGGCTCGACCGTCGTGTTGACGATGTTCCACATCTCCACGGTCCCCTGCTCGGGCATCTCGATGTCCGGGTCCGAGTACCGCAGGTTGTTCAGGTTCATCAGCGTCATGTCCAGGTTCAGCCCACCGGACGGCTGGTTGACCGTGACCGTTCGCGTGAACGTGGGGGTCGGCAACGGCGGCAACACATCCGGCTGTCCCTTTCCACCGCGCAGCAACGACGGCATCCCGCCGCGGAACCCGGCTGCGGACGCGACGCGGAACTGGCAGAACAGTGGCATCGGCACCGCTCCGAGGGACGCGGCCTGCGCCGGTGGCGGCTCGTCGTTGAGCAGCTCGATCAGTGCGCCCGGTTCGACGGCACCGAAGTCGACGAGGATGTCGGCGCGCTCGGCAGGCGCGAGCCGAATGCTGGTGGCTTCCACCGGGGCGTCGAGCAATCCACCGTCGTTCCCGATGACCCAGAAGCGAAGCCTGTTGGTGAAGAACAGGTTCCACACGCTGTACGACCCGGCGTTGACGACTCGTAGACGGTACATACCCCGGGCGACTTCCATCGTCGGCCAGATCTTGCCATTGACGACGCCGACGTCTCCGGTGCCGCCGCCTTCCCATTTGCCTTGCGGCACGGTGATATTGGAGCGGATGCTCATGCTGCCGTCGGGATTCATGATCTTTTCCTGCAGTACCAGTGGCAGCTCGAACTCACCCGAGGGCAGACCGAGCGCATTGTCGGATGTGCCGGTGTCCCACCGATCACGGACGAGGTTCATGCCGAGCAGGCCCGCATAGACGTTGATGCGCGTCATCGACATGGCGTGGTCGTGGTACCACAGTCCCGCGGCGTCGTTGAGTCCCGGGAAGTTGTGCGTCATCGACTCGCCCGGGCGCACCAGCATCTCGGAGTGCCCGTCGCTCGCCGGTTCGGTGATGCTGCCGTGCAGGTGCAGCGACGTCGGCGTCATCGTGCGGTCCATCTCGCTCATCCCGTGCAGCGAGGTGTCGATGTCCGCGGCGAGCGGGTTACCTGCGGTGGTGTTGGAGTACTTCAGCGTCCAGGGCTGGCCGGTCTGCGACTCGATGGTGGGGCCGAGGTAGTCGCATTCGCCGTATCCGAAGGTGGGCGCGGGCCGTAGATCGGCGTGGAAGGCGTGGGTGGAGCTGTGCGCGTCGAGCGAGATCTCCGTGCCGCCGATCAGCGGCAACCGCGGCAGTTCGTCCCGGAACGGCGTCAGCGGCGGTGAATGGAACAGCAGGGGGCTGTGGCCCCGGAGGAAGTCGTCGGCCAGCGCGCGGCGCGTCGTCGACGCCACCGGGAGGGCGGCAGCACCGGCGGCCACTGCGGCCACGGCCAGCCCTCGCAGGGCGGTTCGTCTGGACACAGAGCCGCTCACCCGGCCACCTCTCTCCTCGTTGTGATTGGGGCCATACTATGTGCCCGTCGGCTCCCGCCGTCACCCCACACTCGGATCGTCCGGCACGTTCCTGCCGGTGGAGGGATCTAATTCGTCATGGCAACTATCACGTTCGAGCGTACGACCAGGCTGTTTCCCGGCTCCGACGCCCCCGCGGTGAACGAGCTCGACCTGCACATCGAGGACGGTGAATTCCTCGTTCTGGTCGGTCCGTCCGGCTGTGGCAAGTCGACGTCGCTCCGGATGCTCGCGGGGCTCGAAGAGGTCAACTCCGGCCGCATCCTCATCGGCGGCAAGGACGTCACCAACTCCGAACCCAAGGATCGCGACATCGCGATGGTGTTCCAGAACTACGCGCTGTACCCGCACATGACCGTCGCCGAGAACATGGGGTTCGCCCTCAAGCTGGCGAAGGCGAACAAGGAGGACATTCGTACTCGTGTCGAGGAGGCTGCGAAGCTGCTCGACCTGGAGCCGTACCTCGATCGCAAGCCCAAGGCACTCTCGGGCGGCCAACGTCAGCGAGTTGCCATGGGGCGCGCCATCGTTCGCCAACCCCAGGTGTTCCTGATGGACGAGCCACTGTCCAACCTCGACGCCAAACTTCGGGTGCAGACGCGCACGCAGATCGCTCAGCTGCAGCGCCGGCTCGGGACGACGACGGTGTACGTCACCCACGATCAGGTCGAGGCCATGACGATGGGCGATCGGGTCGCGGTGCTCAAAGGTGGTGTGCTGCAACAGTGCGCCACCCCGCGCGAGCTGTACCGAACCCCGGTCAATGCGTTCGTCGCCGGGTTCATGGGCTCGCCGTCGATGAACCTGTTCCGCGCTCCGGTCACCGACGGCGGTGTCCGCCTGGCCGATCAGGTGGTTCCGGTTCCGCGGCAGACTCTCGGGTCGGCCACGGAGGTGATGTTCGGTATTCGGCCCGAGCACATCGAGATTGCCGACAGCGGAATCTCCCTCGAGATTGACGTGGTGGAGGAGCTCGGCTCCGAGGCGTTCGTGTTCGGCCGCGCAGACATCAACGGTAGGACCGAAACCATTGTGGCTCGGGCCGATTGGCGCAGCCCGCCCGAGAAGGGCGATCGCGTTCACGTCCGCATCGACGAGGCCCACGCCCACATCTTCGACGCCTCGGCCGAGGGCCGTCGCCTGAACTGACCACCCCGTCGTGCGCGTCGTGCGTAGCTCCGGCTGTGCACGACGCGCACGAGGTCAGACCAGCAGTTCGGCGATCTGGATGGTGTTCAGAGCGGCACCCTTGCGCAGGTTGTCGCCCGAGACGAACAGTGCAAGTCCGCGGCCGTCGGGAACGCCCGGGTCCTGACGGATACGACCCACCAGAGAGTCGTCCTTGCCCGCGGCCTGCAGCGGCGTCGGCACGTCGACCAACGACACGCCCGGTGCCGATGCGAGGAGTTCGCGGGCACGCTCCACCGAGAGCGGGTTGGCGAACTCGGCGTTGATCGACAGCGAGTGTCCGGTGAACACGGGTACGCGGACGCAGGTGCCGCTGACGAGCAGGTCGGGCAGGCCGAGGATCTTGCGCGATTCGTTGCGCAGTTTCTGGTCCTCGTCGGTTTCGCCGGATCCGTCGTCGACCAGCGCACCGGCCAGCGGCAGAACGTTGAAGGCGATGGGCGCGACGTACTTGTTCGGGGCCGGGAAATCGACCGACGAGCCGTCGTGCACCAGCTTCTCGGCGTCGCCGATGACGGCGCGGGCCTGGGTGACGAGTTCCTCGACGCCGGCGAGTCCGCTACCGGAGACGGCCTGGTAGCTCGAGACGATCAGCCGCTGCAGGCCGGCTTCGTCGTGCAGCACCTTGAGCACCGGCATGGCGGCCATGGTGGTGCAGTTCGGATTGGCGATGATGCCGCGGGGCGGGTTCTTCGCTGCCTCGGGGTTGACCTCGCTGACCACCAACGGAACATCGGAGTCCTTGCGGAATGCCGACGAGTTGTCGATGACGGTGGCACCAGCTGCGGCGAATCGCGGGGCCTGCTCGCGAGAGAGCGTGGCACCGGCCGAGAACAGCGCGATGTCGATTCCAGTGAGGTCGGCGGTGGACGCGTCCTCGACGATGATCTCCTCGCCCCGGAACGGCAGCTTCTTGCCGGCCGAGCGAGCGGAGGCGAAGAATCGAACGGTGTCGGCGGGGAAGTTGCGCTCCTCCAACAGGGTTCGCATGACGGCACCGACCTGGCCGGTGGCTCCTACGACTGCAACTGTGGTCATCTTCTATCGTCCTGTTCCTGCGTGTACGACGGCTTCTTCGTCGCCACCGAGATCGAAGGCGGCGTGCAGCGCGCGTACTGCTTCGTCGAGCTGAGTGTCGCTGCACAGCACCGAGATACGGATCTCCGAGGTGCTGATCAGGTCGATGTTGATGCCGGCGTCGGCGAGGGCCTCACAGAACGTCGCGGTGACGCCGGGGTGGCTCTTCATGCCGGCACCGACCAGGGAGACCTTGCCGATGTGATCGTCGTAGAGCACCTGCGCGAAGCCGATCTCGGCCTGCAGCTTGGTGAGCTTCTCCACTGCCGTCGGGCCGTCGGCCTTGGGGCAGGTGAAGGTGATGTCGGTCTTGCCGGTGTCGATCTTGGACACGTTCTGCAACACCATGTCGATGTTGATCTCCGAGTCCGCCACGGCGCGAAAGACCTTGGCGGCGTAACCGGGAGTGTCGGGCAAGCCGACGACGGTGACCTTCGCCTCGCTGCGATCGTGTGCGACGCCGGTGAGAATTGCTTCTTCCACTGGAATGTCCTCCATAGATCCGGAGACGATCGTTCCGGGTTTCGTGGTGTACGACGAGCGCACGTGAACGGGAACGTTGTAGCGACGGGCGTATTCGACGCAGCGCAGCATGAGCACCTTCGCGCCGCAGGCAGCCATCTCCAGCATCTCCTCGAACGAGACGGTGTCGAGGTGCCGGGCGTTGGGCACGATCCTCGGGTCTGCGGTGAAGATGCCGTCGACGTCGGTGTAGATCTCGCAGACGTCGGCGTTCAGGGCTGCGGCGAGCGCAACGGCGGTGGTGTCCGAACCTCCGCGACCGAGCGTGGTGACGTCCTTGCTGTCCTGGCTGACGCCCTGGAATCCGGCGACGAGCACGATCGAACCCTCGTCGAGGGCGCTGCGCACGCGTCCCGGGGTGACGTCGATGATCTTGGCGTTGCCGTGCACGCTGGTGGTGACGACGCCCGCCTGGGAGCCGGTGAACGACCGGGCCTCGGCACCGAGCGAGTGGATGGCCATCGCGACCAACGCGTTGGAGATGCGTTCACCCGAGGTGAGCAGCATGTCCATCTCGCGGGCCGGCGGGGCCGGGCACACCTGCTGGGCCAGGTCGAGCAGTTCGTCGGTGGTGTCGCCCATGGCCGACACGACCACGACGACGTCGTTGCCTGCCTTCTTGGTCTCGACGATCCGTTCAGCGACGCGTCGGATGCGTTCGGCGGTCCCCACCGACGATCCACCGTACTTCTGGACGATGAGAGCCACGCGTGTTTACCTCCGCTGGATAGCCGACAATCGGGCGATTGTTCCGGGGTTACCCTACCGATCCGGCACCCCGAGCGGTGGCCCGGGTAGCTCCGAGCTGGGACTTTAGGGGGGCTCGCCTGCGGATACGCCTGTCCTAACATTGTCGGGTGACCCTTCCCGAGCATCACCCGCCGCCACCCCCTCGAGGTCTGCGGGTGCTCTTCGGGCTCCCCGCCGTCGGGCGTCGCTGGCCGGGTGGACTGCGCTCGGCTCTGGCGTTCGGCGTCCCCGCGATCGCGGCGTGGGTTCTCGGGTTCCATACCGAGGCCTTACTGGTGGTCTCGGGCAGTTTCGCCGTCATCTACGGCGAGGGCCGTCCCTACCGTTCACGATGGTGGGTCGTCCTGACCGCGGGCGGCGCCCTGGTGGCATCGGTGTGGCTCGGCGCGACGGCCGGGCAGATGGAGCTCGATCTCGGAAGCACCGGATGGGCGCGGATGATCCCGGTGACCCTGCTCTCGCTCCTCGCTCTCGTCGCGGTCTACGTCATCGCCGCGCTGCGACTGGGACCGCCGGGGGCGTTCTTCTTCGTCCTGGTGTGCGCGGTGTCGTCGTACATTCCCGGAGCCGGCGTCAGCGCCGCTCACGGAGCGGTGTGTGCGGCTGTCGGTGTCGCGTCGGCGCTGGTGGTGTCGATGTCCGGAGTGCTGTGGGATCCACGAGGACCCGAGCGCGAGGCCGTCGGAGCCGCGGTGGGCGCGATCGAGAGATACACGAGTTCGCCGACGGCGTCTGCCGCCGATCGTCATGCGGCGGCGGCGCGTCTGCACGCGGCCTGGGCTGCCGTGTACGACGCGGGTGCCGCACGGTTGTCGTCGAGGCCGGCGCTGGTTCAGAGATTGTTCGATGCGCACCGGGCCTTCGCTGCGACAACGGCCGTGCGGGCGGATCCGGATCGTGCGGTCGACTTCGTATCCGATCAGCTGCCGCTGGCTCGGCCCGGCCTCGGGTATCGATTGCGGCGCTCGCTGCATCGGGATTCTCATGCGGCGTCCACGGCCGTGCGCGTGTTCTGCGCGGCAGCGGCCGCGGGCGGGGTCAGCGTCGCACTGGGCCTGAGCCGACCGGACTGGGCGATCCTCGGTGCCGTCCTGGTGCTGCAGCAGGGTCCCGATCGGGTGCACGGCACCTACCGGGGACTGCAGCGGCTCGGCGGAACCCTTGCCGGCGTCGCCCTGTTCTCGGCCATCTATCTCTCCCCGCTGACCGGCTTGGCCGTCATCGTGGTGTTGATGGTGCTGCAGTTCGCGATCGAGGTGTCGGTGGCGCGGAACTACGGGTTGGCCGTCACGTTCATCACCCCGCTCGCTCTGCTGATGGGCACACTGACGCATCCCGGGGCTGTGCTGGAGGACATCGTCGTCGACCGGATCGTGGAGACGACGGTGGGCGTGGCCTTCGCATTCGCGGCGCTGTGGCTGCTGCTCCCCGGAGCATTCCGTCGCACATTGCTGTGGTCCGACGGCCGAGTTCTGACGCTCGGCACGCATCTGCTGACGGTGTTGCGGACCGAGGACGTGGCCGCGCCGGCAGCTCTCGCCATGCGGCGCGACGTCCAGTTCGAGCTCGTCGGGTCCGCTCTGGCCGGGGCCGAGGCCGCGCACAACGATCGAACCTGGACGCATGGGGTGTGGTCGCAACATGCCGAGGTCGATCGGCTCGGATACGAACTCCTCGCGTACTGCTGGACGATGACCGACGTCGGACGAACGGATGACATCGAACGTTGGCAACGTCGACTCGACGCGGCGGTCACAGAATTCCACTCGTCAACCCTGGGGTAGGCCGTCGGCAGGCGGTAGTACACTCAGCCCATGCTGCGAGCTCTCCTTCTTAACAGCCGCGACGGGGTCTGAGACCAGACTGGCTTCCCGTCGCGGGGTTCGTTGCGCCGGTCGAACACATTGCTCTGATCTGTACGGAGAGACGAAGACCATGTCACCAGCCGACGCATTCACCTCGGGATCTCGCACCATCACCCCGCCCTCGCGGCCCGCTCCCAGCGACCAGCCCGCTTGGAACACCCAGAAGAACTCCTCGATGCCCACCTTCCGTTATCGGCCGTTCGCCGAGGAAGTGGAGCCCATCACCCTCCCCGACCGCACGTGGCCGGACAAGATCATCGACCGGACGCCGCAGTGGTGCGCAGTCGATCTGCGCGACGGCAACCAGGCGCTGATCGATCCGATGAGCCCGGCCCGCAAGCGCCGCATGTTCGACCTGCTGGTGCGCATGGGTTACAAGCAGATCGAGGTCGGCTTCCCGTCTGCCAGTCAGACCGACTTCGATTTCGTCCGCGAGATCATCGAGGACGGCGCGATCCCCGACGACGTCACCATCCAGGTACTCACGCAGTGCCGTCCCGAGCTGATCGAGCGCACGTTCGTCGCATGCGAGGGCGCGCGCAGCGTCATCGTTCACTTCTACAATTCGACGTCGATCCTGCAGCGCCGCGTGGTGTTCCGTGCCGAGCGTGACGTCATCAAGAAGATCGCCACCGACGGTGCCCGTAAGGTGCTCGAAGAAGCAGCCAAGTTCCCCGATACCGACTGGCGCTACGAGTACTCCCCCGAGTCCTACACCGGCACCGAACTCGCCTACGCCAAAGAGGTGTGCGACGCGGTCACCGCGATCATTGATCCCACCCCCGACAAGCCGCTGATCCTGAATCTGCCTGCCACCGTCGAGATGGCGACACCCAACGTCTACGCCGACTCGATCGAGTGGATGAGCCGCAACCTCGACCGTCGCGACAGCATCGTGCTGTCGCTCCACCCGCACAACGACCGCGGAACCGGTGTTGCCGCAGCCGAACTCGGCTACCAGGCCGGTGCTGATCGCATCGAGGGTTGCCTGTTCGGCAACGGTGAGCGCACCGGCAACGTCTGCCTGGTCACGCTCGGGTTGAACCTGTTCACCCGCGGCGTCGATCCGCAGATCGACTTCTCCAACATCGACGAGGTCCGTCGAACGGTGGAGTACTGCAACCAACTTCCCGTCGCCGAGCGCCACCCCTACGGCGGCGACCTGGTCTACACCGCCTTCTCCGGCAGCCACCAGGACGCCATCAACAAGGGCCTGGACGCGATGAAGGTCACTGCGGACGAACTGGGTTCGGACATCGGTGACGTCACCTGGCAGGTTCCGTACCTGCCCGTCGACCCGAAGGACGTCGGTCGCACCTACGAGGCCGTCATCCGTGTCAATTCGCAGTCCGGCAAGGGCGGCGTCGCGTACATCATGAAGTCCGATCACGGACTGAACCTGCCGCGTCGACTGCAGATCGAGTTCTCCCAGGCCGTCCAGCGCATCACCGACGGTGAGGGCGGCGAGGTCTCGCCCAAGGAGATGTGGGACGTCTTCGCCGAGGAGTACCTGACGCCGATCCGTCCGCTCGAGCGCATCAAGCAGTCGGTACAGGCTGCCGAGGTCGACGGCGGAACCGACACGATCACCGCAACGGTCAAGGTCGACGGCGTCGAGCAGGAGATCTCCGGATCCGGCAACGGTCCACTCGCCTCGTTCGTCGATGCGCTGTCGACCATCGGCTACGACGTCAGCGTCCTCGACTACTCCGAGCACGCCATGTCCGCGGGCGACGACGCTCAGGCCGCGGCCTACGTCGAGGCCTCGGTCACCTCACCGTCCGGTGTGGCCACCACGGTCTGGGGCGTCGGCATCGCGACGTCGATCACCACCGCGTCACTGCGCGCCGTGGTCTCGGCCGTGAACCGCGCGCTGAAATAAATCCTCTACTCGACGAAAAGCCGCCCATTCGTTACGAATGGGCGGCTTTTCGCTGTGCTCACAGCGTTCGGTTCCGCGCCTCAGCGCTGCTCGACAGTTCTGGAATGCCTGGCCGCGATGGACACCGCCACAGTGAGGGATGCAATGACGATCATCGCGCCGAGGGTGCGGCCGTATCCGGTCAAGAGCTGATCCACCGCGGCTTCCGACACGTCACTGACGGTTCCTGCGAACACGAATTTGCGCAGTTCGAGGGGCATCGCACTGGTTACCACCGACAGGATCACCGCTGTCCCGACCACAAATCCGCTGGTCTGCAACAGCAGGCGCATGGCGTTGGCGATGCCGAGACGTTCGTCGGGAAGATCACGCATCAGGGCCGTCGCATTCGATGGCATGAACAGACCGGATCCGAATCCTGCGAGCGCGAGCCCCGACAGCACGACAGCGGAATGCATTCGCCCCGTTGTCGACACCAGGAGGATCAGCAGTGCGAACACCGTCAGGATATTTCCGGCGACGGACAGCGACGACGCAGAGATCTTGCGCTGCAACGGCCCGGATCCGAGTGATGCGACAAGCGCGGCGACGGCGACGGGCAGCACCATCAGTCCGGCTTCGAGTGGGCTCACTCCCGACACGGCTTGGAAGTACAGAGCGAACAGCAGCACTATCCCGCTCTGCGAAATCGAGTTCATGAAGGACGCCAGGAGGCCGAACCCGAAAGGCCAGTGTTTGAACAGAGCGACGTCGATGAGCGGGTTGGGAACACGGCGCTCGAACCACAGAAACAGTGGTACCACCACCACGGCCACCGCGAGACCGCCCACCACGAGTGGGTGCGACCAGCCCAACGACGTGGCTTGCGACAGCGCAGCCAGACCACTGGTCAACGCGACGAGAATCATTGCGTTGCCTCGCAGGTCGAGCGAGTAACCCTTCGCACCACCACGGGGCGGAGACTTCAGCGCGATGGCACCCCAGACGAGACAGAGAATCCCGATCGGAACGTTGAACCAGAACACCCAGCGCCATCCCGCTTGCTGCGCGATCAATCCACCCAACGTAGGTCCGCACAACTGCGCGATAGAGAACGACGCGAGGTAGATGCCCATCCCTTCCCCGAGTCTGTGACGAGGAAATGCTGCGGTCACCAGAGCTGCACTGTTGGTGAGCAACATGGCACCTCCCGCCGCCTGCAACACGCGAAAAGCGACGAGCCACCACGCATTCGGAGCAAGACCGCACAAGATGCTGCCGGTGGTATACAGGCCGAGGCCTGTGAGATACATGGTTCGACGGCCGAACATGTCGGCCATTCGTCCGAACGCGACGAGAAGCACGGTGTTGGTCAACAGGTACGCGAGCAAGATCCAGCTGGCCGCCACACTGCTCGCGTCGAAGTGGCGAACGACCGTCGGCAACGCAACGTTGAGTGCGCTGCCTGACATCCCCGAGACCATGCTGGCGAACGCAACCACCGACAGTGTTCTCCACGCGTCGTGCATCACCTGACGCTCCGACCGTGGTTCGGCCTCCGGCCGCGTTGTCGTGCATTCGGTTTCGGACCGAGCCGTCATCGTCTGCGCCCCGAATCCGTTGCCACCGAGTCGAGGCCCGAGTCCAGAAAGACGACCATGGACTCGACCGACGAGTGTGCAGCTTTCAACACGTCCGGGTCCTCGATGTGCCGGTACATGGCGACAACCAGATCCTCGATCTCCGTCGTACCCGAATGCCGAAGAGCGGCAACCTGTTCGATACGTCGTCGTCGGGCGGCAACTCGATGCAGTGCCGCGGCCTCCAGATCTGCGATCACCGGACCGTGCCCTGGCAGTCCGATCACCGATCCACCGCGGCCGATCTCGGCCAACATGCACAGGCTCCCGAGCATGTCCGACAGCAACGCAGGATGAACGACCGGCGAGCCGGCCCCGAGCAGGGTGTCGCCGGTCAGCACCACGTCGTCGTCGGGCAAACTCAGGCACACCGAATCCCGGGTGTGCCCGGGCGTACCCAGGACACGAGCCATGACGCTGCCTGCCAACACAATTCGCTGCCGGTGCTCGATCGGGGTTCGCCCGAACACCGCACGCTGCGCCAGCACCGTTGCCTTCGTTCGCTCGGCGAGCGCGTGCGCGCCGTCTGCGTGGTCGTTGTGCCCGTGCGTCAGCACGATTTCCGTCACCGTCCGACGGCCGGCCGCCGCGACGATCGAATCCAGGTGTCCGCAATCTGCCGGCCCCGGATCGATCACCGCGCACTGCATGGCATCGGGTGAACCGATCAACCATGTATTGGTGCCCTCGAAGGTCCACGCCCCGGCATTGGGAGCCAGCAGTCGCTCGACCCGGGGTGCAACCCGAACGGCGACACCGGGTACAGGTATCGCCCCACTCGACTCAGACATACGCGCCCTCTCTAGAAGCAACTTCTAGAATCGTACTCTCTAATTCGTACGCGGACTGCCGGAACCGACACCACGATCGAACCTGGAAGTCCAAAAAGCCCGGTGCGCAAAGAAATTGCGTACCGGGCTGTGAGGTCGAGATCTAGTCGGAGGCGATCTTCCGAATCAAGCTGCACATGATATCGGCAACGACACCTGCTTGCTTCTTCGTACGACAGTTCAGAATCACCTCGCGGGACGATTCGACGATGATGTCGGTCAACACCCCGACGGTAATTCGTTGCGCACTGTCGTCACCCGGCCCGAGCAGCGCCGAATTCTGCCTGATCCATTCGATGCGATTGTCCCTACGAAGCTTCTCGAAGCCGGGTGGCCCGTCGTTGTCCACGAAGACCAATGCAACGTCGCGGCGCTGCCAACTCCCGTTGAGGAAAGCGCGTGCGCCGACGCAGAACAGATCGAGCGGATCCGTGGTTCCGCCCCTACGCTCGGCGATGACCGACGCCCGGACCTGTTCGAGGTGCGCCGTGTTGTGCCGATCCCACAGCGCGGTGAACAGCTCGGACTTGCCGCCGAAGTGGTGGTACAGGCTGCCCGTACTCGATCCGGCCCGCTCGACGATGTCGGAAATGCTGGCATTGACGAAACCCGCCTCGGCGAACACCTCTTGGGCCGCATCGAGGAGCTTGCGCTGGGTCTCGCCGGTCTTGCTCCACTGCCAGGTCGTCGAACCGGCCCGTTCGGTCATGATCCCCACCAATCCTCTTCGCCTTCGCCCGCCCGAGGGTAAAGCGTAATTCTAGAATTGGAGCCGGGTCAAGCCGAACCTGCTCGCCGCCGTCAGGCCGCCGCAGCGAGGATCAGGGTGGAGCCTGCCGCGAACATTCCACCGTTGCCCTGAACCAAGCTCGTCCGTACGCCTGCTACCTGCGCCGGAGCCGTTCCCCGTAGTTGACGGACCGACTCCATGATGGCGAACATGCCGTACATCCCTGTGTGGGTGTACGACAACCCACCGCCGTTGGTGTTCATCGGCAGCGTGCCACCTGGGGATGTGTGGCCCGCCCGGACGAACTCGCCCGCCTCGCCCCTTCCGACGAAGCCCAGGTCCTCGAGGCCGTACAGGGGCAAGTGCGCGAACGCATCGTAAATCATCAGATGGTCGATATCGGCGGGCGTCATCCGCGCCGCACGGAAAGCGTCGGCAGCCGAATTCTTGAATCCTTTGAACGTGGTGAAATCCTCCATCATCGATATACCCGAGGCTTCGTAGCCCTCACCGGTGCCCAGAACACGAACCGCCGCAACGTCGAGATCCTTCGCCCGTTCCTCGGTGGTCAGCACCAGAGCACCACCACCGTCGGTGACCAAGCAGCACTCGAGGAGGTGGAACGGCCAGGCGATGACCGGAGAATTCTGCACATCGTCGACCGTGATCGGGTCACGAAACTTCGCGCGTGGATTCATCGCAGCCCACTTCCGTTGCGCAACTGCCACATCTGCGAGATGCCGTGCCTGCGTTCCGGTCTCCTTCATGAACCGGAGGAACGGAACGGTGAATCTGCTCGGTGGTCCGGTCACGCCGTAGGGAGCCTCGAACTGTCCGACGACCGATGCCGGATCGGGGGTGTAGCGAGGTGCACCGACCTGTGATCGACCGGATTCACCGTGCGTGATCAGCACGACGGAGCAATGCCCGGCTTCGAGTGCAGCCACTGCGTGCCGAACATGAGTGAGGAACGACGTCCCTCCGACGCTGGTGGTGTCCATCCAGCGTGGTTCGATCCCCAGGCTGTGTGCCACCGAGATCGGCCCCGGCATCGATACGCCCGCGATCCCGTCGACCTCGCTCTTGTCGATTCCACAGTCCTGTAACGCATTACGTGCAGCCTCGGTATGCAGCCTCATCGTCGAGTGGTTCGGCAGAGTTCCGATCTCGTCGGTTTCCGCCGCTCCGACGATGACCACCCCGCCGCTCATGCCGATGCTCCCGCAGGCGCGAACACGGGCACCCACATCTCACCGCGCGGCTCGAACTGCACGGTCACCTCCATATCCAGCGGCAGGTTTTCCGGAAGCGGTTCGACGCCGACGATATTGGTCATCATGCGCGGCCCCTCCTCGAGTTGAACGACGGCTACGACATACGGACCGTCGTTCTCGAACCCCGGCCCGGGTCGATGTTCGATCACGTAGGAGTACAAGGTCGCACGGCCCGAGCAGTCGATCCACTCCACGAGGTCCGAACTGCACACCGGGCAGAAGTCTCGCGGATAGAAGTACACGTGGGCGCAGGCCCGGCAGCGCTGGACGGACAGACGCCCGTCCGCCGCCGCATCCCAGTACGGTCTCGTTTCGGGGGTGGCCGATGGAGCCATCTTCGCCCGTGGTCGCTTGACCCCCGCGGTCTTGCCTCGGATCTCTTCGATCGTTCCGGTCATGATCGGTCGCTCGATTCTGTCGTCGAATTCTTTTGTACTGCAGGAAATGTGCTCAATAGGGAAGGGCTGCGGACGCAGCCGTCCCGATACGGCCAACAGTGTCGTGCAGCGCGCACACCGACACCGACACACCGCCGCTTCGGACGTGGTCGAGGTTCTCGAAGCCGATCCACGGCCCAACCGGGAGACGGCTGCAATAGAGGGTCACGTCTGCGTTGATGTACGCCAATCGGTCCGCCCCCATGTTGGTGAAGGGACTGACCCAATCCGCCGCAGCAGCCAACGTCCCGAACGGGGTGTCCCGGTGGCCCTCGAGCAGCTCGCACGTCTCGCGAAACCAGGAGAAACGACGACCACCGACCGACTGTTCGACGCGTCGGACCTCTCCGAAATGCTTCGGTGCCACCCGAGGCGGTGGGCCGATCGTCTCCGGGGATGGAGCGGCGTAGTACTCGGGTACCCAGGCGACGTCAGGACCGGGCGGGCCGGACCGCAGGATCTGCACGCTCGACAGCGCGACCGGCACATCACCCGACCGCACGGTGACTTCGACAACGATCAACCGCTTGCCCTCGCGACGGATCACGGTGTCGATCGTGAACGGCGACATGGGGATCGGTCTGAACAGATCGGTGGTCATCCGCGCGGGATGCAGATCGGCCCCCATGTGCAGTCGTTCGACCTCGCGTGCCATCAATCCCGACACCAGTCGGCCGTGAACGAGATCCTCGGACCACGGACTGCGCGCATGAGCCCGGGGGACGAATGCGCCGCCGACGGATTCGAAGAAAGCCTCCCCCGCCGAAAGGGATTCGGATCCTCTCGACACGATTTCGTCGGCCTGTGCCGTTGCGTCGATCATCGGATTTCCACCGTTCCCCGGTCGATCACCGTCGTGCCGTCCTCGAGCGAGGTTCGGAAGCGGATCCCGTCGGTGGTATCCCAGATGGAGACCGTGACGTCCTGACCGGGGTACACGGGGTGGGTGAACCGGCCGGCCATCGATCGAAGTCGCGTGGGGTCCGATCCGCACAGTTCGTGCAGCAGCGCCCGTCCGGTGACACCGTAGGTACAGAGTCCGTGCAGGATCGGGCGCGCGAAACCCGCTCTGGCGGCGAACTTCGGGTCCGAGTGCAACGGGTTTCTGTCGCCCGACAGTCGATACAGAAGAGCCTGTTCCGGACGGGTGGAATACGTCACCTGCGAGGCGGGGGCGGTATCGGGCATCGGAGCCGGCGATGCCGACGACCCGCGACGACCACTGCCGCCCTCCCCGCTGATGAACACCGAGGAGCGCGATGTCGCCAGGACTGCACCAGTTTTCGCGTCGAGAGCCTGGGCGTCACTGACCACCAGGGCCCCCGACCCCTTGTCCTCGATCGCTGTCACAGTGGACGTCACGTCGACGCATCCCTCCACCGGGAGGGTCCCGAAGAGTTCGAAGGCCTGTTCTGCGTGGACAAGCTTGGCCGGATCGAAGTCACCGAGTGTTCGGCCAGACGGGGCCTGGGTGGCCAACACGGCGAAGGTCGGAAGCACCAATTGCTCGATGTCGGCGGAATTTTCGGTCGTGAATGCCAGTTCGTCCAGTGCCGAGTCCTGACCTGCCCCCACTCCTACGGCGTACAGGAGCGCGTCTTTCGACGTCCAGGCCTTACGCCTCGGTGAGCTCGGTGTGCCGATGACCCCGTGATCGAGTGCCATCAGGGCACCTGCTCGGGCACGCGCCCGTTCATCGCGGCATTTTCCGCCGCCTCCGACACGAGGCGAGGAATCACCTCACCGAGCTCACCCGGTGCCCACTTGGCACCTTTGTCCATCTCCGGACCGGACTTCCAGCCCTCCGCAACACTTATCCAACCTCCCCGCACGTTGAACACCCGCCCGGTGATGCTTCGCGACTCCTCACTCCCCAGCCAGACCACCAAGGGGGAGATGTTCTCCGGCGCCGCCGCATCGAACTCTCCTGGCTCAGGCACCGAACGTGAGAGGTTACCGTTCAGATTTTCGGTCATTCGGGTCAGCGCGGCCGGCGCGACGGCGTTGACCGTCACGCCGTACCGAGCCAACTCCATCGATGCGATGATGGACAGGCTGGCGATTCCCGCCTTGGCGGCACCGTAGTTACCCTGCCCGATATTGCCGTAGATCCCCGACGACGACGTCGTGTTGATCACCCGTGCGTCCACTACGGATCCGGACTTGTGTTGTGTCTTCCAATGATTCGAGGCGTGACGCAGGGTCAGAAAGGTGCCCCGTAGGTGCACTCTGATGACATCGTCCCATTCTGCGACGGTCATGTTCGTGATCATGCGATCGCGCAGGATCCCGGCATTGTTCACCAGCACGTGCAGGTCCCCGTAGTGCTCGATGGTGCTCTCGATCAGACGTCGTGCGCCGTCGTCGTCGGAGACATCGGACCCGTCCACCCGAGCCTGCCCGCCGGCAGCACGAATCGTTTCCACGACCTCACCTGCCGGCCCCTCGGCGCTTCCTGATCCATCGACCTCCGCACCGATGTCGTTCACCACGACCGACGCACCTTCCCTCGCGAACTCGATTGCGTGAGCTCGGCCGATTCCGCGGCCGGCACCGGTCACCACGACCACGCGGCCGTCGCAAATTCCCGTCATGACACTGCCTCCGTCTCGCTACCTGTCTCCGACCATGTGATCAGCGCATCGAGCGCCTCGCACTCGCCTCCGCGCACCATCAGTGGATTGATCTCCAACGCCTGCAGTCGATCTCCCAGTCGATAGGCGAAGTCGCCGATCTCGGCCACGCACGTCGCGAGCGCGTCGATATCAACCGGTTCGGAACCTCGGGTTCCTCGCAGAAGAGCGATTCCGCGCAGGCTTTCTATCGCATCTCGAACGTCTGCCACGCCCACCGGTAGCACCCGAATCGCCGCGTCCGCCAACACCTCGACCCACACACCGCCCAGACCGACGGCCAGGGTCAGGCCCCACACCGGATCGCGGACCACGCCGACGAGCATCTCCAGGCCGACGAGCATCTCCAGGCCGTTCGACGGCCGCTGCGGCTGTATCAGCGCGGCAGTCCCGGTGGCACCTGCATCGGCGAGCGTGGCGAGTACCGAGTTGTAGGCCTCTGCCACATCGTCCGCCGATCGTAGATCGAGGCGAACGCCGCCGATGTCGCTCTTGTGGCCGAGTCCGTCGGCAACCGCCTTGAGGACCACCGGATACCCGTACGCAGCTGCGCGCTCCTGAGCCTCCTCCACGGACCCGACAAGACTCGATGGAACCACCGGTATTCCGTTGCGAGAGAGCAATTCCGAGGACCGATACTCGGTCCAGATCCCAGTCGGCTCGGTGTCGAAGTCTACCGGCACCACAACAGGATCGAGCTCTTCCGGCGTCGCAGACGCGACGGCGCGAAGCGCAGACCACCGAACTGCGTTGCCCAGCGCGGTCAAGCCGTGTTCGATCCCGCCGACTACATGCGGGAATTCGGTTGTGTCGGCGACCGAGCGACCGTACTCGGTCACGTCGGTCAGCACAGTGCTCAGTACCACGGTCGGCACCGCGGTCTCGCGAATGTTGCGAGCGGACTCGCCGTAGGCGGTCATCGTCAGCGATTGATCAGCCGCCGGCACCCGAGGCAGTTCCGAGAGCAGAACTGCGAAGTCCACGTTGGGATCCTGAGCCACCACGGCGAGCGAGCGCCGCATCAACGTGCGATCGATGACAACGTATCCGGTCACGTCGAGTGGGTTCTGCACCGTTGCGAAGGCGGGCACGATCTCACCGAGCCTGGTGGTGGTCTCCTCCGAGAACCCCGGCAGCACCAGCCCTTCGTCTTCCGCACGATCGGCGATGATCTCGGAGGCTCCACCGGACGGCGTCACCACTCCGATTCGTGGCCCCGGTAGTCCACCACCGAGGCTCGCCATGAGACCGGCGGTGGTGATCAGATCTTCGAGTGAACGAACTCGGATGACCCCCATCTGCTCGAAGGCCGCGTCGATAACGGCATTGTCACCCACCAACGCCCCTGTGTGAGCAAGGGCGGCACGGGCACCTAGAACGCTGCGGCCGATTTTCAACGCGACGATCGGCTTGCCGGCGCGCAAGGCGCGCAGAGCAATTCGACGGAATTCGACCGGGTCACGGACGGACTCCAAGAACAATGCAATGACCGAGGTGTTGGGATCGTCGACCAGGTAGTTCATCACGTCGGTGACCGACATCAGGGATTCGTTGCCCATGGCCGTCAGGAAACTGACCCCGACGTTCCGCGACTGGGCAAACTGCAGAACCGAACTCGCCAGCGCACCACTCTGCAGTACGAAGCCGACCGTTCCTTCGATCAGCGGACGACCTATCGGCAGACCGTACGGTGTGATGTTCTCGGCGGCATTGATGAAACCGTTCCCGTTCGGCCCGAGTACGGTCAAACCGCTCGATCGAGCGAAATCTATGATCTCGTCTTCCATCTGTTGCCCTACGGCACCGGTCTCGCCGAAACCCGCCGTGAGGATGACCGCGGCCCGTACACCGTGTTCCACTGCCACGCGCAGGGTCTGCAGCACCACGGTGGTGGGAACCATGACAAAGATCAGGTCCACCACCTCGGGCAGGCCTGCGATCGAGTCGAATGTTCTCTCTCCGTGCACGATCGGGCTGGTGGGGTTGACGAGATAGACGCTTCCCCCGAATCCACTGTCCTTGATGTTCTGGTAGGTGTTGAGCGACCACGGTGATTTGTCCGTGGCTCCGATCAGCGCGATGGACCGGGGTTCGAACAGTGCGCGTAGGTCCATGCCCTGAACTGTCGCTTTGGTCATGAAGAATCCTGCCTTCGTGTGACTACGAGTTGTGAGCCAGCATGTCTGTGGTCAGTGTCCGAAGCCGTCGGAATTGACATATCCCTTGATCAGATTTCGAGCGATCGTCCGACGCTGGATCTCGTCGGTCCCCTCGAAGATCCGTAGCAGGCGCAACTCGCGATACCAGCGCTCGATCGGCAGTTCCTTCGTGTAGCCCATTCCGCCGTGGATCTGCAGTACCCGGTCCACGACGTTGTTGGCCATGATGCTGCCGTGCAACTTCGCCACCGATGAGACGTGGCGCGCGTCGACACCCTGCGAGACCGCCCAGGCCGCCCGTAACGTCAGCAGCTTGGTCGACTCGATCTCCACGTGGGAATCCGCGATCTGCCACTGAATTGCTTGATATTCGGCGATGGGATGGCCCATGGAAACGCGATTCTTGGAATGTTCGATCGCCATGTCCAGCAGCCGCTCGGCCGAGCCGATCGCACGTGCCGGAATCATGTATCGCCCCTGACCGATCCAACTCATGGCCAGATCGAAACCCTTTCCGACCTCACCGAGAACATTGCTCTCGGGTACCCGAACGTCCACGAAGGACAGCGCAGCAGGACCCCATTGACCCATGGTGGGGATGGGAGTCGATGTCCACCCCATGTCGCGGTCGACGATGAAGCACGTGACGCCGCCGTTGGCCCCCTTCTCCTTGTCTGTCACCGCGAAGACCATGACGAAATCGGCTTCGTTACCGCCGGTGATGAAAATTTTCTCGCCGTTGATGACCCAGTCCGATCCGTTCTTGACCGCGCGCGTCTTGATGCTGCGAGCATCGGAGCCGGCACCGGGCTCGGTGATGGCGAAGCAGGATCGGCGTTCACCGGCGATCGTCGGAATCAGGTATCTCTGCTTCTGCTCCTCGTTGGCACCGTAGAGAATGTTGTCGGCCGAGCCACCGAAGGAGAACGGAACGAAAGTGCGGCCGGCTTCAGCAGCGATGATTGCACTCATGACGGGGCCGAGATTTGCACCGCCGTATTCCTCCGGGGTGTTGATTCCCCAGAATCCCGACTTCTTCGCTTTCTCCCGCAATGCTTTGATCTCACCGTCGGGCAACCCGGGTCGACCCTCGCGTTCGTTCCTGAGGACCTCGTTCTCCAGGGGAAAAACTTCCTTTTCGAGGAATGCACGCACCGACTTGCGCATCAATTCTTCTTCTTCGTTCAGGGCGAAATCGACCATGTCCTGACTTCCTTTCGATCGGCGGCGAGGATGCATGCGGCGCATCCAGAATACGATTCTAGAACTGGAATCTAGCAAATCGTGACCGACATGTACCGCCGTTGTCAAGACCCCCATGTCCGGTTCATACCAATTCGGCCGAACCCTTGACAGTCCCGATGTTTTAGAACATCCTTCTAGAAATCGCCTATCACACAGGCACCGACCACCGGTGAAGTCTCGACGGCCAACCCTCCCAGTCGATCTGGGAACGCCGCCTCTTCACCGCCCGACCGGGACGTGGTCCGTTGCATCGAATTGGAGGGTCAATGTCGGCCAGGCCGCTGTTCACCGTCGCAGTCTCGATTCTCACCGTCTGCCTGTTCGGTACCGGTTGCGCGGGAATCGACCAACGCACGTTCGACCCGAACGCGTTGGATCGCGAGGCCGAAGTCGTCTACGGACAGATCGTGGTGCCCAGCAGCCTGGACCCGCATCGCGGAGTCACCGAAAACGACCTACCACTGCTCGCGGTCATCTACGATCGAATCACCGACGTCGACACTGACGGCAACCCGATTCCGATGCTCGCCGAGAGCTGGTCGCTAGACGAGCCCGGCAAGACCTTTACGCTCGTAATGCGCTCGGATGCAACATTTTCCGACGGAACGCCTGTCGACGCACCGGCTGTGAAGGCCAACTTCGATCGGATCCTGACCGACCCGCAATCGACGATCAAGGGACAGATCGCCACGACGATCGGTTCGGTGGACGTCCTGGATTCACGCACCGTTCGCCTCAATCTGGTCGGACCGGGTGGAGCGCTCCCCACGCTGCTCGCTTCTCGTCCGGGAATGCTCGTGTCGCCGGCCGCACTGGCCAACCCGGACCTCGATCAAAACCCCGTCGGTGCCGGAGCATTCACGATGACCCGCTCCATCCCGGGAACCGCGTACTACTTCGAACGCCGCCAGGATTATTGGGATGACGACGCGTACCGATTCAGCAATCTGACCTTTCTGATCCAGCTGGATACCGCTACTCGTATGAACTCGCTGCAGGCAGGCGAGTCCACGATGACCGGTGTCGTGGGCCCGCAGAAGGAAGAGGCCGCGGCCGGCGGACTTCAAGTGTTCACCGCCTCCGGCGCAAGCACCAGCATGGCTCGAATCTCCCTGAACTCCGAACGCAGTGAATTCGCCAAGAAAGAAGTGCGTCAGGCGATGAATCTCGCGATCGATCGTGAGGCGATATCGAGGGTGCTGTATTCGGGCGATTGCATCCCCGGGGCTCAGCCGTATCCGGAAGGATACTTTGCGCACAGTGACGAATTGGACGATTCCGGTTGGTCCTCCTACGACCCCGATCGCGCCCGGGAGCTGCTCAGCGAGGCCGGACTGCCGAACGGGTTCACTTTCACCGCAGCCGTCCCCAGCCTCTCGATCTACCAGAACAATGCGCAGGTCGTTCAACAGAATCTTGCCGACGTCGGCATCGACATGCGGATCGAAGTGATGGATGCGACGCAGGCGAGGGCCAGATTCGTCACCGGCGACGCAGATGCACTGGTCGGGCAGTACGGGGGTGGAACCGACCCCGGCCTCTACGTCCAGTCCGCATACATGCCTGGGGGTGGCGACAACCCAGGCAACCTCTCGACTCCCGAAATGGCCGAGCTGTTCGCCGAAACGGCCCGCTCCACCGACGTCGAGCAACGCTCGGCAGCGTATGCGGAGCTGCTCGCCGAGGCATTCGACATGGGGCCCGCCCAGATCGTTCTCTGCCACTCCGTCACGTCGGTCGCGACGCAGGGAAATCTCGCCAACTACGAGTTCTACAAGACCGGTGGAACCGGCCTTCGCACCCTCGACATCAGCAAGTAGCTGTCCGCCGCGCACGAAGAGAAGGTGATCGAATCGTGTTGATCTTCATGGTCAAACGAATTCTTGCAGCCATTCCTGTCCTGTTCATCGTCACGATACTGAGCTTTTCGATGATTCATCTGATTCCCGGTGATGCGGCGGTGGTCGCGGCCGGGGATGCAGCCACCGCCGAGCAGATCGCAGCCACCAGGAGCCAACTCGGCCTCGACGAGAACATCGTGGTGCAGTACTTCGGCTGGATGGGTAACCTGCTGACCGGCGACCTGGGCACCTCGTTGCTGAGCAGCCACCGCAACATCGATGCGATTCTCGAGGCACTTCCGGTCACGTTGTCGCTGGCATTCGTCGCACTGACCTGGTCACTCGTCGTCGGTGTCCTCGCAGGTGTGTTCGCCGGGCTACGCAGAGGTACCTGGATCGACCGGACACTGACCGGCCTGACGACCCTCGGCATCTCGATGCCGAGCTTCTGGCTCGGCCTGTTGTTCGTGACCTTCTTCTCGCTGCAACTGAGACTGTTCCCCGCCACCGGATACTCCCCGCTCAGCGACGGATTCTTCGCCTGGTTCGCACATCTCGCGCTGCCCGCCTTCGCGCTGGGAACGGTCACCGCCGCCGAGATTGCCCGCCAGGCTCGCGCCGGCGTGATCGACGTCCTCGAGCGGGACTACATCCGGACGGCAACGGCCAAGGGACTCCCGCGGTGGAAGGTTGTCGTCAAACACACCGCCAAGAACGCAGCGATACCGGTCGTCACCGTCTTCGGGCTGCAGGCCGCCGCACTCGTCGGCGGTGCGGTGATCATCGAGCAGGTCTTCGGAATGCCGGGATTGGGTTCGGTGGCGCTCAAGGCGATTCTGGAACGAGACTTCCCCGTCATCCAAGCGTTCGTCGTGGTCATCACGTTGTTCGTGCTGCTGATCAATCTGGCCGTGGACATCTCTTACGCGTACTTCAACCCGAAAGTCAGGCAGGCATGACCATCAGTCGTTCGATACCGCGCGTTGCACCGAGTGTCCGCAGAGCTGTGGGCGCACCGATCGGCGCAGTGCATTCCAATCCCGCACCGCCGTCTCCCGGACGGGTGTTCGTCCGTCGAATCCTCAAGTCCCGCACCAACGTGGCCTGCCTGATCTTTCTCGGACTGCTTGCTGTGGTGGCCGTGGCTGCACCGTGGATCGCACCCTACGATCCTGCTTACCAGAAGTTGGCCTCGGCGTTTCTTCCACTGTTCTCGGATAACCACCTGCTCGGAACCGATCAGCTCGGACGAGACACGCTCAGTCGACTCATCTACGCGACCCAGATATCACTGGTTGCACCACTGATCGCGGTCGGATTCGCTGCTGTCACCGGCTTGCCGCTCGGCCTGCTGGCCGGGTACCTCGGGGGCAAATTCGACTGGATCGCCGGACGGGTGGCCGACGCCCTCATCGCACTGCCTGCTCTGGTTCTCGCGCTCGCGATCATCGCGATCTTCGGACCCGGGTTGACCAACGCCATGCTCGCGGTGGGGGCGGCCACCGCTCCTCGATTGTTTCGCGTCGTCCGTGGTGCTGCGATGAACGTTCGGGAAGAGACCTACATCGAGGCGAGCAAGGTGGTCGGGTGTTCAACGTCGCGAACGGTTCTGGTCCACGTACTGCCCAACGTCAGGTCTCCCCTCTTGGTGCAGCTGACCCTGATGTTGTCCTTGGCACTGCTCGCCGAGGCAGGCCTGAGCTTCCTCGGCCTCGGTGTACAACCACCGACCGCCAGCTGGGGCTCGATGCTGCGCGGCGCATTCGACAACAGATTCCAGAGTCCGTGGATGGTGGTACCACCCGGGCTTGCCATCATGCTCACGATCTTGTCGCTGAACATGCTCGGTGACGGCATTCGCGATGCCGTCGGGCAGGAACGGAGAAAAGCATGACCGCGCTCGACATCAAGGACGAACGGCTCGAGACCGACAGTCTGCTCTCGATACAGGATCTTCAGGTCGAGTTTCGCACCGAGAAGGGCTGGACACCCGTTGTTCTCGGAGGACAGCTCGATCTCGGGCGGGGCGGTACAAGGGCTCTGGTCGGTGAATCGGGTTCGGGCAAAACCGTGACCGCTCTGTCGATTCTGCGCTTGTTGCCGGCGCACAACAGTCGAACTACGCACGGTCGCATCGATTTCTGCGGTGCGGACCTACTACAGAAATCCGAGCGACAGATGCGCGCGATCCGCGGCCGCGAGATCGCGATGATCTTTCAAGAACCGATGACGAGTCTGAATCCGGTCTTCACCGTCGGCGAGCAAATCGCGGAGACCGTGCGGATCCACTTCGGAAAGTCGCGAAAGCAGGCGTGGAACCGTGCCGTAGAAGTGCTGGACCTCGTCGGAATACCCGCTGCAGCCAGACGGGCGAAGGACTACCCACACAGCTTCAGCGGGGGAATGCGGCAGCGAGCGATGATCGCGATGTCGATCGCGTGCGATCCGAAACTTCTCATCGCAGACGAACCCACCACTGCCCTCGACGTCACTGTCCAGGCCGGCATTCTCCAGCTGCTACGCAGACTCCAGGAAGACATGGGCACCGCCGTCCTGCTCGTGACGCACGACCTGGGCGTGGTGGCCGACTTCTGCGATGAGGTCACTGTGATGTATGCGGGTGAACCCGTCGAACTCGCCCACGCCGAGGAACTTTTCACTCGACCACTGCATCCCTACACTGCCGCCCTCCTCGAGTCACTGCCCCAACGTATCGAACCCGGGAACGACCTCATTGCGATTCCTGGAATGGTGCCCAGGCCCGACAACATGCCACCCGGATGCCGGTTCAGTCCACGATGCACCTATTCGGTACCCGGACTGTGCGATTCGGATCATCCGCCGCTCGTTGCGATGGGCGACGAGCGAAGCACCCGGTGCATCCGTGTCGCCGACGGCACCGTGACGACACTGGTACCCGAGATTCCCACCCCACAGGCCGACACGTCAGCGGAGAGAACGACCATGGTCGACTCCGAAAGGAAGGGTCAACTGTGACCACCATCGAAAAGCCCGTGTTGTTGGACGTCGTGGGGCTGTCGAAGTCGTTCGTACGCTCGCGTGACCTTCTCGGTCGTCCACGCGAGACAGTTCAGGCAGTTCGAGACATCAGTCTTGCTGTGAGACAGGGCGAAACGTTGGGGATCGTCGGCGAGTCGGGGTCCGGCAAATCCACTCTGGGCAGGTCCATCCTGCGGCTGGAGAAGCCCGAGAGCGGCAAGATCGTCTACGGCGGCGACGACCTCCTGACACTCGGACGTAGAGCCATGCGCAGGAAACGCCGAGACCTCCAGATGATCTTTCAGGATCCGTTCGCCTCCCTCGATCCCAGCAAGACCGTAGGAACCTCGATTGCCGAGCCGCTTCGGATATACGATCACGCCGATCGGTCCACGTGCGAGGCGAAGGTTGCCGACCTGTTGGCGAAGGTCGGCCTGCGCAACGATTTCGCCGCTCGCTACCCCGCCGAAATGTCCGGTGGGCAACGCCAGAGGGTGGCGATCGCCCGAGCCCTGGCCCTGGATCCCAAGATGATCATTGCGGACGAGGCGGTCTCGGCCCTCGACGTGTCGACGCAGTCCGAGGTGATCAACCTTCTGGTGCACCTGACCGACGAATTCGATCTGACGTGCATCTTCATCTCCCACAATCTCAGCGTTGTTCGGCACATCAGCGATCGAATTGCAGTGATGTACCTCGGCAGAATCGTTGAACTAGGAACCGCAGCAAAGGTGTACGAGCAACCTTCGCATCCTTACACCAAGGCTCTTCTGTCGGCCATCCCGGTTCCCGACCCGGCAATCCAACGTGCGCGCCCAAGAACGATCCTCGAGGGCGACTCTCCCGACCCAGCCCATCCACCCACCGGTTGCGCCTTCGTCTCGAGATGTCCGTACGCGGTGGACCTGTGCCGACAGGTGGAACCGCTGCTCGAGAAGCACGCCGACGGCTCGATGTCCGCGTGCCACCTCGTCGATTCCATGGAACCGCAACCCACTCCGGGGGCTACGAATGGCTACTGATCGGTCGAGCCACCGCCGCGAAACGACAGCGCACTTCGAGGCCGCGTGAGAGAATAATTCTGCCGTCGGGGCACACAATGAAAATGGAAGTTTCGCCATGGACTCTTTCTGGGATTTTCTTTGGCTTCTCATCGTCGGATTCGCGTTCGTTGCGTACCTGATGGTGATGTTCTCGATCATCGGAGACCTCTTCCGTGACCACAAGACATCCGGGGTCGTCAAGGCCCTGTGGGTGTTCTTTCTGATCGTTGCGCCGTTCCTGACCGCGCTGGTCTATCTCATCGTGAACGGCAGCAACATGGCCAAGCGGCAAGTTGCTGCCCTGCAGCACGCCAAGGACCAGCAGGAGGAGTACATCAAGGAAGTGGCCGGGAGGTCGGCGTCGGAAGAGATTGCCCACGCAAAGGTGTTGCTGGACAACGGAACCATCGATCAAGACGAGTTCAGGACGCTGAAGGCCAAAGCCCTGTCCTGAACGTCGCTTCGGCCCTGAACGCGTCGAGCACAGCCGCGATCGCCGGCAGCCGATGGGCGTCGGGTCGCGTCGCGAGCTCGTAGATGCGACCCGCCCGCACACCGGACAGTTCTCGGCGTACCAGTCCCGGATGGACGACGGCATAGCGCGGCATCAACGCGACGCCGTGCCCGGCCGCCACCAACGTCTCGGTGACGCGGAAGTCGTTCACTCGCTGCATCACTCGCGGTTCGACACCGGTGGCGGCGGCCACCGAGAGCAGTACGTCGTCGACCGGGAATCCGCCGCGAACACTGATCCATCGTTCATCGACCAGATCCCGAAGGTCTATCGATTCATGTTGCGCCAGAACATGACCGGGTGGCAACACCAGATCGATGGGCTCACGCATCAGGGTCGTGACCTCGATGCGCGGGCCCGCGGTCGTCGGCGCTCGGTCGTCGCGGTGCGTGAGCACCACGTCGTAATCCGCCAACAGTTCCGGCACCGAGGACGCGGGCAGGTCCTCGTCTCGGGCGTCGATGTCGACGTCCGAGTTCGCCAACCGCGTCAGCAACCCGGGCAGCAGCAGCGCGGCACCGGACGGGAACAGCGCAACTCGGACCCGTCCCCGCGGGTACGCCCGGTATCGATCCATCTCGGCCGCGGCGCGGGCGAGGGCGGCGAACACATCATCGGTCCTGAGCACCAACGCGCGCCCGGCGTCGGTGAGCCGAAGTCGACGCCCGTCGGGTTCGAGGAGCGTCACCCCCGCCTCCTTGACCAGCAGCTTGAGCTGCTGGGACACCGCCGACGGCGTCATGGACAGCGCCTGGGCGACGGCAGCGACGGTCCCCCGGTCTGCGAGTTCTCGAAGGATCCGGAGCCGCTCCACATTCATGTAGTGAATCTTAACTATTACTATGGATATATTCGATTGTGCTGATCATTTGCCGCAGTCACGATGGACGGCATGAGCACCCGCGACCGCCTCCTCGGACTGACCGTCGTCGTACTGTGGGGACTGAACTTTCTCGCCATTCGCGTCGGACTCGATCACTTCCCGCCGTTCTTCTTCGCCGCGCTGCGGTTCCTGGTCATCGCCGTCCCCGTTGTACTGTTCGTTCCCCGCCCCAAGGTGCCTCTGAAGTGGTTGCTGCTCTACGGGTTCGGGTTCGGGTTTCTCCAGTTCGCCTTCCTGTTCGCGGCGATGGCGGCCGGTATGCCCACCGGATTGGCGTCGCTCGTGCTGCAGTCGTCCGCGCCGTTCACGGTCGTTCTCGGCGCAATCCTGCTTCGCGAACACGTCACCCGCAGGCAAGCGATCGGTATCGGAATCGCCGTGCTCGGCATGGTGCTGATCGGGTGGGATCGCGCTCAGAACGCCACCTTGCTCCCGGTGATCCTCACCCTGCTCGCCGGACTCGGTTGGGCATTCGGCAACCTGGGGAATCGACTCGCGAAGTCCGAATCGCCGATGACGCTGATGCTGTGGATGACCGTCGTGCCGCCGGTGCCGATGCTGGCGCTGTCGGCGATGGTCGAGGGTCCGAGCACCGGCTGGCAGGCGTTGGCGGCTTCGTTCGGCCCGCAGGGTTGGCCCGGCCTGGTTGCGTTGGCCTACATCGTGATCCCTGCCACGATCGTCGGCAGCGGCCTGTGGAGCATTCTGATGAGCCGCAACCCTGCTGGACTGGTCGCGCCGTTCTCGCTGCTCGTTCCCGTCGTCGGCATCGCCGGTGCCTGGATCTTCCTGGGCGAGAACCCATCGGTGCTCGCGCTGATCGGTGGCGTGGTCGTCATCGGGGGATGTCTCTGGGGTATGGCCGTCCGGCGGCATGTCGAGGTGCTGGAGAAAGTACCGGTGTGAGGGGCAGGACTGGAGCCCGCGGAACGACCCGGGGGAGCCACCGCCGACGTGAAACTGCACGCTCTTCTGTGCCAGACTCGGCGGATGGTTGAAGTGGGTGAGCGCAGACGTATCAGCGCGCGTGGCCGCGTGGCACTGCGTGCGGCGGAGCTGGCGACCTGGGCGTCCCGCAAGGCAGGCCGGGGCAAGGGATCGATGATCGGCGGATTGATCGCACTCAAGATCGACCCGGACATCCTCGGCGGACTGGGCCGAGGTCGACGCACCGTCATCGTCACCGGAACCAACGGCAAGTCCACCACCACCCGAATGACGGCTGCGGCGCTGGCCACCCTCGGTGACGTCGCCACCCAAGCCGACGGCGCGAACATGGACGCCGGCATCGTCGCCGCACTGCACGCCAATTTCGATGCCGAGCTGGCCGCTCTCGAGGTCGACGAACTGCATGTCCCCCATGTGTCCGACGCCGTCGATCCCGCTGCCATCGTGTTGCTCAACCTCAGTCGCGATCAGCTCGACCGCGTGGGCGAGATCAACATGATCGAACGCAAACTGCGCGCAGGCCTGGCCCGGCACCCCGAGACCGTCGTCATCGCCAACTGCGACGACGTCCTCGTCGCCTCCGCCGCCTTCGACGCACCGAACGTCGTCTGGGTCGCGGCCGGTGGTGGATGGGCAGGCGACTCGGTCAGCTGCCCGCGCACCGGCGAACCCATCGTGTGGGACGGCGAGCATTGGTACAGCACCGGTAGTGACTTCAAGCGTCCGACGCCGGATTGGTGGCTCGACGACGAGAATCTCTACGGACCCGATGGACTCGTCCTATCGATGACGCTGTCTCTGCCCGGAAAAGCCAACCGCGGCAACGCAGCCCAGGCCGTCGCCGCCGCAGTGACCCTGGGCGCGAGCGCGGAAGATGCCGTCGCGGCCGCGTCGAGCGTCGACGAGGTGGCCGGGCGCTACTCCACCGTCCAGTACGGATCGCATTCCGTCCGAATGCTTCTCGCGAAGAACCCCGCCGGCTGGCAGGAAGCACTGTCGATGATCGATCCCACCTGCGACGGTCTCGTCATCGCCGTCAACGGTCAGGTACCCGACGGCGAAGACCTGTCGTGGCTGTGGGACGTCCGCTTCGAGCACTTCGAGAACGTCGCCGTCGTGGCCGCCGGTGAGCGCGCGACCGACCTCGGGGTGCGTCTGCTGTACGCCGGCTCGCAGCACACCACCATCGCAGATCCGTTGCGGGCCATCGCGTCCTGCCCACCGGGACGCGTCGAAGTGCTGGCCAACTACACCGCGTTCCGCGATCTCGGGCGAGCGCTGGCACGTGAGGTGAAAGATGTCTGAGTCCACCGTTCGCATCGGCCTCGTCCTGCCCGACGTGATGGGCACCTACGGCGACAACGGCAACGCACTCATTCTGCGACAGCGACTGCGGATGCGAGACATCGACGCCGAGGTCGTACAGATCACGTTGAACGACCCCGTTCCCGATTCACTCGACGTGTACACCCTTGGCGGAGCCGAGGATTCGGCCCAACGCCTCGCGACCCGTCACCTCACCCGTTACCCGGGACTGCAGAACGCGGCTGCCCGCGGGGTGCCGGTGCTCGCCATCTGTGCCGCGATCCAGGTCCTCGGTCACTGGTACGAAACCTCCGCCGGTGAACGCGTGGAGGGTATCTCCCTGTTCGACGTGACCACAGCACCGCAGGCAACTCGGTCCATCGGTGAGGTCGTCACAGAACCTGCACTCGACGGCCTCACTCAGAAGCTCACCGGCTTCGAGAACCATCGCGGCGGAACGACTCTCGGCCTGGATGCATCCCCCTTGGCCAAGGTCACCCACGGTGTGGGCAACGGTGTCGGCGACGGACGCGAAGGCGTCGTGCAAGGGTCCGTGATCGGCACCTACATGCACGGACCGGTACTGGCCCGAAACCCGGAGTTGGCGGACTATCTGCTGGAGTGCGCATTGGGTACGACTCTCGCTCCACTCGAGCTGCCCGAGGTGGCTCGCTTGCGCGAGGAGCGGCTCCGGTAGTGCCTGCGGCAGTGGTGCGGTCAAGTGCCTTGGGCGGCACTCAACCGCACCACAGCGCAGCACTTCTCGCACGGGTACGACGCATCCGTCCAGCCCTCCCGCACCAAAACGTCACGGACCTCGCGGTATACCCCACACGGGTCGGTGGACACCTCCTGCCACCCATAGACCAGCCGAGGGCGATCACTGAGCTCGGCAGCGTTGTCTCGCAGCCGGTCTCGAAATCTGACATTCCTTGCGGAGTGGAATTGCTGACCGTCGAGGCGAACGATAAGACCACCTTCCGAATATTCGACATCCTCGAACAGCACCCGATCACCAACGTGATGGGGTGCTTGACGGGCCCCGGAAGGCAGCCCGTGTGCCTGCTCGACATCGGTTGCGTACCGAAACTCCAGAACGGACTGGACGCCACCCGCCAGAAGTGTCAGGGCGTCGAGCAGGATCTTCTTGTACCGCCTTGGCCGCCGCAGTTCGATTTTTCGACGCATCGCCGAGACCGAGACTCGCCCGTTCGTCATTGCCGAGACGAAAGCAGCTGCCCCCTCGTGCGCCGTCGGAGCGGACACAGCCAAGTCCAAGACTGTGTCTTCTTTGCTCGTCCGACGCGGATCGGTGTCGACACCGATGTGTTCGATGGCCAACGAACGATGCACCACAACACCTGGATGGATACATGCGTTGCTCAGCGATGTCGGCCGTCTCAGCACGTGACGCATCGTCGGCGGTTGACTGATGGCAGAGCACGCGCGCGGCACAGTCAGATGGATTGGCCCGGCGGACTCTCGCAGCATCCCCCACTGGTGCGCGGCGGTGTTGTGACTCAGTATCGCGCGGCCGCCTCCATAGAGCAGTGCGGCCTGCAACTCCATCTCCCGGTTGAGTGGACCATTCGTCACACAGATGACGTTCCGAAACACTCGCAGCCATTGGCCGGTCTCGACGCGGTGGCGGATGGCCTTCGGAGTGAATCCGCATGCGCGGAGCTGAACAGTGGTCACTATGCCGTGTTGAGCGTCGAGCAGCGAGCGGAACAGCCGGGTCTCATCGTTGTCCATGGCGGGATGATGCACCAGCGGTACGACAGGTGCGCTGCGCGCAGTGGTGCGAGTAGGTGCCGCCCAGGGCACTTAACCGCACCACTGCCGCAGGCACTCACATCCGTCGACGGCCGGTCAGCGCGCGGCCCAGCGTCAGTTCATCGGCAAATTCGAGGTCTCCGCCCATGGGCAGGCCGGAGGCGAGGCGGGTAATGGCCAGGCCGGGGAAATCACGCATCATGCGCACCAGGTACGTGGCCGTTGCTTCGCCCTCGGTGTTGGGGTCGGTGGCGATGATGACCTCGGTGACGTCGACACCGTCGTCCTGAGTTCCCACGCGAGTCAACAACTCTCGGATACGCAGCTGATCCGGTCCCACTCCGTTCAGTGGATCGAGCGCCCCACCGAGCACGTGGTAGCGGCCCTTGAACTCTCGCGTACGTTCCACGGCCTGAACATCTTTGGGCTCTTCGACGACGCAGATCATGGATCGGTCACGCCGCGAGTCCGAGCAGATTCGGCACAGCTCCTTGTCCGAGACCGTGCCGCACACGACGCAGAACTGCACACCGTCACGAATGCGTTGCAGCGCGCGCATCAACCGGTCCACCTCGGGAGGTTCGACGCCGAGGAGGTGAAAGGCTATGCGCTGAGCGCTTTTCGGACCGACCCCGGGGAACTTGCCGAGTTCGTCGATCAGATCCTGAACCGGACCTTCGTACACTCTTCTCGCCTAGAAGCCGGGTAGTCCGAGTGAGCCGCCGCCGAGGCCACCGGCGAGAGGGCCGAGCTTCTCGCTCGCTACGTTCTGAGCCGCCTTCGACGCATCGGCGATCGCACCGATCACCAGATCCTGCAGAGTCTCGACGTCGTCGGGATCGACGACCTTCGGATCGATGGTCAGGCCGACCACCTCACCGGTTCCCTTGACTGTGGCAACGACGAGTCCGCCGCCCGCCTGGCCGGTCACTTCGGTTTCCGCGATCTCGGCCTGCGCCGCCATCAACTGCTGCTGCATCTGCTGGGCCTGCTGCAGAATCGATGCCATGTCGGGCTGTTCACCGGGTTGCACTGTGCCGTCCTCTCGCGTGGGTCGAAGCGAACTCAAGCGTAGCCGCACCGTGGATCGCTGTGATTCACTGCGCGTCGAATCGACATACCGACCTTAGTGTCTACAATTTCGCGGCAGACACGGGATCGCGCCTGCGGTGACGAATAGTGGACACTCAGCGCAGTGCCTTCGGGCGATGCCGCACGACGGTTCGCCCTCGGTAACGAGAATCAGCGTTGCTCCGCGCGATGGTCGTATCCGGCGGGGAGGAGTTCGCCGGCGAGAACGCTGACGAGGCCGTCGGGCGAATCGATGATCACGCGCATCCGGGGATAGAGGTCGGCAAAGATCTGACGATCCTTGCCGCACGGGCTCTTCACTCCGCGCCTGTGGTTACCGACCGCCACGATGTGAGTCGGCTCGGTCGCACCGGCGGCCCGAGCCGCTGCAAGCGCGATGGTCTCTGCGCACGGGCCACCGGTGAAGTGATAGAGATTCACCCCGGCGAAGGTTCGGCCGTCCGCCACTCTCACCGCCGCACCCATCGTGTGGATGCCGTCCTCATCAGGTCCCGCATCCGTCGATGAATCGATTGTCTGCCTGGCCAGTTCGACCAGCGTCCGATCACCGTCAGTCGCGGGTAGTGCGGACGAGAAGGACACGATGCGATTCTAGAGCCCCGCGCCTGAACATCCGTCAGTACTGAGCGCCCGTAGTCTCGTGGAATGGATCAGTCGGCGGCCCCCGAAGGACGCCAGTCCCCTCGCAAGCGTCGGGTGACGCCCGAGACCATGGCCGAGGCGGGCATTGCGCTGACGCTGCCCAAGGTGACGGTGAAGTCGGTGGCCGAGAGTCTGGGCGTCTCGATCGTCGCGATCTACAACAACATCGACGATCTCTGCGCCCTCAAGGCCCTCGTGGCGGAGGAGATTCTGCGCCGCTGGTCCCCGCCAGTCCCCGCCGACGACGAATCGATGCACGACGCGTTGCTGACACTCGCCTCCGCGATGCGCGAGTTGGTTCACTCCAACCCCGGGATCGCGGAGTATCTGATCGGCCTGACTCCCAGCTCGATCGATGCTCTTCGTATGGCCGACGCCGTCCAGACGCGCTACCGACTGCGCTACGACCTCACTCCGAAGCAGGCGACCTGGGCCGTCATCACCGTCGTCGAGCACGCTCTGGCCTTGGCGGAGATGGTCTACAACGATGTCCGCCGCGATCGTGAGTACGACGACGCGATCGCGGCGCGCACCGACCTCGACACCCTGCCCGGGGCCTACGACACGGTCGACCGTGGGCCCGACGGGATGTTCCTGTGGTCGATGCGCACCGTCGTGGTCGGGACTCTGGCGCTCATCCAGGCTCCCGACTTCGAGCGGGTCTAGATCAACTCGCGACGCAGGTTCTCCAGCGTCGCGGCCTGGATCTTCTTCAGTCCGAGAGGTGCGAAGGTCTTCTCGAAGAATCCGCCGATTCCGCCTGCACCCTTCCATTCGGTCGTCGTGGTGACCGTGGTGCCTGCGCCTTCCGGGGCGACCGACCAGGTGGTGACCATGGAGGAATTGGCGTCGCGTTCGGTGATGGTCGACCCGGCGACGGTGACTGTCGCGGCGACGTTGCGCACTCGCTTCTCGGTGGCCTGCAAGGTCCACGTGGCCACGGTTCCGTCTCCTTGCCCGCCCTGGACCACCTCGTAGTCGCGGTACTGCTCGGGCAGGATGCGTGGGCGCACCGTCTCGTAGTCGGCGAGCGCGGCGAGCACCCGATCCGGTGTGGCAGCGATGGTGGCGGAACTGGATGCACTGACCTGAGCCACGAAGACGTACTCCTTCTCTAGCGGACGGGATGTGTATCCATCCTGCCTCTCTCCGGGACCACGTTCGACATCGCGCCGACTCATGTGTGATGCGCTTCACAGAACAATTCTGGAGGCGCAAACCACATGCATGACGCAACCATTTGTCCGATTTACTCCGATTCCTCACCCGGATTCGGCAACAGTTGCGTGAAGTTTCACCGGTCGGACGCCGATGCCGGTGGATACCGTGCGGTACGAGATATAGCGTCTGAATGTGGCTTCAGTGAATGCTCTCCTCGGACGACGGCCAGAACCGAGGGAGAGCGGTTACGCAGCGCACCGGTCGGGTGTCGAGCAGCTGCTTCGCAGCTACCGCGCAATTCCGACCGATGCGACGGTGCGTCTGGCGAAGAAGACGTCCAACCTGTTCCGGGCCAGGACGACCACCACCACCCCGGGGCTCGACGTATCGGGCCTGAGCAAGGTCATCTCCGTCGATCCCGACTCGCGCACAGCCGATGTCGCCGGCATGTGCACGTACGAGGACCTGGTCGACGCGACGCTTCCCTACGGTCTCGCGCCCCTCGTCGTCCCGCAGCTCAAGACGATCACCCTCGGTGGAGCCGTCACCGGCCTGGGCATCGAATCGACGTCGTTTCGCAGCGGTCTCCCGCACGAGTCGGTACTCGAGATCGACGTCCTCACCGGCAGCGGCGACATCGTCACCGCAACGCCCGAGGGCGAACATTCCGACCTCTACTGGGGCTTCCCCAACTCGTACGGCACCCTCGGCTACTCGACCCGGCTGAGGATTCAGCTCGAGCCCGTGCTGCCGTATGTCGCGTTGCGCCACCTACGATTCCATGATCTCGACACCCTGCAGTCCACGATGGACGCCATCGTCACCAGCCGCGAGTACGACGGCATCGAGGTTCAGTACCTCGACGGTGTGGTGTTCAGCGCCGACGAAAGCTACCTCACCCTCGGCGTTCAGACCGACGAACCGGGACCGGTCAGCGACTACACCGGTGCCGACATCTTCTATCGCTCGATCCAGCACGCGTCGGACACACCGAAGACCGACCGCCTCACCGTTCACGACTACCTGTGGCGCTGGGACACCGATTGGTTCTGGTGCTCCCGGGCCTTCGGAACACAGAACCCGAGAATTCGACGCTTCTGGCCACGCAAGTACCGGCGCAGTAGTTTCTACTGGAAGCTCATCGGCTTCGATCGCAAGTACGACATTGCCGATCGACTCGAGAAGCGCAAGGGAAATCCGCCACGCGAACGCGTCGTGCAGGACGTCGAGGTTCCGATCGAACACACCGCCGGCTTCGTGGCGTGGTTCCTCGACAACATCCCGATCGAGCCGTTGTGGTTGTGCCCGTTGCGTCTTCGCGAGCCTGCCGCGCCAGGTGCGAATCCGGCCCGGCCGTGGCCGCTGTATCCACTCGAACCGAAACGCACCTACGTCAACATCGGCTTCTGGTCGTCGGTCCCGATCGTTGCAGGCGAACCCGAGGGTGCCGCGAACCGCGCCATCGAGAAGAAGGTGACCGAGTTCGACGGGCATAAATCGCTGTACTCGGATGCTTACTACACCCAGGATGAATTCGCTGTGCTGTACGGCGGCGAGAGATACACACAGCTCAAGAAGAAATACGATCCCGAATCCCGATTGTTGGATTTGTACTCGAAGGCGGTGCAACGCAGATGACGACGTTCAAGGACTCCGGCAATCGCACGGTGAGCGGTGCCCAGAAGCTCAAGATCTCCGAGATTCTGGAACTGATCTCCGACGGCAACATCCCACTGCGTTTCACCGCATACGACGGCAGCACCGCAGGACCCGAGGACGCGAGAATCGGCCTCAACCTCAAGAGCCCTCGCGGAACCACTTATCTCGCAACCGCTCCCGGCGATCTCGGCATGGCGCGCGCGTACGTCTCGGGTGATCTGGAAGCAACGGGCGTTCATCCGGGCGATCCCTACGAGTTGCTGGCACTGATGGGAGACGAACTGCACTTCCGTCGCCCGTCGGCGATGACACTGACGTCGATCGCCCGTTCGCTCGGCTGGGATGTGTTGCGGCCCATCGCTCCCCCGCCTCAGGAGGCGATTCCGCGGTGGCGTCGCATCGCGGAAGGTCTGCGCCACTCCAAGACTCGCGATGCAGAGGCGATCCACCACCACTACGACGTGTCCAATGCCTTCTACGAGATGGTGCTCGGCCCCTCGATGACCTACACCTGTGCGGCGTTCGAGAGCGCAGATCACTCGTTGGAAGCAGCGCAGGAGAACAAGTACCGTCTGGTGTTCGACAAGCTCGGACTGAAGCCGGGTGATCGTCTGCTCGACATCGGCTGCGGTTGGGGCTCGATGGTGCGCTACGCCGCGCGCAGGGGCGTCAAGGTCATCGGCGTGACGCTCTCTCAGGAGCAGGCGTCGTGGGCACAGAAGGCCATCGCCGACGAGGGTCTCTCCGACCTCGCCGAGGTGCGCTTCTCCGACTATCGCGACGTGCCCGAAACAAATTTCGATGCCGTCTCGTCCATCGGACTGACCGAGCACATCGGCGTGCACAACTACCCGTCGTACTTCGCGTTCATCCAGTCCAAGCTGCGGGACGGAGGCCGACTGCTCAATCACTCGATCACCCGGCCGGACAATCGCGCGCATGCCAAGGCAGGCAGTTTCATCGACCGCTACGTCTTCCCCGACGGCGAGCTCACCGGCTCGGGCCGCATCATCACCGAGATCCAGGACGTCGGACTCGAGGTGCGGCACGAGGAGAACCTGCGCGAGCACTACGCGCTGACCCTCGCCGGATGGTGCCGGAACCTCGTCGAGAACTGGGATGCGTGTGTCGCCGAGGCCGGTGAGGGAACAGCCCGCGTCTGGGGCCTGTACATGGCCGGCTCCCGGTTGGGATTCGAGCGCAATGTGGTTCAGCTGCACCAGGTTCTGGCGGTCAAACTCGGGCCGAAGGGTCAGGCGAACGTTCCCCTGCGGCCGTGGTGGAACGGCTGAGCCTTGTGAGTGGAACTTCGTAGCAGGCTACGAAGTTCCACTCACGTGGGAGCTAGCGACCGGTCGCCCGCAGGATGACCCGCGCTGTCTCGGTCGGCTGATCCCAGTGCGGGAAGTGTCCGCATTTCTCGAACCAGTGCAGCGTGGCGTCGGGGAATCGCTCCAGCGCCACCTTCGCCTGGCTGGGCAGCGTCACCTTGTCCTGGCGACCCCAGCCGATGAGCAGCGACCCCTGCAACGTCCCCTTCGGCGCACCGATCTGCTTGGGCCCGTTGATCAAGGCTTTCCGGGCGGCGTCCAGCGAGGGTGATGTCTTGGTGGAGAAGCCTTTGAGCTCCCGCTCGACCAATCCACTCGGCAGCTTCCACGGCGCAGCCGAGAACTGAGCCAGCGCAGCCGTTCTGGTCACCGGGTTGCCGGCCAGGAACGGCACCAGTGGCTGCACGTTCTTCATCAGGGCCAGCGACGCGGTGATCGTGGCTCCGAAGATCTTGACCTGGCGGTCGTTCCAGAACCCACCGGGATCGAGAGCCACCATCGACCCTCGGTGACCACGGCGGCCGAGCTCGACGACCATGCGCGCGCCCATCGAACTACCGACGAGGTCTGCGTCGGACAGCCCCTCGTCGTCGAGGTATTCACGCAACGCATCGGTGAGCGTCTCGATCGACACCTCCGACAGAGGCGGAGTCTGCCCGAATCCGGGCAGATCGAGGGCAATGACCTCTCGATGCGCGGCCAGGGCGGGGACGATGGGGTCCCAGTTGCGGTGCGAGGAACCGAGACCGTGCACGAGGATCAGCGGCTTACCGGATCCGGTTCTGGAGTTGTACATGAACTGCCATGTACCCACGGCCGGTGGTTCTACACATTCGGGCTGTAGTGCGAGGGGTCCGAACGACGTTCCACCGGCGGCAGATTCCGCGCCGGCGTGTGCACCAGCGGTGCCGTTCTCCCGATCCGACCCGTGACGCGGTCCCATCCGGCGCGGCCGCGCGGGTGCAGTCGTCGTCGCGGCGGCACCAACCCGAACACGAGGTTCACCGCCTTACCGAACAGCGCGAAACGACTCTCGTCCCGAGCGGACCAGCTGTAGCCGAGCAGCTCACGCACCGGCCGGTCGTAGAGTCCGACGGTGATCCAGACGAACAGCCTCGCCACCGGTCGCCTGAGCGCCGCCCACACTCGTTCGGGCAGCCAGGATGCGTAGGGCGGTGGTCCCAGCTTCGACAGGTCGAGCACACCTCGGGCAGCCATGTTGTCTTCCAGGACGTTTCGGCACATGTGATCCCAATACTTCTGGAACTCGGGCCAGGTTGCGGGTACCGGCCGCATGCTCATGCCGTAGAGCCGGTACCACTGCACATGCTCGTCGAACAGAGTGACCTTCTGCTCCTCGGTCAGGCCGCCCATGAAGTGGTCTGCAGTCAGCACGGTGCCCATGAAGAAGGTGGCGTGTGCCCAGTAGAAGGTGTCGGGATCGAGCGCGTGGTACTTGCGGCCCTTGGCGTCGATTCCCTTGATGTTCGTGTGATATCCGCGGACCTGCAGTGCGGTCTCCTCGGCCCGATCGCCGTCGAACACGACCCCGCCGATGGGATACAACGATCGATACAGGCGCTGCCAGCGCTCGTCGAAGAACGTCGAGTGCTGCTCCACCCCGGCTCCGAGCCCTGGATGCATGTTCTGCATCGACCCTGCCCAGATGCCCTGCAGCATGCCCCGCCAGTCGCCGAAGTACTTCCAGGTGAGTGAGTCGGGACCGAGCGGAACGGGTCGATCGGACTGACTACGCATGTTGTCACACTAGAGTTGACAACATGCGTAGTCAACAGTTGGAGGAACGCAGATCCAGGCGGTACGACGCACTGCTCGCCGCAGGGGTCGAGCTCCTCGGCGCGCCCGACGGACCGGCAGTGAACGTGCGAGCCGTCTGCCGTACCGCCGGGCTGACCGAGCGGTACTTCTACGAGAGCTTCTCCGATCGCGACGCGTTCGTCCGGGCCGTGTACGCCTGGGTGGGATCGAGAGCCCAGAAGACGTTGATCGACGCCGTCGCGACGGCAACCACCCCCGAGGACACCATCGCCGCGCCCGTGCGCGCATTCGTCGAACTGATCATCGACGAACCACGAACGGGACGGGTTCTGCTCATCGCACCGTTGGCCGAGCCTGCGCTCAGCCGACGCGGACTCGACCTGCTGCCGGGCTTCGTCGAACTGGTGCACGCCCAACTGCCCGACTCCGCCGACCGACAGCTGATCGCCGTCGGAACCGTCGGGGCGCTGACTGCCCTGTTCATCGGCTGTCTCGACGGCACGCTCGCCGTCACCGGCGAAGCCCTCGTGGCGCACTGCATTCGGCTTGTTTCCGATGCTGCCGTGCAAGGATGGCACCACCTCTAGCAGAAGGAGTTCTTCCATGTCCGATCTCGACCAGTCGTTCGCCGACGCGCAGGTGGACGTCAAGAAGCTCACGTCCAAGCCGAGCAACGACGACCTCCTGCGCCTGTACTCGCTCTACAAGCAGGGTTCGATCGGTGACGTCTCGGGTAAGCGGCCGGGACGACTGGACATGGTGAACCGTGCGAAGTTCGATGCCTGGGCGAAGCTCGAAGGCACGAGCCAGGATTCGGCGAAGCAGCAGTACGTGGATCTGGTGACCGAACTCCTCGCCGGCTGAGCCGAAGGCTATGGTCGAGTGCGGGGGTAACGCAACGAAGGGACCCGCATGAGACGCACCGACAGCGACGTCGACGAGGCCGAGCTCGATATCGAGAAGCCGAAGACCCATGCCGCAGGTGCCACCGCTGTCGCGGTGTCGATGAAGCGAGCACTCGGGCACATGGGGCCCAAGCGCACCGCGCAGACGCTCCTCAAGCTGAACCAGGCCGAGGGTTTCGACTGCATGAGCTGCGCGTGGCCGGACCCGGATCCGGGCCATCGGCACGCAGCGGAGTTCTGCGAGAACGGAGCCAAGGCCGTTGCCGAGGAGGCGACGACGACCCGGGCAACCCCGGAGTTCTTCGCGCAGCACAGCATTGCCGAGCTCGACGGTCACACCGAGCACTGGCTCGGCCAGCAGGGCCGGATCACGCATCCGATGATCAAGCGGCCCGGTGGCACGCACTACGAACCGATCGAGTGGGACGACGCGTTCCGCCTGATCGGCGACGAGCTGAAGTCACTTGCCAGCCCGGACGAAGCCATCTTCTACACCTCAGGCCGCGCCTCCAACGAGTCCGCGTTCACCTACCAACTGTTCGCCAGGGCATTCGGCACCAACAACATGCCCGACTGCTCCAACATGTGTCACGAGTCGACGTCCATCGCGCTGCAGGAGTCCATCGGTATCGGCAAGGCCAGCGTCACGCTCGACGACGTCCACAACGCCGAGCTGATCATCCTGGCGGGCCAGAACCCCGGCACCAATCACCCGCGTATGCTCTCGGCCCTCGAGCTGGCGAAGCAGAACGGCGCAAAGATTCTGTCCATCAACCCACTTCGCGAAGCGGGTCTGCTCAACTTCAAGAATCCACAGACTCCGCGCGGCATGGTGGGACCGGGAACGGACCTGTCGGATCTGCATCTTCCGATCAAGCTCAACGGCGACCTCGCACTCTTCCAGGCCATCGGCTCGCTGCTGGTGAAGTGGGACGCGCTCGATCACGAGTTCCTCGACACCTACACCGTCGGTTTCGACGCGTGGAAGGCGCACGTCGCCGAGGTCGACTGGGATCTCGTCACCGAGGTGACCGGATTGTCGGTAGCGCAGATCACCGAGGCCGCCGAGATGCTGCGCGACTCCAAGGCCACCGTCTTCTGCTGGGCGATGGGCCTGACGCAGCACCGCAACGCCGTCGCCACCATCAAGGAAGTCACCAATCTCGCGTTCGCGCAAGGCAACATCGGAAAGGCAGGTGCGGGTCTGCTGCCGGTTCGTGGCCACTCGAACGTGCAGGGCGACCGCACGATGGGCATCTGGGAACGCCCTCCGGTGAAGTTTCTCGACGCGATGGCCGCGGAGTTCGACTTCGAGCCGCCGCGCGAGCACGGCTTGGACACCGTCGATTCCATCCGGGCCATGCGCGACGGCAAGGCGCACTTCTTCCTCGGACTCGGCGGAAACTTCGTCCAGGCAACTCCGGACAGTGACGTCACCTTCGAGGCGCTGCGCAAGATGCGGATGACGGTGCAGATCTCCACCAAGATCAACCGTTCGCACCTGGTCTGCGGCGAGACCGCACTGATTCTGCCGACCCTGGGCCGCACCGAGAAGGACGTGCAAGCCAGTGGCGAGCAGTGGATCTCGGTCGAGGACTCCACCTGCTCGGTGCACTCCTCACGCGGACCGCTGAAGCCCGCGAGCGAATTCCTTCGTTCCGAGGTCGCCATCGTCAGCGGTATCGCCGAGGCGACCCTCGGTGACCGATACGGTCTCGACTGGAAGGGTTTCCGCGACGACTACCGCAACATCCGCAAGCACATCTCCCGCGTCGTCGCCGGTTGCGAGGGCTACGAGGTCAATGTTCGACGCCCCGGTGGCTTCGTTCTTCCGCACCCCCCGCGCGACAGTCGGACGTTCGAAACCAAGAGCGGCCGAGGTGAATTCGCGGTCTCACCGATCGACGTGCTGCAGGTTCCGCCGCGCCATCTGATCCTGCAGACGCTGCGCAGCCACGATCAGTTCAACACCACCATCTACGGCCTCAGCGATCGGTACCGCGGTATCGAGAACGGCCGCCGCGTCATCTTCGTGCATCGCGAGGACATCTCGTCTCTCGGCTATCGCGACGGTGACATGGTCGATCTAATCACCAAGTGGGACGACGACGACGTGGAACGATGCGCGCCGTCGTTCCGCATCGTCGAGTACGACACCCCGCGTGGGTCGGCTGCTGCGTACTACCCCGAGACCAATCCGCTGATTCCGTTGGATTCGACTGCGCTGCAGAGTAATTGCCCCACCTCGAAGTCTGTGATCATCTCGATGGTTCCGGCGGGGACGGGCGTGCAAGGCACGGTGAACGGTCACCAGGACGACGAGGGATCGGACGAGGGGCACAAGTCGCACCCGCAGCCGCACCACCTCAGCTGAGGCCTCGAGCTAGACCAGCGCCCGGCCCGAGCGCATCCGTCGCCGGACATCGTGCAGTAGAAGGTTGAACGGGAGTGCACGAACGGCGGGCGGCAACATCCGGTTGAGCAGGGACGCGCTGCGCAGAACAAGCGCAAACCGTCCCTGCTTGACCGGATCCCACGGCAGTTCCATCTCGTCTCGGAAACGCTGGGGCAAGAATCCAGTGGTCACGAAACGGAAGAACGGCCCGATCAACGGGTGCAGCACTGCGGGTCGGGCGAACGTTGCCGAGGCAATGCCGTGCAGGTAGCGCCGGATCGTCGGGTCGATGTGAATGTCGTCCAGTGCTGCTTCCCAGTACTTCTCGAACGCCGATCGATCGGTGGGCCACATCTCGGGCGGCATCTGCAGTGTCGATCCGAGTACGTGACACGACCGGTACATCTCGTCCGCGTCGTCCGGATCGAGCGGCCCGTACAAGGCGACATACACATCCTCGAACCCTCGGTAGAGGCACGCCGCGACCCACAGCTGCAGGTTCGGGTCGAAGGCGTTGTACTTCACCGGGCTGTCCGCCGTCGAGCGCACAGCGGCATGAGATCTGTTGGTCGCCTTCCGGTACGCGGCCTTGGTCCGATCGTCTCCCATACCCGCAACCGCCAGGTAGGACAACGTCGTTCGGGTGCGCTTGATCGGGTGCCGGTTGATCTGCCCGGATTCCACGCGGCTTTCGAAAACCCCGTATCCGACGGCGGGATGCCCGAGTTGCATGATGACGTTCGCCGAACCGGCGAGCAGGCCGACGCCGGTCATGGACTTGCGTAGAAGGTCGTTGTCGACAGTCATGACGCAGTCGAGCCCTCCCCTGTCGGCAATCTGAGTACGTGCGTGTTCAGATCAAGCTAGGCGCGGGTGCCGAGCGGTGTCAAGATGTGTTCATGCCCGATTCACCCCGTACCTACGGCGGCGTGGACGGTTCGGCCCGAGTCGCCGACCGTCGACGCATCCTCATCGAGACCGGACTCGATCTGCTCGGAACTGCCAAGCCCGACTTGACGGTTCGAGGGGTGTGCCGCCGGGCCGGCGTCGCGAGCCGCTACTTCTACGAGAGTTTCGCGGACCGGAGTGCGCTCATGGAGGCCGTGTACGACCACGTCGTCGAGGAGGTCGCAGCCATCGCGCTCGACGCGGTCGCCGCAGCACCGAGGGACGCCCGAGAACGGGTACACGCCGGAATTCGTGCGATCGTGCGCGCAGTCGCGGACGACCCCCGCCGTGGGTTCCTCCTGTTCTCCGTCACTGCGGTCGGCGACATCGTGGTGGCGAAACGGGCCGAGTCGACGAAGATGTTCGCCCGTCTGCTCGCCACTCAGGCCACCGAGTTCTACGGCACGACCGGAGACCACGATCTCGATCTGACAACCTATTTCGTCGTCGGCGGATTCGCTCAGGTGCTCACTGCGTGGCTCGGCGGCGAACTCGAGATGGACGAGGAGGCCGTGGTCGTCCGCTGCGCCGAGCTGTTACTGGCCGCATCACCCCGTTAGCCGGGTCACCAGCTCGGCTCCGGAGAGGAAGTGCCGGCACGTCAGGTCACCGACCAGCTCGACGTCGCGCCGCTGGAATGCCTCGATCAACTCTTCGTGATGGCGGACCGCGTACTCACCCCATTGCCTGTTCGACGCGTACAGCCGCGAGGGTGTGTATCTCACGGCACCGAGGAGAAACCAGGCCAGCTTGGTCCCTCCGGCGAATCTGTTGATGTACCTGTGGAATTCGAACTCGCAGGACTCCACCGATTCGAAGTCGGATCGGGCCACGGCGTCACGCAATCGATCGTTCACGGCGCGAAGCGCCTCGATCTGTTCGTTCGTGATGTGCTGCGCGGCACGGCGGGCCAACGCTGCCGCGATCGTGCCCTGCAACCAGAAGATGTCCTCGATGTCGCGTTCGGTCAACTCGTTGACCCGGTAGCCCCGACGCGGCACCAGTTCCACCAGACCTTCACCGCGCAACGCCACCAACGCTTCTCGCACGGGAGTGGCACTGACCCCGAGCTCGCCCGCCGTATCGTCGATGCGCACGAAGGTGCCCGGTGTCAGTACACCCGTGACGATCTGCTGGCGAATACTTGCGGCGACGTCCTCCGAGAGCTGCGGGCGGCGATGCAGCACGACTGCCTAGAGTCCGTACGTCTTGCCGATGATGTCACGCTGAATCTCGTTGGTACCGCCGTAGATCGAGGACACGAGAGTCGTCCGCACATGCTTTTCCATGTCGAATTCGGTGGCGTAACCGTAGCCGCCCATCATCTGCATGCCCTCGAGGGCCACCTTCTTCGCGGTCTCGGTGAGCTTGAGCTTGGCCATCGAGGCTTCTCGCGGGAACAGCTTCGTCGGGTTCTCGTCGACCAACCGAGCGACGTGGTAGACCAGCAGCCGTCCGCATTCGATCTCGGTCGCCAGATCGGCGATGCGATGTCGCAGTGCCTGGAACGTCCCGACGGGCCTGCCGAATTGCTGTCGCTGGGTGACGAAGTCGAGTGTGTCGTCGAACGCTCGTTGCGCAGTGCCGAGCATCATCGCCGCGAGAATGAGACGCTCGATGTTCAGGCCGGTCATCAGCTGCGACCATCCTTGACCTTCCACTCCGACCACCGCGTCCTCGGGCAGTGCACAGTCGGTGAAGTAGAGGTCGTTGACTTCCTTGCCGCCCATCGTGTCGATGCCGACGATGTTCAGGCCCTCGACATCGGCCGGGACGTCGAACATCGTCAGACCCTCGTGCTTGCCACCTTCTCTGCCCGTACGTGCGACGAGCAGGATCCGATCGGCGAAATGCGCATTCGAGCACCAGGTCTTCTGGCCGTTGATCAGCCAGCCCGAGTCGGTCTTCTCGGCGCGGCAGGTCAGATTTCCCACATCCGAGCCGGCTTCGGGCTCGGACATGGAGATCGAGTAGCTTCGGCCGGCGACGATGCCACCGAGAACTGTGTCCTTCTGCGCCGGCGTGCCGAACTTCTCGTAGGCCGCACCGGTGATCAAGGTGGGACCGATGCCGCCGATGGGAGCCATGGCCTTCGCGGACTCTTCGAGCAGAATGCACAGATCGACGGTGCTGCCGCCCGCTCCGCCGTGCTCCTCGGAGATGATCGCGCCCAACCAGCCCAGCTCGGCCATCTTGTCGTAGAGCGCCTGGTTGTGACTGTGCGCGCCGTGCTCGGTGAGCGCGTCCCGCTGCGCCCTGGTGCCGGCCTCCTTCGCGCAGAACGACGCAACCGCCTGCGCGAAGGCGGTCTGTTCCCGAGTGAGATCGATGCTCATGAATTGCTCCTGCACGTCGAGGCAGCGGGGGTTGTCGCAACCGGACACGACGCATAGTGTGTCCTGGACAACATTGAATCACATCAAATATATGTGATGCGATCCGCTGGAGGATAGAGCCCATGACGGACCAGATCGAACGAACGACCGAGAGCAGCTTCGAAAGCCTCGATCCCCGAACGGGTGTCGCACTCGCCACGTATCCGATCGCGGGCCCCGCAGAGGTCGACATCGCCGTCGCTCGAGCCCGGTCGGCCGCACGCTGGTGGGACGTACAGGGCTTCGTCGGACGCAAACGATGGCTGCTGGAATTCAAGTCCGCCATCGCCAGGGACGCCCCGAGCCTCGCCGCCGTCATCGCCGCCGAAACCGGCAAGCCCGACGAGGACTCGCTGCTCGAGGTCATGCTCGGCGTCGAACACCTGGACTGGGCGGCCCGCAACGCCGAGAAGATTCTGCGGCAGCGCAAGGTCGGATCGGGCCTGCTCGCGGTGAACCAGAAGGCCTACGTCGGATACCGACCGTTCGGCGTCGTCGGAGTCATCGGCCCCTGGAACTACCCGCTCTACACACCGATGGGTTCCATCGCGTACGCCCTCGCCGCAGGCAACACCGTCGTATTCAAACCGAGCGAACTGACGCCGGGCGTCGGCACCTGGTTGGCCGAGAAGTGGGAGTCACTGGCCGCTCCGCACCCGGTGTTCCAGACCATCACCGGCGACGGATCCACCGGTACCGCCCTCGTCGAATCCGGCGTGGACAAGATCGCGTTCACCGGCTCCACCGCCACCGCCAAGAAGGTCATGGCAACCTGCGCGAAGTCGCTGACCCCGCTCGTCGCCGAGTGCGGCGGCAAGGACGCGATGCTCGTCGACGCAGACGCGGACATCGCTGCCGCAGTGGAATTCGCGACGTTCGGGGCGATGGGCAACGCCGGGCAGACCTGCGCAGGCGTCGAACGCATCTACGTCGCGGCTCCGGTGTACGACCGGTTCGTCGGTGAATTCACCGCCGCGGTGAAAGCGCTGAAGCCCGGCGGAACAAAGACCTCGTCCTACGGCCCGATGACACTCGGCAAACAGAGCGACATCGTGCGCGGCCAGATCGAGGACGCTCTGGCCAAGGGCGGCAAGGCCGTCGTCGGCGGCCTCGAGTCGCTGCACGGGCCGTACATCGACCCGGTGGTTCTCACCGACGTACCCGAGGATTCGACGGCGATCACCGAGGAGACCTTCGGTCCGACCGTGGTGGTCAACAAGGTTCGCGATCTCGACGAGGCCATCGAGCGGGCCAACGCGTCCAAGTACGGACTCGGCGCATCGGTGTTCACCCAGGACGGAGCAGCGGGCAGACGCGCCGCCGAGAAGCTCGATTGTGGTGTCGTGACGGTCAATTCGGTCCTCGGATTCGCCGGTGTTCCAGCGCTGCCGTTCGGCGGCACGGGCGACTCGGGATTCGGCCGCATCCATGGGGCCGACGGCCTGCGCGAGTTCAGCACCGTCAAATCGTTGACCGTGCAGAGTTTCGCAGCTCCGATCAATCTGCTGACGATGAAGCGCAAAGCGCGAAACATGAAGCTCTCCGTGCTGGCACTGAAGCTTCGGCACGGACGAGGCTGATCATGGACATCACGCCGAAGAGGGGGCGCTTCGGCTGGCTTCGACGCATCGAGGAACTCGACCCGGTGCGGGATTGTCACACCATCCACCGCATCACGGCCGGCTACGAGTTCCCGTGGGACTATCAGCGTTCACTCGAGTTCGCGCTGTTCCGTACCTACTGCGTTCCGACCATCTCGGCACTGTTGGCCGAGACCGGCGAATTCGAGAACCGCCCCCAGAAGCGCTACGACGACACTTCGCTACTGATGGCCGAACTGCTCGAGCACGGATACGACTCCGAGCGGGGGCGTGAATCGCTTCGGACGGTCAACCGAATGCACGGTCGGTACGACATCTCAAACGACGACATGCTCTACGTGTTGACGACGTTCGTCTACGAGCCGATCGAATGGATCGACACCTACGGATGGCGTCGCCTGCACCCCAAGGAACGACTCGCGACGTTCCACTTCTACCGCGAAGTGGGAAAGCGAATGGGGATCAAGAACATTCCCGAGTCGTACACCGAGTTCGCGCAGTTCAAGCTCGACTACGAGGAGCGGACGTTCCGCTTCACCGAGGACAATCGTCGGATCGGCACGTACACCCTGGATCTGTACTGCTCCTGGTACCCCGCTGCACTGACCCCCGCAGTGAAGCAGGGAGTGTTCGCACTGTTGGACGACCGGATGGCCGGTGCCTTCGGGTTCCCTGCAGGCTCACCGACGGTCGAGCGGGTGGCCGTGCGGGCTCTGCGCGCCAGGGCCCGCGTCGAGCGGTTCCTACCCAAGCGAACGCGATCTCGGGCCACCGCCGACGCGTCGAACAGGACCTACCCCGGCTATCCCGTCGGCTACCGCCCCCGAGATCTGGGCACCGAAGCATGCCCGTACTCCGCTGTGCCGACTCCGGCCTGAACGCGGAGGGTTCATCCCAGAAGTACCGCCGTCATCGTCTGCTGCACCCGCGCCATTGTTCGGTCGGACCGCTCGAACCGCACCGTCCGACCCACGTCGAAGACCAACCCGAGAGCGGCGTGGATCAGAAATCGTGAGACCACCACGCTCGTGTTCGGCCGGGCCTCGCGCAGCAGCTGCGCCCAGCCGTCGACGTTGTGGCGCTGAATCCGGCGCAGTGTCGCGCGCCGATCGGCCGGTAGATTTCCGATCTCGGCGAAGTACACGGCCACCAGTTCGCCCTGCCGGAAGGTCAATTCGGTGTACAGCCTGGCGAACGTCCGCACCGCGTCGACCGGGGAGTTCGACTGCTCGAGCGCGCCGGCGAGGGTGTCGGTGAGCTGGGCGTTGGCACGATGCAACGCGGCCTCGAGCAGCTCGGCCTTACTGGGGAAGTAGCGGTACACGCTCGAGGCGGTGATGGACGCTGCTGCGCCGATGTCGTCGAGGCCCACCTCGTGGTACCCGTGCAGATAGAACAGCCGAATCGAATGGTGCAGCAACTCTTCCCGTTTCGATGCATGCTCGAGCACACAGTCGCGGTGGGGCGATTCGCTGCCCTGCTGCGGAAGTTCGGTCCGCAGGACCGACCGTGCGGCAGCGAGCATCGACTCCTCGATCTGCTTGGCCGACAATGCCGATCGATGCGCGGTGATGCTGGCGACCACACTGATCGACGCCGTGGCCAGCAGAGCGGCGTCCGCCTCGGACAGATCGGGGCGAAGCTGTCGCAACGGCACCGTCACTCGCTCGTGCACCGTGCGCAACGCTCGCCGTAGGTATTCGCGGTCCGAACCGACGAGATAGCGCCCCTCCCATCGATACAACCCACCGGTGCGGCGATTGTCGATGGTGGTGGCGATGATGGCACCGATGACCGCGTCGATCCGGGAGTGCGGATCCTCCACATCGTCGACGGACGGATCGATGACGGCCGGATCCGTTGCCGCGACCAAGGAGTCGGTCATCCGCATGACGGTGTCGACGAACAGTGAGTACTTGGTCGGGAAGTGCCGGTACAGCGCGGGCCCGGAAATACCGACGGTGGCAGCGATGTCCTCGATTCCGACGGGGTGATAGCCGCGCTCGCTGAAGGCCTCGGCCGCGGCCACCAGAATCTGCGACTTCCGATTCCGTGGCCGACGCCGCGGCTCCGTGGCACTCGTCTCGCTCATCGCCTCACCTCGCCGGTCGTCTCGAGTGCTCATAGTAGCGGGATCGATGCGAATGATCACAAACTTAACGCGTCACTGACCTGCTGAAATGCAGTCAACAGAGTTCCGGACAAAGCGGCCGACAGTCTGTAAGCTGCATCACATTCGATCCCCCGCTCATACGGCTGACGAGAGGAACCGGCGATGGCCGCTCACCCCAACGAACCCGGATTGTCCAACCGAAACAACTGGAACAACCACGTTCGACGGCACGCCCTCATGCAGCCCGAGGCAGTGGCGCTTCGATTTCAGGGGCGATCGATCGGCTGGCGCGAACTCGACGACCGCGTCGCGCGGCTCGCGGGCGCGCTGCAGAGCCGCGGAATCGGATTCGGTGACCGGGTATTGATCGTGATGCTCAACCGCCCCGAATATCTCGAGGCGGTCCTGGCGATCAACGCGCTCGGCGCACTCGCCGTCCCGGTGAACTTCCGGATGACTCCGCCGGAGGTGACCTTTCTCGCGCAGAACAGCGGCTCATCCCTGGTGATCTCCGACGAGACGCTCGCTCCACTGGCCGAAGCAGTTGTAGCGCAGAGTGATTCACTGACCGGAATCATCGTCGCCGGAGACGCGTACGAGGCGCTGCTGTCCACCGCCGAACCGGCGGACCCCGTCGACGTGCCGGACGACGCCCCGGCACTGATCATGTACACCTCGGGCACCACCGGAAGGCCCAAGGGCGCGGTACTCACACACGCGAACATGCAGGCGCAGGCGTTCACCTGTGTCCGGGCACTACAGATGAGCGCCACCGACGAGGTCGGCTTCTGCGCCTCACCGATGTTCCACATCGCCGCACTCGGCAGCCTCGCGCCGAGCCTGCTGCTCGGGATTACCACCGTCGTCCACCCGGTCGGGGCATTCGATCCGGGCACCCTGCTCGACGTACTCGCCGCCGAACGTGTCACCAACCTGTTTCTCGTCCCCGTGCAGTGGCAGGCGATGTGCGCCGAGCAGGCGGCCAACCCGAGAGAACTTGCCCTGCGGGTCATTTCCTGGGGCGCCGCCCCGGCATCGGACACCGTTCTGCGCGCGATGTCGGACACGTTCCCGGGTGCGATGAACGTCGCGGTGTTCGGGCAGACCGAGATGTCGCCCATCACCTGTGTGCTCGACGGCGTCGACGCCCTTCGCAAACTCGGCTCGGTAGGACGCGTCGTCCCGACCGTCGCAGCACGCGTCGTCGACGACGACATGAACGACGTGGCGCAGGGCGAGATCGGCGAAATCGTCTATCGAGGGCCCACATTGATGCGCGAATACTGGGAGAACCCCGACGCGACCGCGGACGCGTTCCACGGCGGCTGGTTCCACTCCGGCGACCTCGTACGCCAGGACGAGGAAGGCTTCGTGTTCGTCGTCGACCGCAAGAAGGACATGGTCATCTCCGGCGGTGAGAACATCTACTGCGCCGAAGTCGAGAACGTCCTGTTCTCCCACCCCCGAATCCTCGAGGCCGCAGTGATCGGCCGACCCGACGACAAGTGGGGCGAGGTGCCCGTCGCGGTGGTCGCACTGCACGATTCCCCCGACACCCCCGACCTGACTCTCGACGAACTTCTCGTGTGGCTCGGCGACCATCTCGCGCGGTTCAAGCACCCCAAGGAATTGGTCGTCGTCGACGCCCTCCCACGCAACGCGAGCGGCAAGGTGGTCAAGGTCGCACTCAGGAAGACCTACTCGCCTGCACCGGCCTGAGAGACCGGCAGGGAGGCGTCGGACATGCCCGGTACACGACGCCCTCCGAGAGCCGACACGGGGCCGAAGTGCTGGTCGGGGCACACCCCGAATCGGATAGGACGTAGCCTGGCTGGGAAGGTTCGGTGGCTCGACCGGAATGACAGCCGTGTTGTTCGGTTAGATTGGAAGAGCCACCAGGCACGATGCAAGAGGGTCGAGACCTGTCAACGAGCGACGGGTCACCACAATCGAGGAGAACAGGCCATGGCTTTACCAGTATTGACACCGGAACAGCGCACCGCGGCGCTGGCCAAGGCGGCCGAGGCACGCACTGCGCGGTCGAAGCTGCTCGCATCCGTCAAGTCCGGCGAACTCAGCGTCGCTGACGTTCTCGCCAAGGCGGAGAACGACGAGATCGTCAAGAAGACCAAGGTGTCCGCCCTGATCAAGGCCCTGCCGGGTGTTGGTTCCGTGCGCGCCGCACAGCTGCTCGAGCAGCTGTCCATCGCCGATACCCGCCGTATCGGTGGCCTCGGCGCAAACCAGCGCGAAGCCCTCCTGGCTGCCGTCGCATCCTGATCGAGACGGGTCGGGCTGCACGCCCGATCCTTCGATAATGCGCTGCCTGCAGGGCTAGCATTTCGACCATGAACGTCGAAGTGACCCTGCTGCCGGGAATCGGAGTGCGAAAGGATTTCGCACTCGCTTCCGGGCGTCGCATAGGCGTCATCACCCGCAAGGACGGCGTGAACGAGTTGATCGTCTCGCGCAAGGACGACCCCGATGCGACGCAGGAATCCATCACGTTGAGCAATGAGGAAGCGGCGGCCCTGGGCAATCTGCTCGGGTCGCCGCAACTCATCGCTCAGCTCGGGGAAGAGCATCGTGACCTTCCCGGAATCAACACCCGTCGGCTTCCCATTCGCGCCGACTCACGGTTCGTCAGCCGCACACTCGGCGACACCGCCATGCGCACCAAAACCGGGGTATCGGTCGTCGCTGTCATGCGCGCCGGTCAGGTTCAACCGTCCCCCACCCCCGACTTCACGCTGGCCGCAGGTGACCTACTGGTCGCCGTCGGTACCGCGGACGGACTGGACGCAGCGGCCAAGTTGCTCGGCAATGCCTGAGATCAGTCGGGGCTGAACAGTGGCCGAGAGCGCACTTGCCCTCACCGAGCTGGGTGCAGTGTTCTTCGTTCTCGGACTACTCGCTCGTCTGGCGGGTCGAATAGGTGTCTCCCCCATCCCGTTCTATCTGCTCGGCGGTCTCGCGTTCGGAAACGGCGGCATCGTCAATCTCAGCGGCATCGACGAGTTCAGCGAGATCGCGAGCGAGATCGGCGTCGTCCTGCTGCTGCTCCTGCTCGGACTCGAATACACCGCCGCCGAACTCGTCACCGGTCTGCGCCGATCCTGGATGGCCGGTCTGGTCGACATCGTGCTGAACTTCGCACCGGGTGCACTGGTCGCGTTTCTGCTCGGCTGGGGCGGAGTCGGAGCGCTGGTGATGGGCGGTGTCACGTACATCTCGTCCTCGGGCATCATCGCCAAGGTCCTCACCGATCTGGGCCGACTGGGAAACCGCGAAACCCCCGTCGTGCTGTCGATTCTGGTGTTCGAAGACCTGGCGATGGCCATCTACCTGCCGATCCTGACCGCGGTCCTCAGCGGGGTGAGCTTCCTCGGCGGACTCGAAGCGCTCGGCATCTCACTGTTCGTCCTCACCGTGGTGCTGGTCGTCGCACTGCGCTACGGCAACCTCGTCTCCGCAGTACTCGACAGCCCCGACCGCGAAGTGGTGCTGCTCAAGGTCCTCGGATCCGCGTTGCTGGTGGCCGGCGTCGCGTCGGAACTGCAGGTCTCGGCCGCCGTCGGCGCGTTCCTGCTCGGTATCGCCATCTCCGGATCGACGGCCGACAACGCCACCCGCGTGCTCGAGCCACTGCGCGATCTCTTCGCCGCGATGTTCTTCGTGGTGTTCGGACTCGCCACCGACCCGGCGACCATCCCACCCGTGCTCGGCTGGGCCGTCGTGCTCGCGGTCACGACGACAGCCACGAAGGTCGCGACCGGCTGGTGGGCGGCGGGCCGTCAGGGAATCGGACGACCGGGCCGGTTGCGCACCGGTGCGGCACTGGTGGCGCGCGGCGAGTTCTCCATCGTCATCGCCGGACTGGCCGTGGCCGCAGGCGCGGTGGAGGGCGAACTCGCGGCTCTGGCGACGGCATACGTGCTGCTGATGGCAATCCTGGGGCCCATCGCGGCCCGAGTCGTCGAACCGGTCGCGCAGGTCCTCCTTCGCGCGAAGCCCGCCGTGTGATTGGCTTTCGGAATGGTGGACAAGCGTCGAGCATCGGTTCTGCGCCGACGGCCGCAGCTGTCGGAGGAGGTGGCCAGCCACGTCCGGCACCTCGTCATGTCCGGCGAAGTGAGTCCGGGCGACTTCATCCGACTCGACGAGACCGCCGCAGAACTCGGTGTCAGCGTCACTCCGGTCCGCGAGGCACTGCTGACGCTGCGGGGTGAGGGCATCGTCGAACTCGTCCCGCATCGCGGCTACAAGGTTTCGCCGCTGACGCCGAACGACATCGTCGACATCTTCTGGTTGCAGGGCCAGATCGCCGTCGAACTGGTGCGCCGCGCAGCACCGAAGATCACCGAGGCCGAACTCGACCGACTCGCCGAACTCACCGCACTGCTGTCCGCGGCCGTCGAGAACGGCAGGCCGGAGGATGTCGAGAACTGCGAGTTCGAGTTCCACCGCGTCCTGAACCGACTCGCCGACTCGGCGAAGCTGGCGTGGTTTCTCAACAACGCCACCCGCTACACACCCACCCGCCTCTATGCCACCGATCGTGACTGGGGCCGAGCGGCCGTCCGCAACCACGAGGAACTCATCGAGGCACTCGTTCGAAACGACATCGACGCCGCCTGCGAATTGATGAAGCAACAATTCACAGACGGCGCCGAGAGGTTGATCGCGCATCGCGGGTAGATGCCTTCGGCAGTGGTGCGGTTATGTGCCACCGGGGGCACTCGATCGCACCACTGCCTCGGCACTAGCGCAGCGAAGCAGGAACCTGGAAGCGATCGCCGTACTTCTTCGCCAATTCGTCTGCACGAGTGACGAATCCGGCCTGACCTCCCGGGTAGCCGACGACGTACTGGTGCACGCCTCCGGTCCAGGCGGGGAAGCCGATGCCGAAGATCGAGCCGATGTTGGCGTCGGCGGTGGTGTTCAGCACACCCTCGTCGAAGCACTTCTGCGTCTCGATGGCCTCGATGAACAGCATGCGTTCCTTGAGGTCCTCGAACGGGATGTCCGCCGAACCCGACTTGAACGCATCACGCAGTCCGGGCCACAGTCCGGTGCGCTTGCCGTCCTCGTACTCGTAGAAGCCCGCGCCCTTGGCCTTCGACGGACGCTCGAACTCGTCGACCATCTTGTCGATGACGGCACCGGCCGGATCCTCGGGAGGAGTCTGACCCGCGGCGATGAGGGCGTCGTAGGTTTCCTTGCGGATCTTCTGCATCAGGTTGAGCGTCAGCTCGTCCGAGAGCTGAAGCGGCGCAGCCGGGTAACCGGCCTGCAGACCGGCCTGCTCGATGGTCGACGGCTCGACGCCCTCGCCCAGCATCGCAATGGCCTCGTTGATGAACGTGCCGATCACACGCGAGGTGAAGAAGCCGCGGCTGTCGTTGACGACGATCGGGGTCTTCTTGATGATCTGCACCAGGTCGAATGCCTTGGCCAAGGCCGCATCCGACGTCTTCTCGCCGCGAATGATCTCCACCAGCGGCATCTTGTCGACGGGCGAGAAGAAGTGGATTCCGATGAAGTCTTCCTGACGCTTGATGCCCTGAGCGAGGCTCGTGATGGGCAGCGTCGAGGTGTTGGAACCGAGCAACGCCGTCGGATCGACGAGGTCCTCGATCTCCTGGAACACCTTCTGCTTCAACTCTTCCGACTCGAAGACGGCCTCGATGACGAGGTCTGCGCCTTCGACGTCCTTGGCGTCGGCCGTCGGGTGGATCCGCGCGAGCAGAGCGTCGGACTTCTCCTGGGTGGTCTTGCCACGCGAGAGTGCCTTGGCCTCGATGGCCTCGGAATACGCCTTGCCCTTCTGCGCCGCCTCGAGAGCAACATCCTTGAGCACCACGTCGATTCCGGCCTTGGCACACACGTACGCGATGCCCGCGCCCATCATGCCTGCGCCGAGAACCGCAACCTTGGTGAAGGTGGTCTTCTCGATGCCGTCGGGACGGGACTTGCCGGCGTTGATCGCCTGCAGATCGAAGAAGAACGCCTGAATCATGTTCTTGGACACCAGGCCGGTGACCAACTCGGTGAAGTACCGCGACTCGATGGTGCACGCGTTGTCGAAGTCGACCTGCGCACCTTCGACCGCCGCCGCGAGAATCGCACGCGGTGCAGGCATCGGAGCGCCCTTGATCTGCTTGCGCAGATTGGACGGGAATGCGGGCAGGATCTGTGCGAGCTTCGGATTGGACGGCGTGCCGCCGGGGATCTTGTAGCCCTTGACATCCCACGGTGCGACGCCACCCTCGGGGTTGGCCTTGATCCAGGCCTTGGCGGTGGGCACCAATTCGTCGATGCTGCCGACCAACTCGTGAATCAGACCGATCTCGAGTGCCTTCGCCGGACGGAACCGGGTGCCCTGCGCGAGCACGGTCATGAAGCCGGTCTGGATGCCGAGAAGTCGCGTGATGCGGGCGACTCCACCGCCGCCGGGCAGCAGGCCGAGGGAGACCTCGGGAAGACCGATCTGGACGCCGGGAACGTCGGCCGCGATGCGGTGATGAGTCGCGAGCGCGATCTCGAGTCCGCCGCCGAGTGCTGCGCCGTTGATGGCGGACACGACCGGCTTGCCGAGCTTCTCGATACGACGCAGTTGGCCCTTGACTTCCTGCACCTCGTCGAACACCTGCTGAGCGTCCTCGGGCTTGGCAGCGATGAGCGTGTGCAGATCGCCGCCGGCGAAGAACGTCTTCTTGGCGGAGGTGATCACGACGCCGGTGATGGAGTCGACCTCGGCCTCGAGGCGGTCGACGGTCGCTCCCATCGAATCCTTGTACAGCTGGTTCATCGTGTTGGCGCCCTGGTTGGGGTCATCCATCGTCAGAACGACGATACCGTCGGCGTCCTGGTCCCACTGAATCATGTTGTCAGACATCGTAATACCTCAGACTCGCTCGATGATGGTGGCGACGCCCATGCCGCCGCCGATGCACAGGGTGATCAAGGCGTACCGGCCGCCGCGGCGCTCGAGCTCGTCGAGCACGGTGCCGGTGATCATCGCTCCGGTCGCTCCCAGCGGGTGGCCCATGGCGATGGCACCGCCGTTGACGTTGAGCTTCTCGTTCGGGATGTTCAGATCCTTCTGGAAGCGCAGCACCACGGAGGCGAACGCCTCGTTGAGCTCGAAGAGATCGATGTCGTCGACGGTCAGGCCCGCGGTCGCGAGAACCTTCTTCGACGCCGGGGTGGGTCCGGTCAGCATGATGGTCGTATCGGCACCACTGGTGGCGGTGGCGACGATGCGCGCCCTCGGAACCAGGTTCAGATCCTTACCGGCCTGCTCGCTGCCGACGAGGACGAGTGCTGCGCCGTCGACGATGCCGGAGCTGTTTCCGCCGGTGTGCACGTGATCGATCTTCTCGACCCAGTGGTACTTCTGCAGCGCCACATCGTCGAATCCGCCCATGGCCGCGATACCGGTGAAGGCCGGGTTCAGCTTGCCGAGCGATTCCACGGTGCTACCCGGACGCATGTGCTCGTCCTGATCGAGGATGAGCAGGCCGTTCTGGTCGGTGACCGGAACGACGGACTTCGCGAAGTAGCCACCCGACCACGCTGCGGCGGCGCGCTCCTGCGACTGGACGGCATATGCGTCGACGTCCTCGCGGCTGAACCCCTCGATCGTCGCGATGAGGTCGGCACCGATGCCCTGCGGGGCGAAGTAGGTGTCGTAGTTGGTGACGGGGTCCATGGCCCACGCGCCGCCGTCACTGCCCATCGGCACACGCGACATCGACTCGACGCCACCGGCGATGACGAGCTCGTCCCAGCCCGAGCGCACCTTCTGTGCAGCCAGGTTGACGGCCTCGAGACCGGACGCGCAGAAGCGGTTGAGCTGGAAGCCGCCGACGGTGTCGGGCATCTTCGCTGCGAGCACCGCCGTGCGCGCGATATCGGCACCCTGATCTCCGACGGGTGAGACCACGCCGAGGATGAGGTCGGAGATCCGGTTCTCGTCCATGTCGGGGAACCGTCGACGAAGCTCGTCGATCAGACCGGTCACCAGGGAAATCGGCTTCACCGAATGCAGGGAGCCGTTCTTTCCCTTGCCTCGGGGAGTCCTGATGGCCTCGTAAATGAATGCCTCTGTAGTCACAGCGCGCAGTTCCTTCCAGATACTCGATCTTCTTGCGGTCGCCGTGCCGGCCGACCGCGTCGGTGCGAGGCCATGACAGACCTCAGCTCATGCCACAGTAGGGCGGGCGATGGATCCGGCGTAAGGACCGAAACGAGCGTTGTACATGACCGACGCGAAGGTTCACGTTTGAACGACCTGATCGTGGGACACTCCGATAGATCAGATCTACCGAGCGCGGAAGAAGACCTCCATGGAAACCAACAACGAATTGACCGTGGGCGCTCGCGTCAAAGTACGCATTCACACCACCGGCACCGACGACGAAGCTGCTCAGGACACGTACGAGACCGGGGCGATCGTCGAGGACTTCGGTGTCCAGACACCCGAGACCACCTCCCGGGACTGGGCGGTGGCACGGCGTTGGGCCGTGGCGCTCGACAGTGGACGCCTGGTGTTCGCCGACAACGAGGACCTCACCGTCGGCTGAATCACCCGTCGCTCAGGTCTCCTTGAGCGGTACCGCTCCCAGTTCGCTGACCAGCAGCTCCATCGCGACGGTCTCCGGATCGCGTCGAACCGTCGGATCGGCAGGCTCGGCCGCGGCCTTGAGCAGCTCTTCCTCGTCCTCCGGGGTCTCCGGTGGCGGTGGCCCTACCGGCTCGGGCTCGTCGGGATAGTCCGGCGCTTCGGGCATCGGAATGTCGTCCGCCCCGATGCCGGCCGAGGATCCATCGCCCGCTGATCCGAACCCGTCCGACGTGGGACGGGAAGCCCCTGCCTGGCTCGGCCTCGAGAACTTCGGCAGCGACGCGGGTTTCGCTGCCGGTTCATCTTTTTTTGCTGATGACTGTTCCGGCGGTGCCGCCGCACCGACCAGGCACACCACCGACCATTCGACGCCGAAGACGTCACGCAGAGCGTCGCGAATGACGTCGGCGTTGCGCGGTTCCTCCAGCCGCTTGGCCAGCGGTGCCGAGTCGTGACCGAGCGTGATGGTGCCGTTCTCGACGGTGCGCACCGAGGCACCGGAGAGCATCACCTCGACGGTCCGGCTTCGGTCTCGTACCTTCGTGCGCACCTCGGACCACACAGCTCGAACCGCGGCTGCGTCGGGCTCGCTCGACACGGCGGCGGGGGCCGCCACGGGTTCCGGTTCCGACTCGAACACCGGATCCGGCTCGGGGCCGTAATCGTCCTCGGGCTCCGGCGGAAAATCTTCGTGGGAAACCGAGGCAGCGGGGGCCGGTTCCTGTGATGCCGAAACCGGTTCCGGAGTCGGCTCCGGCGTGGGGGCCGGTTCCGGTGTCGGCTCGGGTGTGGGAGCGGGCTCGGGTGTCGGAGCGGGCTCGGGTATCGGGGCCGGCTCGGGTCGTGCAGGCTCCGGTGCCGGTGTGGGAATCGAGGCAGCGGGTGCGGGCGCCACTGGAGCAGGTGCCGGTGCGGGCGCTGCCGGCTCTGCGGCCGGTGGACGTTGCGACGGTCGCTGAAACTTGCTCACCGGTGCCGGACCCGGGGGCGCGGGTTCCTCGGTGGGTTGCAACTGCGGTCGCGTCGGATCTGCGGCTGCCTGGGCGACGGCTGCTTGCTCCCCCGCCGGAAGGGTGACGTCCAGGCGGCGCTCGACGCGTTCGAGTCGTTGCAGCACCGCCGATTCCGCGTCGGACGCCGAGGGCAGCAGCATTCGGGCACACATCACTTCGAGCAGCAGACGCGGGGCCGTGGCACCGCGCATCTCGCCGAGGCCCGAGTGCACGATCTCGGCGTACCGAGTCAGTGTCGCCGAACCGAGCAGATCGGCCTCGTCACGCAGTCTCTCGAGGACGTCGCCGGGAACGTCGACCAGACCGCGTTCTCCGGCGTCGGGCACGGCCTTCATCAGGATCAGATCTCGCATGCGATCGAGGAGGTCGATGGCGAAGCGGCGTGGGTCGTGGCCCGCGTCCATCACCTTGTCGACGGTGCCGAACAGTGCGCCGCCGTCGCCCGCGGCCAACGCGTCGACCGCTTCGTCGATCAGTGCGACGTCGGTGACGCCGAGAAGCGAGAGTGCGCGCGGGTACGTGACGCCCTCGGGTCCGGCTCCGGCCAGGAGCTGATCCATGACGCTGAGCGAGTCACGGGGCGAACCTCCGCCGGCGCGGATGACCAGCGGGTAGACCGCATCCTCGACCGGAACCTGTTCCTGGCCACAGATCTTCTCGAGCAGACCGCGCATCGTCGACGGCGCGAGGAGCCGGAACGGGTAGTGGTGGGTACGCGAGCGGATGGTGGGGAGCACCTTCTCGGGCTCGGTGGTGGCGAAGATGAAGACGAGGTGCTCGGGTGGCTCCTCGACGACCTTGAGCAGCGCGTTGAAGCCCGCCGGGGTCACCATGTGTGCCTCGTCGATGATGAAGATGACGTAGCGCGATTCAGCCGGGGCGTACACGGCCTTGTCTCGCAGATCTCGCGCATCGTCGACGCCACCGTGGCTGGCCGCGTCCATCTCGACGACGTCGAAGTTGCCGGGTCCGCCCGGTGCGAGGGCGACGCAGGAGTTGCACACGCCGCAGGGGGTCGACGTCGGACCCTCGGCGCAGTTCAGCGATCGGGCGAGGATGCGCGCCGAGGAGGTCTTTCCGCAGCCACGCGGCCCGGAGAACAGGTACGCGTGGTTGATTCTGTTGCTGTCCAACGCCACGCTGATCGGCTCGGTGACGTGCTCCTGACCGACGACCTCGGCGAACGTCGCGGGACGGTACTTCCGGTAGAGGGCCACGCCCGAAAGGGTACCGGCGACCACGGACACAGTTGCATCGCCGGTCATTGTGGACGGGTGGATACCGCTCGGATGTTCATGATGGCGAAGCTCTCGCGGCTGCCGGTCGATTCCGAGAGCGCGTGCAGCCAGTGGCCGTCCTGCAGCGCATCCGAGATCGCGTGCCGAACGATGGCTCCTCTGGAGTTCTGGTAGTCGATGGAGACGGGTGTGCCGCGCGCTGCGGCGTCGGTCAACAGATCCAGCTCACGCGGCAGCAGCCGGCTGTGTGAATCGAGTGCAGACCGCACTCGTGCCTCGTCGACGGCTCCGTCGCCGCCGGCCAGCAGGAGCCGCGCGAGCTCGCGTGGTTCGCGGCGGTGCCGTGCCGGGTGGACGGCACGATGGGTCTCCCGAGTCTCCCCCGTGCGGATTCGAGGCGCGCTGTCGAGTTGGAGTTGCCCGGTGTCGGAGTGCCGGACCGGGGAGTATCCGTGCCTGCGAAGCACGGCGATGGTGTCGATGGGCGTGGCCGAACTGACCAGGACGGTGGGAGCGAGGCGCTGGAACTGCAGCACGGCCAGTGACTCGTCGGTCTCGATGTTCGTCAACAGGACGACGTCCTCGGAGACGATCGCGCACGGGATCCTCCTCACGGCCAGTGCGCCGTAGCTGCGCCAGCAGTCTCGGATCGTGTAGTCCAGTGCCTGAGGCAACTCGGTGTCGGCCATCGCGGTCAACGCATCGATCAACTCCTCGCCGGTGCCGCCGGTGTCGAAGAAGCCCCGGATGGTCGCCGGGGTGAAACGCCAGACCGACGCGACGTCCCTCGACTCGGGCTGCGCCGCCGAGCCGAGTATCGACGCCACCTCGGTACTGGGTGGTCCGGTCACCACCGCCGTGGAATCGGGCAACAGCCGAACGGAGAACGGAACCCACCCGGCCATGTCCTGCAACTGTGCTGTCAGAGCCGCGCGGATCTCGCGAGGGTCGCCGTCTCGACCCGCAGGGAACTCGGTGAGGGTGCGGCACAGATCGGTCGGCGCACCGTCGGCCAGTACCCCGAGTCGACCGGCCTCGAGCCACAGCGCGTGCACGTGACCGGCCCCGGCGCTGGTCGAGACGACCGGGATGTGCCAGTCCAGATACCGGGCAAAATCCTCCGAACCATGCAGAACCGTCGCCGGCGCGTCGGCGTCCTCGTATCGCAGCAGAGCCGTCAGCGCCGTCGCACGCAGGTCCGCTGCCGCCGGGTCGTCGAGCATCTTCTTGAGAACGGGAACGGTCTTCTGGGACGCACGGGGCACTCGGTGGGTGGGCGTGAAGGGCGAACTCCACCATGCCGTCAGCAATGTGGCCGCCTGTTCGGCCCGCGTGCTCGTGGACCATGTCTCGTACGCCGAGGTCAACGCGATTCCGGTCTTCCCGCGTTCGGCCAGCAGTCCGGCTTCGCGGGCCAGCATCAGCATCAACGCTGTGTCGTGTTCGTCGGCGAATCCCAGCCTGCTCGTCAGCGACCGAATCCCCTTGGCACTGACGCCACCGGTCTTCATCGTCGTCAGGCCGTCGGCGTCGATGGCCGTCAGCAACGCCTGCGTGTGTTCGCAGAACTGCAGCAGGGCGATCGACCGTGTGCGCCGCACGTCGTCGTGCGAGAGCACTCGGGTGTCGAATGTCGGCGGCGTGAGTTCGATGGGCAGACGCCACCGCTCCCCTCGCAGGGCGATGCTCACCTCCAACGGCATCTCGACGCGGTGCCCGTCGAGTCGATACAACAATCCCCGCTCGAATGCGGCCGCGCCTGCAGTCGGAGGAACATCGAAGATCAGTGACACCGGCTTGCCATCGACGAAGCGGGACAACATCTCTCGCATCTCCTCGGGCCCGCCGTCGAACAGTTCGCGGATACGTTCGGGCGTCATGGCAGTGGCAACGGAGTCCGCGCGCGCCGCTCGCTCGAGCGTCGGGTCGATACCGAGGAGCGACAGCACAGCCACCCTGTCCTGCTCGACTGCGCAGTGCAGGAACAGCTTTCGCTGCCTGCGGGCCAGTCCGAACGGATGCGAGAACACCCCGGACAGGTCGACGGGTGAGTATTCGACAGTGCCTGCGCCGAGTGAGGAATTCGGCCAGATCAACCCGTGGGCCGTCAGTGTGGCCAGAGCTGCATCGATGTGTGGTGTCTCGTTGATCGATCCTTCACTCGCCCAGTGCCCGATCTCCGCGCGGCTCAGATCGCCCATGAGCGCGAACAATTCGAGGAGAGCGAGCGCACCGCTGTCGAGTCGACGCGGCAGCATCGACACCCGAGACGGGGCTTCGAGCAACTGCGCGAGCAAGCCGAACGAGCGCGGTGGTGGGTCGGTCGCCACGTCCGGCCGACGGTGCAGCAGATCGGTCAGCGCGTCCTCGTCGAGAGACGCCAGCCAGCCCTCGTACGTCCCGATACTGTCGGTCATCTCGCCCCCCGGTGAAAGTTCTGGTCACTGTAACGACCGGCACCGACAGACTTATTTGTTCTTGGCTGCCGCTTTCGCCGCCTTCTTGAACTCGCGCACCTCGAGCAACGACTTCTCGTCCACCACGTCGGCGATGGATCGACGCGCTCCGTCGTCGCCGTACGGTCCGGCGGCCTTGCGCCAGCCGTCGGGCGTGACGCCCATCTGCTTACCGAGCAGCGCGAGAAAGATGCGGGCCTTCTGATCGCCGTAGCCGGGGAGGGCCTTGAGTCGTTTCAGCACTTCGGCACCGTTGGGATCATCGCGGGTCCAGATCTCCTGCGGCTTCCCGTCGTAGTTCTCGACCAGGAACGCCGCCAGCCCTTGGATGCGCTTGGCCATCGAACCCGGGAACCGGTGGACGGCCGGGGTCTGCGCGCACAGGGCCGCGAATTCCTCGGGGTCGGCGTCGGCGACGGTGTCGACTTTCAGGTCGCCGAGACGGTCGACGAGCTTCTTGGGGCCTGCGAACGCCGACTCCATCGGTACCTGCTGATCGAGCAACATGCCGATCAACAGCGCGAACGGATCCTCGGCGAGCAGTGCATCGGCCTCGGGATCGCCGACGAGGTGCAGTGTGCGAGACATGGCCTCGATCCTGCCACGCGCGTGTACTCGTGCGATCAGGTGATCGAGACCAGCTGGGTGATGTCGTCGAAGGGCAGTGGTCCGTCGACGACGGCTCCGACGACGGCGCTGTTGAGGATGATCGATCCGCCGTGGTTGTCGAGGAAGGCGGTGTCGGATGCATCGCGTCCGGTGGCGATGCGCACCAGGGTCGATCGAGGTGCGAGGCACGTCGCGTCCACCACTCGCCATTGGCCTTCGACGAATGCTTCGGCGACCGCGTGGAAGTCCATGGGATCGCAGCCCGGTGCGTACACCGCGACCAGGCGAGCGGGGACGTTGACCGCACGCAGCAGGGCCACCACGAGGTGGGTGTAGTCGCGGCAGACTCCGGCTCCGGCGAGGAGGGTGTCGACCGCGCCGTCGATGGGGTCGCTGCTGCCCGGGACGTAGCTCAGACGGGCACCGACCCAGGACGAGACCTCCGCGAGCAGCTTCTCCGACGGCGGGTAGGAACCGAATTCCGTTGCCGCGAAACCGAAGAACTTGTCCGCTTCGGAGTATCGACTCGGCCGCAGGTAGAGCGAGAGGTCGTAGTCGGAGACCGGAGCAGGCTCGGTGTTGCCGTAGATGGTCGCCGAATACGACGCCTCGAGCTTGCCGACGTCGGCGTGGATCTTGTGGATGCGGGTGCCGTGAGCGCCGCTGATCTCCTGCGCCTCGATCGGTTGACCGTCGAGTGTGAACGAGAGTGCTTCCCACACATCGGTTCCCGGATGAGGTGCGATTGCGATCTGGAACTCGAGGGTGCTGGCCTCGGTCACGTCGACATCGAGGTACGCAGAGACGTCACGTTTCATCGTGCCGATCCTGCCATCTTCGAGCCGTTCGCGCAGACTATGACTCGTCGGTGGGGCGATCGCCGGTCACCAGGAAGATGACGCGTTTGGCGACCTCGACAGTGTGGTCCGAGTATCGCTCGTAGAAGCGTCCGAGCAGCGTGATGTCCACTGCGGCCGGCACACCGTGCGGCCAATCGGGTGCGGAGGTCAGCATGAACAGGCTGCGGTGCAGCGCGTCCATCTCCTCGTCCTGGATCCGGAGGTCGGCTGCGAGTTCGGCGTCTCGGGTTTCCAGCACGCGTTGGGTGGCCGCTGCCTGGGCGACGGCAACCCGGCCCATCTCCTCGAACACTCCCTCGACCTCGGGCGGAAGTACGTGCGCGGGATGGCGGCGGCGAGCCAGCTCTGCGACGTGGACGGCGAGTCCGCCCATCCGCTGTAGGTCGGCGACGATATTGATCCCGGAGACGACGCGTCGTAGATCGTGGGCGACCGGTGCCTGCAGGGCCAGGAAGCCGAATGCTCCGTGCTCCCACTCGGCGGCGAGGGTATCGATCTCCTCGCGGTATTCGATGGTCTGCTCGGCCATGACGATATCGGCGGTCAGCAGTGCACGGGTGGCGTCGACCATTGCCTTCTCGGCGATTCGCGACATTTCGGACAGGTTCGACGCCAACGAATCGAGCGTCTCCGTGTAACTGTCCCGCATGTGAAACTCACCCCTACCGACTCGGCCCTCGACGCGGGGCCTGTAGGCCTGTACCCCCAAAGGCATCTTTCTACACCAGGTCGGGGCTGTGGGAGCCTTTGTCGCATGAACATTGTGAAGTCGGTCATGCTGTTCGGGGTTGCGGCCGTGTTCGAGATCGGCGGGGCGTGGCTGGTGTGGCAGGGGGTCCGCGAACATCGCGGATGGCTCTGGGCGGGAGCGGGCGTGATCGCCCTCGGTGCCTACGGTTTCGTGGCGACGCTGCAGCCCGACGCCAATTTCGGTCGGATCCTGGCGGCATACGGCGGTGTGTTCGTTGCGGGATCACTGCTGTGGGCGATGGTGGCCGACGGCTTTCGACCCGATCGCTGGGACATCGCCGGGTCGTCGATCGCACTGATCGGTGTGGCGGTGATCATGTACGGCCCGCGCTGACCCGCGCGGGCCGTACTTCGGCAGATCAGCAGTTGGACGGAGCGGGCACTCCGTAGAACCGATCCTTGATCCAGTTCTGGGCCTCACCGAGACCGAGGAGGTCCGGAATCAGGTGTCCGGCACCGGAACCCGGCACGATTGCCGGAACCTGCGCGGCACTCAGCTGCACGGTGGCACCCTTGCCGCACCAGTCACCGGCCAGCCCGACGGCCTGTCCGTGAGGCACGATGTCGTCGGACGTACCGGACTGGATCAGCACCGGAGCGTTGGGCGTGCGTTCACCGATCTTGTTCTTGGCCAGGATGTCTGCGGCGATGGGCAGCCGGTCCAGTACAACCGAGAGCGGCTCGCCGGTCTTGGTGTACTCGTTGGTGCGGTGCAGCCCGACGTTCAGAATCGTTTCTCCCACACACTGATTCGCGACCAGATTCAGCATGGCCTTGCCCGCGTCGTTGATGTTCTCGTCGACGATCGGCTGCAGACCGGGATCGGAATTGAGCAGACCGTTGAGGGTGTAGCCGATCACGCCGGTCAGGATGGTGCCGTCGACCTGCTCGAGGGTCGCCTTCAGATCCGCCGGGGGTGCGCCCGCATAGGTGCCGACGAGGTCGATCTCCGGTGCATACTCTCCGGCGATCTCCGCGGCAGCAGCTGCTGCTCCGCCGCCCTGTGAGTAGCCGTACGCCGCGACCGGACCGTCCGCGGAGATCTCGGTGCCCTGCAGGTTCTGCGCTGCGCGGGCGGCGTCGAGCACAGCGTGTGCTTCCGAGGCGCGGTTGACGTAGGTGTGCGCACCGGGAGTGCCGAGGCCCTCGTAGTCGGTGATGACGACGCCGTATCCCTGCGACAGCAGGGAGTATGCGGCGAGCACCTCGTACTCGACCATGAAGCCGAGCGGCGGGGTGTAGGTGATGACGTTGTTGAGCATCTTCGATGGCGCGCACTGATCGCCCTGGCCCTGGGTTCCTGGAGCGAGGACGACGAGCGGACGTGGGCCCGGCCCGGTCCACGGTGCGGCAGGATCGATGTACGTGCCCGTCACGGCATTGGCCGCATCGTTGGAGTCGGTGCTGCGGTACATGATTCGCGTTGCTGCGCCGGGCAGAGGGCCACCGATTCCGGGGACCGACAGAGCGAGATGCGACGGCTCGGACCGGATCACGTCACCCGGGGAGCCTGCGGGCAGCGGGCTCGGCGGTACGTAGAAGTCCGATTCGACGGTGGAACCCGTCGACGATCCGGAGCCCGGGGCTGCAGATGCAATCGGAGTGGTCATACCGATGAGCACCGCGGATACCGCTACTGCCGAAAAAATGACACGCGTCGAACGCAACTCGAATCCCCCAACGTCGATCCCCAGCTCCCGAGTAAGCGGTACATCGGGTAGCACTCAATTCCGTTAGGGACCCTACGTGATCGATCGCACAACGCAAAGGGTTTCGTGACGTGGACCCAGTTCACTCAGCGTCGACGACGATGCATCGCCGTCTTGGCCAAGTCGACCTCGTCGCTGGTGAAGGGACGCCCTGGAAGCGCCGAGCGCGGGACACCGTCGCCCCGCAGACCGTCGAGGAGGACGGTGAAGTAGCGACGCCAGTTGGTCGCATCGACGGCGCTGGAGAATTCGACGCTCGCGCCGATCATGCCGAGCACCGGATAGAAGTCGTTGACCGCGATATCGGACCTCAGCTGCCCGGACGCGAGCGCTCGCTCGACGATCTTCTCGAAGAACGGATCGATACGCGAACGAACCCGAGCGATGCCGCGACAGCCTTCATCCGAGCCGAGGACGACCTCACCGAGTCCCCTGTCGGAGGACATCCCCTCGCACACCTCGGCCAGGAACTGCACCAGCCCCTCCCACGGATCCTCGGCCTCGAGTGCGCGCTCCGCGGTCGCGAGCATGTCTTCGAGTCGCTGCTCGAAGACGCCGTCGATCAACTCTTCCTTGCAGGAGAACCGTCGGTAGACGGTTCCGACGCCCACTTTGGCGTGGGCAGCGACGTCGTCGAGTGTGATGTCGATTCCGCGTGAGGCGAACAGTTCGCGCGCCGCGTCCACGATGCGTCGACGGTTGCGTTCGGCGTCCGCACGGAGGGGCTTCGCTGCCGATGTGTCGGCTCTCACACTCATTCGATGTCCGTTTCACCCGATAAGCGGAGGACAGTCCTCCACTTCGCTGCTACCTTGTTCTACAACCGGAGGATACACCTCCGCATAGTCGAACCGAGGACACCATGACCACCCTTTCATCGGAGAACGTGGGCGACGCGACGTCGACCACGACACCGGCGGACGAACGTGCGCATAGGAATCGATGGCTGATTCTCGCCACGCTCGGCCTGGCCCAGCTCATGGTCGTGCTCGACGCGACCATCGTGAACATCGCACTCCCCGCTGCCCAGCTCGACCTGGGCTTCGACAACGCCGATCGCTCCTGGGTCGTCACCGCATACGCCCTCGCGTTCGGCAGCCTGCTGCTGCTCGGCGGACGGCTCAGCGACCTCTTCGGTCGCCGCAACACCTTCCTCATCGGCCTCGTCGGCTTCGCGTTGATGTCTGCGGTGGGCGGCGCGGCCGTCAACTTCGGCATGCTCGTCGCGGCTCGCGCCGGTCAGGGTCTCTTCGGCGCACTACTGGCCCCCGCGGCCCTGTCGTTGTTGGCCACCACCTTCACCGACACCAAGGAACGCGCCAAGGCATTCGGCATCTTCGGTGCCATCGCAGGCGGCGGCGGCGCACTCGGCCTGCTGCTCGGCGGCATGCTCACCGAATGGGCCAACTGGCGCTGGAGCCTGTACGTCAACCTGATCTTCGCTGCACTCGCCTTCGTCGGCGGGTTCCTCTTCCTGGCCAAGCACAAGGTCGACGTCCGGCCGAAGCTCGACATCCCCGGCACCCTGGCGGTCTCGGCTGCACTGTTCTCCATCGTCTATGGCTTCGCACACGCCGAGTCCGACGGCTGGAGCAACTCGGTCACCCTCGGATTCCTCGCCGCTGGTGTCGTTCTGCTCGCGGTGTTCGTGACCATCCAGATGCGCGTCGAGCACCCCCTGTTGCCGCTGCGCATCGTCCTCGATCGCACCCGTGCGGGATCGTTCCTGGCCGTATTCGTCACCGGCGCAGGCATGTTCGCGGTATTCCTGTTCCTGACCTACTACCTGCAGAACACCCTGAAGTACACGCCCATCACCACCGGGTTCGCGTTCATGCCGATGATCGCGTCGCTGATCCTCACCGCGACATTGTCGACGGCGCTGATCCTCCCCCGCTTCGGGCCGCGCATCCTGATGACGACCGGCCTGATCGTGGCCTCGGTCGGAATGGGACTGCTGACGCAGATCGACATCGACAGCAGCTACGTCACGCACATCCTGCCCGGCCTGGTCATCATGGGCCTCGGACTCGGTGCCACCATGGCACCGGCCATGCAGGGCGCGATCTCGGGCGTCGACCCGGACGACTCCGGCGTCGCATCGGCAACGGTGAACACGATGCAGCAGGTGGGCGGCTCGATCGGCACGGCGCTCCTGAGCACAGTGGCTGCCAACGCCGCCACCAGCTACGTCAGCTCCAACATGGCGACGGCAACCGACGCGGCTCTGCTGCAGGCCAATGCCGAGATCGCCAGCTACACCACCACGTTCTGGTGGGCGTCGGGAATCTTCCTGCTCGGCGCAGTGCTGTCGGCCACGCTGCTGAAGAAGGGACCGCTACCGTCGGCTCCCGAAGGTGCGGTTGTCGTCGGGCACTAGTGCGCTACGCGCAGTGGTGTGGTTATGCGCCTCAGGGGGCGCATAACCACACCACTAGCTTTCGAGGAGCTTCTCGGTCGCGGCCAGCAGTACGCAGGTCGCGACGCCGTCCATCGACTTCTCCAGCTCACCGAGCGACGGGAAGCTCGGGGCGAGGCGAATGTTCTTGTCTTCCGGATCTTTTCCGTACGGGAAGGCCGAGCCGGCGGCCGTGAGCGCGATTCCGGCGTCCTTGGCCAGCGCGATCGACCGAGCGGCCGTGCCCTCGAGCACGTCGAGGCTGATGAAGTAGCCGCCCTTGGGTTCGGTCCACGACGCGATCTTCGACGCACCGAGACGGTCTTCGAGGATCTGCTGCACCAGAGCGAACTTCGGGGCCAGGATCTCGCGATGCTTGGCCATGTGGGCCCGCACGCCGGCGGCGTCACCGAAGAAACGCAGGTGCCGCAGCTGGTTCAGCTTGTCCGGCCCGATGCTCTTCTTGCCGAGATGCTTCTGGTACCAGGCGAGGTTCTCCTCGGAACTGCCGAAGAAGCTGACGCCCGCACCGGCGAACGTGACCTTCGACGTCGACGCGAACACGAACGCGCGGTTGGGGAAGCCTGCCTCGGCCGCCATGCCGAGCACGTCGTACGACGGCGCGAACTCCTCGGTCAACGGATGGACCGCGTAGGCGTTGTCCCAGAACAGTCGGAAGTCCGGTGCAGCCGTGGGCATCGTGGCCAGCGCTCGCACAACTTCCTCGGAGTAGACGGCACCGGTGGGGTTCGCGTAGTTCGGCACCACCCACATGCCCTTGATCTGCGGGTCCGACGCAACCAGGTTGGCGATCTCGTGCACGTCGGGGCCGTCGGGTCCCATGGGAACTGAGATCATCTCGATGCCGAAGCTCTCGGTGATCGCGAAGTGCCGGTCGTAGCCGGGAGCCGGGCACAGAAAGCGCACGTTCGGCTCGGCCGACCAGGCCCGCGGGGAGTCGGGCAGACCGTGCAGCAGCGCCCAGACCACGAGGTCCTGCATGATCTCGAGGCTGGCATTGTTGCCGGCCAGCAGGTTCTTCACCGGGATGCCGAGCAGTTCACCGAAGATGGCGCGCAGTTCCGGCAGGCCCGCGAGCCCACCGTAGTTGCGGCAATCGGTGCCGTTGCCGTCCTTGTAGTCCGCGCCCGGGAGCGTCAACAGCTCGGCAGCGAGATCGAGCTGCTCGGGTGACGGCTTGCCGCGGGTGAGATCCAGCTTCAGATTCTCGGTCTTGAGCTGCGTGTACTTCGCGCTCTGCCGCTCGTGCTCGGAGGCAAGCTCCTCATGGTTCATCAGACCCAACTGGGTTTGCGCTGACATGCGGAGCGGCCTCTCGGTGACTGGGTTCCCCGGACAGTGTTGCTGCCACTGAATAAAGGGGACCCCGCGCACCCGGCAGAGCCCATTGACCCTTGCTGCCTTCCGGCCCTGGGGGAGTTCACAGGATGCGCGCCGCGCGGGATCCGTTAGGAAGTGTAGCCGCCTCCCGTCGGGCAACACATCACCACCCTTCGCGCCTCCCGATTTGGGAGATGGTGGGGGTAACCGGGTAAGCTCCCCCACGGAGGATTCGCCTAGTGGCCTATGGCGCTCGCCTGGAACGCGGGTTGGGTTAACGCCCTCAGGGGTTCAAATCCCCTATCCTCCGCCAGAGAAGCCCCCGTGACATGTCACGGGGGCTTCTTGCTGTTCGGGATGGGTCCGTTCACCCGCCCGCCCTGGTTCGCGCCTACCCCGTTCGCGTCAATGGACCCTTGCACCGGTCAGACGTGTGCAAGGGTCCATTCACCCAGTTCACGATTCCGCGTCGATGGCACATTGACACGCTCAGACGTGTGCAGTGGTCCATTGACGCGGGGCGCGGACTATCGAGCCGACCAACCACCGTCCATCGTGTACGACGCTCCGGTGACCATGCCTGCGTGCTCGGAGGTCAACCAGCCGACCAGTGAGGCGACTTCGGCGGGTTCGACGAGTCGCTTGATGGCGGCCTCGGTCAACAGAACCTTTTCGAGTACTTCGTCCTCGGGGATGTCGTGTGCCTTGGCCTGGTCGGCGATCTGCTTCTCGACCAGCGGCGTGCGCACGTATCCCGGGTTTACGCAGTTGCTCGTCACACCGTGGGCGGCACCTTCGAGGGCCGTCACTTTCGACATGCCTTCGAGTGCATGTTTGGCGGTGACGTAGGCGACCTTGAATTCCGATGCCCGCAGTCCGTGTACCGAAGACAGGTTGACCACTCGACCGAAGCCGCGAGAGTACATGTGCGGCAAGGCAGCTCGGATGAGCAGGAACGGAGCCTCGACCATCAGAGTCTGAATTCTGCGGAACGCGCCGGGGTCGAAGTCGACGATCGGTGCGACGGTTTGAATGCCCGCATTGTTGACCAGGATGTCGACGTCCAATCGGAGGTCGTCGAGAGCGGTGGTGTCGAGCAGATCCACCGACCAGACGTCACCACCGATCTCCGACGCCAATTCCTTTGCGGCAACGTCGTTCACATCGGCGACGGTGACGCGGGCGCCCCGGCCGGCGAGCTCGCGTGCACACGCGGCCCCGATGCCGGACGCTCCCCCGGTGACGAGGGCGGAGCGTCCGGTCAGGTCGGTCACTGCTTCACATTCTGATCGAGCAGACCAGCCTTGGCCAGCTCGGCTTCGGTGGCCAGGTTCTTGGCGTCGGCGATGTCGATGCTTTCGAGCGCCAGTCCCTTTGTTTCCCTTGCGATGACGACGGCAACCACGGTGATCGCGCAGGCCACGGCGAGGTACACCGCGATCGGCACGGACGAGCCGTAGACGTCGAGCAGCTTCACCGCGATGATCGGGGCCAGCGAACCGGCGACGATCGAGGTGACCTGGTAGCCGAGGGACACACCGGAGTAGCGCATCCGCGTCGGGAACATCTCGGCCATGATGGCCGGCTGCGTGGCGTACATGAAGGCGTGGAACATCAGGCCGATGATGATGGCCAGCATGATGACGACGTTGTGTCCGCTGTTCATCATCGGGAAGGCGAAGAAGCCCCACGTCGCGGCGGTGATGGCACCGGCGAAGTAGACGGGGCGACGCCCGACGCGGTCGGCGAGCTTACCCACCAACGGAATCGTGCAGAAGTGGATCGCGTGGGCGATGAGCATCCACCACAGGATCGTGGAGGTATCCGTTCCCACTTCCACCGAGAGGTACGTGATCGAGAAGGTGACCACGAGGTAGTACATGACGTTCTCACCGAAGCGCAGGCCCATTGCGGTGAACACGCCACGGGGGTAACGCTTGACGACCTCGAAGACGCCGTACGACGCGGCCTTGATGACCTCGGCCTGCTTGTGGGCCTCGAGGAAGATCGGGGCGTCGGAGACCTTGGTGCGGATGTAGTAGCCGACGAAAACGATGACGGCAGAGAGCCAGAACGCGACGCGCCAGCCCCAGCTGAGGAAGGCCTCGTCGGACAGGGTGGTCGTCAGGACGAGCAGAGCGACGGTGGCGAGCAGGTTGCCGGCGGGCACGCCTGCCTGCGGCCAGCTGGCCCAGAATCCGCGGGACTTGTTGGGGCTGTGTTCTGCGACAAGGAGAACCGCGCCGCCCCATTCGCCGCCGACGGCGAAGCCCTGGATGAATCGCAGGGTCACCAGCAGGGCCGGTGCCCAGTAGCCGATCGCCTCGAAGGTGGGCAGGCAGCCCATGAGGAACGTGGCTCCGCCGACGAGGACGAGGCTGAACTGCAGCAACTTCTTGCGGCCGTACTTGTCGCCGTAGTGGCCGAAGACGATGCCGCCCAACGGTCGTGCGACGAAGCCGACGGCGTAGGTGACGAAGGCAGCGAGGATGGCGTCGAGCTCGCTGGTTCCGGCGGCGAAGAAGATCTTGCTGAACACCAGTGTCGCGGCGGTTCCGTAGAGGAAGAACTCGTACCACTCGACGATGGTGCCTGCCATCGATGCCCCGACGACCTTCTTGAGGCCTGCGGGGGTGGCATCGGGGTCCGGTTCGGACCGTTCTGCCAGCGGCTGATCGACGCTCATTGACTCTCCTGTGTTACTCGGCACTCGATGGTCACTGTTGTGACAGACCACACATTGGCGGGTTGCTCTGAGTATTGGTGCAGATGTTTCTCGGCGCAAGAGCCATGAACGCAGGTCGGATCTGCAAAACTGCAGACATGACGCTCGGTGGCGCGAAGATCCCCAGTGCAGACGACCTGCTGGTGCTGCTGGCTGTCAGTCGAACAGGTCGCTACAGTTCTGCGGCCGACGACCTGGGTATCAACCACACGACCATTTCCCGACGCATCGCCGCGCTCGAGGACACCCTCGGTGGCCGGGTCCTGACGCGGGGTGCCGGTGGCTGGGAGCTGACGCAGTTGGGCCGCGGCGCGCTGGCCGCTGCCGAGGCCGTCGAGGACGCGCTGCGCACCCTCGTCTCGAGCGACGCGGGTGCGTTGGAGGGCGTGGTACGCATCTCGGCCACCGACGGATTCAGTGCCTACATCGCGGCCCCGGCCGCGGCGCGGGTGCAGCGCGCTCACCCGCGGGTGAGTGTCGAGATCGTCGCGGTCACCCGACGGGCATCGCAGCAGCGATCGGGCCTGGACATCGAGATCGTCGTCGGCCAACCGCAGGTGCACCGCGCTGAGGCCATCCGGCTGGGGGACTATCTACTCGGCCTCTATGCCTCCGAAACCTATCTGAAGGACCACGGAACTCCGCAGGTGCCGGCCGACCTCTCCGCGCACCCGTTCATCTATTTCATCGACTCCATGTTGCACGTCGACGATCTCGATCTGGCCCCCAACTTCACCCCGACGATGCGCGAATCGGTCACCTCCACCAACGTCTTCGTCCACGTCGAGGCGACCCGCGCCTCGGCCGGCATCGGACTGCTGCCGTGCTTCATGGCCGACCGCCACTCCGACCTACAACGAATCCTGCCCGACGCCATCGCGGTGAAACTGACCTACTGGCTCGTCACCCGAAGCGAAACATTGCGACGGCCGGAGGTGTCGGCGGTGGTCGACGCCATCCGCGCGGTGGTGAACGAGCAGCGTGCGGCTCTGTTGGGCGAGAACTGACAGCGTCGGCGCGGGTATACCGTCGACCACACGGAACTTCCGTCCCAGAAGGAGCGTCCCCTCGATGGCCGATATCGACTTCTACTTCGATCCGGTGTGCCCGTTCGCCTGGATGACCAGCAAATGGGTCCGCAAGGTACAAGCCCAACGCGACTACACCGTCGACTGGCGGTTCATCTCGCTGCGGCTGCTCAATTCGCACATCGATTACGACGCGCACTTTCCACCCGAGTACGAGGCCGGTCACACCGCAGGTCTGCGACTGTTGCGGGCTGCCGCCGACATTCGTCGCGAGCACGGGTCGGACGCGATCGGGCCACTGTACGAGGCCCTCGGCACGCACATCTTCGACACCGAGGTGGTGCCCGACGACGCTGCGAGCCACGGACATCGCGGCACCGCGGAATTCCTCGGGCCGATCCTCGAAGAACTCGGGCTACCCACCCGTCACACCGCAGCACTGGATGACTCGTCTCTGGACGAGGAGATCCGAGCCGAAACCGATCATGCACTGTCACTGACCGGCAAGGACGTCGGCACACCCATCATCGCCTTCGAGCCGCCGGACGGAGTTGCCTTCTTCGGCCCGGTGATCAGCCGACTCCCCAGCGACGAGGAGGCAGTAGCACTGTGGGACAACGTGATCGGCCTCGCCCGGTTCCCCGGCTTCGCCGAGATGAAGCGCAGTCTGCGTGAGCTTCCTCAGTTGAAGGCCCTCGGTGTGCAGGACGACGAAGCGGGCGTGGTCCAGGACTGGCACGGCGGGAGCCGACGCCAGAAGAAGTGATGGTGCGGCCGGCTTGTCGTTGTTCGTTTTCACCCCAAAGCTTTTCGCAGGCTCTCGGCGAATCGGCTCCGATCAGGTGACCGCAACGCACGTGCCGTCGTGATCGGGTGAACCTCGGCCCGAGCGAAAAATCACCGGAGAGTGTCGCCTAGTCGTAGAGAACGGCAGTTCCCGTTCGCCGCAACGCCTCCAGACCGTCTCGGAAACGCTGCAGGTATTCGGGCGAATGACCGACCCAGTCGGTCATCTCCGCGACGATGCGTACCGGTTCTGCACTGCGATAGGAGTGGGTCGGGTTGCCGGGAAACTTCTTGTCCGTGACGTTCGGGTCGTCCTCTACACTGCCGGTCGGCTGCACGATGTAGACCCGCGGATTCCCCTCGCCGACGGCCATTTCGGCCGCGAGCACGGCACCGTCGAGCACCTTGGTCATGTAGACGTAGTTCGAGATGTGCTCGGGACGATAATTCGAGCGATAGCCCGAGACCAGAAGATCACCGGCCTCGAGATCGGCCTTCGTGCCATGAAAGTAGGCACCGGACTCGTGTACGCGAAAACGCTCCGGTGTATCGGCCATGTCTGCCATGGAAACTCCTCCGTGTCGGTGGCCGGAAGAGTGTGCACCGCCGATGGGGTCTTGCCGCAAGCCCCCTACCCGGCGATACACTGAAGGCAACGGTGGCGGGCACGGCCATGTCACGTCGCGCGTTCACTCGAGACGAGAAAGTCACGCGTAGTTCGTGGTTCGCGACCGAGCAGTTCGCCCAACAGCGGGTCGGTCCCGGCGAATCGGCCGTCGTGGGCGGCGACAAAGATGCCGAGGGTGAAGCGAGCCATGAACTCGTTCGCACCTGCAGCCACGCGATCGGCGACCCATTGCTCCTCACCCACGATCGAGACCTGGATCTTTCGACCCACGACTTGTGACGCGATGGCCGCTACCTCGGTCATTGTCGGGGCATCGCGGGCCGTCAACACCGTGGGGCCCTCGTATGCGCCATCCGACGTGAGTATCGCGGCGGCAGCTTCCGCCGAATCCGCTCTGTCGGTCCACGAAACAGGGCCGTCCACGGGTATGGATACAACGCCGGTCTCGCGCCAATCGCCCATGACGAAATCGAGGCTGTGTGCGTAGAAACCGTTGCGTAACGACGTCCACGCCACACCGCTGTCGGCCAACATCTGCTCGGTCGCAGCGTGATCGCGCGCAGGCTTGAACGGACTGTCGAGCCCCGCGCCCTGGTGACTCGTATAGAGAATGCGTCCGGCACCGGCGGCGACCGCCGCATCGATCGCGTTGCGATGCAACGCTGTCGCGTCGGCCCCGGGATCGCTGGACGAGACGAGCAACACCTGGTCTGCCCCGTCGAACGCCGTCGTGAGCGAGTCCGAATCGTCATAGTCGCCTCGACGCACCTGCACGCCTCGATCCGCAAAGCGCTGCGCCCGAGCCACATCGCGAACCGCGACGGCGATCTCCGAGGGGGGAAAGCGTTCGAGTAGATGGTCGACGGTGGCACCGTTCAATGCCCCGGTAGCTCCGGTGATGACGATCATGACAACCTCCTGTTATCAATGGAATCATCTAGAAGCTAACATCGGAAACATGACGATAGCAACAGTGCGTTATCGTCGATACGTGAGGGATTCGTCGACGAGCACCAGAGACAGCACACGTCAACGAATCGTCGATGCCGCAGCTCGGCTTCTGCAGGAAAACGGCCCGGGGGCGGTGACCACTCGCGGCGTCGCCGAGTTGGCCGGGGTTCAGGCACCGGCAATCTACCGATTGTTCGGGGACAAGAATGGTCTGCTCGACGCCGTGGCCGAACATGTCATGGCCACCTATGTGTCCACCAAGTCCGAGATCGCAGACAATGAGCTCGCCGAGAATGGTGACCCCGTGGAGGATCTGAGAACCGGATGGCGCGCACAGATCGAGTTCGGAATCGCCAACCCAACCTTGTTCGCTCTGCTCAGCGACCCTGGTCGAGTGCCCGATTCTCCCGCGGTCCGGGAAGGAGAAGCGGTTCTCGCGGCGCGGATTCGCCGGATAGCCCGCACCGGCCGACTTCGGGTCACCGAGCAGCGCGCGGTGGAGCTTGTTCATGCCGCGGGTACGGGTGCTGTCCTGACCATCCTCGGCACACAGCACGATCGCCGAGACGTCGGATTGGCCGACGAGCTGTTCGATGCAGTCATGCGCCACATAGTCGTCGACACACCTCGGTATCCCGAGAGCTCTGCGCACGGTGCAGCGATTGCCTTGCGAGCCTCGATTTCCGACATCGACGTACTGAGCAATTCGGAGCGGCAGTTGTTGGCCGAATGGCTCGATCGGATATCCGGGTAACGATGCACCCGATGCGCGGACGCTGGCGGTATGGCCGAACGCATTGACTCGATCGCCGTTCGACAAGGCAGACCTCGCGCGCCGAAGTGCCGTTCGACGCCACCGTTCATGAACTCGGCTCTGCCGAGCCGGAGTTGACCGTCCCGACGCGAATCTGGATATGGCCGCCGCGGACAGCGCGGGCCGACAGATTCTGCAGTAGTGGCGTCATCGCCGTCCACGGATGAGCCTCGATGTCCGACCCACCGAGTCGACACGCGAGTTTCGCCAGCGGGGTCCACCCCGCCGCCCGTCCGACGGGACGCTGCATGTCGACGACAGCCACGACGCCGCCCACTCTCGTCGCCGCGATCATCGCCTCGAGGGCCGCCTGCCATGGCGTCATCAGCGACAGCGCGTAGGTGCTCAGGGCCGCATCGAACGGGGCCTGTTCCCCCAGATCCGCGGACGTCAGGGCGGTGGCGTCGGCTGCGACGAGCGTGACGTTGCCCCAACCGAACCGGTCGGCTCGCCGTCGGGCCTGTTCGAGCATCTGCGGGCTGGCGTCGACTCCGGTGATCGAGCCGGTCGGGCCGATCATCCGCTGCAGCCCCGCGAAATTCAGCCCCGTCCCGCACCCGAGGTCCAGAACATGGCTCCCCACAGGCAGATTCAGCAACTCGAACGCCGCCTCCCGCCCGGCGCGATACACCGGCCTCTCGAAGGAGATCACGTCGTACAGGCGCGCCGAGACGGTGTACTTGGTCGGTCGTCTCATCTCGGGTCTCTCCAAGGCGCAGGCATAGTGGGAGGTATGGGAATCCGTCGTTCGTCTTCGAGTGTGCCCGACAGCCGCACCGACGTGGTCGTCGTGGGCGGCGGTACCGCCGGCATCGTGGCAGCGAAGACCGCGGCGGGCTTCGGTGTACGTGTCGTACTGATCGAGCGTGACCGCACCGGCGGCGACTGCCTGTGGACCGGATGCGTTCCGTCCAAAGCATTGCTCGCGGCGGCTTCGGTGGCCGCGACGGTTCGATCCGCGTCCCGCTTCGGCATCGACACCGAACCGCCGCGCGTCGATTTCGCGCGTGTGATGCGGCACGTGCACGGTGCGATCGCCGAGATCGCGCCGATCGATTCACCGGCGGCCCTCACCGAGGCCGGAGTACAGGTAGTCAGCGGCGACGCGGTCTTCACCGGTCCGAACACTGTGAGAGTCGGAACGCGGATACTGCATTTCGGTCAGGCAATCGTGACCACCGGCGCGCATCCCACGGTGCCGGCAATCGACGACATCGAGCACGTGGACTACCTGACCAGCGACACCCTCTGGGATCTGACGGACTTACCGCAGCGACTGCTGATCGTGGGAGCCGGATCGGTGGGTTGCGAGATGGCGCAGGCATTCTCGCGTCTCGGGTCGGACGTGACCCTCGTCGGGCGGTCGGCCACGATCCTTCCCCGCGAGGACCGGTCGGCCTCGTCCGTACTGACTCAGACCCTCACGGACGAGGGCGTGCGGGTCCTGACCTCCACCGCCGTCGTCCGCATCGACGACGGCTCGGCCAGCACCGACACGGGCGTCGAACTCGGATTCGACCGGGTTCTGATCGCCACCGGACGAACGCCGCGCACCGCGGCACTCGGCTTGGACACGGCCGGAGTGGCTCTGAGCGACAACGGATTCGTACAGGTCGACGAGAATTTGCGGACCACCAATCCTCGCATCTGGGCGGCCGGGGATCTCACCGGTCACCCGCAGTTCACGCACACCGCAGGCGTGCACGGCAGTCTGGCCGCGAGCAATGCAGTCCTCGGCCTTCGGCGAAAGGTGAGTACCACGGGAACTCCACGAGTGACGTTCACCGATCCCGAGATCGCCTCGGCCGGAATCGATGTGCGCACCGCCAGGCAGTGCGGGTTGCGACTGCAGACCCTCGACCACCACCACGTCGATCGAGCCGTCACCGAGGGGGCAACGAACGGATCGACGACGCTGGTGCTCGACGCCAAGCGTCGTATCGTCGGGGCCTGCGTGGTCGGACCGCGAGCGGGCGAGACCATCGGGGAGCTGATCATCGCCATCGAGCAGGGCCTGCGTACCCGAGACCTCGCCGGAACCACCCACCCGTATCCGACGTACAACGACGGTCCGTGGAACGCGGCGATAGCAGACGTGAAGGCGCAGTTGAGTTCTCCCGTCATCTCGCGGGCAACGGCCGTACTGGCGAAAGGGCGGAGCAGATGGATCAGGAGAGGGCGCGATAGCCGGCGATAATTCGCTGGCCGGAACTGACTGCAACCACTGCCGCCCAGACGACCGCGATCTGCCATGAGATACCGGGCAGCAGCAGCCAGAGGCAATGCACCGCAATCGTTTCCGCACCCTCGGCCAGGCCTCCGAGGAACGACAGCGAGCGGCCGTCGTCGATGGTGCGGCCGTTGCGTTCGGCGATCGAGGAGAACGCGAGAAACGCGGTGCCGTTGATGTAGTACGCCAACAGCACCAGCAGGAACGGCCACCATGGGGCGTCGTATGCGGCCGAGGCACCGACCGCGACGCCCACCACGGTGGTTCCGTAGACCATGAAATCGGCGGTGATGTCGAAGAATCCGCCTGCACCTGAGCCCGTCGCACGCCTTCGGGCCAAGGGTCCGTCCAGACCGTCGGCGATGCGGGAGACGATCCACAAGGCCAACGCGAGCAACCAGAACTGCAGGCCGGCCGCCAGTGCACTACCGAGACCGAGCACCAGTCCGGCGGCGGTGATGCGGTCGGGCGTGATCGACGGGCGGTCGAGCGTGCGGGCACAGCGATCGAGCGGGCCTTCGAGATGGCGGCGCAGAAAGCTGTCGATCATTCGGCAGCTCCGGTGAGTCCCAGACGTCGCGCCAACAGGGCCGAACCGGCCGCGATCGCCAGTACCGCGAGCAGTGCGATGGCGAACGGCCACGACAGTGGAGACGTTCCGTAGGCCCCGAGTGCGGTGTAGGCGACGGTCGCGGGCACGATGCCGATCATGGTGCCCACCACGTAGTCGCGCTGGCCCACCGCACTGACTCCGGCCGCGTAGTTGACCAACGAGAACGGCAGCGGCACCAGACGCACGAGCAGAACCGACAGCAATCCCCGACGGCCGAGCATGGCGTCGAGTCGGCGGAGCCTGTCCCATTCGGTGCGGGCCACCTGCCCGCGGCCCAGCGCCCGCGCTCCCCAGTACCCGAGATACGCCCCCATTGTGGCGGCGAACACCACAACGGTTGCGCCCACCGCCAATCCGAACAGCAGTCCCGACGCGATGGTCAACGTGCTGGCGGGGAAAGGAGTGGCTGACAGGACGGCGTAGAGCACGACGAACAACGCGATGCCCCAGGGCCCGGCCGACGCCACTCGGTCTCGGATGTACGACGGATCGGGCAGGTCGACGGTGCCGAGCACGATCACCAGAGCGACGACGACCACGGCGGCCCCGAGCAATTTCAGGGTCGTGCCTCGCCGGCGACGCGTCGGGCGGTCCTGCGTCACGGTGTGTGCCTCTCATCCGACGGTTCACGCTCCATTGTGCACACGGCCGGTCTGCCCGCGTGTTCAGCGGTTGTCTCATTCGACCGATTACGGTGGTGATGGCAGCGTCGACGGCGGCTGCTTCGGTTGATCTGGAGGGCCCACGGTGATTCGTTCAGTACGGTGCGCAGTGACGATCGCGGCGAGCGCAGGGCTACTGCTGACCGCATGCGCAGCGCCATCATCGGAAGCACCGATTGCCGAGGCGCAGTCGTGGAGCGAGATCGAACAGCAGGCGCAAGGACAGACCGTCTCGCTGTGGATGTACGGCGGTGACGAGCAGGGCAACGCCTACGTCGACGATGTGCTCACGCCCGCGGCGGCCGAGGAAGGCGTCACACTGCGGCGCGTACCGGTGGAATCGACCACCGATGCCGTCAACCGCATCCTGTCCGAGCGGCAGGCCGGGGTCACCGACGGCGAAGTGGACCTGGTGTGGGTCAACGGCGCGAACTTCGGCACCGGCAAGCAGGCGGGCGCGTGGCTGTGCGGGTGGACGCAGAACCTGCCGAACATGGAACTGACCGATCCCGAGGATCCACTGTTGCTCGACGACTTCGGCACACCGGTCGATAACTGCGAATCACCCTGGCACAAGGCGCAATTCACATTGGTCTACAACGCGGCGGCCATCCCCGATCCGCCGACGACATTCGACGGCGTGCTCGACTGGGCTCGCGCGAACCCGGGCCGCTTCACTTACCCCGCTCCCCCGGACTTCACCGGATCGGTGTTTCTGCGTGAGGCGTTGATCAATGCCTCGGGCGGCGTCGACGAGGTACCCGCTCGGTTCGATCAGGACTCCTACGACCGCTTGGCCCCGGCTCTGTTCGATCGACTGAACGAGCTCGCCCCGTCACTCTGGCGAGAAGGCACGACGTATCCACAGTCCTCCTCCGAGCTCGACGCCCTCTACGCCGGCGGTCAGGTGGACATGACCATGACGTACGGCCCCGCGACCCTCCCGAAACTCGTCGCCGACGGCACCTTCCCGCCGGAGACTCGCGTCCTGACTCTCGACGAGGGAACCGTCGGGAATGCGAGTTTCCTTGCCATTCCGTCGACGTCGGGGAAGTCGGCGGCGGCACAGGTGGTCGCCAATCTCGCGTTGTCGCCCGAGCAACAACTCGCGAAGGCGACGCCGGACGTGTGGGGTCAATTCACCGTTCTCGATCTGGATCGGTTGACGCCGGAGTCTCGCGCGCAGTTCGAGGCGTTGCCGAGTTCGACGGTGCTGCCCTCCTACGAGGAGTTGTCGGCCAATGCGCATCCCGAACTCTCGGCGGACTGGGTCTCGCCGCTCGACGAGGGTTGGCGCCGAAGCGTGCTCGCCGGTCAGTGAGCGCGTCCACGAAGAGCTTTCGCGGCACGGCGGCGGTGCTGCCTGCCGTCGTGTTGGTCGTTCTCGTCGTCGGCGGCGGTCTCGGGACGGTGGTGCTGCAGAGCCTGGGTCTGATGCCGTTGGTCGGCACCCCCGAATTGTCGGTCGGCGCGTATTCGGCGCTCGGCGGTGACCTGTGGCGCTCATTGGGGCTGACGCTGTCGATTGCCATCGTCTCGACGGCTCTTGCCGCGGTGATCGGGCTGGCCGTTGCACTGACGGCCTTGTCGGGTGGACGCGCCGCGTTGGTCGCGGCCGGCGTGACGGTCACGGTGCCGCACCTGATCGGTGCCGCCGCGATGGCATTGTTGCTGGCCGATTCGGGGATGCTGCCCCGCATTCTCGGAATGACCGACGGTGGCTGGCCGGAATTGGTCGGTGGGAAGTGGTGGATCGCCGTGGTCCTCGAATACGCCTGGAAGGAATCGGCTTTCGTGGCCGTCGTCGTGGCGGGCACGCTCGCCACCCGAATAGCAGCATTCGACGAGACGGCCGCAACCCTCGGCGCAGGCCGGTGGGCTCGGCTCCGTTTGGTCACGCTGCCGTTGGCTCGGCCCGCACTGATCGCGTCGGCGGCCATCGCGTTCGCCTACACGGTCGGCTCGTACGAGGTGGCCCGTATTCTGGGTCGCCCGTATCCGGAGCCGTTGTCGGTGATGGCGATTCGCCTGTTCACGTCGATCGATCTCGAGACGCGTCCGCAGGCTGCTGCTGCGGCGACCGTTGCCACCGCTCTGACGGTGGTCGTGGCCGCGGTGGCACTGCATTATCTGCGCAGATCGGCAGCGTGGAAATGAATCGCGTTCCTCCTTGCGCCGGCCGGGCCGTGCTGGTCCTGTGGTTCCTGCTGCCGCTGATTCCGGTTGTCCTGTGGGCCATCAGCAATCGCTGGTCGTTTCCCGGTTCGGTTCCCCAGGAATGGGGATTCGACGGCGTTCGCAGCGCCCTCGATGCCGGGGGTACCGATGCTTTCATGCGCTCGACGCTTCTCGCTCTCGCCGTCGCCGCCATCGCAACGCCATTGGGCGCACTGGCCGCTCGCGCCCTGGTGAACGGTACCGTGCGCCTTCCTGCTGTCGTGGCCGGTGTTCTTTTCGCGCCTGTGGCTCTACCCCCGTTCGCCGTGGCGTTGGGGCTCGACGTTCTGGTGCTGCGCTCGCGCATTCCGAGCACGGTGGCGGTGATCGCTCTGCTGACCGTCACGGCCATTCCGTACACGACGTATCTGATGCGAGTGGCATTCGGCGCGTACGACATCGGCTACGAGGAAGAAGCTCGCACACTCGGTGCGTCGAATGCCATGGTGCTGAGACGGATTCGCATTCCGCTGTTGGCTCCGGCGTTGGCGGGGGCGGCGTTGCTCGCATTCCTCGTGGCGTGGAGCGACTACGTGATAACCCTGCTGATCGGTGGAGGCAGACTGGTCACCGTGCCCATTCTCGTCGCCTCGTTCGCTGCCGGGACCGGCAACGATTCGGTGGTGGCCGCGCTGTCGGTCGCCGCCGTGGTGCCGCCGCTGTTGCTGGTGCTCATGCTGGCCCGGTTGCGTCGTAGGAGTGCACGATGAGCGTCGAACTGTCCGTTCACGGACTCACGAAAGTCCATGCCGGTCAATCGGTTGCGGCGTTGGATTCGTTGGATCTCACCGTGTTACCGGGTTCGTGCACGGCGATTCTCGGGCCGTCGGGATCGGGCAAGAGCACTGCACTACGACTCATCGCGGGACTCGATTCACCCACTGCCGGCACGGTGCGCATCGACGGACACGAGGTGAACGACGTCGCGGCCGAAAATCGCGGGGTCGGCATGGTGTTCCAGCGTCCGATGTTGTTCCCGCACATGTCGGTACTCGACAACATCGGCTTCGCCTACCGCGCCGCCGGGGACAGTCGCAAGCGGTCGCGCGAACGTGCCCGGGAGTACCTGGACCTGGTCCACCTCGGCGATATCGGAGGTCGTGCGGTGTCCGAGGTATCGGGCGGGCAGGCTCAGCGGGTGGCGTTGGCGCGTTCGCTCGCCGGCTCCCCGCGCGTGTTGTTGTTGGACGAGCCCTTCAGTGCACTGGATCCGTTGTTGCGCACCGAGATGCACGACCTGGTTCGCGAACTGCGTTCGACGTTGGATCAGACTCTGCTGCTCGTCACTCACGATCAGCAGGAAGCGGCGGTGCTGGCCGATTCGGTCGCGGTGCTCATCGACGGCCGATTGGAGCATCACTCCGATATCGCGACGGCCTACACCCGGCCGAGCACCCTGGCGGTCTCGCGACTGATGGGCGGGATGAACGAAATCGAAGGCGAGTGGGACGGAGTTGGAGTCCATCGCTCCGAGCTCGGGGAGTTGGAGGTCGAGGGAGTTTCCCTGCCCGCCGGGCCTGCCGTGTTACTGGTGCGACACGAGCTGATCACTCTGGATGGCAACGGGATTCGTGGGGTTGTTTCCAACCTGCGTCCGACCGGGTTTCGCAGCATCGCGGATGTGACCGTGGGGTCATTGACTGTGAAAGTGGAGTTGGCGGCGGGGTCTGCGTTGCGGGTCGGGGATGCGGTGGGGTTGCAGATTCCGCGTGGGGCGAGGTTCGTTGTCACGCATTGAGTTCGTGAGTGGGGCGATCGCAGAGAACGTGGCCGAACTCGATGAGCGCTCGGTATGCGGTCGATGCTGTTGTTCTGTACCAGGCCGGCGAGCGCATCTCACAGTTCGAAGGGGTTGAGGGTCTTTCCGAGGCCTGTCCGGTGACGCGGCCGACGCCATGCTCCGCATCAGCACGTTCGTCGTCGAGGGGTTGCTGACGCACGCGGGGTCACCGGCAGGCTCGCGAGCGGTCATCGAGCAACTCGTCGCATCCATCGCATCGGGTCACCCAGGACACAACCCGCCCTGAGTGACCCGATGCCGAGTGATGGAGCTACGAGCCGCTCGTCCTGCTCACCGCGACAATGCCGTTGCGACGGTGACCACGCGGGTGGCCATGTGCTCGAGGGCCGCAAGCGTGGCATCCTCCAGTTCGTTCTGGTTGTCGCCCCCGGTCACATGGCTGACGCCATAGGGGTTGCCGTCGGCGAACTTCAGACCGTCGGTGTATCCGGGCGGGACCAGGACGCCGCCGAAGTGCATCAGCGAGGTGTACAAACCGGTGAGCGTCGTCTCCTGGCCGCCATGCAAAGTCTGGCTGGAGGTGAACGCGGCGTACGCCTTGTCCGCAAGTTGCCCCTTGGCCCAGTAGCCACCGAGCGAGTCCATGAAGGTCTGGAACTGTCCCGCGGTGCTACCGAAACGCGTCGGCGATCCGAAGATGACGCCGTCGGCCCAGACGATGTCGTCGCCGCTGGCAGCCGGAAGATCCTTTGTTGCTTCGTACTGCGCCGTCCAGGCGGGGTTCTCGGCAAAGGTGCTCGGGTCACGTGTCTCTGCGATGTGCCGCACGCGGACCTCCGCTCCCGCTGCTGTGGCTGCGTCGGCGAGCTTGTTCGCCATGGTGGCCCCGTGACCGGTTGCCGAGTAGTAGATGATCGCGATCTTGGTCATGTGATGACGCCTTTCGGTATGCGGAGCAGGTCGGCCCTCGGCGGACGTGACTTCTTGACGTCTCACCGGGCGCTTCGGCAACGTGCGCCGTCGGCCTGCAAGTCGTTGCGATGTCAACAACTTCGACCGTACCCGAAGTAGTTGCTTTGTCAACCATCTACCTACCGGAGCGTGCTGCGATACTGGCGCGATGGACGAGCTCGGAAGCGACACCGATCGACGTTTCCGGGAATGCGGCGTCGTCGTTGCCCAGGAAAAAGAGAACCACCACAAGGAGCTCAGTTCGTGACCGATCCCGACAACCCGAACGTCTCGCCTGCGCTGCGTCGACCACGCGTGATCGTCTTCGACGTCAACGAAACACTGTCCGACATGTCGCCGTTGTCGGAGCGCTTCGCCGACGTGGGAGCCCCCGCCGAACTCGCATCGCTGTGGTTCGCGAGTGTCCTGCGTGACGGCTTCGCCCTCACCGCCGCCGGCGCGGCGCGGCCATTCGCGGACGTCGCAGCCGGTCTGCTTGCAGTGATGCTGCAACCTGAGGCGCTGAATCGGGAGATCGACGACGCCGTCGAGCACATCATGGGCGGTTTCATGAGCCTGGACGTGCATCCCGACGTAGCAGACGGCATCAGAGCACTGGCTGCACTCGAGATTCGGCTGATCACCCTGAGCAACGGCGCGGTCGGCGTTGCTCGAAAACTGCTCGAAGGTGCCGGAGTTTTGGAACACGCAGAGATGCTGCTGTCCGTCGACCAAGCCGGGGCATGGAAGCCCGCCGGACAGTCGTACCGATACGCACTCGATCGGTGCGGCGTCGAACCCCACGAGGCCATGCTCGTCGCCGTCCACCCCTGGGACATCGACGGTGCCCACCGTGCCGGACTGTCCACGGCCTGGATCAACCGCACCGGCACCACCTACCCGCAGCACTTCACCGCGCCGGACCTCGAGGCGACCTCACTGCTGCACCTCGAGCAACTTCTGCGGCACTCGACCTAAGGTTGTCCCCGTGCCCGCCGGACGCTTCGCTCCCAGTCCTTCGGGCGATCTGCATCTCGGCAATCTCCGAACCGCGGTTCTGGCTTGGCTCTTCGCCCGCTCCACCGAACGGCGGTTCGTGATGCGCGTCGAAGACCTCGATCGCGTCAAACCCGGCTCGGAGCAGCGGCAACTCGACGACCTCGCCGCCATCGGAATCGACTGGGACGGGCCGATCATGCGGCAATCCGAGCGTCGGGAAATTTACGACGCCACGATTCGCACGCTGACCGCAGCCGGGCTGACGTACGAGTGTTTCTGCACGCGTCGGGAAATCCTCCAGGCCGCCTCCGCCCCGCATGCTCCCGACGGCGCGTATCCCGGAACCTGCCGCGACCTCACCGCAAACCAGAGAGCAGCGAAGGACCGCCCACCTGCCATTCGATTGCGTTCACAGGTAACCGAATTCACCATCGTCGATCAGCTGCACGGACTGTTTCGGGGGCAGGTGGACGACTTCGTCCTGCGTCGATCCGATGGCGTGCCCGCCTACAACCTGGCTGTCGTCGTCGACGATGGCGCGCAGGGCGTCGATCAGATCGTGCGCGGCGACGACCTGCTCACCTCCGCGCCGCGACAGGGCTACCTCGCTCAGCTCCTCGGCCTCACCCCCGCGACGTACGTCCACGTTCCCCTCGCGCTCAACGTCGAGGGCAAGCGTCTGGCCAAACGAGACGGCGCGGTGACGCTACGCGAACGACCCGACGCGTGGGCACTCATCACCACTTCCCTCGGTGTGCCCGACGTAGAGAACGCCGAGGAATTACTCGAGCGGTGGAAGCCGACGCAGGTACCCCGCGAACCGTGGGTGTTCGACCCCGCGAATCCCTGATCCACGAACCGATCGAGATCACGTTGCAATGTGACGGGACCCAACTCGGGATCGATCGGACGTACAGTGACCGCGACAACTCTTCCCGAGGGAGAAGGACACGATGACCTCAGGCGGTTACGACCCCGACAAGGATCCACAGAACCCCGGTGGCTATCCGCCGCCGCAGGGCGGTTACCCACCACCTCCCCAGGGCAACTACCCACCGCCCCCGCAGGGCGGCTACCCACCACCCGGCAATTACCCGCCACCCCCGCAGGGCAACTACCCACCACCCGGGAACTACCCGCCGCCTCCACAGGGCAACTACCCGCCGCCTCCGTCGTTCGGTGAGTCGCCGATGCCGACGCAGTTGTCGGTCGGTTCCGCCATCGGATACGGCTTCGAGAAGTTCAAGCAGAACGCCCTCGTCTGGATCGGCATCGTCCTGATCGCCGCGATCATCCAGGGCGTCCTGAACTTCGTGCTGACCTCCGACAACTTCGTCCTCAGCTTGATCTTCAGCGTCATCGTCGGAGTCGTCGCCCTCCTCATTCAGGCGGCACTCGTCCGCGGCGCTCTGCACGAGGTGGACGGGATCAAGCCCGCTTTCGGGTCCTTCTTCCAGTTCAACAACGTCTTCGCCATCGTCATCGCCGGCGTCCTCGTGGGCATCGCAACCGGCATCGGCTACATCTTGTTGGTCATCCCAGGACTCGTCGTCACGTTCTTCACGTGGTGGACCTTCCAGTTCGTCATCGACCGCGGCGACGAGCCGATCCCCGCCATCAAGGCCAGCGCCAAGGCGATCGCATCGAACGGCGGGACCATCTTCGTCCTCGCGCTCGCCCTGTTCGGCCTCAACATCGTCGGCGCAATCCTGATCGGCATCGGTCTTCTGGTGACCATTCCGATCACGATCATCGCCGGCACCTACGCCTACCGCGTCACCGTGGGCGGCCGCGTCGCCTGACCGGTGATACGCCTCGATGGGCGCGCATCCCTCACCCGGGATTCGCGCCCATCGTCGTCTCGGTGCTTGGATCGAGCGGTGACTACTACCGAACACACCGCCCCCGACGGCGGCACCGAGTCTGGGCAGGCCACATTCGCTCACATCAGCCGGGGTTACTACCCCACCATCGTCGCGCTCTTCGTCGCGACGCTGCTGATCTCGAATGTGGCCGCCAGCAAAGGTGTCGCCTTCTTCGCCTCGTCCGACGTCATGCTCGGACCCTTCCAAATCCTGCCGATCAACACCGACGGCGCATTCTTTCTGTTCCCCCTCGCCTACATCCTCGGAGACGTCCTCAGCGAGGTGTACGGCTTCAAGGCCGCACGCCGCGCGATCTACCTCGGCTTCGGATCGTTGCTGCTCACCTCGGTATGCTTCTGGATCGCCATCGAACTTCCCGCCGCGTCCTTCTACGAGAACCAAGAGGCCCTCGAAACCGTCGTCGGAGTCGTCCCCCGCCTCGTTCTCGCCGGTCTCGCCGGCTATACCGTCGGGCAGCTCCTGAACTCGGTCGTCCTGGTCAAGATCAAGGAACGCACCAAGGAAAAGCACCTGTGGGCGCGACTGATCGGGTCGACCATCGTCGGCGAATTCTTCGACACCCTGATCTTCTGCTCCATTGCCGCCGGAGTCATCGGCATCAGCACCTGGACCGACTTCATCAACTACGTCATCGTCGGATTCCTGTGGAAGACCCTGGCCGAGGTCATCGTCATGCCGATCACGTATCGCGTCATCTCGTACATCAAGAAGCGCGAACCGTCGTATCGACCCATACCCGACTGATCTCCAGGTAGCGCTCACGCGCCGCATCGAAAGTCGCGACGGCCCGGGTCCCCGGCCAGTCCTCCGGTGTCATGCACGGAGGCAGGCCCGGGTCGACGTAGGGAATGACGCGCCACTCGTCGAGCAACGGCACGAACGTGACGAACGCGTCGCGGGGGTTCCGGGCCGGCGACCCGCCGTCGTGAGCGGCAAGGAATGCCCGATGCCGATCGGCGATGCCCGCCAGGTCCCACCACTGGGCGGCGCTCTCACGCAGTGTGGCGGGTGGCGCTACCTCGGAGGCCACGAAGCTCGTCACGTATTCCGACAACTCCAATGCGTCGATGATGTCGCCCGCCTCACCCGCGAGGTATTCGGGCGCGATCCACAAACCGGGTGAGACCGTTCCGCATCCGATTGCGGTGAGTCGGCGCCTCAGTTGGTGGCGCGCGGCACGTTGCGTCTCCGGAATGGTGAACGAGATGAGCCGGAACGGATCGCCGTCGGCCATCCGACGGAACCCGAAGATCCGACCGTCACCGCGCGCGAACATGGTGTCGGCCTGCTCGGTGATGCGATAGCCGGTGCGGCCCTCACGATTATCGGATTCGACGACGCCCTTCTTCTTCAGCCTGGTCATCGCGATGCGCGTACTCTCCGGTGCCACTCCGAGCGCATCCATCCACACGACGAAGTCGGCGATGGCAAACCACCCTCCGAGGGGCCGAACATAGGCCCCGATCACCGTGCGCACCAACGAGGTGGCGCTGCCCGGGCGAGAGTCGAAGTCGTCGAGGATGGCCCCAGTGGTGCTAGGCGCGGAGTTCGTCACGGATCGCCACAATTCCCAGATACACCTCACGGTAGGAGGTACTCAGTGGGCTCAACCCCAGTCGAATACCCTGTGGCGCTCGGTAATCCGGGATGACGCCTCGCTTCCACAGACGAGCGGTGATGGCCTCGAACTCGGGATGGTCGATGGTGACGTGCCCGCCGCGTCGCGTCGAATCCTCGGGTGAGGCGATCTCCACTCCCAACGGCACCAACATCTCACGCACCAGTTCGAGGGCATACTCGGTGAGCGCAACGGACTTCGCGCGTATCGCGTCCATCCCCACCTCGGCGATCATCTCGATGGTGTCCTGCATCGCGATCATGCCGAACACCGACGGCGTTCCACTGATGACCCGTCGAATACCCTGTGCCGGAACGTAACCCTGCGCCATCTCGAACGGATCGGCCCGACCCATCCAGCCCCAGATCGGCTGGACGAACTCGCCCTGAAGATCACTGCGCACGTACGCGAACGCGGGCGATCCGGGACCGCCGTTGAGGTACTTGTAGGTGCACCCGACGGCCAGATCCACTCCCCAGGACTCGAATTCGAGCGGCACCGAGCCGACGGAATGGCACACGTCCAGCAGCATCAGTGCGCCGGCCTCGTGCGTGATACGCGTCGCCTCGGCCACGTCGACGAGGAAGCCGGAACGGTAGGCAACGTGGGTGATCACCACCAGCGCGGTGTTCTCCCCCACCACTTCGGCGAGTTGTTCCGACGTGACGCCACCGCGGCGATCGGTCTCGATCCATCGCAGCGTCATGTTCGATTCCGCCGCAATGCCTTCGAGAAGATAGCGATCGGTCGGAAAGTTGTCGCGGTCGATGACGATCTCGGTGCGACCCGGCCGCATGGCGATCGCCGCCCGTGCCAGCTTGTACAGCAACACCGTCGTCGAATCGCCGATCGTGGTCTGCCCGGGCGCGGCTCCCAGGGTGGCGTCGGCCAGGGCGTCGCCGATGGTGACGGGCAGGTCGAACCACTGCTCGTCCCAGCCGCGGATCAGGCGTCCACCCCAGGCGTCGGTCATGAAGGTGTTGATCCGTTCGACGCTGGCCTTGGTAGGCCGGCCCAACGAGTTTCCATCGAGATACGCGCTGATCGACGGGTCGTCGCTACCGAGGAATCTGTCGCGGTAGCTACGGAGTGGATCCTGGGCGTCCAGTTCGTCTACGCGTTGCATCATCGTCCGATATCCGTTCTCACAGCCAGCAATTCGGGAAAGAAGGTGAGCTCGAGCGCCTTCTGCAGAAATCCGACTCCACTCGATCCACCGGTTCCGCGCTTCATTCCGATGGTACGGAGCACCGTCCGCATGTGACGGAAGCGCCAGAGCTGGAAGTTCTCCTCCAGATCGACGAACTCCTCGAAGGCCTCGTACACCGCCCAGTGCTCGGTGTGGTTCTCGTAGACGAATGTGATCAGCGGCATCAGGTCCTCGTTGAACGTGTATGCCGCAGTGACGTCGCGATCGAGGGCTGATGCCGGTACGTCGTACCCCTGCCGCGCCAGCGACTGCCACAATGTGTCGTACAGGCTCGGCTGGTGCAACAGCGTCGACAGCAGCTCATGCGCAGCCGGATCCGACTCGAAGACCTTCAGCATGCCCGCATTCTTGTTGCCGAGCACGAATTCCACCGCCCGGTACTGATACGACTGGAAACCCGACGAGTTACCGAGGAAGTCGCGGAACTGCGAGTACTCCGTCGGGGTCAATGTCGCCAGCACCGACCACTGCTCGGTCAGTGTCTTCTGGATGTGTTTGACCCGGGCGACACACTTGAGTGCGGTGCCGATGTCGTCGACGTCCAGAGCCGCTCTGGCGGCCAGCGTCTCGTGAATGACCAGCTTGAGCCACAGCTCGGTGGTCTGGTGCTGAATGATGAACAGCAGTTCGTCGTGATGCTCCGGTTTACTCACCGGCTTCTGGGCGCTGAGAAGAGTGTCGAGGTCCAGGTACGAGCTGTAGCTCATGCGGTCACTGAAGTCGGTGACGACGTTCTTCTCTATCGCGCGAGTATTGGCTTCGACGCCCATGAGTAGTCCTCGAGGTGGTGGTCCGACAGGGCCAAGAGTATTACACGATCACGCCGCCCGCTAGATAAGTGACATATCCACGCCTCGAAGACGGGCGTGAACGTGGCCTATCCTCGAAGTAATCGACTGGAGTGAGGAAGTGCAGTGCGTAGAGCGTCCGGACAGTTGGAGGAATCGATCCTCGAGTTGCTCGGCGCGCACACGGAACTGTCGGTGGCCCAGGCTCGCGAGCATCTCGGGTCCGACCTGGCCCACACCACCGTCATGACCGCACTGGTGCGTTTGCACGGCAAAGGCCTCGTCGATCGCGAGCGCCGTGGGCGGTCCTTCGTCTACACCCTCAACGCTCCGGTCGACGAGATCCCCGCGCTTCGGGCTGCAATGCGCATGCGCACCGAACTCGGAGCCAGACCAGAACGCGCCGACGTGCTGGCCAGCTTCGTCGCCTCACTCGACCCCGAGGACGAGGCAACGCTGCGCAGCCTGTTGGCGAAGGCCGACGAGACTCGGCCATGACCCTCCTGCTGGTCGTCGCGGCCCTCCCGTGGCTGCTGTCGATCGGTCTCCGATTCGGATCCGAGCACATCGACCGGCGACTGAACCCACAGACCGCCGTCGTCCTGTTTCCGCTGCTGTCCGTGATCACCGCCTTCGCGGTCCTGTCGTCGATGGCGGCACTCGCGGCGGTGCTGCTGGCGTCGGGCGAGATCGCATCGGTAGCGCTGGGTGCCGGTATCGCCGTATGGATTCTGTGGCGCATTCTCGAAGTGACACAACATGTTCGACGCGTCGCCGTGGGGTCGTCCATCGCATCCGAGTTCGGGGCACAGGCACGGGAATCGGGCGGCGTCGTGCTCGTCGAGACCGACATGCCCGACGCGTTCGCCGTTCCTTCCGGCGGCGGTGCCGTCGTGATCACGACGGGACTTGCACAGGCGCTGTCGGACAACGAGTTACGCGCAGTGATCGAGCACGAACATGCGCATCTTCGACACCGCCACAGCTTCTGGATCCAGATGTGCGAGATCGCAACGCAATTCGATCCGATCCTGCAACCGATCGCCGCCAGGGTGCGCCACGCTGCGGAGCGTCATGCGGACGAGAGCGCAGCGGCACACAGTCGTCCGGACACGTTGTCCGCCATCGCCAGAATCGCTCTACTGCGTGCCCACGTCGAGCGGGGTCCGCGCACCCTCGCCGGCACGGGCGGAGATGTCGTACGCCGGGTGCGGGCCCTGAGCGAACCACCGCCGTCGCGTCAGGATCGCCGAGTCTTCGCCGCCGGAATGATCTTGATTCTGACGTTCGCGGTCATCTCGGTATCGCTGTTCGACGTCGTCCAGGACGTCATCGCACCGGAAACCGGCGAAGCGGCGACAGCGATCTTTCGCTGATCTCAGATACCCGCGACGCCCGCCAGTTGGCCGATCGCGTAGGTTACCGCCATCGCGATCGCGCCACCGATCACGATTCGAGTCACCGCCGGGCGACTCGGCGCTCCACCGAGGCGCGCGCTGATGGTTCCGGTCAACGCCAGAGCGAGCAGCACGACGACGAAGGTGACCGGAACACGTTGCGAAGCAGGCAGAAGCAGGATCGAGAGCAACGGCAAGAGCGCACCACTGATGAACGACACCGCCGACGACGCGGCTGCTTGCCATGGATTGGTCAGCGCATCGGGGTCGATCCCCAACTCGATGTCTACGTGTGCGGCAAACGGATCGTGGTCGGTCAGCTCCTGCGCAACCTTCTGCGCGGTCTCGGTCGAGAGCCCCTTGGCCTCGTAGAGCGCAGCCAGTTCCGCCAACTCCTCCTCGGGCTCTTCTGCCAGTTCCCGCCGCTCCTTGATCAGCAGAGAACGTTCGGCGTCACGTTGCGTGCTCACCGACACGTACTCCCCGAGCGCCATGGATACGGCCCCCGCGACAAGGCCAGCAACGCCCGCGGTCAGCAGCGACCCGCGGTCGGTGGTGGCAGCAGCGACACCGACGACCAGACCGGCGGTGGAGACGATGCCATCGTTGGCACCCAGCACCCCGGCCCGCAGCCAGTTCAACCGACCGGACAGATCTCCGTGTGGTTCGTGCTCGTGCAGGCTCGGCTCGGGCTCACTCATCGCCGGCGGTCACCGATACGTCGTCCCACGCGGCGCGCGCGCCGGACTCTCCGATTCTGTACACCTGGACGATTGTGGTCGCTCCGATCACCACTGCCAACACCACCACTGCAATCGACTGCCACCGCACAGGCGCGTTGCCGCGACGCTCACGAAGGTGCAGGAACACGAGCAACGCAGCGACGATCACCAAGCCGACCGAGAAGTAGATCATCCAGTCACCGATCTCGGTGTGCTGTTCGACGGCCGCGGTCTCGGGGACACGCTTCTCGAGCCACTCGCCTGCCTCCGTCGTCAGTGGAGTGAGCACCAGGGTGATCACCGCCAGGGCTGCGATGAGCCACACGAGCCGGCTGCGCACGCCGGACCAGATGCTGGCGGCGACGGCGAGGATCGCGGTCAGCGGTGCCAGCACCACGATGAAGTGAACGAGCAGAATGTGGGCCGGAAGGCCGTTGAAGGTGGACATACGTTCTCCCGCTGGCTTCGAAGTCGCGTGCACCTCACGCACCGCACATGCTACACACCGTGTAGTAACTACGTCGGCGGTTCGATCGCGAGCAGATCCCGCCACGCCGAGTCCGGAGCTGCGATCATCGCGTGCACGATCCGCTCGAAACACCGGCTCAACTTCAGCGCGGTATCGGCGTCGAACAGTGTTGTGGGATAGACGATATCGACCGAACTCTCGATAGCCTCACCTTCACTGTGTCGATGTTCGGTGACGTGGAAGTGAAGGTCGCACTTGGCGATGTCGAGGGGCCGCGGCGTGATCTCGAATCGCACGTCCCCGACGTCGAAGGCTGCGGCGGTGAAGACATCCAACGACAGTGCCACCTGGAAGATCGGGTGCCGCGCCTCCGTCGACTGGGCACCGAGGTGGGCGACGACGTCCTCGAACGGTACCGATGCGTGGTCGAAGGCACGCAGTTCACTGACCCGAGCCGACTGCACAACGTCCTCGACGCTCGTTGCGGACCCGATGTCCGTCCGTATCGCAACGGTATTGGTGAAGGTACCGACCAGCTGCTCGAGTCTCGGGTCGTCGCGACCGGCCACCGGGGTTCCGACGACGAGGTCGGTCGATTTCGTCGTCCCTGCGAGCAAGATCAACAGCGCCGCACGAAGCACGGTGAATCGGCCTGTCCCGCAACGTTGCGCCAGATTCGACATTCTCTCGGTGGCGTCTGCATCGAAACGAAGCGACGTGCGGGAGCCGGTGAAGTCCCATTCCTGCCTGCGCGGTCGGTCCAACGGCAAGCCTCCCGAGCCGGGCATGTCTGCCAGTTCCGTGCGCCAGAAGTCGAGATCGGCCGACACGTCGCGGTCGGCGGCCCAGACGCTGTAATCGGCGTACTGCAGCGGTAGTTCGGGCCACGACGGTGCGGTGCCCGCGATCCTGGCGTGATACGCCAGGACGAAATCCGACGCCAACAGCCCCAGCGACCAACCGTCCGCCGCACTGTGGTGAACGGCGCACGCGAGTACATGGCGGTCGGGCGCAACCGCGAACAGGCGAGCCCGGATCGGGAACTCGGTGCGCACGTCGAAGGGGTGCTCGAGCGTCTGCACCACCGCGTGGTCATCGAAGTCGACAACATCGAGGTTCGGTACAGCCTTCGCCGAATCCGGCTCGACAACCTGCACCGAAACCCCGTCGACATCCGGGTAGTGCGTCCGCAGGGTGTGGTGCCGATCGATCAGGTCGGTCATCGCTTGTGAGGCTGCTGCTGCGTGGAACTCCCCGGAAATCGTGACCGTGAACGGCAGGTTGGATACTGGAAGCCGTGCGCTTCGATCGATGTGGCGTTGCTGCGGAGCGAGCGGAATTGCAACTACGCCCTCCGCCATTCCGCGTTCGGGCCGCGAATTTTGTTGCCGCCCAACCAGACGACGCTCGTCTATTCGTGCCGCCAAGGCCTGAACGGACGGGGCCTCGGCGAGGTCTCGCACACCGATCTCGACCGAAGCCTCGGCCCGCACCGATCCGACGACTCTGGTCGCCGCCAACGAGTCACCTCCGAGATCGAAGAACGATGCCACGCAATCGATACCGTCGCGGCCGAGGATCCGTGCGAACGCTGCCGCCACCATTTCCTCGGTGGCACCGGACGGCTCGATCGGAGTACCGGTCGACCGAGCGGTCGGGCTGGGAACAGGGAGTGCGCCGCGATCGACCTTGCGATTGAGCGTCAGCGGAATCTCGTCGAGGATCGAGATGGTCGCCGGCACCATGTGGGCAGGCAATCGCCCCGCGAGATCCCGGCGAATGCGTTCGGTGTCGAGCACCTGTTCGCTGCGGCCGGCCACGACGTAACCGTCGATACGGGCGTCCCCGGTACGGCTGCGTCGCAGAGCCGATGACGCTGCAGCAACCTCGGGAAGCGATCGTAGCGCTGCGTCGATCTCCCCCAGTTCGACGCGATTTCCTCGAATCTTGATCTGATCGTCGGAGCGGCCGAGGAATTCCAGCGTCCCGTCGCCGCGCAGACGCGCCCGATCTCCGCTGCGGAACATCCGCAGTCCTGCACTGCTGAACGGGTTCGCGACGAAGCGCGCCGCTGTATCCGGCGTGCGACCGAGGTATCCGCGCGCGACGCCGAGGGTCTCGATGTAGATCTCGCCGACCGCCCCCGACGGAACGGGCCGCAGAGTTCGATCGAGGAGGTGAATCACCGCCCCCACCATGGCTCGACCGATTCCGTCCGCGCTGCCCGGGTTCAGTGGCGCCGTCATGGTGACACTGCAGGTCGTCTCGGTGGGGCCGTACGCGTTGAGCAGTCGTCGATCCACCGACCAGCGGTCGACCGTATCCTGCGGGGCCGCTTCACCGCCGATGACGATGGTCCCGACGCCCGCCAGTGCTGCGGGATCCAGCGTCGCCAGTGCGGAGGGTGTGATCAGCAGATGTGTAATTGCTTGCCGGGCAATCAGTTCCGACAGTTCTGCGCCGCCGTAGCTGTCCGGCGGCGCGATCACCACTGCCGCGCCTGCGGTCGCTGCGGCCAACACTTCGACGATGGCCGTGTCGAATCCGGGCGAGGCCAGATGACAGACTCGTGACTCGACGTCGAGGTCGTAGCTGCTCCGAATCTGTTGCACCAGAGCGGCGATGCCATCGTGGGTGACGACGACGCCCTTGGGAGTGCCGGTGGAGCCGGAGGTGTAGATGACGTATGCCGCTCGGTGCGGTGCCGTCGGCGTGGATTCATCGCCCGGGCCACCCTCCGCGAGAACATCATCGAGGTCCAACCACTCCACCTCACCGAACTGGCCGCCTCCGCTGCACAGGCCCACCACCGCTCCGCTGTCTCGCATCACGAACTCCGCACGCTCGCGGGGGTGGCTGGGGTCTACCGGGACGTACACCGCACCCACTCGTGCGATCGCCCAGAACGCGACGACTCCCTCGACGGATCGGCCGATGCGCACGGCGACCCGGTCCTCGGTGCCGATTCCTCGGGCAGTCAATGCGGATGCGAGTGCGGCGACTCTCGTGTCCAACTCTGCGTAGGTGACCGACACCTCCCCATCCTGGATCGCAATTCGGTTGCCGTGCTGCGTGATTACCGTCGAGAACACGTCGTTCAGCGATCCCGGCTCCGTCGAGGCGGCACCGACCGACGCGGGTGTCGCACGCGGCTCCTCCGGCAAGAACAGGTCCAGGTCCGCCACCGCCGTGTCCCCGCAGCCGGAGTCGGCGAAAAGGTCGAGGAAACGCAGGAACCGTTCGTGGCGGCGAGCGAGGTCACTCGGTGTGTAGACGTTCGAGTTGGCCTCGAAGGCGATGCGCGGCCGCTCTCCACCTCGACCGGGATAGATGTTGACGGCGAGGTCCGACACCGGGCCGGTGGTCAGAATGTCGATCTCACCGTCGAAGTCGCCGACGGCCACAGTGTTCGCGAACATCATCACGTTGATCGTCGGCCCGAAACGCCCTGCGCGCACTGCATGTCCACTCTCGGACACCGGTGGTCGGCTGCGCTGATGCCGAAGTACGGCTCCGATCGCCACCTCGGCCGACTTGACCACGTTGTTCACCGTCGCCGATCCGACGCCCGGCAACCGCAACGGCACCACATGAGACAACGACGACCCGGCCCGACGCAGCAGTGCTGTGGGCCGCGCAGAGACCGGCAACGACAGATCCACGTCGTCGGTGTCGTTCATGCGCGCCAGGTACGCGGCGAACGCTGCGATCACCACTGTCGAGGTCGCATGACCGGGACCGGCGAGGGAGATCGATCGATCCTCCCCGACGACGATCGGCACCGACGCAGGCTGAGCACCTCGGCCCCAGGGCGCGACATGGCCCAGATCGACGCATTCCCAATGCGCGCGATCGCGTCGCGCGCGGGCGGATGCGCGGTAGCGCTCGTCCTCGGCCAGGAGGGCAGCCGGTGAAGTGTGATTCATCGGCTCGGGCTCGACGCCACAAGACGCGGCCGCATACAGAGCAGCCGCCCGCTCGAGCACCTTCATCGAGGCATAGCCGTCGAGCGCGATGTGGTGGGCTCTGGTGTACCAGAAAACGCGATCGTCCCCGACGCGGAGGACGCGCAAGCGCACCAGCTGTCCGTCCATCGAGAAGGGCGTGCGGCAATCGTCGTCCATCCACCTCCTGGCGGCATCGGCCGGACGGTCGTGTCCGCGGAAATCGAGGATCTCTACCGCCTCGGTCTCCCGAGGCTCGAATCGCTGCATCGGAGTGCCGTCGACCTCGATGATGCGCATCGTCGACGACGAGAACTCTCGATGTGCCCTGCCGCCACAGCCGGCCAACGCGTCGACGTCGACGGCACCGACGATGTCGACGTAGTAGGCAATGGTGAAGGGCACGTCGGGCATGAACTGTTGGGCAATCCAGATGTCGGCCTGGGACGAACTCACAGGTAAGGCGTCGTCGAACATGCTGGTCCCCCCAGGGCGATTCTATTACTACACAGTTGGTAGTAATAGGCTACCTCGCCGGTTCGGTGAGGCACCGTCGCGAACGTGATCCACCACCGTGGGGCCGGGAAACGCGCGGATTGACCTAAGGTGACACCCGTGCCGCAGAGCAACCACTATCACCATTTGATGTTCGGCCCTGCCGCGATTGCGCGGCAGAAGGTCGACGGCAGCTACACCGCCTACGGCTCGCAGACCGAGCGTCCCGACGACGGCCCGACGCCTCTCGACACTCGCGAGAAGGCCATGATTCGCGCGTTGGATCAGTTCCAGATCGCCACCGTCGCCGAGACCGGGTGGCCCTACATCCAGTATCGAAGTGGACCGAAGGGCTTTCTGCAGGTCCTCGACGATCACACGCTCGGCTTCGCCGACTTCGCCGGAAACCACCAGTACGTCACGGCGGCCAATCTCGACCACGATGACCGCGTCGCACTGTTTCTGGTGAATTACCCTCTGCGGCAACGTCTCAAGCTCTACGGGCGGGCCCGTACCGTCGAAGCGGCGGACAATCCCGAACTGTTGTACCGACTGAGAAGGATCGGCGACACGACCGTCGCCGCCACGTGCGAACGCAGCGTCGTCATCGACGTCGAGGCCTTCGACTGGAACTGCACCCGCAGCATCATTCCCCGCTACGACGCGAACTACCTCGCGGAGCTGTCCGAGGTGTATCAGCGTAAGGCAGTCGAGCGGGAACAGGAACTGCTACAGCGTATTTCGGAGCTGGAAGATCAGCTCACGCACTCTTCGCAGCATAGAACCGACCCAGAAACTCCGTCCTGAATTCGGCGAAGCGCCCCTGCTCGATCGAGGCACGAATGTCGTCGACCAGTTTGACCGTGAAGCGCTCGTTGTGGATGGTGCACAGCGTCGAGGCGAGCATCTCCTTGGCCTTGAACAGGTGATGGATGTACGCCTTGGTGTAGTGCGCGCAGGTGTAGCAGTCGCAGCTGTCGTCGATCGGGGTGAAGTCGCGTCGATGCTTGGCGGTGTTGATGTTGAAACGGCCCGTCGGCACGTAGATCGCCGCATTGCGCGCCACCCGTGAGGGATTGACGCAATCGAAGGTGTCGGCACCGTTCTCGATGGCCGTGAAGAAGTCGTCCGGCTCGCTGATGCCGAGCATGTGACGCGGCTTGTGCTCGGGCAGTTCCTCGTTCACCCACCGGGTGATGGTGCCGAGGTTCTGCTTCTCGAGTGCGCCGCCGATTCCGTAGCCGTCGAAGCCTCTGCCGGTCTCTCCGGTGATGGTCTCGAGATCGTGTGCAGCCTTGCGGCGTAGATCCTCGTACTGCGCTCCCTGCACCACTCCGAACAGGGCCTGGTACGGCTTGTCGGCGCGCTCGACCGTGAGCCGTTCGTGTTCGAGGACGCACCGCTCGGCCCACGCCTGCGTCCGATCGACCGACTTCTCCTGGTAACCACGGGTATTCATCAGCGTCGTCAGTTCGTCGAACGCGAACATGATGTCGGCACCGAGGCGATGCTGAATCTGCATCGACACCTCGGGGGTGAAGCGATGCTTGGAGCCGTCGAGGTGGGACTTGAACGTCACCCCGTCGTCGTCGACATGCGCGAGGCGTTCCTTGCCCTCGGCGATGACGTCGTCGGACTCCACCCGCGAGGCGTCCATCGAGATGACCTTCTTGAAGCCGACGCCGAGCGACATCACCTGGAATCCGCCGCTGTCGGTGAACGTCGGCCCGTCCCAGTTCATGAACTTACCCAGCCCACCCGCCTCGTCGACGATGTCCGAGCCCGGCTGCAGATACAGGTGGTACGCATTGGCGAGCACCGCCTGCGCGCCGAGTTCCTTCATCGCCTCCGGCAGCACTGCTTTGACGGTCGCCTTGGTACCCACCGCGATGAACGCGGGGGTGGCGATGTCACCGTGCGGGGTGTGGATGGTGCCGGTACGACCGAGCTCACCGTCGAGCCGGGTGCCGATATCGAAGCCGAAACTGGAGGAACTCACCGCGTCAGTATGCCGCTCCGCGGCTTGTGAGTGGAAATTCGTAGCCTGCTACGAGGCAGGAGTGGAGCCTGCGGAACGACCGGTGAATCAGCCGTGCACCTGCGGCGCAGCCGCTCCAGCCGCATTCAGCCGGAAGTAGGCACCCCTGGCCGCGAGCAGTTCCTCGTGATTGCCCTGCTCGACGATGCTGCCGTTCTCCATCACCACGATGGTGTCCGCGTCGCGGATTGTGGAAAGCCGATGCGCGATAACGAAACTGGTGCGATCGGTGCGCAGCTTCGCGGTGGCCTTCTGCACCAGCAGTTCGGTGCGGGTGTCGACGGAGCTCGTGGCCTCGTCGAGGATGAGGATCAGCGGCTTGGCCAGGAAGGCGCGGGCAATGGTGATGAGCTGCTTCTCACCGGCGCTGACGTTGTTGCCTTCCTCGTCGATGATCGTGTCGTAGCCGTCGGGCAACGAGTGCACGAATCGGTCGACGTAGCTCACCCGCGCGGCCTCGAGTATTTCTTCTTCGCTGGCACTCGGGTCGCCGTAGGCGATGTTGTCGCGAATGGTTCCGCCGAACAGCCAGGTGTCCTGCAGCACCATTCCGGTACGGGCGCGCAGCTCTTCGCGGGTCATCTTCATGGTGTCGACGCCGTCGAGGGTGATACGGCCGGAATCGATCTCGTAGAAACGCATGATCAGGTTCACCAGCGTGGTCTTGCCAGCACCGGTCGGTCCGACGATCGCGACCAGATGCCCTGGATCGGCAACCAGCGACAGGTTCTCGATCAGCGGGCGGTCGGGCGAGTAGCCGAACGAGACGTTCTCGAATTCGACGCGTCCTCGGCGCTGAGTGGGTCGAACGGCATCGGCCGGGTCCGCGTCCTCTTCCTCGGCGTCGAGCACCTCGAAGATGCGCTCGGCCGACGCCACACCCGACTGCACCAGGTTGACCATCGAACCCACCTGGGTGAGCGGTTGCGTGAATTGACGCGAGTACTGGATGAACGCCTGCACCTCACCGAGCGTGAGCGTGCCCGACGCGACCCGCAGCCCGCCGACGACGGCGATGACAACGTAGTTGATGTTCCCGAGGAACATGATGACGGGCATGATCATGCCGGAGATGAACTGCGCCCGGAAGCTCGATTGGAACAGCTTCTCGTTGCGGTCGCCGAATTCGCGTTCCACGTCGGCCTGACGGCCGAAGGCCTTGACGATCTCGTGGCCCGTGTAGGTCTCTTCGATCTGCGCGTTGAGCTTGCCGGTGTGCTTCCACTGCGCGACGAAGTGCGGCTGTGAACGCTTGGCGATGACGGCGGTGACCGCGAACGACGCCGGAATGGTCAGCACCGCAACGAGAGCGAGCAACGGCGAGATCCAGATCATGACGCCGAGGATGCCCAGGACGGTGAGGATGCCGGTGATCAATTGGCTCAGCGTCTGCTGCAGGCTGGTCGAGACGTTGTCGATGTCGTTGGTGACGCGGCTCAGCGTCTCGCCGCGAGCATTGTTGTCGAAGTACTTCAGCGGCAGTCGATGCACCTTCGCTTCGACGCTGCCGCGCAGCAACAGGATTCGACGCTGCAGCGCGATGTTGAGGATGTATCCCTGCGCCCAGGCCAGCACCGCAGAGAGCACATACAGAACCAGGACCCACATCAGTACGGTTCCGACTGCACCGAAGTCGATTCCGGCTCCGGGAGTCAGGTTCGTGCCGGACACCAGATCCGCGATGGAGTCGTTGCCTTGGGCGCGCAGCTGGTCGATGGCCTGGTCTCTGGTCTGACCCGGATCGAGCTCGCGGCCGACGACGCCGTTGAAGATGAGGTCGGTCGCGTGTCCGAGGACGCTGGGCGCGGCGACGGTGAGCACGGTGCTGGCGATACCGAACGCCAGCATGATCGACAGGAGCACTCGCTCGGGAGCGAGCAGGCCGATCAGTCGTTTGAACGAGCCCTTGAAGTTGCGGGCCTTGGTTCCCGGCTTCACAGTCTTGGAGACGGGAGCGATGTCCTCCTCTTCCGCCTTCTCCACCTGCGCGGTCACAGTGCACCCACGGCGTGCTGCGAGTCGACGATCTCGGCGTAGGTGGGGCAATCTGCCATCAATTGGTCGTGGGTACCCACACCTACCGGCTTTCCGTCGTCGAGTACGAGTATCTGATCGGCGTCGATGATGGTCGAGACGCGTTGAGCGACAACGATCATGCACGCATCTCGCGTCACCGGCCTCAGGGCTGCACGCAGATTGGCGTCGGTGGTGAGGTCCAGCGCGGAGAACGAGTCGTCGAACAGATAGATGCTGGGTTTGCGGACCAACGCCCGGGCGATGGCGAGGCGTTGCCGCTGACCGCCGGAGACCGTCGTACCGCCCTGCGCGACGGGTGTTTCCAGTCCCTCGGGCATGGCCCGAACGAAGTCGGCGCCCTGGGCGATCTCGAGTGCCTCCCACAGTTCGGCGTCGGTGGCGTCGGATTTGCCGTAACGCAGGTTGCTCGCGATGGTGCCCGAGAACAGGTACGGCTTCTGCGGAATCAGACCGATCTCCGAGCGCAGCAGGTCCAGATCGAGTTCACGAATGTCGACTCCGCCGACGCGTACCTCACCGCCGGTGACGTCGATCAGTCGCGGAATCAGGTTGACGAGAGTGGACTTTCCGGAGCCGGTACCGCCGATGATGGCGGTGACCTTGCCGGCCTCGGCCCGCAGGTTCACCCCGCACAGCACCGGATATTCGGCTCCGGGGAAGGAGAATTCGGCGTTGACGAGCTCGACCGTTCCCGGCGAGGACGTGAACGTCTTCGGCTTGTCGGGCAGCACGACCGAGGATTCGGTGGCGAGTACCTCGCTGATGCGGTCGGCGCACACCGACGCACGGGGCACCATCATCGCGATGAACGACGCCATCATCACCGACATGAGGATCAGCATGATGTAGCTCAGAAGTGCTGTGAGAGAGCCGATCTGCATCGTGCCGTCGTCGATCGCGTGGCCGCCGAACCAGATGACGGCGACGCTGGTGACGTTGCTGATGAGCATGACCGTCGGGAACATCAGGGCCATGAGCCGTCCGACGCGAAGGGCGGTATCGGTGAGCGCGCTGTTGGCCGCCCCGAAACGGTCGACCTCGAAGTCCTCGCGAACGAACGCCCGTACCACGCGGATGCCGGTGATCTGTTCACGCAGAACACGATTGACGGCATCGATGCGCTTCTGCATGGAGCGGAACGCCGGCACCATCTTGACGATGATCAGACCCATCGAGATGGCCAGACCCGGCACTGCGATGAGCAGGATCCAGGACAGCCCGAGATCCTCGCGCAGCGACATCACGATGCCGCCGACGCACATGATCGGGGCCATCACCACGATGGTGAACCCCATGACGATCACCAACTGCACCTGCTGAACGTCGTTGGTGTTGCGGGTGATCAGCGACGGCGCACCGAACTGGCCGACTTCACGGGCGGAGAACGTACCGACGCGATGCAGGATGGCACCGCGCAGGTCGCGTCCGACACCCATGGCTGCGCGCGCACCGATGAACACCGCCGCGACCGAGCTGATGATCTGCACCGCCGACACCAGCAACATGACGCCACCGGCCGAGAGGATGTAACCGGTGTCGCCGGTCGTCACACCCTTGTCGATGATGTCGGCGTTGAGACTGGGCAGGAACAGGGCTGCCAGCGTGGCGACCAATTGCAGCAGAACCAGCGCGACGATCGGCATCTTGTACGGAGCCAGATACGTGCGCAGCAGGGGAATCAGCATGATGGCCGAAGATTACTCGTACACATGGATAACAGTCTCTCCGTTTTTCGAGTGTTGCGGGTAATCTTCGGCCGACCGGCTCAGACCGTTACTCGGTCGTCTTCTCCGGTGCCGTCTTCAGCTTGGCACCTTCGATGTCGACGTTGGGCAGGATCTTGTCCAGCCACTTCGGCAGCCACCAGGCCTTGTCGCCCATCAATGCCATCACCGACGGAATCAGCACCATCCGCACGACGAACGCGTCGAAGAACACGGCCGCGGCGAGCGCGAATCCGATGGACTTGATGAACGAGTCCGGCTCGGCGATGAATGCGGCGAACACCGAGATCATGATGACCGCAGCCGAGGTGACCACGCGTGCGCCGTACTTGAACCCGTTGACGACGGCATCCTTGGCGGCGGCTCCGTGAACGAATTCCTCACGCATACGCGAGACGAGGAACACCTGGTAGTCCATCGCGAGACCGAATACCACGCCGATGAGGAAGATCGGCATGAAGCTGACGATGGGCTGCGGGTTGGAGATCAGGCCGAGGCCGCCCTCCTGGAAGATGAACACCGTGGCACCGAAGGTCGCGAGCACGCTGAGCAGGAACCCGAGCGTTGCGGTCAGCGGCACCAGGATGGAGCGGAACACGAGCATCAGCAGAACGAAGGCCAGGCCGACGACCACTGCCAGGTACGGGATCAACGCGTCCTGCAGTCGTTCGGAGACATCGAGCTCGAGTGCCGTCTGACCGGTGACTCCGTAGGAGACGCCGTCACTGGCCACCAAGCCCGGTTCGGCGTCGCGCAGATTCGCCACGAGGTTCTTCGTCTGCTCACTGTTCGGTGAGGACGATGGAGTGACCAGGATCTGTGCGGTGTCCCCGGCCTGGTTGACGGCGATGATCTGGGCGTTGGTGACGTCGGGCTCTCCGGTGATGGTCTCGACGACCTTGCCGAACGACGCCGTGCGATCGGCCTCGGCCACGCCGGAAGCGTCGGCGATGACCAGCAGCGGGCCGTTGCGTCCGGGACCGAAGCCCTCGTCGACGATGTCGTAGGCCTGACGTGCAGGCGTCGACGGGTCGGCGGTGGCGGTGGACGGCAGTGCCAGCGACAGACCGGTGGTGGGTCCTGCGATGACACCGAGCAGGACGATGCCGCCGATGAGTCCCAGCGCGGGCCTCTTGACCAGGAATCGGGCCCAGCGAAGTCCGTTGGTTGGCGTGGCGTTCGGGTCTTCCGGGTCGGTTGTGTTGACGAACTTGATCTTGCCCGCGAAGGCCTTGCCCTTGTAGAGGCCGAGCATCGCCGGCAGGAACGTCAGTGCGATCAGTACCGCGATGAACACCGCGAAACCTGCGGCGAGGCCCATCTGGGAGAGGAACGGAATCCCGACGACGCGCAGGGCAACGAGGGCGATGAGCACGGTGGCACCGGCGAACACCACAGCCGAGCCCGCGGTTCCCACGGACCGTCCGACGGCTTCCTCTCGGTCGTCCGTCAACGTCAGTTCGTGGCGATAACGGGCGAGGATGAACAGCGAGTAGTCGATCGCGACGGCCAGACCGATCATGATCGCGAGGACCGGCGTGAACGACGACAGGCTCGCGAAGCCGGACGCCGTGGTGATCGCCAGGCTCGAGATACCGATTCCGACGATGGCGGTGATCAGCGGCAGGCTGGCGGCCGCGGCGGATCCGAACATGATGAGCAGCACGACGGCGGCGACGGCCAGACCGACGATTTCCGACGTACCACCGGGCGCGACGTTCTCCTGCGCGACGGTGCCGCCGAGGAGGACGGTCAGTCCGGCGTCACGAGCGGGCTGCGCGGCCTCGTCGAGCTCGGTGCGGATCTGGTCGGTGACGTCGGCGAGTTCGACGTTGATCGGCACGGTGACCGTGCCGACGTTGCCGTTGGGGCTGAGCGGTGACGTGGCTGCCGCGTCGGCGGCCACCTGGTCGGCCGGGGTGCCCGCTTCGGTTGCCGCCTCGGTGTATCGCTCGATGATCGACTGATTGGCCGCAACCGGATTCGCCAGCGGCTGCGCACCTTCGGCGGGTTTGGCGGCGTCGATCTTCTCGATCTCGGCGATGGTTGCGTCGATCGCCGAGGTGTACTGCGGAGTGTCCAGCGTCTGCCCGTCGGGTGCCTGGAACACGTACTCGGCGCTGACGGCAGTGAGCGGGTCCTCGGCGGAGCCGAACCGCTCCGACTGCAGATCCAGCGCAGCCTGCGCGGGCGTTCCCGGGATGCTGAACGAGTTCGCGGTGGGGCCGGACAGCGTCGCTGCGCCCACTCCGGCGAGCACCAGAATCGCCAGCCACAGTCCGAGGACGATGCCCTTGCGTCGGTACGCGAATCTTCCGATTCGGTAGAGATAGGTGGCCACTGTCAAGCTCCTCGGTTGGGTTCGGACGGTTGCGGCTCGGGAAGTCCAGCGCGCAGTTGGTCAAAGGCGTCCTCGATGAGGGCCCTCGGCGTCGATGCGCCTGCAGAATCGGTGACCCAGATGTTCAGTGCTGCCGTGACGGCACCACCGACGGCCATCTGGAGCAGGTTGGGGTAGAGGTCGGTGTCGATGTCGGTACCGGTTCGCTCGGCGATGGCTTCGCCGAGTTTGCGGGTCAGCGATTGGTGCATCTCGAGCTTGCGAGCCATCAGGGCGGGGTTGGCTTCGATCAGCCGGGCAGCCGCGAAGGTGTCGTCCAGATCTCGGCCCGGGTCCGCGACGAGGTCGATTGCGATGTGCCGCAACGAGTCCCAGATCGGTTCGGTCGACGGCCTGGCGCGCAGGAGCTCGAACCATTCGAGGGCAGACACTTCGATGTGGTGAAGAACTGCTTCTTCCTTGTTGGAGAAGTAGTTGTGGAACGTGCGGGTGGAGACTCCCGCTTCGTGCGCGATGGCGTCGGCGGTGACCGCGTCGATGCCGTGCTCCTTGCCCAGACGCACGGCAGCCATGCCGAGCGCGTCGCGGGTGGCCGCCTTCTTCAGATCGCGAAGGCCCGTCGGAGAAGTCACGATTACCAACCTACGGAACTTGCACTGTTCTGCAAGTTTGCAGTGGTGTGCAATTTTGTCGATCCCGCCACAGCCGGCACCGGATGTGACTCAGGTCATCGACGCGCCCACGCGGTCGGCTCGCTGATCAGCTCTCCGACGAAGTCCGGCAGCTCGTTGTCGACGATGTCCGCCAGCGACACCGCCTCGAGCACCGCACGCAGATTGACGCGTACCGCCAGCCACACCCGGGTGAGCGGCTCGGCCGGACCGGAATACTCCGCATCCTCGGGCCGCTGACCGCGCACCGACGCCAACGGGCCTTCGACGGCCCTCATCACATCGGCAACCGAAATGTCCGACGCCTCCCGCGCCAACCAGTAACCGCCGTCGGGTCCCCTTCTGCTACACACGAGATCCGCGCGACGCAGATCCGAGAGCACCGATTCGAGAAACTTGTGCGGGATGCCCTGCGCCATGGCCAGCGCCTCGGCCTTCGCGGGCCGCTGCCCACCGACGGCAGCGAGTTCGACGAGCGTGCGAACCGCATAGTCCGCCTTGGCCGTGATGTGCACGTTCAATTCCTACCATCGCAGTAGGGAATTAGCGAGCACGTGCGGGACACCCCGACGCGTCAGGAACCGTCCGGTATCGCCACGACCACCTCGTTACGACGCAACGGCGCCAAGGTCCACGGCGGATCGTAGAACCAGGTCATCGGCTCACCCAGCATCTCGATACCCTCGGCTCGCAACGCTTCGGTCAACGCCGCGATCTGCGGTTGGACATCGCCTCGGCCGCGGCCACCGCTGAAACGCAGTACAGCGACCGTCTCCGCCGGAACCTCGGTCAACGTCACGCGGTCGTCGTCGGGCTCGGGCAGCGTGTCGATCGTCCACTCGGCAGGCATGAAGAACCGGACAACCCACCCGTCGCTGCCGGGCGTACTCGATACCGGCGCAGTCATGGCGATCTTCTGCGACCCTGCCGGCGATTGACTGACGGGAGCGGTCATCGCGACCCGTTTCTTGCCTCCGTTTCCGCCGAAGATGTAGCGAGCCAGGCGGCGGAAACCCTCCTGCCGTGCCTCTTCCTCATCGGCGTCGACGACTGTCTGCGCCGCGATGCGTGGTCGGTAACGACGGATCTCCACCGCATCGGTCAGTCGACGGCTCGTATGCGGCGGTTCCTCGGTACCGACCCGGATACCGACGACACCCAACGCCGACCCGACCACCTGTCCGATCGTGGACGCGATTTTCTGCAACAAGTCCGACTCCGCTCTCTCGGCCGATTGGTGCGCCGTCCTCCACGGTACGAGCCCTGGGGAATCCGAACAGAAAAGCGTTACACTCAACCTCTAACTGTCACGCAGGAGGTTTCGATGAGCGAGTGGATCGGTTCGGCGTGGAATGCACTCCCCGAACCGCTGCGCGATCCCGTGGCACTGGCCATTCCCGCGTTCGCACTGTTGTTGGCGATCGAGTGGATCGCGGCCGCGAAGCTCGAGGACGGTGAACGCGGCAGCTATTCCGCCAGGGATGCACGCTCGAGCCTGAGCATGGGACTGGTGTCCATCGCGACCACCACGGCATGGAAGGCGCTCGCCCTCGTCGCCTACACGGCGATCTACGTCTACGTCGCGCCGTGGCATCTTCCGGCCGACGCCTGGTACACGTGGGTGATCCTGATCCTGGGCGTCGACCTGCTCTTCTACGGATATCACCGCATCGCGCATCGGACCCGAATCATCTGGGCGACGCATCAGTCGCACCATTCGAGCGAGTACTTCAACTTCGCCGCGGCGCTGCGACAGAAGTGGAACAACAGCGGCGAGGTCATCATGTGGCTACCGCTACCCCTGTTGGGCATGCCGCCGTGGATGGTGTTCGTCGGATTCTCGATCAACCTCGTCTACCAGTTCTGGGTGCACACCGAGCGCATCGACCGGCTGCCGCGTCCGTTCGAGTACGTCTTCAACACGCCCTCGCATCACCGCGTCCATCACGGCCGCGATCCGCAGTATCTCGACAAGAACTACGGCGGCATCCTCATCATCTGGGACCGCCTGTTCGGCACCTACGCCGAGGAGGTCGAGCGCCCCAACTACGGACTCACCAAGCCCGTCGACACGTTCAACATCTGGACCCTCCAGACACACGAATACCGCAACATCGCGCGGGATGTTGCGGCATCGCGGTCATGGAAGGAGCGCGTCGGATATCTCGTCGGACCGCCGGGATGGACGCCCGAGCCCGCGCGAGAACCCGCTACTGCTGATTCAGATTGATCAGGAAATCGATGGTCCCGGACGGATCGACGGTGACGAAGCCGAGTGACGGCGGCTCGATCTGGTAGTCGGTCCACGTCGTCGGAATGGCACCCGACGCGATGAGCGTGTCGCCGGACTGCAGCACTTCCATCTCCACCGAGACCGGACGTGTCTGATCCTTGAGCGTCAACGTGCCCTCGGCGGTGACCGTCATGGTGGTGCCGTCCTTGGGCAGTGCGGACAGATCGATCGGCGAGTCGATGTTGAACGTCGCCGTCGGATAGGTCGCGGTGTCGAAGATGTTGCCGCGGAATTGACTGTCGCGACGGTCACTGTCGGTGCTGATCGAGTTGGTCATGACGACCACCTGCCCCTCGGTGAGCGTGTTGTCGGCTATGACGACGTTGCCCGCGACCTCGGTCGTCGACCCGACGACCGTGACATCGGACCCGTTCAACAACTCGTCGACGGTGTAGCCCGCGGCAGTCGTATTGGCGGCGTCGCCCGGAGTGACGATCCACCGTCCGTCGATGTCCTGTGTGGTCGCAGCCTGCGCGCCGGAGGTCGACACGGTTGCCGCCGGTGCGTCGTCGCCCTCGAACGAGGCATAGATCTTGGGGCCGAAATACAGTCCGAGCGCCACTACGACAACGACGATCGCGCCGACAATCCACCATTTCTTGGTCATGACTGCCGATGGTAGTTGCAGCTTCAAGCCTATGGGGAGTGAGCGACCTGGTAAGTCCCTGAGAGTTTTGTCCGTTTACCCCGTGAACACGTGTCGGTACCGCCAGGCACAATGGACCGCATGGATCCGGTGGACGCACTTCGAGAGATCGGCTTCTGGCTCGAACGCTCCCGCTCGGACACCCATCGAGTCAAGGCCTACCGTCGGGCCGCAGATGTGGTCGAATCCCTCACGCCCGCAAAACGATCCGAGCACGAGAAGGCAGACAGCTGGTCCTCGCTGACCGGTATCGGAGCCAAGACCTCGCTGATCATTCGCCAGGCACTGACTCAGGACGTTCCGGACTATCTCCGCGAGCAACGAGACGCGGCAGAACCCATCGGAGACAACGAACTTCGCGGTGCATTGAAGGGCGATCTGCATACCCATTCCAACTGGTCCGACGGCGGCAGCCCCATCGAGGAGATGATGCGTACCGCCGAGAGGCTCGGTCACCAGTACTGCGCTCTCACCGACCATTCCCCACGCCTCAAGGTCGCCAACGGCCTCGCCGCCGAGCGTCTGCGCGCACAACTCGACGTCATCGCCGAGCTCAACGAGCGGCTCGCACCGTTCCGCATCCTCACCGGAATCGAAGTCGACATTCTCGACGACGGATCGCTCGACCAGGACGAGGGTCTGCTCGCAGAGCTGGACGTGGTGGTGGCGAGCGTGCATTCGAACCTGCGGGCCGACTCCAAGACCATGACCAAACGTATGGTCACCGCCATCGCCAACCCGCATGTCGACGTACTCGGTCACTGCACCGGACGGCTCGTCGAGGGTGGCCGCGGAACCCGACCCGAATCGACGTTCGACGCCCCCGTGGTGTTCGAGGGATGCCGCCAGTTCGGCACCGCAGTGGAGATCAACGCCAGACCCGAGCGACAGGATCCCCCGGAGCGACTGATCGACATCGCCCTCGAGCGCGACTGCCTGTTCTCCATCGACACCGACGCGCACGCTCCCGGACAGCTCGACTGGCAGGGCTACGGCTGCATCCGAGCCGAAGAGCGCGGCGTCCCCGCGGAGCGCGTGATCAACACCTGGCCGCTCACCGAACTGCTCGACTGGACGGATCGGCACGCGTGAATCGTCGCCACTTCCTCTCCGGCCTGCTGGCGGTCGCGCTGGTCGGCTGCAGCTCGGCCGACACCGACTCCTCACCGAGTACCGCAGAGACGTATTCGGCTGCGCTGCAACCGGTATCGGGCCCGGCCGGGGATCCCATTCGACTGAGCTACGGATACGAGCCGGACAACATCGGCGACCTGTACCTCCCCGACAACAACGCCACCTCCCTCCCGGTGGTGGTGATGATTCACGGCGGCGGATGGCAGGAAGACCTCGACCTGTCGTACTTCCAGCAGATGTCGACGGCCATCGCCGACGAAGGCATCGCCGTGTGGAACGTCGAATACCGACGCGGGCCGAACAATTGGGCCAACACCCTCTCCGACGTCGACGACGCCACCGAGGCATTGGCAACCGTCGTCCAGAATGCTGCCGATGGTCGCCTCGATCTCGATCGCGTCCACGTCGCCGGACACTCGGCAGGCGGCCAACTCGCCGCATGGGTCGCGGCTCGACACCTCATGCCCGTCGACGCGCCGGGCGCAGAACCGAAGATCCGACCACGCAGCGCCACCATCATGGCCGGCGTCTTCGACATGAAGCGGGCAGCCGACATCGGCGGCGACAAGTTCGTGCCTGCCTTCCTCGGCGGCATGCCGAACGAGGTGCCCGGACGCTACGAGATCGCCTCCCCCATCGAATACCTCCCCCTCGACGTTCCGCTCACTGCGCTGCACGGTGACGCCGATCAGACCGTCTCGGTGAACCAGAGCCGCGTCTACATCGACGCATCGACGAAGGCGGGCAGCACCGACCCCGAGCTCGTCCTCCTGCCGGGAGCGGGGCACGGAGCATTCCTCGACCCGAAGAACCTCGCCTGGTCGACGGCGCTGAGCACCATCACCGGACGTGCGCAGACCCTGCTCTGACGTCGGTGGTTCCGCCGGGGTGGTACACAGTTGCGATGAACGGAAAAATCGCGACCGGATTGCTCGGGCTGATCGTGGCCGTCTCGATTGCCGGATGCAGCAACGACCCGTCGAGCGAGGAGGCGTCGAGCACCACCGTCGCCGAAACGACGACGACCACTGCGAGTTCCACGACTGTCCCCGCGACCACCACGGTCGACGCGCCCTCACCCGAGCCCGCTCCTGTTTCCGAGTTACCGCCCGCTGCCGAGCCTGCAGCTCCGACCGACGCGACCTCCGGCGTCACCGGTGAAGCGCTCTACCAGCAGACCTGTACACAGTTTCTGCCGTCGATCGATGCGCTCGAGCAAACCGGAATCTCCGATCGCGCCAAGTCGGTCGAGGGTCTGCGCAACGAAATGACCACCGCGCCGAGCTGGAACGACGTGCCGCCCGGCGATCAGAACGAAATTCTGCGCGGACTCGACGCCGCAGGTGCGGGGCAATGCTGAGTTCCTGAGTTGCCGCGAAGTTGGGGCCGGGGCTCTGCGATCCCGCAAACGCGCGCGCACTTGCCAGGTGCGCGCGAAATAGACCCCGAATCGATAGCGAATCCGAACGCGTCTGACAAATGCGCGCGCGTTTGCAACGGACACAGCCACACAAGACCGAAACCCGCACCCGTGAACCCAGCACCCGTGAACTCCTGACTGCGCCGGTGATCCCACCCGCCCATCCCGCAAACGCGCGCGCACTTGCCAGGTGCGCGTGAAATAGACCCGAATCGGTGGCGAATCCGAACGCAACCGACGAATGCGCGCGCGTTTGCGGCTTAACCCCACCCCAGACTGCGCGCACAAAAAAGCGCCCCACCTGCGTGAACAGGTGGGGCGCTCTGGCGGTGGCGGAGGGATTTGAACCCTCGGACGGGGATTACCCGTCACACGCTTTCGAGGCGTGCTCCTTAGGCCGCTCGGACACGCCACCGCAGAAGACTGTACCGGAATGACGGCCTGAGGCTAAATCGCCTGCTCAGCACGCGAATCCATCGGTCATTCCGCAGGCTCCACTCCGGCGACTAGTTGCCGGTGAGCTTGTCCTTGATGTTCGAGGCTGCGTCCTTGACCTTCTCGACGCCGTCCTTGACAGCTGCCGAGGTCTGGTCGCCCTTGCCCTCAGCTTCGAGGTCCTTGTCTCCGGTGGCCGAACCAGCGGCTTCCTTTGCCTTGCCGCCGAGGTCTTCGGTCTTGTTCGAGATCTTGTCGCCGATTCCCATAGTGCTCTCCTTCGCAGAGGTTGGAGCGCGTCGTCGCACCCCTGCTCTCCACACTCCTGAAAACCGACGGACCCGGCCACCTCGCCCCTCACCTCGAGACGGGATCGTTATCTCTGGCGAGCGAAGAACCTGGTCAACACTTCGGCGCATTCGGCTTCCAACACCCCGCCGCGCACCTGCGGTCTGTGGGTGAGTCGACGGTCTCGCACCACGTCCCACAGCGAGCCGACGGCTCCGGTCTTGGGTTCCCATGCTCCGAACACCACTGCTCCGACGCGAGCGAGCACCAGCGCCCCGGCGCACATCGTGCATGGTTCCAAGGTGACGGCCAGGGTGCAGCCTTCGAGTCGCCAACCGTCCCCGTGCACGGCCGCTGCTCGACGCAGGGCGATCACTTCCGCGTGTCCGGTGGGGTCGCCCGACGCCTCCCGCGCATTGCAGGCTCGGGCGATCTCGCGTCCGGAGGGGTCGAACACGACGGCTCCGACGGGGACGTCGGCATCCGACGCCTCGGCGGCAGCCGCCAGCGCTGCGCGGATCATGTCCGCGTCGGATACCGACATGGACTACCGCCGCAGCTTGTTCACCGCTGCGGTGAACTCGTCCTCGAAGCCCAGGCGTTCGGCGATGGACTGCAGCTGCTCGTCGGGGTAGTCGTCGGTCTCGGCGACGATGATGCCGAGCACAGCTTCGGGGAGTCCGAGATCGGCCAGCAACGCGAGGTCACCCTCTTCGTAGGGCTCGATGTCGTCGAGTTCGTCGGGGTCGACGTCGGGGATCTCGATGTTGAGCGCATCGAGGACGTCCGCGGCGATTTCGTAGTCGACGGCGGCGACCGCGTCGGAGAGCAACAGTCGGGTGCCGTTCGGTGCGGGACGCAGGATGACGAAGAATTCCTCGTCCACGTCGAGCATTCCGAACACCGCTCCAGAACTGCGCAGCTCACGCAATTCGGTCTCTGCCGCCGACAGACTGGTCAGTGCGTCGTCGGACAGCGGCGTGACGGTCCACTTGCCTTCCTCTCGGACAACTGCAACGCCGAATCCCTCGAGGTCGTCGTATTCCGGTGCGGATGCGCGGTTGTTGTTCGCGCGCTGTGCGGCCATGCGCGCAACGGTAGTCCGGTAGGGGCCTGTATTCGAAGTCCACGTCCGATCGACGTCACCCACCTGTGCCAATCTGATCGGGTGACTTCTTCTTCGGTGTGCGTTCTGGGGCTCGGACTGATCGGTGGGTCGATCCTGCGCGCGGCACACGACGCGGGCCGTCCGGTATGGGGATGGAACCGATCGGCCGACGCGATCGCAGGTGCTGTGGCCGATGGATACGACGTCGGCACCGACCTGGTAGCTGCACTGAGCAGGGCCGCAGCACAGGACGCGTTGATCGTCGTCGCCGTTCCGATGCCTGCCGTCGAGTCGATTCTGACTGCTGTCGCCGAGCATGCCCCCACAGCTCCGCTGACCGATGTCGTCAGCGTCAAGGCCGAGATGGCGGCCGCCGTCGAGGCGCAGGGTTTGCAGGCACGCTACGTCGGGGGACATCCCATGGCCGGCACCAACCACTCGGGGTGGTCGGCCACCGATCCGACGCTGTTCGCCGACGCGGTGTGGGTGGTGTCCACCGACCCGGGAGTCGACGCGGACGTGTGGGTTCGGGTGGCCCGGCTCGCTCTCGACTGCGGTTCGGTGGTGGTGCCGGCAGAGAGCGGCGAGCACGATCGCGCCGTCGCCAGAATTTCTCATCTTCCGCACGTGCTGGCCGAGACGCTCGCGATCGTGGGCGCGGCAGGCGGACCGCTGGCGTTGGGCCTGGCTGCGGGCTCGTTTCGGGACGGGACGCGGGTGGCGTCCTCGTCGCCGAATCTCGTTCGGGCGATGACCGAGGGCAACGCCGCCGCTCTGCGGACCGCGCTGGACGAGGCACTGGACGCACTCATTGCAGCGCGCGAAGAACTCGACAGAGGTTCGACGAAATCACTGGTCGAGGCCGGAAACACGGCGCGCCTGCAGTACGAGCAGCATCAACGCTTCGAGATCACAGACATCACCCCGGGCGAACCGGGGTGGCGGGAAAAACTGCAGGACGCGGGTCGACGCGGTGGCGTCGTACGTCAGATCCGCTCGGCCAGTCCCGGGTAGTCGAGAACGAAACCGTCGGCGTCGACCGTGACGGACGACGTCGAGACCGGTGAGATGACGTGAATTCCCTCGGAACCACTGCTGTAGGTCAGCGTGGCTTCCTGGATGCTGAGGTCGAGCAGGTTCACGTACACCGTGGGCACCTCGAGGTCCTGGACCTGGGTGTGCAGACCGAATCGACGGATCGGCAGAGTGTTGAAGAACGGGCTGAGCACCATGTCGACGTCGAGCGCGCCACTGTAGGTCGAGCGCTGATGGCTGGTGCTGTTCTCCACCATCCAGTAGCCCTCGTCGTCACGGCTGACGGAGGCCTGGCGGTCACCGGACGCGAGAGATGTGCGCACCGAGAGCCTCTTGGTGACGCCGTATTCGTCGGTCACCAGGTCGTAGGACGCACTGAAGGCGGGGTGATCGCTGCACGCGCCACCGATGATGCGTCCGGCAGCCTTGATGCGGTTGCCCGAGAGCTGGACCCGCACGGACTCCATGCGGGGAACGTCGTGCGCTCGCCACGTCAGGATCGACGGCCAGGTTTTCGCGTCTGTGGAATCGGTCGCGGGTATGGAGACTTGCTCTGCACCCGATGCTTGAGTGATCACCCACCTACGGTAGGCGACGAGGCCCCCAGAAGATCAAGCGGACGTGCCTTTTCTCGCAGTTCATTAATGTTGTGCCCGTGACGACAGAGAACGCGGGCGGCGGGCAGTTCGATTTCGCGCACTCCGAACAGGCTGCGAAGAGTCGGCAGGACAAGGCGAAGGCTCTGGCGCGCTATGTGTGGGATCGCGGCATCACCGGTGCCGAGCTACTTGACCTCACCGACGCGGTCCGCCGGAAGCTGGCCCGCGCTGCCGACCTGCATCCGCCGAGCACGATGGAGACGTGGACCATCGTGGCCGAGTTGCTCGACCGTAAATCCGTGTGGGCGGCCGAACACCCGGGCCACGACGGTGCGACGCCCCAGCACGCCGACGAGAAGATCATGTGGGTCAAGCCGCCGATCACTCCGTGGACCTGAACCACGGCACCTAGACGAGCGAGTCTTCCCACGCCTCGTGCAGGTGCGCAAAGCGTCCCTCTCCTGCGATGAGGTCCTCGGGGGTTCCGTCCTCGACGATGTTTCCGTCGGCCATGACGAGTACTCGATCCGCGATGGCCACCGTCGAGAGTCGGTGCGCGATGATCAGCGCCGTTCGTCCCTGCAGGATGGTCTCGAGCGCGCGCTGCACCAGCCGCTCACTCGGGATGTCGAGGCTCGATGTCGCCTCGTCCAGCACGATCACCGACGGCGCGGCGAGGAACACCCGCGCGAAGGCCACCAATTGCCTTTGACCCGAGGACAATCGGCCACCGCGCTTGCGTACGTCGGTGTCGATTCCATCCGGCAACGACGCGATGAACTCCGTCAGCCCGACGGCGTCCGCGGCAGCCCGAACTTCGGCATCGGTCGCGGTGGGACGTCCGAGTCGGATGTTGTCGGCTACCGAACCGGAGAACAGGAACGACTCCTGGGTCACCATCACGACGTTGCGACGCAGGTCGTCGTCGCTGATCTGCCGCATGTCGACGCCGTCGAGTCGGACGGCTCCGGCCGTCGGATCGTAGAAGCGCGCCAACAGCTTCGCCAGTGTCGACTTACCCGCTCCGGTGGCTCCGACCATCGCGACCACCTGTCCGGCGGGTACGTGCAACGAGAACTCCGGCAGCACGACGCGTTCGGGGCCGTAGGCGAAGTGCACATCGTCGAACGTGATGTCGCCCTTGGCTGTTCCGATCTCCACCGGGTTCGTCGGCGCTGTCACCGACGGTTCTTCTTCGAGTACCCCGGAGATCTTCTCCAGTGCAGCAGCGGCGGACTGGTAGGCGTTGAAGACCATCGCCAGCTCGTCGAGAGGTCCGTAGAACCGGCGCAGATACAACACGTAGGCGGCGAGCACACCGATGTCCATGTGGCCGTTGATCACTCGCCAGCTACCGAACACCAGGATGATCGCGAGCGTGACGTTGCCGATCCAGCGCACGATGCCGGTGTAGCTCGCCATCCCGCGCAGCGCTGCGGTGGTGGCGTCGCGGTACTCCGAATCCTCGGTGCTCAGAATCGCGTCGTTGCGGCCCTCGCGCCGGAACACCTGTACCGCGCGGATACCGCCCATCGACTCCACGAAGTGAACCACGACGCGGGCGATCGCCACCCGTGTTCGACGGTATCCCTGGCGTTGTCGACGCTGCGACCACCGGGTGACGAGGACCAGCGGAACGAATCCGGCCAGCACGATCATCGCCATCGGAACGTCGAGGTACACCAGGATGATCGCGATCGACACCATCGACAGGATGGCCGTCAGAGCATCGTTGAGCGCACTTTCGAGCAGCGTCTGCAGAGATTCGACATCGCTGGTCAGACGCGAGATCAACCGTCCCGAGGTGTACTTCTCGTGGAACGACAGGCTCAGCTTCTGGGCATGGTCGAACACCCGACCGCGCAGGTCGTACAGGATGTTCTGACTCAGCCGACCGGAGACGGTGAGGAAGGCGTAGGTGGTGAGCATCCCGAGCAGACCGAAGCCGGTGTAGCCGCCGATCGCCCACAGCAACGGAGCCCAATCACCCTGTGCTGCAGCGCCGACACCGTTGTCCAGCGCATAGGCGATGAACAGCGGACCGGCAACGTAGGTGATGTTGTCGACCAGAATGATCAGGAACGACAGCAGGGCCTGCTTCTTGTACGGCCGCACCAACGAGGCGAGCAACCGGCGAGAACGCCCGGCCAACACCAGGTTTCCGGTTGCGTCGACCTCCGATTCCTCGCCGCCGACGCCGCGCCAATCCGCGGCTGCGGTTTGCTCAGCCATGAATCGACCCCATCACTTCGCGGTACCGCGGCGACGACGCCAGCAGTCCCTCGTGTGTTCCCTGCTCCACAATTCGTCCGTTCTCGAGATACAGCACGCGGTCGGCCAAGGCAGCGGTCGACGGCCGGTGCGCCACCAGCAGTGTCGTCGAGTGCGCCAACACGCGTCGTAAATCCTTCTGCACTTTGGCTTCGGTGTCCACGTCGAGCGCAGACAGCGGGTCGTCGAGCACCAGTACCCGGGGCTTGCCCAGCACCGCCCGCGCCAGTGCGAGCCGCTGCCGCTGCCCACCGGACAGGCTCATTCCCTGCTCACCGATGCGAGTGGCCAGGCCCCACGGCAACTGCTCGACGAAATCCGTTGCGTGCGCGATCTCCAACGCCTCGGCGACCTCGGCATCGGAGGCTCCGGGCGAACCGAGCGCGATGTTCTCGCGCGCACTGGCCGAGAACAGCACCGGATCCTCGAACGCCACCGTGACGATCGACCGCAGATCGGCCAACCGCATCGAGGCCACGTCGATTCCGTCGATGGTGATGGAGCCCTCGGTGGCGTCGAACAGCCGGGGTACGAGGTTCGTCAGCGCGGTCTTTCCGCTACCGGTGTTGCCGACCAGCGCGACGGTCTCCCCCGGCTCGACGACGAAGCTGACGTCCTCGAGAAGCGGTACGGACGCGTCGGGGAAGGTGAATCCGACGCGATCGAATTGCACTCGGCCACGGATCTTTTCGGGTAGTTCGACGGGATTGTCCGGATCGGTCACGGTTTCGGGAGTATCCATGATCTCCCAGTACCGATCGGCTGCCGTGCGGGCGTTGTTCAGCTCGGCCAGGAGATACCCGAAGGACTCGATCGGCCACAGCAGGAAGGTGACGATGGCGATGGCGGCGACGAGGGTGCCGACCGTCATGGTGCCCTGGACGATGGAGTACGTGCCTACGGCGAGGATCGCGCCGATGGTGATCGGCTGCAGCCCGACGATCACCGCCCAGATGATCGCCAGGTAGCGCACCTTCTTCAGCTCGGTGCCCCGCAATGTGCGGGCCTGACGCAGAAACTGTTTGCCCAAGTGCGCACTTCGACCGAACGCCTTGAGGACGCGAATACCCTGGATGGACTCTTCGACCGTCGTCGTGACGTCGCCCGCCTGATCCTGAGCATCACGGGCCACGACGCGATAGAGCGTCTCGAACTTGGTGCAGGCGATCACCAGCGGTACCGACGTCGCCAGCATGATCAGCCCCAATTGCCAGGACTGCACCAGCAGTACGCCGATGCCTGCGACCAGTGTGACGGCGTTGATGATGATGAACGGGCCGATGAAGGCCATGAACCGCCGCAGCGAACCGAGGTCTGCGATGGCACGAGAAAGCAGCTGACCCGATTCCCAGCTCTCGTGAGCCGCGACCGACAGTCGCTGGAGTTTGTCGAATACTGTTGCGCGCGCGGAGATCTCGAACTGACTCGACGGGCGGGAGACCAGGTAACGGCGAACCCAGATGCCGAGTGCATCGATGGTGCCGAGCAACAGGACGAACGCCGCGGGCCACCAGACGGCCGAGAAATTACGATCGGTGATGGGCCCGTCGATGACGCGTTGCATCACCAGCGGGATCACCAGACCGGTCATGGTGGCGATCAGCGAGACCACGATCGAGGCGATGTAGAACCACTTGTACGGCAGCAGAAACGGCGCGAAACGGCGCAGCGAGCTGGCCGGCTTCGCGGTGTCCGGGTATGGCTGATCGAGGGTTCGGGTTTCGGGATCGAGCACACCCGTAGACACAGTTCTTCTCCTTATTGCTGTGCTCGAATGCTTTCATTGCACAGGCTCAGTTTCCAACCGATTTTTCGGCCCTCGCATTCCAGTGTGAAACCTCGAGCTCGGTCGAGGTCAAGCGAACCGACCCTCGAGTAACGTAGGGCCGTCGGGCAAAGGAAGGGCATACGTGAGCGCACGGTCGATGGTCGGGTTGTTCGCGGGGATCGGCGGGCTCGAGCTGGGGTTGGCCGACGCAGGGTGGACGACGCAGTTGCTGTGCGAGATCGATCTCGGAGCCGGGGCCGTCCTGCAAGCGCGCATGCCCGAGGTACCCCTGCACACCGACGTCACCACTCTTCGAAGCCTGCCCGCCGACACCGAACTCGTCGCGGCCGGCTTCCCCTGTCAGGACCTCTCGCAGGCCGGCCGCACCGCAGGCATCACCGGTGCCAGATCGGGCCTGGTCGACGAGGTGTTTCGGCTGGTCTCGCGTCGACGCGGCCCGCGATGGCTACTGATGGAGAACGTGCCGTTCATGCTCCAACTCGGCCGTGGGGCGGCCATGCGACACATCACCGACGCGCTGGAGGACCTCGGTTACATGTGGGCATACCGCGTCGTCGACGCCCGCGCGTTCGGGTTGCCGCAGCGTCGGCAGCGGGTGGTGATGCTGGCCTCGCGTACCGACGATCCACGCGAGGTGCTGTTCTCGCAGGATGCAGGACCGCTGCCCGACGGCGACCCGGCCACGCAGCCGTGCGGCTTCTACTGGACCGAGGGCATTCGCGGGCTGGGCTGGGCCGTCAATGCGGTCCCGACGCTCAAGGGCGGATCCTCGCTCGGCATAGCCAGTCCGCCGGCGGTTCGGTTGCCGTCCGGGGAGATCGTCACTCCCGGGATCATCGGTGCCGAACGTCTGCAGGGATTCGATCCGGAGTGGACGCTGCCCGCCGTCCAGCAGCCCGGCGTCCGCAGCGGACATCGCTGGAAGCTCGTCGGCAACGCCGTCAGTGTGCGCATGGCGTCCTGGGCGGCGAGCGCACTCGACGATCCCCAGCCGTACGACGCCTCGAACGATACGGCTCTGCTGCCTGGTCAGGCCTGGCCGACCGCAGCCTGGGGACGCGACCGCACCAGCTATCGGGTCGCGGTGACGACCATGCCGGTGCACGAGCCGTACGAGGACCTGATCGATTTCCTGGACGACGCGAAGCTGCTCTCGGCGCGAGCGACCGCCGGGTTCCTCAAGCGAGCCAGAGCGGGCAATCTCCGTTTCGTCGACGGCTTTCTCGACGACCTCGACGCCCATCTCGAACGCATGGGCGGGTACGCCGAGAGGGTGTCGGCGTGAGCGGAGACCGGCCCGCCACCGACGCCAGGACCAGCGCGCGACTGAGCAAGCAGAAACGCCGCGACACCAAGCCCGAGGTGGCGCTACGGCAGGCACTGCACCGTCGAGGTCTGCGCTACTTCGTCGATCGAGCTCCGTTGAAGGGCATGAGGCGTCGAGCAGATCTGGTCTTCCCCAAACGCAAAGTCGCGGTCTACGTCGACGGTTGCTTCTGGCACAGCTGCCCGGTGCACGCGACCAAGCCCCGCAACAACGCGCAGTGGTGGGCCGACAAACTGGCGGCCAACGTCACGCGCGATCGCGACACCGACGACAAGCTCCTCGCGGAGGGCTGGCGCGTCGTACGAATCTGGGAACACGAGGACCCCGCCGAGGCCGCCGATCGAGTGGTCGACGAACTTTCCGGAGACTGAAACAACCTGTCCGGAGACTGAAACCATCTCCGGCCCCCGCGCGTCCAACCCCATGATCGGTTGATTCGAGTTCCGGGGGAAACGGTGCGTAGAAATTGGTGGCTTGCGGCAACAGCGCTGGCGATGGCCGTATCGACGAGCGGGTGCGCGGTGGTCTTGCTCGGCAGCGCCTCCCCCGTCAGCAGTGCGCCGCAGAACCGGTACGGATTCGTGCTGTCCGAGGCGGACCGGTACCTAGCGGACTCGGCGGCGTTCGTACGCAGTCTCGACCCCTGCGGTTTTCTCACCGAAAACGACCTCGCTGAGCTCGGCACGGTGGTGCAACTGCGCCCCGACGGCGAATTGAGCGCGTGCTCGGCCAGTCTGAACCCGGCGAACTCAAGCGCCACCGACTCCGTCTCGATCGATCTGAACGGATATCAGCCGACGCCGGACGACCCGGACACCGAGCGGATCACGATCGGCGGCGAACAGGTGTATCTCCACGACCTGTCGCAAGGGCAGTGCCGCGTCAGCTTTCCGCTGCGCGACGAGTTCGACGGAGCCGCCACCGGGGCCATGGACGGCTTCCTCACCGAATCCGGTCGTAGCTTTGCCACGATCGACGTCGATCGGGCCGTCGCCGACGCGTGTGCAGTGGCGACAACCTTCGCCGAGACCGCACTGAGCCTGTTGGACGATCCACCACTGCGGGCCGACTCGAAGTACAACCTTCCGCTGGCCTCGAAGGACCCGTGCGCCGTCCTCGAACACCTCCCCGCAACCTGGACGGTGGCCCGCTGGAACCCCGCGTCCGATCCGTACCGTTGCCACTTCACGGCGTCGTCGTCGACGTTCGAGGACACACTGGCGATGCTCGACGTCACGCTCACGTACGTCGACTCGGATCTGCGTTCGACCGACAGCGAGCCCGTCCAGCAGGGCGGCTACACCGTCGAGACACGCGCCTCGGATTCGTCGTGCTTCGCGGACATCGTGCTGGGCAACCCCGTGCTCGGCATGCCCGAGAAAGACGATGCTGCCGCGCGCTATGCCCGCACGGTTCCCACACTGTCCGTCCTGACCGACAGCTGCGAGTCCGCCGTCGCACTGGCGGTGGCAACCGCCGAGGTACTCACTGGCTAGCCTTGGTCGGTGCGTTCGAGAACCGAAGGCGTGGATATCCGCCGCGTCGTAGTGGCTATCTGCTTGATCCTCGCCGGCCTGCTGTACTCGGCCTGGGTCGCCGAATTCTTCCTCGATACCGGTCTCGACCCGACCACATCGTTCCTCAGCGAACTCGACGCCCGCGATCAGCCGTACCGCGAATTCTTCTCCACCGCAGACGTCGTTACGGGTTCGTTGATGATTCTCGCGGCGATTCTCGGCTTCCTGGCAACCCCGCGACGACGGCTCGTCGTCACCGGCTGGGTGGCGTCGGGCATCTTCGGCATTGCGACCATCGCCGACGCGAAACTCCCCCTCGAGTGTGTGGCGGACGACGATCCGAGCTGTCCGATCGAGCCGAGCGGATTGTTCCCGCAACTCCATCACCTGCATGCGCTGACCAGCACCATCGCGGTGTTCGCGATCTTCACCGTCATGATCGCGTTCACGGTGGCCGCATTTCGCTACCGGCTCTACCCGCTGCTGCGCACGCTGGGCCTGGCCGTCCTGATCGTGACGACACTGGCTACCGCGTGGCTGCTGATCGCCGACAATCTGCCCGGTGAGTACGGTCTCGGCATCGCGCAACGGATACAGGTAGGCGGCATGTCGGCGTATCTGGTGGTGCTGGGGTGTGCGCTTAAACTCGGCGCATGTCTTTCACCGCGACCGAACTGAACGGATCCAAGGTCGAGCAGTATCAGCAGCTCACCGAGCAGGCCCGTGGCCTGGTGTTCGAGGAATCGAACCTCGTCGCCAACGCCGCCAACCTGTCTGCGCTGGTGTATCACGCTCTGCCCGAGGTCAATTGGGTCGGCTTCTACCTGTTCGACGGCACCGAACTGGTGGTCGGGCCGTTTCAGGGTCAGCCCGCCTGCGTGCGCATCGCCCTGGACAAGGGTGTCTGCGGAGCAGCAGCGACCACCCGCGAGACGCAGCGCGTCGCCGACGTCCACGCTTTCCCCGGTCACATCGCGTGCGATGCCAATACACGCTCCGAGGTCGTCGTACCGCTGCACCAGGGCGAGACCCTGATCGGTGTGTTCGATCTGGACAGCCCTGTTCCCGACCGCTTCGACGCCGACGATCAGGCCGGCCTCGAAGCGATCGCGGAGGTCTTTCTCAGTTCGCTGAGCTAGCAGCTGCCTCGAAGAACCAGGCCATGACCAGCGCACCGGGGTCGACGACGCCTCGCGCGGCCTCGCCGACGTAGCTGGCGCGGCCGCGGTTGGCGGTCATGTCCTCGGTCGATTCGGCTCCGGTTTTCGCAGCGTCCGCGGCCTGCTGCAGGGTGCCGCCGTCCTTCTCGAGTGCATCGACGGCAGGGGCGATGGCGTCGACCATCGTCTTGTCGCCTACCCGTGCGCCACCGAGTTCGGTGATGCTGTCCAGGCCTGCCCGGGCCGCGGCCGCGATGGCAGCAGTACCTGGCTCGGATTCGAGCATCGTCCGGTAGAACTGGCGGAACCAGATCCCGAACAGCGCGCCCGAGGTACCGCCCGCGTGGCCCAGGTAGGCCTCACTGACGGCCTCGAATACCGTTGCTGCCGAATAGGTGTCCTTGACGGCATCCAGATCGAGCTGTTCGAGGGCGGCCACCATGTTGGTTCCGAAGTCGCCGTCGCCTGCTTTGCGGTCCAGCTCGGTCAGGGCCGGTTCTTCGTCGAGTACCCGCTGCGCCCAAGTCCCGATCCACGTCGAGGCGAACGCCGAAACCTCTCCGGTGTCGGAGGGCTCGAACGAGGGCCCGAAGCCTCCACGTTCGCCCACCGACTTCACGCCGCGGCTGTGGGCGTTGGGCCAACCGGGTGCGTCGGTGGGGGCGTCCCAGAGCTCGAGCATCTCGTCATCGGCGCGCACGAGGGTGATCGAGGCTCCACCCATGTCGAGCGCGGTGACGAAGCTGCCGACGAGCGAGCGGGAGATCTCGATCCCTTTGCCGTGCAGGTACTCCGAGAGTTCACCGAACAGCAGATGCAGCTCCAGCGGATGCGTTGCTCCGAGCCCGTTGACCACCGCGATCACCGATTCGCCCGAGTTCAACCCGAGCGAGTCCACGATGGGATCTGTCAGTTTCGCGACGATCTCCTGGGCGGGCAGGCGCGGCACCCGGTCGGTGCCGCGTTCTCCGTGGATGCCGATGCCGAGTTCGATTTCCTCCGACGGGAGGTCGAACGACGGTTCGTCCGCTCCCGGCAATGTGGGCGGATTCATCGCGACGGCCATGCTGCGTGCGTTCTCCGCAGTTCGACGCCCAAGCGCGACCACCGCCTGCAGGCTGTCTCCGCGTTCGGCCGCTGCGCCGCATACCTTTTCGACGACGATGGTCGCTGCGGTGCCGCGGCGGCCAGGGCCGTCCTCGCTCTCACTAGCCACGTCGTCGTCGACGAGAACGACGTCGGCGACAATGCCGTCCTCCTGCAACAACTCTCGGGCGATCTTGAAATTCATCACGTCGCCGGTGTAGTTCTTCACGATGTGGACCACGCCGCCGCCCGAGTCCACGGCCTTGGATGCCTCGTGCACCTGGAGGGCATTGGGTGAGGTGAACACCAGGCCCGGGCACGCGCCGGTGAGCATTCCGCGGCCGATGAAGCCGGCATGCAGCGGCTCATGGCCCGATCCCCCACCGGACAGCAGCGCGACCTGGCCGTCGGAGATGCGATAGCGACGCGTCAGGTAGCCGGGGTCTGCATGCCAGGCGACGTCGTCGGTGGCAGCGACGAAGCCGCGGAGGGCGTCGGCGACGAATGTTCGAGGGGAATTGGAGAACATACCTCCACCCTAACCACCTGCGCCTGAGTCCCGTCGTCGGTTCTGCGGGACGGATACAGTCGGGGGATGAGTACCGAGACCTGGACGCTCGACGCATCCGACGGCGGGCAGTTGGCTGTTCGCACGGATGTCACAGGAAGGGCATCCAAGATGGGGCATCGCCTCACGATCGCGATGACCTCCTGGGCTGCGACAGTCGAGTGGGCCGGGGACGCACCTACCGCTGTCACCTTGACCGCCGAGGTGAGTTCACTCGACGTGGTCCACGGCGAGGGTGGACTGACACCTTTGATCGGACCGGAGAAGATCGTCGCGAAAGCCAACGCGCTCAAGAGTTTCGACGCCGACCGATATCCGTCGATACGTTTCCACTCCACCGAGATCACGGCCGTCGACTCCGGATTCAGGCTGGCGGGCACGGCCGAGATCCACGGTGTGTCGAGGGAGATCACCGTGGATGTGGACGTCACGGACCTCGGCGATCGGTGGCGTGTCGGGTCCGAAACCACTGTGCGTCAGTCGGATTACAAGATCACTCCGTATTCGCAGATGTTCGGAGCCATGAAGGTGGTCGACGAGGTCACCGTGACGTTCGACGCCGAGTATCGCAAGCCCTGAGCCTTTCCAATTCACCTGCAATGGTGGACACTACGGCGGTGAGTCGAAACAGATGGTTGGCCGGATCCTGCGCATCGGCCCTGGTGCTGGCCGTAGCCCTGACTGCGGGCTGCAGCAGTCCAGCGACCACGTCCCCCGACGGACCTCCCGGTGTGAACGTCAACGGCGTCGGAGAAGTCCAGGGCGCACCGGATACGTTGACAACCCAGATCGGCGTCCAGGCCACGGCCGAGGACGTCACCGCCGCGATCGAACAGGCTAACGCTGCGGTGACCGAAGTGACGGACGCGGTCATCGCGGCCGGCGTCGCTCGCGAGGACATCCAGACTCAGCAGGTCTCGATCGACCCGCAGTATTCCGGTGCTCTGCCGGGCGGTACCTCGGCCATCTCCGGATATCAGGCCACCAACACCTTGCAGGTGACGGTTCGCGACCTGTCGAAGGCGTCCGAAGTGTTGGGCGACGCCACATCGGCCGGTGGCAACGCGACCCGAATCTCCGGGGTCTCGTTCAAGATCGACGACGATTCCGAGCTGATCACCGATGCCCGGTCCAGGGCGTTCGCCGATGCCCGCGATCGCGCCGAGCAGTACGCGACGCTCGCAGGCGGCGAACTCGGAGACGTCCTGTCGATCACCGAGTCGATCACCGGCCAGGAGCAGCCGAGGACGTTCGGCGACTCCGCCAGTTCGTTCGACACGGCGGTGCCCATCGAACCTGGCCAGCAGACGGTCAGTGTGTCCGTGTCGGTGAAGTGGGCGTTGAACTAGAACTCGGCGGGCGGTGGCAGGCGATAGTTCACCGGTGTTGCCGAGAAGTCCAGTGGGTTGCGGACGCTGTCGGCCACTGAACCCGGAACCTGCACGCGCGGTTCGAGACCGAGTGATTCCGCGAACGCGAAGGCCTCCTCGAGAGAATTGACCGGTCCCGCGGGAACGTTGCGGGCCATCAGTTCTCGATACCACTCGTCCGCGGTGCGGGCGCTCAACGCCGAGGTCAGAACGTCGACCAGCTCGTCTCGATGTTTCACGCGAGCTGAATTGGACGAGAAGCGCTCGTCCGCTGCCAGTGCAGGCGATCCGAGAACCTCGACCAGGGCAGCGAATTGCCGGTCGTTGCCCACGGCAAGTGCGAGGGGTCGATCGGCGGTCTCGAACACCTCGTACGGCACCAGTGAGGGGTGCTTGTTGCCCATCGGCACGGGTACGACGCCGGCCCCGAGATAGGCCGACGACTGGTTGCTCAGTGCGGACAGCACCGACGCCATCAGTGAGGTGTGTATCTGCTGGCCTGCACCGGTGTTCGATCGATGATGCAGCGCCGCAAGGATTCCGCTGAGCGCATGGAGTCCGGTGACGATGTCGACCATCGCCACACCCACTTTGGTCGGTGCCTCCGCGTCCGGGCCGGTGACGCTCATCAGCCCGCCGACCGCCTGAACCACGAGGTCGTAGCCCGGCAGCGCTGCTCCCCCGCCGGTGCCGAATCCAGTGATCGAGCAGTAGATCAAACCGGGATTGCGCTGCGAGAGCGTCGAATAGCCCAGTCCGAGTCGGTCCATCGCACCGGCGCGAAAGTTCTCGATCACGATGTCCGCGCCGGCGACGATCTCGCGTGCCTCGGCTACGCCGGTCTCGGACTGCAGGTCGATGAACCTCGACGTCTTGTTGCGGTTGACCGAGTTGAAATAGGTTGCCGTACCGGCAGAGTCGTACGGGGGACCCCATGATCGGGTGTCGTCTCCGATTCCGGGTCGCTCGATCTTGATCACCTCGGCACCCATGTCGCCGAGCATCATCGTCGCGTACGGTCCGGCGAGTACACGAGAAAAATCCGCGACCACGAGTCCTGCGAGTGGTCCGGTGGCAGCTGTCATCGGTCCACTGTATTGCGCGGCACCCTGCAGTTCAGTTCAGGTCGGGAACGAAGGCTCCCAGCACGGCGACCATCGTCTCGACGATGAGCTCGATGGGTGGCCGGGGCGGGGCGGTACGGGACCAGTCGGAGACGATCTCGGTGAGCGCTCCGAGGAATGCTGTTGCAGCCAAACGATATCCACCCGGGGGAACGAAATCGGAACCGACTTCCGAGCGCAGGGTGTTCTCGAAGAATTCCACCCACTGTGCACGGCGGCGCGTCCGGTGCTGTTCGACGGCATCGCTGACACCCAGCATCTCCAGATACGAAATCCGCGCTCGCCGTGGGTCACCTCCGATCGATCCGACCAAGGCGGTCATCGCGGCGACGACCAGCGCGCGTCGGTCTCGGTCGGCTTGCCCGTCGAGTGCGGCGACGACTGCAGCCAGCGCGTCGTCTTGGATCAGGTCGTAGACATCCACGAGCAGCGCCTCACGGTTGGCGAACTCACTGTAGAACTGACTGCGCGCCAAACCGGCCGCGGTGCAGATATGGGCGACCGAAGTGGCTGCGTATCCGCGCACCCCGATGACCTCGATCCCGGCCTGCAGAAACCGTGCGCGTCGATCGGCTTTGCGCGCGGCGGACGACTGTCCGGCGTAGATGCGGCCCTGATCGTCGGCGACAGTCACCGGCGGAGTCTACCGCCGGTGACTGTCTCGCGGCCCTGACGCCGATCGGGCCCGTCACGCCCCGATCGGCTTGCCGAACAGTCCGGCGATTATCTCGCCGACGGCATCGACGAAGAGCGGGTGTGCACGCGTGTCGAGCGCCATCGAGCCGACATCGTTCGTTCGGCAACCCGGTTCCACAGGAACACCGGCAAACCGGTCGCGCATCCACAACACCGCGCTCGGAAAGGCGATCAGCTCCAGAGTGATGTGCTCGCTGAAATGGTCACGGGTGTAGGTGACATCGGCACCGGGACGGCTGCAGTACGAATCGACCATCGCGTTGACCGGCCCGATCGGCACCAGCCAATCCGGGTTCGAGTGGTAGACGTAGAGCGGCATGTTCGGGGTGGTGCCACCGAGTCGCATCGCGGACAGGGCCTTCTTCACCACGGGTTGTTGAATCGGGTCGCCGTCGGTATGCAGGAAACCCTTCAGGTTGACGAACGGGAGCAGCGCCGACGAGTAGCCGACACAGAGATTGTCCTTGGCCGCGAACAAAGTTCGGCCGAGCGGATCGATGTGCCGGTCGATGAAGTCGGCCAACTCGGGATCTTCGCGGCTGGCACCGATGATGCCGGCAGCGACGATGCCGGAGCCGAGGGCGTTGTTCGCGTTGTCGACCAGGGCCCCGAGTTCAGCCGGGGTTCCGCCCTCGGTGACGCCGACGATATCGAGCTCGGGCGCGTAGCTTCCGGCCAGCTCGGCTGCATGACCGGTGGCTATCGCGCCACCGGAGTAGCCGCTCATCCCCACCTTGGTGGCCTCTCCGGACAACTGCATCGGCGCGAAGTTCTCGGCCGCTCGGATGCCGTCGAGGGTGATCCGACCGGCGACCGGCCCCGCGGCGAACGAGTTGTTCGGACCTTGATGGTCGGGTACCGATACCGCCCAGCCCTGAGCCAACGCTGCCTGCACCTCGAGGAATTGAGCACCCGACGTCACTGCGCCCGTGACCGGCCAGGGAATTGCCCCCGCTCGCATCGCATACGAGGGCGCGCAGTAGGCGGCGAGAGAATCCTCGGCCAATTGGATGGATATCAGCGGGCGCGGTGCCGCGGGCACGCCACGGGGCTTGATGACCGTGGTGACCGCAGCTATCGGCTCGTCGCGTCCGTTGTTGGACCGAAACGACAGCTGCCAGGCGTCCACCTGTGTGGGGATGACATTGAGAGTGGCCAGCTCGACGGGCCGAGCGGCGATGATCTGACCTGGTTCGGCCGCGGCCACGACGTCGGCGGGAGGACGGTAGAAGCCGGTGTCGAACTCCGGGATCGTCGGCCACGTGAACGGTGCCAGAGGCGGCTGAACCACCACCTCGGGCGGATCGCTGACGTCGGGTGCAGCGGCAGCGGTGCTGGTCGTCGCCGCAATGGCGGCAACGGCGGTCACCAGGCCGATTGTGACCCGAAGCGTCCAAGATCGAGCAGAAGACACGGGTGTACTCCTTCGCGCCGGAGGGCGGGCTCCGTAGGACGCGCGCCCGGCGTCGGTTCGTACAGCGCATCCGACCATCTTGGACACCGATGTCCGAGATGGTGCTGAGAACTGTAGAGCGAAGTGGCGTGGATAACAATCCCCAGTTCGAAAAGAACTCAGAAGTGAACCGATTCCAACTCCAGCCGGCCGTGCCCGCCCCTCCTACGACATCACGCGACCGCGAAGGACCTCTTCGCCAAACCGAATTGAAAGCCGGTGATGGCGGTGGTCACCGGAGCTTCCGGGTTCTCGGCGGCACCCAGAGTGACGAACAGCGGAGTGAAATGTTCGACGGTGGGGTGGGCGTACGGCATCCCCGGCGCAGCACTACGGAAGTCCGCCAGAGTCGCGACGTCACCGCGCGACAACGCGTCGGCCGCCCAGAGATCGAAGTCCTCGGACCACGTCGGCACAGTGTTGGTGGCGAAATTCTCCCGGGACAGGAACGGCAGACCGTGCGTCATGAACCCGGAACCGATCACCAAGACTCCCTCGGCGCGAAGCTCTTTCAGCGCAGCGCCGATCGCCATCAGCCGATCGGGAGCGTGCGTCGGCAGGCTCAACTGCAGAACGGGAACATCGGCGTAGGGGTACATGACCTTCAGCGGAACCCAGGCACCGTGGTCGAGGCCGCGGGAGTTGTGCTGATGCAGGTTCTCCGACGCCGGAATGGCCGCGGCAACGCGTGCGGCCAGCGCCTCGGCGTCGGGCGTCCGATATTCCATCGAGTAGTAGCGCTGAGCGAATCCACCGAAGTCGTAGACCAATGGGGTTGCGGCACCCGAGGCGGACAGACTCAGCGGTGCCTCTTCCCAGTGTGCGCTGACGATGAGGATCGCTTTCGGCTTGGGCATCGACTGCGACCAGGTGAACAGCTGGTCCATCCACAGGGCGTCGTCGAAGACCGGGGGTGCGCCGTGGCTGATGTAGAGGGCGGGCATCGGTCCGTCGTTCGGGGTCCACAGTTTCTGCGACCGGCTCGCGGGCGCGGCATCGGCGAGAAATGCGTCGAACGCAGCGCCCGCGACAGGCGGGTTGATCACAGATGGCATGACAGGTCCTTCGAAGTGCTTAAGTTGAACCTTCAAGTTAGCACCGATCGTGCATTCTGGCCAGCATCGCTACGCTCGGCCCTATGCCGGACGCCGTCTACCGCGCACCGATGCCCGGGGGTGTCGAACGTGCCCTCACCTTCGGACTCTGCGGGATGGCGGCCGACGACGAACGATCACTACGACGGGTAGAGCGCTTCGAGCAGGTCGCGGACGGCTCCTGGGTCTGGACGCGTACCGAGCGCGGCGAGTACTTCCTCGGCCGAATATCCGGTCCGCTTCGCCAGGACCACAGCGCCGATGCGGTGGCGTCGAACATGACTTTCGTACGTGACTGCGAGTGGACCGACGAGCCCGTTCCCGAACATCGGGTACCGGCCGCGACGCTGCACACCTTCGCCCGCGGCGGGCGGAACTTTCAGCAGACGCACGACCCTCAGGTCGCCGCGGAGTCGGCTAACGTGTGGCGAGCTCGAGGTCGCTGACCTGGGGATCGACCTGCACGACGGCGTAGCCCTGAATCTCGAACTTGTTCTCACCCTCGGGCGGCCCGAGCACGGCGCGGACGATCAGCGTTGCAGCGGCAGCGACGAGTGCGATCACGACGACCACCGCGGCCACGATCAGCAGGGTCCGGGGGCCGCCGAACAGGTTCTTCGAGCTCATGCGTCCATCATGACTCCTGCGGGACGAGGCACGTATCGCGCCCAGCGAAATGATAAAGGTGTTGATCAGATGGTTTCGTGGTTACAGTGAATCCGTGACCGACTCACCCGAGCCCGATTTCTGGTCGTTCATCGAGACCGCCAACAGCACGTTGGCCCGGAAGTACGGCTTCGAGCATCAGCTGGCCACAGAGGTTCTACTGACGCTCAACCGGGCGTCGAACATCGTCACGTACGACCTGGAGTCGACGGTTCATCGCCCGCGAGGCTGGTCATGGTCGTCGTTCCGGCTGATGTTCGTCACGTGGCTGGCGGGTCCGATCGAGCCGAAGCGGGCCGCCGAATTGACCGGCATGAGTCGCGCGACCGTATCGAACCTGTCAAAATCCCTGATCGCGGGCGGTTTGCTCGTCAGCACCCCCGACGAGTCCGACGGGCGTTCGGTTCGCCTGGCCCTCACCGAGCGTGGTCACGCAGAGATGATCGAGACGTTCGCCGAGCAGAACGAGCGGGAGAACGCGTGGGCCAGCGCGCTCACCGAGCCCGAGCAGCGGATTCTGGTGATGTTGTTGACCAAGCTGATCACCAATCGAAGCCAGTTCGACGTCCGCGGACGGAACTGACGGTTGCGTAGATCACGTCGAAATAGTTAATGTATTTACTACATCCGGTGAACTCGACCCAGGAGCGACGACGTGGCCTATTACCGCCAGCTCGGATCGGTGCCGCCGAAGCGGCACACCCAGCATCGAACTCCAGAGGGCAACCTCTACTTCGAGGAACTGATGGGCGAAGAGGGCTTCTCCTCGGACTCGTCTCTCCTCTATCACCGCCACATTCCCTCGGCCATCGTCGATGCCACGGTCTGGGAGCTTCCCGATCAATCGACGACGCCGAACCATCCGCTGAAGCCGCGACACCTGACGTTGCACGAGCTGTTCCCGGACTCCGTCGTCGCCGACACCGACGTCGTCACCGGCCGGCGACTCGTCCTCGGTAACGCCGACGTCAGACTGTCCTATGTCGTCGCGTCGAAAACCTCACCGCTGTATCGCAATTCGATCGGTGACGAGATGGTGTATATCGAATCCGGTTCTGCTGCAGTGGAAACGGTATTCGGAACCCTCCAGGCACAGCAGGGTGACTACGTGCTCATTCCGCGTTCGACGACGCACCGTTGGATTCCCGACGGCACCCTGCGCGCGTACGCCATCGAGGCCAACAGCCACATCGCGCCACCGAAGCGCTTCCTGTCGAAGTTCGGCCAGCTGCTCGAGAACGCGCCCTACTGCGAGCGCGATCTGCACGGTCCATCCGAGCCTCTGCTCGCGGAGGGAACGGACGTGGAAGTGCTTGTCAAACATCGTGGTTCGACGGGCATCGTCGGAACGCGCTACGTCTACCCGCAGCATCCGTTCGACGTGGTGGGGTGGGACGGGTGCCTGTACCCGTACACGTTCAACATCTCCGACTACGAGCCGATCACCGGCCGAGTGCATCAACCACCACCGGCGCACCAGGCGTTCGAGGGGGCCAACTTCGTGATCTGCAATTTCGTTCCGCGCAAGGTCGACTACCACCCGCTGGCGATTCCGGTGCCGTACTACCACTCCAACGTCGACTCGGACGAGATCATGTTCTACGTCGGCGGCGACTACGAAGCCCGTAAGGGCTCGGGGATCGGGCAGGGATCGATCTCGGTGCATCCGGGCGGTCACGCTCACGGACCGCAACCCGGTGCGTACGAACGCAGCATCGGTGCCGAGTTCTTCGACGAACTGGCCGTCATGGTCGATACGTTCCGCCCGCTCGAACTCGGCGAAGGTGCGCTCGCGTGCGAGGACACCGGCTATGCCTGGACGTGGGCCGGCCGGGGACCGAACCGATGATCCCGAAGTTCTTCCATCGTCTGTGCGACGACGCCGCTGTCTTCCCTCCCGGCGATGCGCCGCTCGATGTTGCTGTGGCACAACACCTCGAGTACCGGGCCAGCGCCTTCGCCGACCTGGTGGGCCCGCTGGTCGTTCCCATGGACCGGGTGACCGAACTCGACCTGGGTACCCGGATGGAGGTGGCGTTGACCGCACCTGCCGGACCAGGCAGTGTCGAGGCCGGCCTACGCGCTGCCGACCGCACGGCCGGGGTGACCGTCGTGGCCATCGAAGTGGCAGTCCCCGACGGCACCGACATCGATGCCCTGCGCACCATCACTCAGGACATCGACATCTACGTCGAGATTCCCCGGGATGCCCGACGAGACGCCATCTTCGATGCAGTCGACGAGTTCGGCTATCGCGCCAAATTCAGAACCGGCGGAGTCACGGCCGACCTGTACCCGGACGAGCAGGAGCTCGCCGCGTCCATCTACGAGGCCGCGCAGCGTGAGGTCCACTTCAAAGCCACCGCGGGCTTGCACCATGCGGCTCGTAACACCGATCCCGACAACGGGTTCGAGCAACACGGCTTCCTCAACGTGATCCTCGCGGCGCAGGCCGCCCACAGCGGCGCGCGAGTCGGCGAGCTCGAGAAGATACTGGCGATCCGCGATGCAGACGTCCTCGCCGGGCTCGTCGCCGGGATCGAGGGCCAACGCGCTTTCGCCTCCTTCGGTACCTGCAGCGTCCGCGAACCCCTCGACGATCTCGTCGCCCTCGGCCTCGTGCCACCCCTGTGAGCCCCACCCCCGTACATCAGGAGCGCCGTCCATGACGCACATCGACATCCCCGCCGATTCCGAGTTCGGAATCGACAACCTCCCCTATGGCATCTTCAGCACTCCCGGTACCGACGCACGCGTAGGAGTTCGGTACGGCGACACCGTGATCGATCTTTCCGTCGCTGTGGACGATCCCGATTTCGCCTCGCCCAGCCTCAATGCGTTCATGTCCCGTGGACGCACCCGCTGGGTGGAGGTGCGCACGTCCGTCACCGACATGCTCATCAGTCGCACCACCCCCACGGACGCAATCGTGTCCGTTTCCGATGTCACGATGCACCTGCCGTTCGCGGTGGCCGACTACGTGGACTTCTACGCCTCCGAGCACCACGCGTCCAACCTCGGTCGACTCTTTCGCCCCGATGCCGAACCGCTGCTACCGAATTGGAAGCACCTGCCCGTTGCGTATCACGGCCGGGCCGGCACGGTGTTCGTCTCCGGTACCGACGTCAGGAGGCCGTGCGGTCAGCGCAAGGCACCCGACGAGGCGTCGCCCACGTTCGGTCCGAGTCGGCGACTGGATATCGAGGCCGAGATGGGCTTCGTCGTCGGTGTTCCGTCCAACGGGCCCATACCGCCGGATCGGTTCTCCGAGCACGTGTTCGGTGCCGTCGTCGTCAACGACTGGTCGGCTCGCGACATCCAGGCCTGGGAGTACGTGCCGCTGGGGCCGAATCTCGGCAAGAGTTTCGCGACGTCCATCTCACCGTGGGTGGTTCCCCTGCTCGCGCTCGAACACGCGCGAACCTCGACGCCGGTTCAGGATCCGGAGCCGCTCGAGTACCTCCGCGAATCTCGTTCGTGGGCTTTGGACATCGATCTGACGGTCTCGTGGAACGGCCATGCCGTGTCCCACCCGCCCTACAGTGCGATGTACTGGTCGCCGGCGCAGATGCTGGCGCACGAGACCGTCAACGGCGCAACCAGCCGAACCGGTGACCTGTTCGCCTCGGGCACCATCTCGGGACCCGAGAAGGATCAGCGCGGTGCCTTCATCGAACTCACCTGGGGTGGTAAGGAACCAGTGTCACTCGGCGCGGAGACCCGCACCTTCCTCGAGGACGGCGACGAGGTCGTCATTGCCGCCAGCGCCCCGGGGCCGAACGGCTCGCGCATCGGCTTCGGTGACGTCCGGGGCCGGATCACGCCGGCCTGAACGACTGGCTACCACTCGGATCGCACGACCAGAGATTTCTCGATCTCCAGCGCTGCGTCGCGCACGGCCTGCCCCCACAGCAGTCCGGCCGACGTCGCCACCCTCTCGATCGGACCCGCGACACAGACGGCGGCGACGATGCGCTCGTCCCGGCGGACCGGTGCACTCACCGAGGTCAGGCCCGGGGTTCGCTCCGACGCCGATTCCCACCACCCGCGGGCCCGACGCTCGGCGTCGGCGTCGAGGTCGCCTGCCAACACGTGACCGGCCGACCCCGCTCCGAGCGGAAGTAGCGCCCCCGCGGGCAAGGACGCCCGGAGTTCGTGCTCCGAATCCTCCGACACCAGACACAACCGATGCGATCCCCGGAGTACCCACAGCTGCGCGGATTCGCCGGTCTCCTGCCGCAGACGCCTGAGAATCGGCACCGCGAGTCCGCCGAGAGTGGACGTACCGAAGCGATCACCGGGATGAACAAGACCGTCGTTGTCCCGGCGCAGCATCGAGTACCGCACCATCTCGCCGACCAGCCGATAGACCGTCGATGCAGACAGACCCAGCATCTTGGCGAGGTCGCCGGTGGTCCGCGGACACGCCTCGACGGCGTTGAGAATCGCTGCGGCCCGAGCCAGAACCCCGGTGGTGGTGTCGGCGCTACCGTCCGTCACTGCTGTCGACCTCCGTTTTCGATTCCGGCACTGCACCGGCGACCTGACCGACACTGACTACGCAGCATAGGTGTCGGACCGATCCGCGACGTCGTCAGCAGCGCCGAGCACCACGGTGGACTCCGGCCAAGGTGCGGTAGGTGAGCGCGTTGGCCGTGCAGTGCTCGACCTCCTCGTCGGTCAATTCCCGCCGAACTTTGGCGGGGACACCCGCCACCAATGATCTGGGCGGAATACGAGCGCCTTCGGTCACCAGCGCGCCTGCTGCAACGAGGCAGTTCTCTCCCACCACTGCGCCGTTCATGATGACGGCAGCCATGCCGACCAGTGTTCCGTCGCCGACGGCGCAACCATGCAGGACGGCATTGTGTCCCACACTCACGTTCGCACCGATCGTGAGCGGATAGCCCGGATCCACATGTGCGACAACGCCATCCTGAATATTGGACCCACTGCCGACCGTGATCTCTTCGGTGTCGGCGCGGAGAACGGCCCGATACCAGACACTGCTGTCCGGCCCCAGATTCACTCGTCCGACGAGCGTCGCAGTGGGGGCGACCCACGCGGACGCGTCGACGTTCGGAGATCCGCATTCGAGCGCGAGCAGCATCGACCCTGAGCTCGTATCGGTCATGAGTTCCCGTTTCCTTCCATCGGTACAGCTATTTCTGGAATCCACGTCACAGTGCTTGTCATCAGTGATCCAGCACACTATGGTCATTCCTACCAGAAGATAATGTATTTATCAAATAATGATAATCGACATCTTCACTCGGACCTACTACCCAACTGCAGGGAGTGACCACCGGTGTCCACCACTACCGAGAACGGCCCATTGCACGGAATCCGTGTGATCGAGCTGGGCAACTTCATCGCCGCACCGTTCGCCAGTCGTCTTTTCGCCGACTTCGGTGCCGAAGTCATCAAGATCGAACGCCCCGGCGTCGGAGACGAACTCCGCGGCTGGCGTCGAAGCCGCGGAGACACCTCCATGATGTTTCGGACCATTGCCCGCAACAAGCATTCTGTGACCCTCGACCTTCGAACCGACGACGGCCGCGATCTGGCGCTGCGCCTGGTCGAAACCGCCGATGTCGTCGTCGAGAACTTTCGACCCGGCACACTCGAGCGGTGGGGTCTCGGGCCCGATCGTCTGCAGGCAGTCAATCCCGACGTCGTCCTGGTGCGGATCTCGGGCTACGGTCAAACCGGCCCCCATCGCGATCGCGCGGGATTCGGAGGTGTCGCAGAGGCTTTCGGCGGACTTCGCCACGTCACCGGGCACGCAGATCGCGACCCGGTGCGCCCGGCCGCACCCATCGGAGACGTCCTGGCCGGACTCCACGGAGCTGTCGGCGCTCTGGTGATGCTGCTCGCTCGAGAACGCAGCGGAGATCATTCTCGGCCCAAGGTCGCCGACGTCGCACTCTACGAAGCAGTGTTCATGGCCATGGAATCACTGGTCCCGGACTTCGACGCATACGGCACCGTCCGCCAGCGCACAGCGGGCAATCTTCCCGGCGTGGTCCCCAGCGGGATCTACCCATCCCAGGACGGCAGCGTCATGATCGCCGGTAACTCGAGCAGCGTGTTCGGCCGGCTCATGACCGCGGTCGGCCGAGCAGACCTGGCCGCGGACCCCGACTTGGCCGACGGCGACAGACGATTTCAGCGCGAGGCCGAGCTCGACGAGGCGATCTCGTCGTGGACATCGGCGCGCCCCACCTCCGTGGTCGTCGACGAGCTCGGTGCTGCAGGCGTTCCCGTCGGAGAGGTATTCGACGCAGGCCAGATCGCCGAGGACGAGCACTTCGTCGCCCGCGGCATGGTGCAGCCTCTGAAAGTCTCGGTGGAACAGGGCAGCACCGAGGAAGTGCGCTTTCCCGGAGTGGTTCCGCGCTTCGGCGACACCGCCACCGCCGTCAAGTGGGCGGGCCCGGATCTGGGCGAGCACACCGACGATGTTCTCGGCCGCACACTCGGTCTCACCGAGGAGCAGCTCGACGATCTCCGCGCCAGGAAGGTGATCTGAAATGCCGCGCGTCAACATCACCGACGTCTATCTCCGCGATGGTCTGCAGGACGAGAAGTGCATCGTCCCCACCGCGGACAAGCTGGCGGTGCTCGATGCAACCCTTGCGTCGGGCATCACCTCGCTCGAGATCGCGTCGTTCGTCTCTGCCACCCGGGTGCCGCAGATGGCCGACGCCGAGGAAGTCGTGAGACTCGCACCCCGCCGAGACAGAAGTCGTTACAGTGCACTGACTTTGAACAGTCGCGGTGTCCACCGGGCAGCCGAGACGGACATCGACGTGATCCAGATCGTGACGTCCGCCAGCGAGAGCCACAGCCGCGCCAACGCCGGACGCTCGCCCGACGACGCCTTGCGCGATCTGAGTTCCGCTGTCGCACTGCATCCGGACCGCACATTCATCGGCGGGGTCAGTACCGCATTCGTGTGCCCGTTCGACGGCGTCATCACGCCCGAGCGGCTCGTCGAAGTGTGTGAACGCATGGCCGACATCGGTGTATCGAGCCTCGGTCTGGCCGACACGCTGGGGATCGCCACCACCGACCAGGTACTGACCGGTGTCGACGCCGTACGAACAGCGTTGCCCGAGTTGACAATCAGCCTGCATCTGCACAACGCTCACGATCAGGCCCTCGACACAGCGGTACGTGCAGTACTCGACCTCGAGATCGAATACTTCGACAGCGCACTCGCCGGGTACGGCGGTTGTCCCTTCGCCCCGGGCGCGCACGGAAACCTGGCCACCGAACAGCTCGTGGATACGTTCCATCGCGCCGGAATCGACACCGGTATCGACACTGACGGTCTCACCGCCGCTGCCGATCTCGCTCGTGCAGTGGTCGATCGCGCCCTACCTCTCCCCACCCCCGCCTCCGCACTGTGATCAGGCGGGCTCCGGCCCGCGCATCGCCGCTTCCTCCGCGGCACAACCTCATCCTCCGTCCGAAAGGCCAGCCATGGTCTACGCAATCTCGATCGTCGCCCTCATCGCCATCTTCACGGTCGCGACGATCACTCCCATCAACATGGGTCTACTCGCCTTCGCCGGCGCGTTCCTCATCGGTGGCGCGATATCCGGCATCCCCATCGACGACATCATCGACGCATTCCCCGGTAGTACGTTCATCATCGTCGGCGGCATCACCTTGCTGTTCGCCATCGCCAAAGCCAACGGAACCATCGACGTCGTCATCGATCGTTCCCTCCGACTGGTGGGCGGGCGACGCTGGGCCATTCTGTGGATGATGTTCCTGCTGTCCGGGCTGCTGATGGCCCTCGGCTCCGTTCTCGCCGTCGGCATGCTGGCACCGATCGCGATGCCACTGGCCAAGCGCAACAACATCAATCCCTTCCTCATGGGCATGGTCGTGAGCCACGGCGCTCTTGCGTGCTGCTTCTCCCCGATCAACCTGTACGGCGCTTTCGTCAACGGCCTGATGGATTCCACCGGAGTCGGCTCACATCCGCTGGCCCTGTTCCTCATCCCGTTCGTGCTCAACACCTTCATCGCTCTCGTGCTCTTCCTCGTTCTCGGCCGCGACCTGATCACAGATCGAACCCGTGCGTTCGACGTTCAGGACCTGCGCGACCAGGCGGGCGGGCTGCCGACGCCGTCCGGACCGCGTCCGGGCCACACCGGGTTGCCCGAGGGCAGCGGTGGCGGCACCGCAGTGCAAGTCGAGGCCGATCCCATCGAAGCTGCCTCGGTCACAACGGTTCCCGATCAGCCCGTTCCGCTGAATCGAGTGCGTATCCTCACGCTCCTCGGCATCGCCGCCCTGGTACTGCTGTCGGTGACCTTGGGTGTCGACATCGGCGTCAGCGCGATCTGCGTGTCGGTGGTGCTGCTGCTGTTGGCACCCAAGACCCACCCCAAGGTGGTCGACAACATCGCCTGGCCCGCCGTGGTCCTCGTCTGCGGCGTCCAGACCTACATGACGGTCATGACCCAGAACGGCACACTGGGATTCCTCGGCGACGCCGCGTCGGCCCTCGGCTCACCACTGCTGACGGCACTGATCCTCTGCTACGCGGTGGCCATCATCTCGGCATTCGGATCGTCGATCGGCACCATCGGTATCGCCCTACCCCTCGCTGCACCGATGCTCGCCGCCGGTGAGCTGGGTGCCATCGGATTCGTTGCTGCCATTGCTTTCTCGGCGACGGTGGTCGACGTCAGCCCGTTCTCCACCAACGGTGTCATGGTCCTGGCCGAAGCACGAGTGGACGACAAGGCCCGATTCCAGCGAAAGATGCTGGGGTACTGCGGACTCGTCGTTCTGCTCGCCCCGCCGACGGTCTGGCTTCTGACTGTGGTTGCACCGTCGGTCACCTGACTCGGCGAACCGACACGCCCCTGCTCACCGCCCTCATTCCCGCGAGGGTCGGTAGGCGGGGGCTTTCGGCGTTCGATCGGTCTCTGCGGTGTTCAGCAGCGGCATCGTTCGGAACTCGACCAGCTCCGAAAGCACCACCACACTCGTCGACCGGGCGATCGTACGAGACTGGTTGAGTACGATAAGAGTTCGTTGCAGATCGTCGTGTGAGGCAGCCGCGACTCGGCACAACACATCACCGGCACCCGTGGTGGCGAAGGCTTCCAGGACGCCGGGGATCTGCTCGAGCACAGCGACGACGTCGCCGAGCGCACCTTGCGCGATCTCCAAAGTGACGAACGCCTGGACCCCGTAACCTGCTGCAGCCAAACCGATTCGCGGTCGATAGCCGGTGATGACGCCGCTGTCCTCCAGCCGTTGCAGCCTCGCTGTCACCGTCGCCCGTGCCACCCCGAGGTTCCGTGACAGCTCGAGCACCCCGATTCTCGAATTGTCCTGCAGCGCAGCGAGTATTGCGCGGTCCAGCTTGTCGAGCGTCGGTTCCATCGTGCACCTCGGTGGTCATCGTATTTTCTAGACATATCGTATAGCAAAACGAGAGATCGTCTGCGCTATCCGTACAGCTGAGACAGTAGAAACGAGGTCGATTGACGACCTATCCGCCAGATGTTTTGCTCGACGGAACAACTGGTCGACACGACGCCAGCTCGGCAACAGGGAGATTCAATGAGCCTCGACAGCATTCTCAACGACGACGAACGGTTGGCCGACCTCGACGCCGATCAGCTCCGACAGCTCGTCGGCCTGGTCGAGTACGACGACAAACGCGACCCCTTTCCGGTCAGCGGCTGGGACGCCATCGTGTGGGTCGTCGGCAACGCGACGCAGACCACGCACTTCTTCCAGTCCGCCTTCGGCATGGAATTGGTGGCGTACTCCGGCCCGACGACAGGTCAGCGCGACCACCACGCGTACGTACTCAAGTCGGGCGCAGTGCGATTCGTCATCACGGGAGCCGTCGATCCTGACAGCGACCTGGTGGCACACCACACCCGCCACGGCGACGGCGTCATCGACATCTCACTGGCCGTCCCGGATGTGGATCGATGCATCGAGCATGCGCGGGCGCAGGGCGCGCGAGTACTGCAGGAACCAACCGATATCTCCGACGAGCACGGCACGGTGCGGACTGCGACCATCGCCACCTACGGCGACACCCGGCACACGTTGGTCGACCGATCCCGGTACACCGGCGCATACCTCCCCGGCTACGTGCCGCGGACGTCGACACTGCAGCGACCGGTAGGCGCTCCCAAGCGGATCTTTCAGGCCCTCGATCACGTGGTGGGCAACGTGGAGTTGGGCAAGATGGACGAGTGGGTGGACTTCTATCACCGCGTCATGGGATTCACGAACATGGCCGAGTTCGTCGGAGCCGACATCGCAACCGACTACTCGGCGTTGATGAGCAAGGTCGTCTCCAACGGCAACCACCGCGTGAAGTTCCCGCTGAACGAGCCGGCCGTCGCCAAGAAGCGATCGCAGATCGACGAGTACCTCGACTTCTATCGAGGCCCGGGCGCACAGCATCTGGCGCTCGCGACCAACGACATCCTGTCTTCGGTCGATGCCCTGCGCGCAGCGGGCGTCGAATTTCTCGCCACCCCCGATTCGTACTACGAGGACCCGGAACTGCGGGCCCGCATCGGCAACGTCCGGGTACCGATCGAAGAACTGCAGAAGCGTGGAATTCTCGTGGACCGAGACGAGGACGGGTATCTGCTGCAGATCTTCACCAAGCCTCTGGTCGATCGCCCCACGGTGTTCTTCGAGCTGATCGAACGCCACGGCTCGCTCGGCTTCGGCATCGGCAACTTCAAGGCCTTGTTCGAGGCCATCGAGCGTGAGCAGGACGCTCGCGGCAACTTCTGACTCGTGATCTGTTCGACGCCGCCCACCGTCAGCGTTCGGTGGGCGGCGTCGTGCGTCCCAGACCGCCTCGATCCTCGTCGAAGATCAACCACGTGCGAGTCGCGCGGACTCCGTCGAGTGATTGCAAACCCTCCAGCACCACCTGCCGCAAACTCTCGTTGTCGGGAGTCCTGATGAGCACCAAGACGTCGAAATCGCCACCGAGCAAACTGAAATGGTCGACGAATTCCATTGCACGCAAACCCTCGGACACGGTCCGCCACGAATCCTGACGGATGGACAGCGCAATGAACGCCGAGGTCCCCAGCCCTGACGCCGCATGGTCGACCTGCACGGTGAACCGCTCGATGACCCCCGAGTCCTTCAACCGATCGACACGCGTATACGTATGTGCACGAGAGAGATTCAATCGATCGGCCAGTACCCGCATCGAGACCCGACCGTCGGCGGTCAACTCGGTGAGGATGCGCCGATCGGTGTCGTCCAACTCCACACGCCTCGAGACGTCGTCCATTCGTCCGCTCCTACCTGGTCGTTCCATGCACTGATCGGACATATCGCTGGTGTACGCGAGGATCGGTAGCCATATGTCTGCAATTCTACGACCATAGGACTTCTTCCTCACCGAATCGGCCAGAATCGCCGTACAAGCCGATTTCAGGAGAGTGCGCCATGACGACCGTCGAGAAGGTTCCGGCAACGTCCTATCAACAGTTCATGCCCGCCGACCGTCCCGTGCAGTATCTCGCACCCGACGGGACAGGCGTCGACAGCGCCGCACGGTATGCGCGCCCGTCCGACGAACGGCTGCTGGAGATGTATCGCTCGATGGTGCACGGCCGCCGATTCGACCAGCAGGCAACGGCATTGACCAAGCAGGGCCGGCTCGCGGTCTATCCCTCCTCGCGTGGACAGGAAGCCTGCCAGATCGCCGCAGCCCTCTGCCTGGGTGAGCAGGACTGGATGTTCCCGACATACCGGGACTCGATGGCTCTCGCGGCGCGAGGCGTCGACCAGGTGGAGTTGCTCGGTATGCTCGCCGGTTACTGGCACTGTGGTTACGACCCGGCCGCCTACAAGGTCGCTCCCCAATGCACACCGCTGGCAACACAATTGCTGCACGCGACCGGTTTCGCGTACGCCGAGGCCAAGCAGGGACGAGACACCATCGCGCTGGCGTTCTGCGGAGACGGCGCAACCAGCGAGGGCGACTTCCACGAGGCCCTGAACTTCGCCGCCGTCTTCCGGGCCCCGGTCATCTTCCTGGTCCAGAACAATGGTTTTGCGATCAGCGTTCCGCTCGCGCGTCAGAGCGCGGCTCCGTCGTTGTCGCACAAGGGCGTCGGCTACGGCATCGGTAGCGAACAGGTCGACGGCAACGACCCCGTCGCGATGATGGCCGTCATGGACGAGGCAGTGAAGTACGTCCGCGCGGGCAAAGGACCGGTGGTCGTCGAGGCGCACACCTACCGCATGGACGCCCACACCAATGCCGACGACGCCACCCGCTACCGCAAGGCCGACGAGGTCGAAGGATGGTTGGCCCGAGATCCGCTCTCGCGCTTGGATTCCTACCTCGAAGGCCGAGGAATCCTCACCGACGAGCTCCGCGAGCAGATGACGGTATCCGCCGACGCCGACGCCGCAGCACTTCGCGCCGGCATGAACGTCGAGCAGGACGTCGACCCCGACGATCTGTTCCGGTTCGTCTACTCCTCCCCCACCCCCGGCCTGACCGACCAGCGCAATCAGGTCGCCGCCGAAATCGCAGCAGGAGAACTGTCATGACCACGATCACCATGGCCGGAGCCCTCAACGCCGCCCTGCGCGACGCGTTGACCGAGGACGAAAAGGTCGTTGTTTTCGGCGAGGACGTCGGCACACTCGGCGGCGTCTTTCGCGTCACCGACGGACTGACCCGCGACTTCGGCGACGACCGCTGCTTCGACACCCCGCTCGCCGAGTCGGGCATCGTCGGATTCGCGATCGGAATGGCGGTGTCGGGCTACAAGCCCGTCGTCGAGATGCAGTTCGACGCGTTCGCCTACCCGGCATTCGAGCAGATCGTCTCCCATGTGGCCAAGCTGCGCAACAGAACTCGTGGCTCGCTCACCGCCCCGATGGTCATTCGCATCCCGTTCGCGGGCGGCATCGGCGGCGTCGAGCACCACTGCGACTCGTCCGAGGCCTACTACGCCCACACCCCGGGGCTGAAGGTCGTCTCCCCGTCCACCGTAGCCGACGCGTACTCACTGATGCGTGACGCCATCGCGGATCCCGATCCGGTGATCTTTCTCGAACCGAAGCGGCTGTACTTCTCCAAGGACGACATCGAATTGGGAAACACCGAGCCGATCGGCACGGCGGTCGTACGCAGAGGCGGTACCGACGTCACGCTTCTCGCCTACGGACCCACCGTGTCGGTCGCCATGCAGGCCGCGGAATTCGCGGCCGAGGACGGCCGGAGCGTCGAGGTGATCGATCTGCGATCGCTCAATCCGTTCGACGACGAGACCGTCGCGGCCTCGGTTCGTAAGACCGGACGCTGCATCGTGATTCAGGAGGCGCAGGGCTTCGCCGGCGTCGCTGCCGAGATCGCCTCACGCGTATCCGAGCGCTGCTTCCATCACCTGCACGCCCCTGTACTCCGCGTTGCCGGACTCGATATTCCCTACCCGGCACCGAAACTCGAGCACTTCCACCTGCCGTCCGCAGACCGCGTACTCGACGCGATGGACCGGCTGCAGTGGAACGATGCTCCCGATCTCAGCAAGGCGGTCACGGTATGAGCATGCAGGTGTTCCTGCTCCCCGATCTCGGTGAGGGACTGACCGAGGCCGAGATCGTCGAGTGGAAGGTCAAGCCCGGCGATACCGTCACCATCGATCAGGTCGTCGTCGAGGTCGAAACTGCAAAAGCGTCCGTCGAGGTGCCGTGTCCCTTCGAGGGTGTGGTCGGCGAACTGCATGCGGCCGAGGGCACTTCACTGGCCGTCGGCGCGCCGCTGATCAGCATCACCGGCGGCGCTATCGCCGATACGCCTGCCGCCCATGAGCGGTACCGCGAGGAAGAACGCGCAGGCTCGGGCAATGTGCTCATCGGCTACGGCACAGGACACGGCCCGACCGGTCGTCGCAAGCGGAGTGCGGCTCCGCCGCAGCAGAGAGCGGCTGCGCCGCAGGTGAGCGGAAACTCGACCCAGGCTACGAATTTCCACTCACATGCGCCGAAGGTGCTCTCCCCCATCGTTCGGAGCATGGCGTTGCAAGGTGGGCTCGATCTAGCGAGTATCGATACTGCCGGCGGCCATGGAGTCATCACCCGCGCGGATGTGGAGCGGGCACTGACCTCGAGCACTCCCAGTGCCGAGGGCGTCACGCGAATCCCGATCACCGGTATTCGTAAGACAATCGCAGACAAGCTCTCTCGCAGTCGTGCGGAGATTCCCGAGGCCACGGTGTGGGTCGACGTCGACGCGACGGCTCTGATGCAGGCCCGGCGCGACCTCGATGCCTCCATCGACGGCGTCAAGGTGACGCTGCTGGCGGTCCTCGCGAAGCTCACGATGATCGCGCTGGCCAAGTTCCCGGAGCTCAACAGCACGGTCGATACCGCTGCAGGCGAGATCCTGCGTTACGAGAATGTCGGACTCGGCATCGCCGCGCAGACCGACCGTGGACTGATGGTTCCCGTTGTGCCCCAGGCCGACAAGGCCGACCTGAAGGAACTGTCCGAACGGCTGGCCGAGCTGACCGAACTCGCGCGAACCGGCTCACTGCCCGCAGCCCGGCTGAGCGGCGGAACGTTCACCCTCAACAACTACGGAGTGTTCGGGGTCGACGGCTCGGCCGCGATCATCAACCACCCCGAGGCCGCGATCCTGGGCATCGGCCGCATCATCGACCGTCCCTGGGTGGTCGACGGCCAATTGGCCGTCCGCAAGGCCGCGCAGTTGTCGTTGGCGTTCGATCACCGCGTGTGCGACGGCGGAGTGGCAGGCGGGTTCCTGCGCACCGTGGCCGATTTTGTCGAGAACCCCGTCGTGGCATTGGGATCCGTCCGATGAGCGACGTGGACGTTCTCATTCTTGGTGGAGGGTCGGGCGGCTATTCGTGCGCCCTGCGTGCCGAACAACTCGGCCTCTCGGTCGCGCTGGTCGAGGAAGACAAGCTCGGCGGTACCTGCCTGCATCGCGGATGCATCCCCACCAAGGCGCTGCTGCACACCGCCGAGGTTGCCGATGCAGTGCGCGGTTCGGCGCATGTCGGCGTCACGGCATCGTTCACTGGTGTGGACATGCCCGCGGCTCTGGGCTATCAGCGCAGCGTGGTCGCCGGCCTGTACGCAGGTCTGCAGGGATTGCTGAAGCGTCCCGGTATCGAGATCGTCTCCGGTCGTGGCCAGATGGTCGGTCCTCGCACCGTCGAGGTCGACGGTCGACGCATCACCGGGGGCTCGCTGGTTCTCGCCACCGGGTCGTATTCACGCACCATCCCCGGTATCGAACTGGGGCCTCGCGTGCTCACGAGTGACGGGGCGATGGCACTCGATCGGGTACCGGAGTCGGTCGTCGTGCTCGGCGGCGGTGTGATCGGTATCGAATTCGCCAGTATCTGGGCATCGTTCGGTGCCCAGGTCACCGTCGTCGAGGCGCTCGATCGCATCGTGCCGGGCGAAGACGAATGGTCCTCGAAGCAGTTGACCAAGGCATTACGCAAGCGCGGCATCGACATTCGTATCGGCACCAAGGTCGAGTCCGTCACCGAATCTCCCGACGCAGTCTCTGTGTCACTGTCGTCCGGGGACACCCTCTCGGCCGACCTCGTCCTGGTGTCCGTCGGACGCGGACCCCGCACCGACGGCCTCGGCCTGATCGAGCAGGGCATCGCCACCGAACGCGGCTTCGTAAGCGTCGACGACAATCTGCTCACCACCGTGGACGGCGTCTATGCCGTCGGCGACATCGTGGCGGGATATCAGTTGGCACACCGCGGATTTCAGCACGGCATGTTCGTCGCCGAGCACATCGCCGGCCTCGCACCGGCACGCATCGACGGCGATCTCATTCCGCGCGTGACCTATTCACACCCGGAGGTCGCATCGGTGGGACTCACCGAAAAGGCCGCGGAGCAGAAATACGGCACAGTGACCTCCGTTGTCTACGACCTCGGCGGCAACGGCAAGAGCCGCATCCTGTCCACCGCCGGCGGAGTCAAAGTGATTCGAGCCCGTGACGACGGCCCGGTTGTCGGTGTTCACCTCGTCGGCGACCGCGTGGGCGAGCTGATCGGCGAGGCACAACTCGCCGTGGCATGGGAAGCACTGCCATCAGAAGTCGGGAGTTTCGTGCATGCTCACCCCACGCAGAACGAGGCACTCGGTGAGGCGATGATGACACTCTCGGGACGTCCGCTGCACGCGCACAGTTGACCGCTGCCGGAACAGGTTTCGTCATGGTCGACCCGATGTCAGGTCGGGCCCGGGTCGGGTGGGGCTCGAACTGTGCACGATCAGTGTGCGCGCAGAGTCGCAGACCTGGGCCGGATCGGTGCTGAAGAAATACCTCCACTCGTTCGACGGCGACGCTGGAGCATCGGGGTCGAGCGGGGCGGCGACCAGGGCGCAGTAGAACCGTTGGCCGATGACGGCGATGGCACCGATTCTTTCCGAGGGTTGAACCAGGTCGGCGTGGCGCACCCCATCGGTGGCAGTGAACAGTGCGCGCGGTGCGTCGAGCGCTTTGACGTACGGGTGTCGGCGCGCCAGACGCTGCAGTTTGCGCGCCATGTCTGCGCTGCACAATTCCGGTTCGCGGAACGCGACAACGATCGTCAGAGTCTCGGTGGTCGTCATCGCGAAGTCGAGCAAATGGTCGGAGATGGACGTGAGGAGCGAGATCGACGTCGTGTCGGTGGCGCGGTCGTCGAGAATGTCCGTCAACGGTCTCGTCACAGGAGGGCGTGGCTGCACAGGGAAGGAGGAGGTCGGGGATGCATCGAGGGGGCCGGGACGGCCGAGATGAAACCCTTGCCCGTAGTCGGCACCCCACGCCAAGGCTTTGTCCTTCTGTCTCTCGGTTTCGATTCCTTCGGCGATGAGTGTCACCTCGAACCGGCTCGAGTATGCGAGCGCGGCGAGCAAGGTGGCGAGCTTGTCGCCGGGGAGGTCGTCGTCGAGCAACGATCTGTCGAGTTTGATCACTTCCGGTGCCAGAAGGGGCAGCAGTACCAGAGAGTCGGGGTCGGCACCGACGTCGTCGAGAGCGATGGTGACTCCGTCACGTCGGAGTCGGTCCGCCGATCTGAGCAGGCGTGCAGGGTCGGTGAGCAGGGAGCGTTCGGGGAATTCCGCAACCGGCCGAACCTGGGAGCCGCCTGCGCGGAGCAACTGGCTGAGGCGGCGGACCGAGGCCGACGAGTTCTCGGAGGACATCGCTTCGGCTTCGATGTTGACGAACAACGTACGCGGCGCGTGGTCTGCAGGGGTGAACTGTGCCGCTGTGGTGACTGCCGACGCTATGCATCTGCGGTCCAGCTCGTCGACCATCCCCATGGTCCGAGCGATGTCGAAGATCTGTTCGGGCGAGGTGTCCGGAAACGCCGGCCACCGGGTGAGTGCCTCGTGCGCGACGACCAGCCCGGTCCTCGAGTCGACGATCGGCTGAAAGATCGAGGTCAGTGAGCTGAAACGCTCGTCGAAGCCCCTGTCGACGCCCAATTCTCACCCCACGTTCTCGGTACCACCGCTGCACGTACACAGAGACTTTCGTTCCCTGTGCCGCGGCACGCGGGCGCGTTGTCCGTACGCGGGCTTCACCACAGCGGATGGACGGCGTCTGATTAGTTCTTATCAAGCGATCCGCAGCCTGGCAATGATTGCCGCCCGTTGTTCAGTAACGTGAACCAGCCTGGTGTCGCGTCCGGCTGTGGGACGTGATCAGTGCCGCCCGTCGGCGACAATCATCCGAAAGATGCGGAGACTCAGCAATGTCAGAGCACAGAGTGTTCGATCCGTCCGAGCACGAACACGACTCGATCGTCCGTGGTCTGATCGACGATCCCGCCATCGGCGTCGTCGACACGACACCCGACCAGTTGGCCTCGCTTCGTGGGCTACTTCCCGCGATCGCCGGCGACCTCGCGGAAGAGCCACGGTGGGTGTACTACCCATGGCGGCGCTCACTGGTGCGGGTCCTCGGTCCACGCGGCTTCGATCGGCTGCGACTGGACCGCAACAGAAACAAGATCACCACCGAAGAGCAAGCCCGGTTCAGAGGTCTGCGGGTGGGAATCGTCGGGCTGAGTGTCGGTCATGCCGTCGCGCATACCCTCGCACTGGAGGGATTGTGCGGGGAGTTGCGTCTGGCCGACTTCGACGAGCTCGATCTGTCGAATCTCAACCGCGTCCCGACTTCGGTGCTCGATCTGGGCGTGAACAAAGCGGTCGTGGCAGCCCGTCGAATTTCCGAGCTCGACCCCTATCTGAATGTGCAGGTCTTCGCGAACGGTGTGACGGCCGAGACGCTCGGTGGCTTTCTCGACGGACTCGATCTCGTCGTCGAGGAATGCGACTCGATCGACACCAAATTGCTGGTCCGCCACCACGCCCGCGCCCGAGGTATTCCTGTGGTGATGGAGACCAGCGACGGAGGCGTCCTCGATATCGAACGCTTCGATCTCGAACCCGACCGACCGGTGTTTCACGGACTGCTCGCCGAAATGGACACCGCGGATCTGGCCGACATGACCATCGAGCAGAAGAGCACAATTGCAGCGACGTTGCTCGAACCGAGCAAGCTGACCCCTCGAATGATTGCGTCGGTGCCGGAGATCGGGCGCACGCTCTCGACGTGGCCCCAGCTCGGCGGAGACGTCGCACTCGGGGGTGCCGCTGTAACCGCTGCCGTGAGGGCATTCGGCCGCGGCGAACCACTCCCTTCAGGTCGGCGGCGGATCGATCTGGATGGGTTGGTACGCACCGGCCTCGACCCTGCCGCCGGTCCTGCAAACGTGTGAGCGGGCGCACCACCGGCGAGGAGCTCCGACAGATACTGTTTGTGGGGTTCGCCCAACCCTGATCCGAGGAATCATTCGATGAACGTGATCGACCAGTCGCCTCGTCGGCGCACGAACTTCTGGCGATCACGGCTCGACACCCGCACGGCCGCAGTCATCGCGAGCGCCACCGGTGCGGTGCCGCTGTTGGCCATTGCGCTGCTGTCACCGACATTCCTACGGCCGAACGCACTTCCGGTTCTCATCGCCGTGCTGACGTTTACTGCAGTCACCGTGCTTTTCGCCGCCAGGGTGGGGCGGTTGAGCGAACGCCAATTCGCGGTCCTGGGTTTCGGGGGTATGACCGGAGTCGCGATCAGTGCCTACCTGATCGCGGATCCGGCAGGAACGCGTGCGGTCACCTCGATGTTGGCCATCGTTCCGGCCATCGCCGCATCGAGCTCACCACCACGTGTGACTGCCGGCCTGTCCGCGGTCTCGGTGGTGATGGCCACGGCACTGTCGGTGATCAGTGTGGGGTCTTCCGGGTGGGCGGTGACTGCGGTCGCTATCGGTGCCGCCGTGACCACGGTGCTGGTGCCGGTCGCGCTCATCGGTGGCCTGCGCCGAACACTGTCGGTGGTCAACCGGAAACTGCAACAACTGGCCGACACGGATCCGCTGACCGGTCTGGTCAATCGACGCGGACTGCTGTCGAACGCCGGGATCCTGGTGCACGAGGCCTGCGAGCGAGGGAAACCGTTGTCTGCGCTCGTAGTCGACGTCGACTACTTCAAGGCCGTCAACGACACAGCCGGTCACACAGCCGGCGACCGAACGCTCGCCGCGGTTGCCGCTACCCTGGCGAATGCGGTGCACGCGGTGGTCGGCGCATCGGATGCGGTGGTTGCCCGGACCGGCGGCGAAGAGTTCCTGATCCTCGCCACACACCGAGAGGATCACGAGCTCACGCGGCGGATACTCGACCGAGTCCGGTCCGACTGCACGGTGACCGTGAGTATCGGAACGGTGACTGTGGACGTGCGACCGGCCGCGTCCGATGACGGTGCGTCACCCGCGACAAGCTTCGCTTCGACCGAATCGGGCGGTCTCGATCAAGTACTCGATGCAGTCGTCCGCGCCGCTGATGCCGCGCTCTACCGAGCCAAGACCGACGGCCGAGACCGCGCCTGCCACGCGGGGACCTTGACGATCAGCTGGCAGGGCACCCTACAGGGTCGGCAACACGAAAATGGTCGACGCCAGTGATGTAGCGAGCCGCTACGCCACGAACAGGACGTGCCGATCGTCCCCACACAGTGCGCGGACCTCGTCGACCATCGAGCGCCACACCTCGGGCTGCGCGGCCTGCGCGAGGGTAGTTCGGTCCCACCACATCATGACGGTCCGGTACTGCTCGCTCGGATACGCGGCAGCGGGGATGCCGTGGTCGATCCGCCCACCGGAACTCTCCCACAAACGCAGGACGTGATCGGCCGCGCTGGCGAACAGGTACCGGCTGCCGGTCAATTCGAGCGTCGGCAACGCTGTTCGAGCCAGGACATTCGACACCGTCCGCCCTGCGGCCCCCGCATCGACCCACGCGCTTTTCATTTCGACGATTCCGTGGGGAAGTCGAGACCGAAGCAGGTCGGTAACCGGTGCCAGTCCGGGCGAGTCCTTCCACTCGGTGAGGACATGGGATTGCTCGACCATCGCGTACGGCCCCTGGGCTCGAACGCCGCCGAGCATCTCTCCTGCCTCATCGCACACCACGTAGAACAGTGCTGTCGTTGCGCCGGAAGCCACTTCTTCCATGTCGAGAGCCGCGGTGACACCGTGGCGTGAATACGACTCCCATGCTCCTTCGACGTAGCGGGACCACAGTTCCGGGGAGCCCGACGGCGTCGCGGCTGTCAATGTCAAGGCTCCGTCCGCGCAAGGCGTCGACCGGTGAACGGAGTCCAGCCCTCGCCCCCGGACGAGGCCCGTCCTGTCCGTCGGCACACTGCAAACCGAGCGGGAACGGTCTACGTATTCGATGGTGCGTGCCGAGGGCACGTCGGGGAGGAGAGGGGTAGTCATGGGCGCACTCCTGGCTGATCCCTCGACGCCCTTCTGGGGCAAAATCGAGGGCATGGTTGATTCCTGAACAATCGTCAAACCTATTGTGTCCAGAAAACAACCCTACGGACCAGCGGAATAGCCTAAAACGTACTGCAGACCTGTTATTTGTCGTAGCTCTGTGACATATCACTGGTCGAACCCGACAGAAGGTCTGCAGTCACTGTGGATAATCACATATCCAGGTCATGATGCCCGCGGTGGTCAGCGGTGCGCTCTCCGCGGCTGCGTCCCTGAAATCTGCATAGGTGCGCATTGGTCGCTGGAACCGAGGATGCTGTCCGCCGGGCGTGCATGGGGCCCGCGTGCCGGCGAATGCGTGTCGTTCAGTGCGGGTAGCGCCGCAGAATCGCTCGGGCGGCTTGGGTGACGGTGGCACGGTCGAAGGTCTGCACGAAGTCGAAAGTGCGGTCGAGGTCAGGGCCGTTGTCGTGGCGGTCACGTGCGGACAGAAGTGCCGCGTGATGTGGACCGAGGGTGATGACGGTCCATTCCTGGACGAGTGGGTCGCCGGGGTCGAGTGGGGCATGTCGAACGTTTCCGTCGACGAGGGCGGGTAGGCCCACGCCGTAGACACCGGCGAAGCCGATGGTTTCTGCGAGATGATGCCATCGAGCGGAGGTGGTGGGTGTGAAGTGTTGTGCGCGTTGAAAAGTGCCGAGTGCGATCATCGATGATCCGGACGCTGCGGCGTGCGCTTCGAGGGATTTGCTCATCTGAATCAACAGCTTTTTCGTTCCCCGCCGGGCGGTGGCGTGTGCCGAGGCGATCGCGTAGGGGGTGCTCGAGTCGGTGGTCGGTGTGGTCCAGACCGGGTCGGCGGGCATAGGAACAACCCGCTCGTCGAGGAGTTCGGCAGGGTCTTCGACTGCCGGGAACAGTTGCCCCGTTCCGTATGTGGCTCCGATGGTGATCGCGGCCAGGCGGGTGGCTTCGGTGTCGACGCCTTCGGCGACGATCACTGCGTGGGAGCGCTCGGCGTAGGCGGCGAGGGCATGAGTGGTGGTTCCGACGTCGTGTCCGGTTTCGGTGAGCAGGTCCGCTGCGGTGATGACGATGTCGGGCTCGATCAACGGCAGAAGGGTCGTCGCGTGGGGGTGGTCTCCGACGCCGTCGAGTGCGATCAGCTTTCCACCGGTCCGCGCGGATGCTATTGCGGCCATGGCCTGGTGGGGGTCGGCGAGGACGGCTGAGGCGTCGACGGTGACGACGACGCGTTCGAGCATCGTCGATGTGCGTTCGCGGTCGCTGTCGTCGAGGGCGCGGCGTGACTGCGCGTCGACGGTGAGGATCAGGGGCAGGTGTTCGGCGAGGGTGCGTGCAGGTGCGGTGTTCGCAAGTGTGGTCTTGTGCAGATCGAATTGGGGTCGCTGTTGCATCAGGTGCGCGGCGCGGCGCAGCGCGTCAGCGGAGTCCAGTGCAGAACCGGCAGGGCCTCGTAGTTGGAGTTCGGCTCCGGCAAGGGCGTTGTCGTCGAGTCGTCGGATGGGTGCGAACTGCATGGTGACGACCAGTCCTATCGATTCCGAGAACGAGGTGGACGGTGAATGCGCGGTCTCGGTGTCGCGATGTGCTGCCATGCAGAATCCTCCCCGGCCACGCGAGGTCGCCCTGGCCTTCGTCGAAAAACCGATCCGAAGTCAGACGGATAGGTCGATACGAGTGCCGGCGACTCGACACCGAACCGACGATACCGCGCGAGGCGATCGCGCTGCCACGACACGTCTTCGAGCGGTCGCCTCCGGCGCAACCGGTCGCTGTGGAACTCTGAGTGCGGACCGTCTGTAGACGCACGAACGCGCGTACCGGACCGTTAGCGCCGATGCGGAACAATGACCGTGATGCCGAACGAACCTGTTGACGACGACTCCGAGACAACCCAGCACGCCCGCTTCGGATTTCCCTACCGCTGGAGACAGATCGACCCGGCGCGCCGCGGAATCGTGCTGGCGTGGTTGGCATTCACCGTCACCTTCGGCGGTGCCCGGCTGGTCACCTGGCTTATACATATCGACACCAGCGATGTCGGCGACATCAGCGCCGGCGGAGTGCACCTGCACCACTACCTGTGGGGGATTCTGTTGCTGGCAGCCGTCGCCGTCTTCGGTCTCGTGGACCGTTCGCCACGGACACGGTCGTGGATGGGAGCGGTACTCGGGGTGGCCCTGGCGCTGATCGTCGACGAAGCAGCATTGATCATCACGCTCGAAGATGTGTACTGGCACAGCGAGGGCTGGTCATCGATTGCGCTGGCGATCACCATCATCGGCGTCGTGGGGACCGGACTGGTCCTCACACGCAGTGGCGTCGAGCGAGCCGATTGAAACGCACACTCCATACGTGTCGAGTATTCGAGCGGCCCGTTCACAGTTCGGGTCGAGCGTGCAACCACAGCGCTCCAACGGCAAAACGATGGCGCTCTCGGCTAGGCCGTTCCACGCGCACAGCCGAAAACTGGGTGTTAGGGCCTTGACGCCGCACTTGCATTTTGCAAGCATCGGGGACATGAGCCTGTTCATCACCTGCCCCGTCGAGAGCGTGGAACGCGCGACCGCCTTCTACACTGCGCTCGGTTGGACCCTGAACACCGAGATGTCCGATCACAACGTGTCGTGCTTCGCCATCACACCGGGGCAGTACGTCATGCTCGGCAGTCGCGAGATGTACGCGAGCGTGGGCGGCACCGAGGAGCTGATCGGCGGACCCGACACCCCGTCGAAGGTCACGGTCTCGTTCGACCTCGGTAGCCGAGAGGCGGTCGACGAATTGACCGAGCGCGCCGGCGCTGCCGGTGGACGAATCGGAGACACCGATGACTACGCCTTCATGTACCAACGCCAGTTCGACGACCCGGACGGCTACCACTACTCGCCGTTCTGGATGAAGCCGGATACCGATTCGGCCGAATGAGTGACCTGGCCTACGCCCTCGACGTAGTCGGCGCTCGTTGGGCGCTGCTCATCGTGGAACGGCTACTCGATGGGCCGCAACGCTACGGAGATCTGCAGCGCGACCTCGGAGTTCCGACGAACATGCTCGCGACCCGGCTACGCGAACTCGAAGCGGCAGGCGTGTTGACTCGTCTCCCCCTCCGGCACAACACTCGGGCGTACGCGCTGACCGAGAGAGGCATCGCCTTGCGTGACGCAATTTCCGCACTGGAGCGCTGGGGCAAAGGTGCTGCGCCACAGGTTCGTTGAGCTCCTGGAGAGCGCGGACACCGTATGGACCACATATACGACGACAGCCCCGCACCTCTGCTGGTTGCGGGGCTGTCGTCATCGGTGGGTCAGACGTTCAAATCCTCGTCTCGACGGTTCTTGATTCGCGAGGTTGCCACGAAGGAGATCGCCGCCAGGATCATCAGGTAGATCGAGATCGACATCGAGGTGCCGGTTCCCTTGAACAGTGCCTCGGAAATCGTCGGAACGAAAGCTCCACCGAGCACCGTGCCGATCGCGTAGCCGATGGATGCTCCACTAAAACGCACAGCAGCAGGGAACATCTCGGCGTACAGAGCCGGCTGCGGTCCGTACGACAGTCCGAGTCCGACGGCGAACAGCCCGAGGGCGACGTAGATCCAGTGCAACTCACCGGTGTCGACGAGAAGGAAGAATGGAATGGCGCACAACACCATTGCCGCGTTGCCGAGGTTCATGATCGTGGTGCGGGCGTAGCGATCGGACAGATGTGCGCCGAGCAGAGTGAACACTCCCCAGACGATGGCCGCGAACAGGCTGGCCACCAACACATCCACGCGAGCGAGTCCGTGTTCGCGCGTCGAGTACGCCACGATGAAACCGCCGACGATGATGTAGCCGTTTCCGTTGGTGCCGATGAACGACAGCGCAGCGAGCATGACCTGCTTCTTGTTGGTGCGCCACAGTGCACGAACCGGAGTGTGGTTGCGCTCCTTGCGTTCTGCGAGCTCCTTGAACACCGGAGTCTCCTCGACGCGGCGTCGGATGTAGAAACCGACGAGGATGAGCACGAAGCTGATCAGGAACGGGATGCGCCAGCCCCAGGCCTCGAACTGCTCCTCACTGAGCAAGCCGGTGCACAACGCCAACGTTCCCACCGCGATGAGCATGCCGAGCGGAACGCCCATCTGGGTTGCGGCACCGTAGATTCCGCGCTTGCCCTTCGGGGCATGTTCGACGGCCATCAGCGCCGCGCCGCCCCACTCGCCGCCGGTGGAGAATCCCTGCAGGATGCGCAGCACGATCAGGATGATCGGGGCCCAGATGCCGATGGTCGCGTAGGTCGGCAGCAGTCCCATACCGACGGTCGCCGCACCCATCAGGGTGAGGGTCGCGATGAGGACCTTCTTGCGACCGATCTTGTCACCGAAGTACCCCGCAACGATGGCCCCGAGAGGCCGGAAGACGAAGCTGATGCCGATGGTGACGTAGGCGACGAGCTGCCCGGACGAGCCCATGGGCGCGAAGAACAGTTGGGCGAAGATCAGCGACGCCGCCTGCGCGTAGATGAAGAAGTCGTACCACTCGACCGTGGTTCCGACCATGCTGGCCATCGCGGCGCGGCGGTGCTCGCGCGACACCCCGGTGGGCGTCTCGACCTGTGTTGACATCGACTTGTCTCGTTTCGTTCGGGCTCCGGCGCTCGGATACTGAAGGCGATTCGGAGTGTCATGAGGCAGGGTGAAAGGGATCGAACACGAACAATCTCGGCGACCGAAAACCGGATATAACTCACCGTCCATTCGGTCGGTAATCACTGTGACCGCCGACACGATGGTTTGTCAAGGTGGCACGGACGATGCCGAGCGTGGGTGCCTGCACATTCGTCGAAATCCACCGATCAACGCGCTGATGTTGGTCCGAAACGACGCAGACGCCGCCAGTGACGGAGGGTCATACTCGGACTCATGACTGCACCCTCGTCGAGGCTCGTGCTCGACTCGCCGATCCTCGACGAACTCACGCAGGCCCTCGGCTCCGACGCGGTGGTGACCGATCCGGACATCCTCGAAAGCTATCGACGCGACGCGGCAGCCCTCTGCGAATCCACACTTCCGCTCGTCGCGGTAATACCGACCACCGAGTCCGACGTCCAGGCGATCATGAGAATTGCATCGACACACCGCATTCCAGTGGTACCTCAGGGAGCATTGACCGGCCTGGCGGGCGCCGCGAACTCCAGCCACGGAGCCATAGCACTCAACACTCGCCGCATGAACGAGATCATCGAGCTGGACGTCGTCGACCGCGTTGCCGTCGTGCAACCCGGCGTGACGAACAAGGAACTGAAAGACGCTGCCCGTGAACAGGGTTTGACGTACCTGCCCGACCCGTCCAGTTGGGAGGCGTCGACGATCGGGGGCAACGTTGCCACCAATGCGGGCGGCTTGTGCTGCGTGAAGTACGGCGTGACAGCTCGGTTCGTGCGGGGATTGCGCGTGGTGCTTGCCGACGGCCGAGCGACGTTCGTCGGTCGCCGCACCGTCAAAGGTGTTGCGGGCCTCTCCCTCGCGGACCTGTTCGTCGGATCGGAAGGAACCCTCGGCATTATCACCGAGGTCACCGTCGGCCTCGACTTCCCCAGCGCTACTCCGCTGACCATGGCCGCGACCTTCCCGTCGACCGTTGCCGCCGGCGAAGCCGTCACACAGATCCGTGCGGCAGGTATCACCCCGAGCCTGTTCGAGCTGTTGGACCGCACCACCATTGCCGCGATCGACGCCTACGCACGGATGGACTTCGGAACCGACGCGGCGGCAGTGCTGATCGCGCAGTCCGACATCGGCGACGGTGCCGTGCAGGAACTCGAGGCCATCGCCGCACTGTGCACCGAATCCGGTGCCACCGACGTGGCAGTCGCCGAGGACGAGGTCGAGTCGGAACAACTCGTCCAGGCCCGTCGCCTGGCTTATCCCGCGCTGGAGCGCCTGGGTTCACCGTTGGTCGACGATGTGTCCGTACCCATTTCACAACTTGCGACGATGATCGACGAGGTGGGTCGGGTGGCGGACCGGCTGGGCATCGTCATCGGAGTCGTCGGCCACGCCGGTGACGGAAACATTCATCCGACGGTCATCGTCGACCCCAGCGATCCGGCATCGTTGGCCAAGGCTCACCGAGCGTTCGACGAGATCGCGGCCTTCGCTCTCTCACTCGGCGGAACCATCACCGGCGAGCACGGAGTCGGGCTGCTCAAACGGGACCTCCTCGAAACCGAACTCGACCCGGTCGCAGCCGAACTGCAGCGGGGCATCAAGGAACTACTCGACCCGCACTACTTGCTCAATCCGGGGAAGGTCCTGTCCGCTCGGCCCTGAGCCGCAGCGACATCCACACGAGCAATCGAGTATCGGGGTCATCGAGATCGAGATCGAAGAGTTCCCTCGTCCGCCGCAGCCGATAGCGAAAGGTATTGGCGTGCAGATACAGCGATGCCGACGCTGCGGCGACGTTGGATTCGTGCGCGAGTAGCGCCAGCACCGTCGCGCCGTAGTCGGTCCCTTCGGCAGCGTCGTAGGTGAGCATTCGTTCTACGGCCGGAATCGCCAGCGGCACGTCCGAGAGCGCATCGGACGCCCTCTTCAGGGTGACCGGCACCCGACTCTGCGCGAATGTCGTGGTGTATGCACCTGTCTCGATCGCTCCCAGCGTCCAGTGCGCGTGGGCACGCGCCACCGCGGGCCGGGCATGCGGCCCACCGATCGCGAAGGTCACCGGAACACCGAATGCACCCTGTGCCCGGTGCCGCACCTCCTCGGCCTCCTCGGCGACACCGCGGTCATCGTCCCTCGCCACGACGAAGAACACGACGTGACCATCGACGATGAAACCGGAATCCGCATCTCCGCCGAACGAGAGCTCCAACAGACCCCCGAGCCGCACCAACAGGGAACCGGGCTGCGCCGAGTCGACCGTCGCCGCCACAACCGCGAATCGGCTACCCGGCGAGGTGACGACGGCGGGATCGGTCAACAAGGCACGGGCCCTGGAGTTACCGGGTCCGGTCGGACGGAGCCGAGCGAGGAGCAGCGGTGCCGCGGCAGCCGCAGCGCGCGTCAATGCGGTCACCACACCTCGATCGGGTGGACCGGAGGGAGGTGTGGAGACGATGCACCAGATGGAGCCGAGGTACTCCCCGTCCGCCGAGACCGCCACTGCCAGACGCGGCAACGCTCCCGCCACGTCGACCACATGGACCGTCGAACTACGCCGGAAATCCGGATCGATGTGATGCACCATGTATCGGGCCGGAACCTGTTTGCCCAGGATGCCGTCGCGCCGTACGTCGTCGATCGGCTGCCCTGGAACCGACGAGTACGCGACCACGTAGCCCTGCGGGTCCATCACCGACACGGCACCGCCCACAGCTGCGGCGGTTGCGTCTGCCAGCGCCGAGAGGTCCGCAGTGGTCACCGACTCACAGTACTTCCACGGGTTCGATCGCTACCGCGCTATCGTGCGACTGTCGCCTCGGAACTCTGCGACCAGCTCACCTCGACACGACACCGACACGTCGTACAGCCCGTTGCGGCCGAACCTCGCACGCTCGACGGCGTCCGCGACCAGGACGTCGCCGGTCTTCGTCGGACGCAGGTAACGAATGTCGCAGCGGGCTGCGACGGCCGAGTCCTCGTGGGAGTTGCAGGCCATCGCGAACGTGGTGTCCGCCAACAAGAACACGTAGCCGCCGTGGGTGATGGCGTATCCGTTGACCATGTCCTCGGTGACGACCATCGACATCCTGGCATGCCCGGGTGACAGCTCGATCAGCTCGATTCCGAGCTTGCGCGATGCGGCATCGACCTCGAACATCTCTCGAGCGATCTTCGAATCCGTCACGGCTGCAACACCGATCGCTCGTTCTGGGTGAACATCGTGACGCCACCGGTCGCGAAGTTGCGCAGATCCTTGCCTGCCGCCTTCATCTCGGGCGAGGCCAAGCCGGTCTTCAGCGATGCCTCGTCCGCGAAGTACAGGCCGGCGATCGCGTAGTACGGCGGCGGTGAATCGTCGAGCGAGTCGAGCGTGCCCCAGGTGAAGTCGACCAAACCGGGGACAGCCCGCGCGAGGGGCATGTGCACCTCGGCGTAGTGACGATCGAATGCGGCAGTGTCCTCGGGCATCCCGTAACAGACGGCTACTCGTACGCTCATGATGCGACCTCGGGCTTCGCGACCAGGGTCAGCACGTCGTAGGTCGCGACGGGATCGCCGTCCTGGTTGACAACCACTGCATCCCAACGCACCTCGCCGTAATCGGCACTCTGACGCGGTGTGATGAGCTTGGCCGTCAACGTGACCGTCAACGAATCCTCGGCCTTGACCGGCGTCAGGAAGCGAAGGCTGTCGACGCCGAAGTTGGCCAGGACGGGGCCCGGGGCCGGGTCGACGAACAGCCCGGCGGCCAGGGAGACCACCAGGTAGCCGTGCGCGACGATTCCACCGAACAGCGGATTGGCGGCTGCCGCTTCAGGATCGGTATGAGCGTAGAACGTATCCCCGGTGAACTCGGCGAAATGATCGATATCAGCGCGGGTGACCTGCCGTGGTCCACCGATGATGGTGTCGCCCAGTGTCAGCTCGCCGAGGTTCTTACGGAACGGGTGGACGTCGCCGGTCGTCTGCTTCGCCCCGGCGACCCACTTGTTGCCGATGGCCGTCAGGACGTCCGGTGTTCCCTGAATTGCAGTGCGCTGCATGTGGTGCAGGACGCCGCGGATACCGCCGAGTTCTTCACCGCCGCCTGCGCGACCGGGTCCGCCGTGCACCAGGACCGGCAGAGGCGATCCGTGGCCGGTCGATTCCTTGGCGTCCTCGGAGTTCAGGACCAGGATGCGGCCGTGGTACGGCGCGCTGCCCAGGACGATCTCACGCGCGATCGCAGAATCCTTGGTCACGAGAGATGCAACCAGAGAGCCCTTTCCGCGGGCTACGAGATCGAGCAGGTCTGCGGTGCCGTCGTAGCCGATGACGGTCGATACCGGCCCGAACGCCTCGATCTCGTGCGGTTCGGGCGCGGCCTTGTCGCCGGCCTTCAGCAGCACCGGTGCCATGAACGCGCCTGCTCGCTGATCCACCGCGTCGGGATCGCCGAAGACCACCGATGCGGACTTGGTCAGTCCACGAATGGATTTGAGGACTTCGTCTCGCTGATCGATGCTGGCGAGGGCACCCATGGTGACCCCCTCGTCGGCCGGATCACCGACGACGACCTTCTCCAGCTTGGTCTTCAGTGCCTCGATGACGAGCTCGACAGAGTCCTGCGGAACCAGCACCCGGCGAATGGCTGTGCACTTCTGCCCGGCCTTGGACGTCATCTCGGTGAAGACACCCTTGACGAAGAGATCGAACTCTGGATCGTCCTGTGCCACATCGGATGCCAGTATCGAAGCATTGAGGGAATCCGCCTCGGCCGTGAAGTGCAGTCCCTCGCCCACGACGTTGGGATGAGAACGCAGGGTCGCAGCGGTATCGGCGGATCCGGTGAAGGCCACCGAGTCCTGGCCGCCGAGGTGGTCGAGCACACCGCGGGCACTGCCGCAAAGCAACTGCACCGAACCCTCGGGCAGCAACCCTGACTCGATGATCCGGCGGAACACCAGCTCGGTGAGGTACGCAGTTTGGCTGGCAGGCTTGACGATCGACGGCACGCCCGCGATGAACGCGGGGGCCAGCTTCTCGAGGAAGCCCCAGACTGGGAAATTGAACGCATTGATCTGGACGGCGACGCCGCGCCTCGAGGTGTAGATGTGCTGACCGAGGAAGGTGCCCTTCTTACCGAGCTGCTCGATCGCGCCATCGAGATAGACCGTCTCGTTGGGGAGTTCGCGTCGGGCCTTACTCGCGTAGCTCAGCACGGTTCCGAATCCGCCGTCGATGTCGACACCGGAATCGCGGGTGGTGGCGCCGGTGTGCCGGGAGAGTTGGTAGAACTCCTCCTTGCCTGCCATCAGCGTCAGGCCCAGTTGCTTGAGCAGGGCTGCACGCTCGTGGAACGTCAGGGCTGCGAGCGCGGGCCCTCCGACGGTGCGGGCGTAGTCCACCATGCCTGCGACGTCGAGTCCGCTGGATGACACCCGAGCGATCTCGCTGCCGTCGACGGCGCTCAGCAGCGGCGCTCCCTCATCGGTTGCGGAATACCACGTGCCCTGGGCATAGCTTTCCAGAAGTCTGCTCACAACGCCTCCATCTCACCGTACGTTCGGTCGGTAATTACCATCGCCGTCAGACGCCGAGATGTCAAGACTTGTCGCCCTACGTGCGGCGCAGGCCGTCGAAGGTCAGGGCCACGACGGCGTCGGCCAATTCCTCGACCGATCCGCCGGTGCGCGGGCGATACCACTCGATCAGCGAGTTGACCGTGCCGAACACGAGCTTGGACGCCAGCGCGGGATCCACCCCTGGACGCAGGTCGCCCTCCTCGGCCGCAGCCACCACGAGCCCGGTGACGAACGAGTCGAATTCGCGCCGACGGGCGAGGGCCCGCCGCTCAACGTCGGTGTTGCCCCGCACACGCAGCAGCAGCGTCACGTAGGGCAGCTCCGCACACAGGATGTCCACGCTGCGACGCACCAGGTATTCGAGGCGGTCGATGTATCGCCCGGTCGTGGCCCGATCCTCGGTCGTCACGGCGAACAGCGCATTGAGAGCCCGCGACAACGCGAGTTCGAGCAACTCGGACTTGCCGGACACATGGTGATAGATCGAGGACTTGGTGATGCCGAGCCGCTTCGCCAGAACTTCCATGCTGGTGCCGTCGTATCCACGGTCGTTGAAGACCTTGACCGCCACTGCCAAGAGCGAGTCCAGGTCGTATCCCGGCCGCCCTGGCTGTCCGGTCTTGCGCGGCGCGCGTGCGGTTGTCATTGCCACATCTTCTCAGTCGGTGCCCGATTCCACAGCACCGTGGGCAGCAAACCTTGCCAAACAACCGAATGTTCGGTTATTAATGACGCAACCGTACGGAGGAGATTTCAAGTGGGCGAAGTATTTCTCGTGGCCGGCGCACGCACGCCGCACGGACGCTACGGCGGAGCACTGGCGTCGGTGCGCCCCGACGATCTGGCCGGGCTGGTCGTCGCCGAGGCGGTCCGACGCGCGGGTGTGCCCGTCGACCGGATCGACGAGGTGATTCTGGGCGCCGCGAACCAGGCAGGCGAGGACAATCGAGACGTAGCGAGAATGGCGGTTCTGCTCGCAGGACTCCCCCACACGGTGCCGGGATATACCGTCAACCGCCTGTGCGCGAGCGGACTGACTGCGGTTGCGAATGCCGCCAGCACCATTCGCAGCGGTGAGGCCGACATCATCGTCGCCGGTGGCGTCGAGTCCATGACCCGCGCGCCGTGGGTCATGGCCAAGCCGGGAACCGCGTGGGCCAAACCCGGAGAAATCTTCGACACCTCCCTCGGCTGGCGATTCACCAATCCGACCTTCGCCTCCCACGACGCGGGGACCGATCCCAAGATCACCCTGTCGATGGGCGAAACCGCCGAGGAGGTCGCGCTCAGCGAGGGCATTACCCGCGAGGAGTCCGACGCCTTCGCGTTCCGCAGTCAGCAGCGTGCCGTCGCCGCCCAGGACGCCGGACGCTTCGCCGACGAGATCGTGCCCGTCACGACCAAGAGCGGCGAGGTCACCGAGGACGAGACGCCGCGACGCGGAACCACTGTGGAGAAGCTCGGCACCCTGAAGACCGTGTTCCGCAAGAACGGCATCGTCACCGCCGGAACGTCCTCGCCGTTCACCGACGGTGCATCGGCACTGGTGGTGGCATCGGAGGAGGCCGTGAACAAGTACGGCCTCGAGGTGCGCGGACGCATCGTCACCAGCGCGAGTGCCGGTATCGCGCCGCACATCATGGGGCTCGGGCCGGTGCCCTCCACACAGAAGGCGCTCACCCGCGCAGGATGGTCGGTCGAGGATCTCGGTGCCGTCGAACTCAACGAGGCCTTCGCGGCACAGTCCCTCGGCGTCATCCGCCAGCTGAAGCTCGACGAGAACATCGTCAATGCCGACGGCGGTGCCATCGCCCTCGGACACCCTCTCGGCTCGTCGGGTGCTCGAATTCTGTTGACGCTGTTGGGCCGGATGGAACGTGAGAAAGCGTCCCGCGGACTCGCGACGCTCTGCGTCGGCGTCGGGCAAGGCGTGTCGATATTGATCGAGGCACCGTGAACACGCTCGTCGTCGAGGAGCTGACGGACCGCGTTGTCGTCACTCTGAGTCGCGAGAAGCAACGCAACGCAATTGATTCCGAGATGATCGGCGAGTTGCACGAGGTGTGCGCGCTCGTGGAGCAGGATCCGAGAATCGTCATCCTGACCGGCGCGGGCGAGCACTTCGCCGGGGGTGCCGACATCAATCAGCTGCGGGCCCGCACCCGCGACGACGCATTGCGCGGCATCAACCGAAACCTGTTCGACCGCATCGCCGCACTGCCCCTGCCGACGATCGCAGCAGTGCGCGGTTACGCGCTCGGCGGTGGAGCAGAGTTGTCCTACGCCTGCGACATCCGCATCGCGTCGCCGACGGCCGTGTTCGGCAATCCCGAACCGGGCCTGGGCATCATGGCTGCCGCCGGGGCCAGCTACCGGTTACCGACACTGGTGGGAGTGTCCGTCGCGAAGCAGGTTCTCCTCGGTGGCCGGACGCTCGACGCCGAGGTGGCACTCCGCTCCGGCCTGGTGCTGGACGTCGTCGACGAGCCCTTGGCCGCAGCGCATTCCCTCGCGGATCGCATCGCCAAGCAAGCACCGTTGGCACTGAAGCTGACCAAGAAGATTCTCGATGCGCCCGGTTCGCACCCGTGGGCCGACGACATCGCGCAGGCCGTGCTGTTCGAGACCGAAGACAAACAACGCCGAATGACGGCATTTCTGGAGAAGAAGAAATGACAGTTCCCTCTAACGTGGCCGTCGTCGGTGGTGGACGCATGGGCGCCGGTATTGCCCAGGTGTTCGCGGCTCTCGGCTCGAACGTCGTCATCGCCGAAGCCGCCGACCAGCAGGCCGCCCTCGGACGAGTCTCCACCGGACTCGACCGAGCGCACGAGCGCGGCAAACTCAGCGAGGATCCCAATGCGATTCTCGCCCGGGTCTCCACCGTCGCCGGGCCCGCGGATCTCCCGGCCGAACTCGACCTGGTTGTCGAAGCCGTTCCCGAGATCCCGTCACTCAAGGTCGAGGTGCTTGCTCTCGTCGACAAGATCGCCGGGCCCCAGACCGTCATCGCGTCGAACACGAGCTCGATCTCCATCGCCGAACTCGGTGCAGCACTGGGTGATCCGAGCCGCTTCATCGGGATGCACTTCTTCAACCCGGTTCCGGCGTCGACTCTCGTCGAGATCGTGCGCGCGCCTGCCACCTCCGCGGACGTGGTGGAGCGAGTACAGCAGTGGGTGTCGCTCCTGGGCAAGACCGAAGTGCTCGTCAACGACTCCCCCGGCTTTGCGACGTCACGGCTCGGCGTCTGCCTCGGACTCGAAGCCATTCGGATGCTGGAGGAGGGCGTCGCCGACGCCGAATCCATCGATCGCGCCATGGAACTCGGCTACAAGCACCCGATGGGCCCGCTGCGGTCGACCGACCTCGTGGGGTTGGACGTTCGGCTCGCGATCGCAGAACACCTGGCGTCGACCCTCGGCGACAGGTTCACACCCCCGCAGTTGTTGCGAGACATGGTTGCTCGCGGCGACATCGGACGCAAGTCCGGTCGCGGCTTTCACGATTGGACGAACGCATGACGGTACGGTTCGACATCACCGACGGCCTGGCGACCATCACCCTAGCGCGCCCCGAGGCACACAACGCCCTCGACGTCGCGACGAAGCTCGCGTTGGCGGAGGCCGTTCAGAACGCCGCCGCACCCGAGGTGCGTGCCGTATTGATCACCGCCGAGGGCAAGAACTTCTGCGTCGGCCAGGATCTGGGTGAGCACGTCACCGCGCTCGAGGCCGATCCGGCCACGGCGATGGATACCGTCAGTGAGCACTACAACCCGGTCATCCGAGGGCTCGCAGCGCTCGAGGTGCCGATCGTCGTGGCCATCCCCGGCGCATGCGTCGGCGCAGGTCTCGGGATCGCACTGGCCGGCGACATCCGAGTGGCCGGCACCAAGTCGTCGTTCGCGACGGCATTCACCGGCATCGCCCTGGCCAGTGACTCTGGATTGAGCTCCACGTTGGTCGAGGCACTGGGATCGAGCCGGGCCGCGGGTCTGATGCTGCTCGGCGACAAGGTCACCGCCCCGCAGGCCCTCGACTGGGGTCTAGTGCATCGCGTAGTCGACGATGCGGATGTTCTCGAGACTGCGCGCACGCTGGCCGCGTCACTCGCATCCGGACCGACCCAGGCCTACAAACAGGTCAAGGCACTGATCGCTCGATCCGGACTGTCCGACGCACTGGACCGCGAGGCGCAGGCGCAGACCGCCCTGGGCCAGACGCAGGACCACAAAGCGGCTGTCGACGCGTTCCTTGCCAAAAAGAGAGCCTCCTTCGTCGGCATGTGAGCGGGAGTGGAGCCTGCGGAACGACCCATGTGAACAGAAACTCGACCCATGCTACGAAGTTCCACGCACGTGAGGCGCAGCCGCTCTTGTGCGCGGAGCCGCACTCGAGGCATACTGGTTACCAACCGATCATTCGGTAATGAAAGTAGGACTTATGACCACGTCAAACACCTTGTACGCCGAGACGCTGCAGGACGGGTTCGACGACACCGTTGCCCGCGAACAGCGCGTCGAGCCCCGCGACTGGATGCCCGACGGCTACCGCAAGTCGCTCATCCGCCAGATCGCCCAGCATGCGCACTCCGAGATCATCGGTATGCAGCCGGAGGGCAACTGGCTCACCCGTGCGCCGTCACTGCGCCGCAAAGCGATCCTGATGGCCAAGGTGCAGGACGAAGCCGGCCACGGCCTCTACCTGTACTCCGCCGCCGAGACGCTCGGTGCAGACCGCGCCGATCTGACGGTCAAGCTCATCGAGGGCAAGCAGAAGTACTCCTCGATCTTCAACTACCCCACCCTGACGTACGCCGACGTGGGCACCATCGGCTGGCTCGTCGACGGTGCAGCGATCTGCAACCAGGTTCCCTTGTGCCGCAGCAGCTTCGGCCCGTACGCACGCGCGATGATCCGCGTCTGCAAAGAGGAGTCGTTCCATCAGCGACAGGGCTACGAACTGCTCGCCACGATGATGCGCGGCACCGACGAACAGCGCGCCATGGTTCAGGAATCAGTCAACCGCTGGTGGTGGCCGGCTCTGATGATGTTCGGCCCGCCGGACGACGAGTCCCCCAACACCGAGCAGTCGATGAAGTGGGGCATCAAGCGCCACACCAACGACGAACTGCGCCAACGCTTCGTCGACATGTCCATCCCGCAGGCGAAGGCCCTGGGCGTCACGTTCCCCGACCCGGACCTGAAGTGGAACGAGGAGCGCAAGTCGCACGATTTCGGCGAGCCCGACTGGTCAGAGTTCATGCAGGTGATCAAGGGCAACGGTGCCTCCAACGTCGAGCGCATCGCGAACCGGCGCGCAGCTCACGACGGCGGAGCCTGGGTCCGTGAGGCCGCAACCGCATTCGCCGAAAGGAACGCAGCATCATGACCGAATTCACCGCCGAGGGCGGCCACGGAGCGGTGCCCACCGAGGGTGTTCCGGTCGAGCCGAAAAGGGAAGCCGTCAAGGCAGATTGGCCCCTGTACGAGGTGTTCCTGCGCGGCAAGCGCGGCCTGAACCACGTGCATGTCGGATCGCTGCACGCCGCCGACGACCACATGGCGCTGCGGCATGCTCGCGACGTCTACACCCGACGCAACGAAGGCGTCAGCATCTGGGTGGTTCCGTCCAACTCGATCGTCGCGTCGTCGCCGTCGGAGAAGGATCCGTTCTTCGCTCCGAGTGGCGACAAGGTGTACCGCCACCCGACGTTCTACGAGATCCCCGACAACGTTCCCCACATGTGAGACCCACACTTCAAGAGGACACGCACTCATGACTGATCACGACAGCGCCTACGAGGGCCTCGTCGACGAGGATTCGCACGGGCAGTGGGCATTCGGGACGAGCTTCGACGACCCGCTCGCCGGAGTCGACACCACCGTGCCCGACGACGTCGACCTGAAAGCCCTTGCCGCGTACTGCCTCATGCTCGGCGACGATGCGCTGATCAGCTCACAGCGCCTGGCCGAGTGGAGCACCCGCGCACCGGAACTCGAAGAGGAAGTGGCACTGGCCAACGTCGGCCTCGATCTCCTCGGCCAGGCCCGGCTACTGCTGGCCCGCGCCGCCAAAGCCGACCCGACGGTCGTGCCGTTCATCTCGGACACCTCCCCCGCGCCGGCCGAGGACGCGCTCACGTTCTTCCGCGACGAGGCCGACTTCCGGAACGTACGACTCACCGAGCTCGACAACGGTGATTTCGCCAAATCTCAGGTGCGCCTTCTGGTGTTCTCGACGTGGCGTCTCGCACTCTTCACCCGGCTGCAGGATTCCCGCGATCCCGTTCTCGCCGCGGTTGCGAACAAGGGCGTCAAAGAGCTGACGTACCACCGCGACTACTCGGCACGCTGGGTCGTCACTCTGGGCTGCGGCACGGAGGAATCGAAGCGACGCGTCCGCGACGCGGTGGCTCGGATCTGGCCGTACGTCTCCGAACTGTTCGTGCCGACGGACGAGGAAATCGCACTCGCGAAGGTCGGTGTCGGCGTCGACCCACGCGACGTGCGCGAGGAGTTCGATTCCGTTCTGGCACAGGTGCTGCACGCCGCCGAGTTGGAGGCACCCGAGGGCAAGTCCGTGGGCACCATCGGCGGCCGTGGAGGCAGGCGAGGTATCCACACCGAGGCATTCGGGCCGCTGATCGCCGAGATGCAGGTCGTGGCGAGAGCGCATCCGGAGGGAGTCTGGTGACCACTCTCGAACGAACGGCACGCGAGATCGCCGCCACCGTCATGGATCCCGAGATGCCGCTGCTCACTCTCGACGACCTCGGCGTCCTGCGCGACGTCGAGGTACGCGAGAACGGCAGTGTGCTCGTCACGATCACACCGACGTACTCAGGATGCCCGGCGATGGCGACGATGCGCGACGACATCGCGCACAAGCTCACCGACCACGGCTACTCCGAGGTCGAGATCGTCACCAGCCTCTCCCCCGCGTGGAGCACCGACTGGATCTCCGAGGAGGGCCTGCGCAAGCTTCGCGAAGCCGGCTACTCCGTACCCGGCCCCGCCCCGGCGCGGACGAGTGGTCCGGTCCCGTTGACCCTGACAGTGAAGCCGCGGCAGATCGCCTGCCCCCAGTGCACTTCCACCAATACCCGCCTCACCTCCGAGTTCGGTGCCACCCTCTGCAAAGCCCAGTACCGGTGCGACGACTGCCTCGAGCCCTTCGACCACGTGAAGGAAATTTGATGACCGTCACCGCTGAACCCGTACAGAAGAATCTGCGGAACAAGCCTTTTCACACGTTGACCGTCGCGGATGTCGAGTCACTGTGCGACGACGCCGTCGCCGTCACGTTCGACGTGCCAGAACACCTCACGGACGAATTCGACTTTCGCCCAGGGCAATCCCTGATGCTCAGCCGCACGGTGGACGGCGTCGAGCACCGTCGCTCCTACTCGATCTGCGCACCGGTGGGCGCGCGTCCCCGCGTCGGTGTGCGGGAGGTGAGCGACGGCCTGTTCTCCTCGTGGTTGGTCCACGACGTCAAGGCAGGCGATCGAATCGACGTCCAGGGCCCGAGCGGTAGTTTTCACGCCGACCCGGCCGCAGGCGGCCGACACGTGCTCATCGCAGCCGGCTCGGGCATCACCCCGATGCTCTCGATCGCCGCTTCGGTGTTGGCGAACCCCGACGCCGAAGTCGTTCTGCTGTACGGCAATCGGCGTACCAGATCGGTGATGTTCGCCGAGGAGATCGCCGATCTCAAGGATCAGTACGGCAGCCGGTTCGACGTCATTCACGTCCTGTCCAGGGAACCGCGCGAGGTCGAACTGTTCAGCGGAAGACTCGACGCCGACCGGTTGCGCGAGATACTCGACTCCGTCGTCGCGACCCCCGAGATCGATCACTTCTGGCTGTGCGGTCCGTTCGGAATGGTGACCGACGCCCAGCAGGTACTCGGCGATCTCGGCGTGGCCAAGGACAACGTCCATGCCGAACTCTTCTACGTCGACGATGTTCCGCCACCCCAGGAGAAGCATCGCGAACCCGGCGTGACCGGACCGAGCAGCGAGGTCACGATCACCCTCGACGGCCGCTCCGTGACGGGCACTCTCCCCCAGGACGAGTCGATCCTCGATTCCGGTGAGCAGCTGCGCTCCGATCTCCCCTTCGCGTGCAAGGGCGGCGTGTGTGGCACCTGCCGCGCGAAGGTCACCTTCGGCGAGGTCGACATGCGCCGCAACTACGCCCTCGAAGACAACGAGGTCGCTGCCGGCTTCGTGCTCACCTGCCAGACCTTCCCCCTCAGCGACACCGTGACCGTCGACTTCGACGCCTGAGACACGAGAGAGCAATCATGACCAGTGTGCTGTCCGCCCCCACCGATACCCCCGATATCGAGTTCGCGTCTCGCGATCGGATCTCCACCCTGCAGTTGGAGCGCCTGCAGTGGTCACTGCAGCATGCGTACGACAACGTTGCTCATTACAAGAAGGCCTTCGACGACGCGGGGGTGCATCCGACCGATCTGAAGGACCTGTCGGATCTGGCGAAGTTCCCGTTCACCGCCAAGGCCGATCTGCGGGAGAACTACCCGTTCGGCATGTTCGCCGTCCCGCAGAACCAGGTCTCGCGCATTCACGCGTCCTCGGGAACCACCGGCCGACCCACCGTCGTCGGCTACACCGCGAACGACATCAGCAACTGGGCCGACCTCATCGCTCGCAGCCTTCGTGCCGGCGGGGTGAAGCCGTCCGACAAGGTGCACGTGGCCTACGGCTACGGACTGTTCACCGGCGGCCTCGGCGCGCACTACGGCGCGGAACGTCTGGGCTGCACCGTCATTCCGATGTCCGGCGGTATGACCGATCGTCAGATCCAGCTCATCGAGGACTTCGAGCCCGACGCCATCATGGTCACACCGTCGTACATGCTCACGATCGTGGACGCGATGATCAAGAAGGGCATCGACCCGGCCAAGACCTCACTGAAGACCGGTGTCTTCGGCGCGGAGCCGTGGACCGAGGAGATGCGCAAGGAGATCGAGAAGACTCTCGACATGGACGCCGTCGACATCTACGGCCTGTCCGAGGTGATGGGGCCTGGCGTCGCGATGGAATGCGTCGAAACCAAGGACGGACTCCACATCTGGGAGGATCATTTCTACCCGGAGGTCATCGACCCGGTGACCGGCGAAGTCCTGCCCGACGGCGAGGAGGGTGAACTGGTGTTCACGTCGTTGTCCAAGGAAGCGATGCCGATCATCCGGTACCGCACCCGCGATCTGACGCGACTGCTGCCGGGCACGGCCCGCACGATGCGTCGGATGCAGAAGGTCACCGGTCGCACCGACGACATGATCATTCTGCGCGGCGTCAACCTCTTCCCGACGCAGATCGAAGAGCTGATCCTGACCGTGCCCGTGCTGGCACCGCAGTTCCAGTGCGTGCTCGAGAGGGCAGGCCGCATGGACTCGTTGACCGTTCTCGTCGAGGCCCGCCCCGACGCCGCACTCGACTCGCACGCACCAGCAGCGGCGACACTGAAGAAGCTCGTCAAGGATCGCATCGGCGTGAGCGTTGCGGTCGACGTCGTCGCACCCGCGGCCCTCGAGCGTTCCATCGGCAAGGCTCGCCGTCTGATCGACAACCGTCCCGCCGTATGACATGAGCCCGGTGGCACAGAGTTTCGAGCAATGGCGCGAGAACGTCTCGACGGCGTTCGTGCCGTTGGACGCTGTGTCCACCGGGCCGTCGTCGTTCGAGGGCACGCTGGTGTCGTCGACGCTGGGGGCCTTGCAACTGAGCGAGGTGACCGGCCGCGAGGTCGACGTCCGGCGGACCCGCGCGACCATCCGGCGGTCCGATCCGGGCTTGATCAAGGTCGGTCTTCAGCTGACGGGGCGCGGCACGATCGTTCAGAACGAGCGCGAGGCCGTGCTGAACCCGGGTGACTTCGCGGTGTACGACACCAGCGCCCCGTACGAGCTGCATTTCGCCGGCAATTTCGAGATGTTCGTCGTGATGTTCCCGCGTCGAGAACTGCGTATCGACTCTCGTGAACTGACCACTGTGGCGGCGCGGTGCATCGAGGGTGCCCGCGGCGTGGGCGCGTTGGTGTCGCCTTTTCTGCATACCCTGCGCCGCAACGCCCTCGACGGCACTCTGCCCACCACGCCGATGCTCGAGCACGCGGTACTCGATCTTCTCGGTGCCGCTCTCGACGACGCAGCACCCCACGAGGCTCCGGGTTCGACACTGCTGATCGAGGCCAAGGGCCTCGTCGAATCGCACCTGTCCGATCCCTCGCTGTCCACGGCCTCTCTCGCTGCGCGCCTGCACATCTCGACGCGCTACCTACAGAAGCTCTTCGAGTCCGACGGTCGCACGGTGGCCGGATGGATCAGATCCAGGCGGCTCGATCGCTGCCATCGCGATCTCCGCGACCCTCGATTCGCCGCGGACAGCATCGGAACCATCTGTGCGCGCCATGGTTTGATCGATTCCTCGAACTTCTCGAAACTGTTCAAGGAGACGTACGGGATGTCGCCGCGGGAGTACCGCACCGGCTGAGCGGGGCCGGCGCATCCTCCGCAGGCCCCGCCCGTACGGTCTAGCTCCCCAGAATCAGATCCGAGGCCCGCTCACCCACCATGATCGACGGCGCGTTGGTGTTGCCCGACGGCACGGTGGGCATGATCGACGCGTCCGCGACCCGCAGCCCTTCGACGCCACGCACTCGAAGATTTGCTCCGACAACAGCATTGGGATCCGAGTCCGCACCCATCTTGCAGGTGCCGACCTGATGGTGGTACGTGCCGGCGGTCTGTCGAACATAGGCCCGCAGGTCGTCGCGTGTGCGCGCACTCGGCCCCGGAACCACCTCGGCCTTCCGCCACGGCGCGAACGCGTCGGAGGCACCGATCTCACGGCAGATCTCCACCGCGTCGACCATCGCTTCCAGGTCGTACGGGTCGGCCAGAATGTTCGGATCCGCCAGTGGCAGTTCACTCGGGTCCGAGGACGCCAACCGCAACGTCCCGCGCGAGCGGGGAGCGACGATGCCGGGTGCGATGGTGTAACCGTTCTCGGGCACCGGGTATCCGTCTGCCGGGTACGGAATGTGCATGAACAGGGGCTGCAGATCCGGTGCAGCGCCGGCCCATCCATTGCTGCGGGCGTAGAGCTGCGCCTCGAGCAGATTGTTCGTACCGGCTGCGAGCGGCTCGAGGGACTCGTAGATGTTGCTCAGCAGCAGGTGGTCGTGCAGATTCTCGCCAACACCCGGCAGGTCCACGACCGTGTCGATCCCGAGTTCGGCCAAGTGCGCGGCGGGTCCGATTCCACTGAGCAGCAACGTCTTCGGTGATCCGAGAGCTCCACCGCAGAGGATCACCTCGTGTTCCGCGAACGAGCGCTCCACCTCGGAACCCCCGCGGCTGTACTCGATTCCCACCGCACGGCCGTTCTGGAGCACCACCTTGTGAACGAGGGCCCCGGTGGTGACGGTCAGATCGGGGTTGTCCAGCACCGGGCCGACGAAGCTCTTCCACGCACTCATTCGTTCACCGTCGCGAGTGGTGGTGTGGTTGTAGCCGGCACCCACCATCTCGTCGGCGTTGAAGTCGTCGATCAGCTTGTGCCCGTGTTCGACTGCCGCATCGACGAAGGCGGCCGCCAGCGGATGCGGGGTACCCATGATGGACACCGGCAGTGGCCCGTCGCCGCCGTGGAACTCGTTGGCCCCGAGTTCGTGTGACTCCGAACGCTTGAACAGCGGCAGCACGTTCTCCCAGGCCCACCCGGCATCGCCGGTCGCGCACGCCCACCCGTCGTAGTCGCTGGAATGCCCTCGTACGTAGATCATTCCGTTGAGGGACGAGCTGCCGCCGAGTACGCGTCCGCGCGGCCAGAAAATCCGTCGATCGTTGGCGTGCTTCTGCGGAGTGGTGAACAGTCCCCAGTCCTGCGAGCCGCCCAACAGCGTCGGCCAGCCCTGCGGTGAGTGGATCGCCGGATCGGTATCCACAGGTCCGGCCTCGATCACGTGCACGGTGTGACCGGCATCGAGCAGCCTCCTGGCGATGACACTTCCCGCTGATCCTGCTCCCACTACGATGTAATCCGTCGACATGCGCTCCCTCTTTCTGTTGTGACCGTCGACACAACAGTCGCCGATCGTCGCGACGGAAACATGTCACTGAGCGCACACATTCTGGGTCAGACGCGCCCTCGTTCAGTGGCGAACCCACGTGGAGGCGCTGTAGACCTCCACACCCCCGACCACGGTCGACACAACGGGCACCGAAGGAATGTCGTGCGGATCCATCGCAGCGAGGTCACCGTCGAGAATACACAGGTCGGCCACCTTTCCCGGTTCGAGCGAGCCCTTCCAATCCTCGGCGAAGTCCTGCCACGCTGCGTTGATCGTGTACGTGCGGATCGCGTCGGCCAAACCGATGGTCTGCTCCGGCCCGCTGACTCTGCCCGACGCCCGGCTCTCCCGCAGCATCATCGTCGAGATGCCTTGCCTCCAGTCCGGTGTGGTGACCGGCGCATCGGACGAGCTCATCAGTGCCACTCCCGACTCGACGGCACTTCGGTACGGCCACTCGTACGCCGCTCTCTCGACGCCGACGACACCCTCTTCGAGATCGGCGATCGTCCACTTGATCGTGGGGTTCATGTTGACGCCGATATTGTGCTCGGCCAGGAGCGCGAGTGTCTGCGCACTGATGAAGTCTCCGTGAATGAGGTAGTGCCGCGCATCGTCACGCGGATGGGACGTCTGTGCCGCGATCAACGCGTCGGCAACCGTATCGATGGCTCGATCACCGGTGACGTGCACGCCGATCTGATGCCCCGCTTCGTGTCCGACCCGAATCATCTCGGTCACCTCGTGTACCCGACGCTCGTCGGTGTCACCGCCCACGCACAGTGACCCGCAGCCGCCGCCGACGTACTCCTGGTGCATCCATGCCGTCTTGCTGGGCGGAATACCGTCGGCGAACACCTTCACGCCGAGGATCCTGAACATGCGCGGATCCACGGTCGACGGCGGCTCCATCGCGCTGAGGTTGCGGTCGAATTCCGCGGCTGTTCCGCTCATTCCGGTGGGAAGCATCAGGGCCGAGACTCGAATCCCGAGCTCCCCCGACGCGGCGAGGTCGGCGTAGATGGACAGGCCCTCCTCACCCATCGCACCGCCGGCCAGATCTTCGCCGCCCGGCCCGAGTGCCGGGTCGGTGAAACTGGTGATTCCTTCTCGCTGCAGGATGGAGATCGCGGACCGCACTGCTTCCGTTCGCCTTTCGCGTGTGAGCTTCGGCAGAGCAGACTGGACGAGACTCTGGGCACCCTCCTGCAGGATGCCGATCAGGCGGCCGGACGGCTCCGTCGGTATCACTCCACCGTCCGGCACCACCGTCTTCTCGTCGACGCCGGCCCGCTCGAGCGCGGCAGAGTTCACCCACGAGACATGGCGGGAGAAGTCCTGCAGGAACACCGGATTGTCGGGCGAAACGGCATCCAGATCGAATCGAGTCGGTCGAACCGCCGGATCGGACACGCACTCGTCCAGATATCCCTCGTCCCAACCTGTTTCGACGATCCACTCACCGGGCTCCGCCTTCGCCACCGCACCGGCCACCGCGTCGACCACGTCGGCGATGGATCGGACGGCCGGAAAGCTCAGGTCCAGCGACAGCGGCGGTGTGTCCAATCCGAAGGCCACCGCATGCAGGTGCGAATCGTTGATGCCCGGCAGAACTGTCTTACCTGCGAGATCGATTGTCACGGTGCGCGGCCCGACGAACTTGTCCATGTCTTCGTCGGTTCCGGTGGCCAGGATCACGCCGTCGGCGATAGCGAGCGCACTCGCGATCGTGAACTCCGAGTCCACGACGAACACTGCGCCGTTGCGATAGACGATGTCTGCTGTAGTCATTGTTGTCTCCTGGATAGTGGAATCAGAAAGCTACGGGTGCCATTCCGAAGATCATGAGAAGGGAGCCGGCCGCCACCGGTCGTTCCGAGCGTCTCCGGTGAAACATGGTGATTGTCAGAGCGATCCATGCAACCAGCAGAACCAGAACTGCGATCCTCGGATCGAGACCGGCTCCGTGCCGGTGCATCGGCGCGGCGGAGCCTGCATCGGTTGCCGAATGGGTATGGAGCGAGGGCATCAGCAGCAGTAGGACCGCCATGCAGGTCAGGTCCACGACGCACGGACCGGACGGCGACGTCGGTGAAATACTGCCGGTCACATACAGAGCCGCGACGACGAGCGCGAGGCCCGCCGGAATCGCGATGGCGGCGTCCATGCCGAACATCGCCATCACCAGCATCACGACGCCCATGCACAGGTGTGCGACACGAATCCGTCCGGTACGGCTTCGATGTCCGACGACCGGCAGCACCGCACCGATCGCTCCGAGAATCATCGCCCCTGTCATGAGCACGGGTCTCAGACCGCCGTGGATTCGGGAGTGCGCCACCGAGTCATCCGCGCCGTGACCGTTCCCGCCGCGAAGAACACCGCCACGACGACCAACAGCAGCGCGGCGAGCACCCCTGAACCGCCGATGAGCAGTGTGAAATTGTCCAGCACCAGACCGAGAATCCCCACCAACCCAACGGTTCCGAGCGCCGGGGCGACAACGGTGTGCCAGGTACGCGTATCGACGGTCGATCGACGGAAGAACGCGATGATCGCGCCTCCGGTGAGGATCATCAGAACCAGGATGCTCACGGTGGCAAGTCCGGACATCCACGTGAACAGTTCCAGCACCGGGTCGGCGCCTGCTGCCGCGAAGACCACGAGAACCACCGCCGCCGAGACGGTCTGGAACAGTGATCCCAGGTGCGGGGAGCCGTGCCGAGAGTGGGTGCGCGCCAGCATCGACGGGGCGACACCTTTGCGAGCGAGCGCGAAGACGTACCGGCCGATGGCGTTGTGGAACGCGAGAAGGGCGGCGAAGAGACTGGTGACCAACATTATTTCCATGATGTCCGCCGACATCGGGCCCAAGTACTGGGCTGCAGCCGTGAAGGTCAATCCCGCCGTGTCGTCGGCAGCGGCCTGCGCGACGGACGCACTGCCGAAGGCGAGTACCACGGCCCAACTCGACACCGCATACACCAATCCGATGGTGATGACGGCGGCGTAGGTCGCGATCGGAACGGTCCGAGTGGGATTACGTGCCTCCTCACCGTAGATCGCGGTGGCCTCGAAACCGATGAACGACGCAATGGCGAACATCAGGGCGATTCCCGGGGATCCGCTGAAGAAGGCCGAGGGCGTGAAGGATTCGACGTCGATGCCGGCGGCACCGCCCTTGGCGAACACCGCGATCGACAGGATCACGATGATGCCGATCTCGAGCACCAGCAGGACCCCGAGCACCTTGGCACCGAGATCGATGCTGCGGTAGCCGAGTAGCGCCACGATCGCGACGAGCCCGAGCGCCCAGACCCACCACGGAAGATCGGGACCGCCGTACTTCACGACCAGGCTGTCGACGGTCGATGCAGCGAGGCCGTAGATGCCCGCTTGAATGGCGGTATAGGTCAGCAGCGCCAGACCCGCCGCGCCGAGGCCCATGGTTCTCCCGAGCCCCTTCTCCACGTAGGCGTAGAACGCACCGGTGTCCACCATGTGACGGCTCATGGCCGCGTAGCCGACGCTGAAGATCAGCAGGACGATCGCCGCGACGATGTAGGCGAGCGGAGCACCTGCACCGTTGCCTGTCGCAATCATGACCGGCAGAGCACCACCGATCGCGGTCAACGGCGCCGCAGCGGCGATGACCAGGAACACTATCCCGACGACGCCGATGGAACCGCGCAGTGTGCCTGCCGAACTCGACTGTGTCTCAGACATTCTGCTCACCGCCTGCGCAACTGGAGACGGCACAGTGTGCAGACGTCGAGCGCGGCACGTCGAGGGTGGGGTTGCGGTCGAAGAATCCTGCTGGCTTCAGTGTGAACCCGGTGTAGTCCACCGGCATGATCGGCCAATCCTCAGGACGCGGGAAATGGGTGAGCCCGAACGTGTGCCACAGAACGATGTCCTCGTCGACGAGGTTGCGGTTCGATGCCACGAATGCAGGCAGGCCCGCTCCCCCGTGGTGCTGATTGACGAAATCGCCTGCGGCATAACGTTCGCTCCGGTCGAACTGCGTCACCCAGAGATGCTTGGTGGCGAACGTGGCCCGTCGCGCGATCGACGAGTTGTCATCGGCCAGCAGCAGCGGCTGCCCCTCGGGGTGCAGCGTGTATCCGACGGGCTTTCCGAGCCGGCTCAGCGAGGTGGGATTGGTGACGTGCCAGACGCGGCCGACCGCGCCGTCGGCGACGCGTTGGGCCTCGGATTCGGTCGCGAGCAGTGTGTGTTGCAGGGCAAAGGCGTTGCCGTGCAGGTTGTCCGGCCCCATCGACACCCGGCGGGTCTCGACCTCCTCGACGGAGTTGCCGATGCCGTCGACCATCATGTCGAGTCGCGCGCTGAACAGGTGCTGGTGACACGGCGCTCCGAGTCCAGGGGCGATCTCTGTTGCGTAGGGGTAGTCACCACCGGGATGCCCGGAGGTGAAGACGATTCCAGTTGCCTTGACCTCGAATTCGATGGTGCCGTCGAGGTACAGGTACCAGAAGAAGCCGTAGTCGTAGTTGCCGATGGTGGTGAAGAAGGAGATCACGAGTCGGCGCTGGCGGCGGGTCTCGTGCGAACCCGACCACAGATCGGTGTGCTTCCACAGCACCCCGAAGTCCTCCTCGTGCATGCACACGGCATTGGTCAGCGTCTTCGGATTGCCGAATTCGTCCGCGATCACAGCATCGAAATACGTGATGTCCCCGACGCAGTCGCAGCCGAGTTCGAGGGAGTTCGCATACCGTCCCACCAGGTACTCACCGGTGTCGAAGTAGTTCTGCCACGACCGCACCGGCGATGGATCACCATAGGGCACAACCATTTCGGCGATCGATGCGCGATGGATGATCGGGCGAACGGTACCGCCGTCCTCGAACCCGATCTGGTGCAATACCAAACCTTCGCGGACGTCGAAACCGACTCGGAACGACCACTTCTCCCAGTCGACGAGATTGCCCCGCACCATGAAGCTCGGACCGTCGGGTTGGGTGATCTCGATCGGCTTCTGCGTCGTGCGGAGCGGACCGGTGACGGACAGATCATCGAAGTTTCCCGATTCCTCGGGGATGGGGACCGCGCCGAGATCGACGACCTTGTCGACCGTCCGGTTCATCACGTCGACGAACGCGACCAACCCGTCGATCGGATGCGCCCACGCGTGATCCGCGGGGTGGTCCTGGCGAAAGGCCAAGCCGCGCAGTATGCGTCGGCCATGCTCCCCCGGGTAGTCGAACACCCCGGCAGACAGGGGTGCCACTCGCACATCGGCTACGTCCAGTCCGCGGGCGGCCAGCGCAGCGAGCCAGGCGGGATCGGTGGACAGCACGCTCTCGACGAGCTCGAATTCCTCGTCGAGTACCGGCATCTGACCGTCGCGGATCGCGTCGAGCCGGGTGGAGCCGATCACCTGACGGTCGTCGAGGGAGACGAGAAGGTCGACGGCATCGGGTGTCGAGATGTCGTGCAGCAGCACTCGATAGGTGCGTCGAGTAGTCGGTTCGGCGACGTACAGCTCGGACTTGTCCGGTTCGTCGAGTCCGACGTAGACGAACCGGGTTGCGGCCGTGACGAATCCGGCGGCATCGACGATGTCTCGAACCTGTGCGATCTCGTCTTCGGTGGGCAACGACAAGGCGTGGTCGATTGCGTGGGGCGTAAGGGTTGGCATGGGTGTTCCTCGAGGTCGGGTGTTGGCTCTACAGACGTTGAATAACGAAGGCATGCGGCAAGGCGCGAGTCCCCCGCACACAGGGTGGTTACAGCTGAGCTATGAACCGATCGAGCATCTGGAACTGCCGATCGGCGGTGGTGTCATCAGGGGTGAGCACGCCGAGAATCTGCATACCCATCATCATGTTGAGCAACGTTTCGACGGCGATATCGACATCGAAGTCGCCGGCATCGCCTTCCGCGCGAGCCTGCTCGAGAAACTCTGCCATCCGCGTCCGCCACGACACCAGGGACCGACGGTTGGTCTCGTCCATGTGCTCGTCGTACATCGCGCGCTGCCACAGCGAGACTGCAATTCTTGCCTCGAGCAGAGTCTCGTCGGTCGTCGGCATCACTTCTCGGCAGAAGATGCGGAGGGCATCGAATCCTGTTGCCTCGCCGAGGGCTTCGTCGATACGGCGGTTCGTCGCCTCGAAGACGTGCTCGAATGCGGTTCGGAGAATCTCGTCCTTGCCCGCAAAGTAGTGGCTCAGCGCGCCGTTCGTGTATCCCGCCTCGGTCGCGATATCCCGCATGTTCGCGGCATCGATCCCCTTGGCAGCGATCAAACGCCAGGTTGCCGCGGTGATCGCGCGGCGGCGTTCGTCGTGATCCACGAGCTTCGGCACAGCCCTACGGTAGCGGCTCCCCGCGCGGACCTAGGGTTCGGGCATCGTCATCATCGCCTTCCGATCCGTTCGGACGTTGTTCTACGTCCGTTGAACTAAATCTTGCGACCTGCTCGTTACGAATCGAGTTTCCTTCGGTAAACACCGCGTTACCCCAGGTGAGCGGAACCTCGACCCCTGCTACGAAGTTCCGCTCACCTGCGTCAGCTCTCCTCACCTGCGCAAGCTCTAGAGAACTATCGTGACGACTTTCTCCTCGGTGTTGGCCTCGATACCGGCCCACCCGAGCTCACGGCCCGTGCCACTGGTCTTCATGCCGCCCCACGGGAGTGCGGGATCGATTGCCGCCCAACCGTTCACCCATACCGCGCCGGAGCGGACCTGCGCGGCCAGGGTGTGCGCCCTCGACACGTCGCGGGTCCAGATCGAGGCGGCCAGTCCGTACACGGTGTCGTTGGCGATGCGGATCGCTTCGTCCGCGGTATCGAACGGAATCACCGTACCGACGGGCCCGAAGATCTCCTCCTGGGCGATCTTCATGCCGTTGTCGGCGTCGGCGAAGATGGTCGGCTCGACGAAATACCCGGCCCCGTCGGGACGGCCACCTCCGGCCGCCACTCGGGCACCGCCGTCGCGTCCGGCCTGGATGTACCCCAGCACGCTGTCGCGCTGCGTGGCGTTGACGAGTGCGCCCATGGTCGTCGACGGATCGAAGGGATCGCCCACCACCTGAGCCGACGCCGCAGCGACCAGACCGTCGACCACCTGCGAGTACAGCGAGCGATGCACCAACACTCGGGTGCCGGCCGCACACACCTGGCCCTGGTTGAAGAACAGGCCCATCGCGGTTCCGTTGATCGCTGCCTCGAGGTCCGCGTCCTCGAGGATGATCTGCGGCGACTTGCCGCCGAGTTCGAGGGTGGTCCGCTTGAACGTGTCGGCAGCCTTCTTTGCGATGAGCTTGCCGACTCGAGGACTTCCGGTGAAGCTGATCTTGTCGACGTCCGGGTGACCGACCAGCGCGTCGCCGGTCACTTCTCCCAGTCCCGGAAGGACATTGACAACTCCCGCAGGTACGCCCGCCTCGTCGATCAGACGCGCCAGATGCAGGATCGACAGCGGGGCGTCCTCCGGCGGCTTGATCACCACGGTGTTCCCCGCCGCCAGGGCAGGTGCGAGCTTCCACCCGGCGATCATCAACGGGGTGTTCCAGGGAACGATCATGCCGATCACGCCGACGGGCTCGCGAACGGTGTACGAGTGCGTCGGCTGCCCGAAGTATCCCGCAGTGGGAATGGAGCTGCCGGTGATCTTGTCTGCCCAGCCGGCGAAGTGCCGGAAAGTGGCTGCTGCATTGGGAATGTCGAGCATCGCCGGTTGACCCACCGGCTTGCCGACGTCGAGGGCCTCGAGTCGAGCGAGCAGGTCGCCGTCGCGCTCGATGAGATCGGCAATCCGGTTGAGCAGCTTCCCGCGGATTGCTCCAGGAGTCGCGCCCCACTCACCACCGAGCTGGGCCCGGGCCGCGCGCACCGCTGCATCGACGTCCGACGCGGTAGCCGCAGCAACCTCGGCCAGGGGCTGTTCCGTCGTGGGGTTGATGTCGGTGAAGGTGCCACCGTCGGATGCGCCGCGCCACTGCCCGGCGATGTAGAGCTCGGTGGCGGTGCCGGTCGGCAACGACGGTGCGGCCGATTCCTGTAGTGCAGTCATGTTTGCTGGCTCCTTCTCGGGTGCCGATCGCGGCACCTGTGGCGTGTCTGCTCCAGACTGCGCCCGTGCCTACGAGAAGGTCTTGTGTGATCGCGCACACATTGTGCGGCAGATGCGCACCGCCCATCGAGCTCCACGCGTGACGATCGTGTGTCCACACTTGAGGTCCCGGTTACCGCAATGTTTCGGTATCCGACCGTGCGACGGAGAGTCAATTTTTCCGACACTTCGAGGCCATCGAATGGCCTTTCAGCAGGCAAAACTGGGGCACTCCCAACGAAAGGCCCGTCCATGAACCACCATCAGTTCCGCGCCGCAGCAGTCCAGGCCGCGCCGATCTTTCTCGATCTCGACGCCTCGATCGACAAGGCGATCGGCCTGATCGAGGACGCAGCTCGCGCCGGAGCCGAGCTCGTCGCGTTTCCAGAGACCTACCTGCCCGGCTACCCCTGGTACATCTGGCTCGACGCCCCGGCATGGGGATTTCAGTTCACACAGCGCTATTTCGACAACTCGCTCGAGTACGGAACTCCGCAAGCAGCTCGAATTGCGCAGGCTGCCAAAGACAATCACATCATGGTCGTGATGGGCCTGAGCGAGCGATACAAGGCAAGTCTCTACATCGCCCAGTGGATCATCGACGCGGAAGGCAAGACCGTCGCTATGCGTCGCAAGCTCAAGCCGACTCACGTCGAACGCACCGTCTACGGCGAGGGCGACGGATCGGATCTGTCGGTGTACGACACGGACCTCGGACGCGTCGGCGCACTGTGCTGCTGGGAGCACTTGCAGCCGCTGTCGAAGTACGCGATGTACGCACAGAACGAGCAGGTTCACATCGGAGCCTGGCCCAGCTTCTCGCTCTATACCGGAGCGGCCTACGCCCTCGGGCCAGAGGTCAATACGGCCGCCAGCCGCATCTACGCCGTCGAAGGCGGCTGTTTCGTCGTCAGTCCGTGCGCGACGGTCTCGCCCGAGATGATCGACATCATGTGCACCGACGACGCCAAGCGCGCGATGCTCACCGCGGGCGGCGGTCATGCACGCATCTTCGCTCCCGACGGCCAATTGATGCACGAACCGCTCGCCCCCGAGGCCGAAGGCCTGGTGTTCGCCGACATCGACACCAGCCTGATTTCCATCGCCAAGGCCGCCGCCGACCCGGCCGGCCACTACTCGCGTCCGGACGTGACGAGACTGTGGCTCGACAAGACTCCCGGCGACCGCGTCGTGTCGGGTGCGCAGCCAGTCGCGAACGCGCGCTACGACTCCACCGTGGACGTCGCCGCCGAGGTACGGCTCGAGATCACCGAGCAGCTCGCTCACGACGAGGACGCCGCCCGTGTCTGAGCTCGAATCCGCGATACCCGATCACCTCGTCGTTCCACGGTCGTGTCCGCGCAGAACACCCGAGAGCTACCAGCCGCCCTTCCCGTCGTACGTCGCTCGCTTTCCGGTATCGACCGAGCGAGTCGTGATGGGCTACTTCGGAATACAGGGCGTACCCGACGCCTCCCCGTGGGGTGACGACGGCCCACCCCGGACGGACCGGGCGCGCTACACCGACGAGGAGGGCATCGACACGACGGTGTTCATCGGCTACTGGGACGACGTGGCCGCCTTCGACCGCTGGTTCGACACCGTCGGCCGGCACTGGACGAGCGTCCGAGGCCGCTTCGTCGAGATCATCAGACCGACCGTCGACCGTTACGAGACACTGTTCTCGTCCACCGGACGAATGGAAGGTGTTGCCACTCTGACCGATTCACTCAGTGGAACCATCCTCGAGCATGCCTACTGGGGCGGGGTTCGAGATCGAATCCCGTTGTCGCAGAGTGACTCGCTTGCTCCCGGCGGGGAGCCTCGGGTGGTGCGCGAGGGCGACAGAGTCAGGATCGTGCCGCAGGAGAACCTCTGCCTCATCCGATCCGGGCAGGATTGGGCCGATACCGCCGGGGCCGAACGAGAGATGTACCTGTGGGACGTCGAACCGGTATTGCGGGCCGGCATGGACTTTCTCCGCGACGACGGACTGGCCATCGGATGCTTCGCCAATCGGTACATGACCGTCGTGACCGACGACGGCACCGATACCGACAAATCGTTCGGTATGAGTTGGTGGCGCAGCCTGAGCGATCTGGAGGAATGGGCCGAGTCGCATCCGACGCACGTGGCCATCTTCGGTGCCGCGCTGAAGTATCTGTCGACGATGGGCCCCGCAGCCGCCCTGAGGCTCTATCACGAAGTGACCGTCGCGGCGGCGGACGAGCAGTACTTCGAGTACTTCGGCTGCCACGACCGCACCGGTCTACTGCGCACCGCTGCCGAGCGTTCTACTCTGTGACCGGACGGGAGGTACCTGACATGGGCGATCCGCTGCGCACCGATTCGGTGGACCGGGCCGACAGCGTCGACTTCTGGACCGCGGCGGTGAGCCGGACGTACGTCGATCTCGAGTGCACGATTCCGGAGGACGCATCTGCGATCACCGGCCGTATCGAGTCCACCGGACTTGCGACTCTCGGATTGTCGCGAGTGTCTGCGACGGCTCAGAATGTGCTGCGGACGCCTGCAGGTATCTCCCGAACCAGTGACGACTACTTCCTGGTCAGTGTCCAGACGTCGGGAACCGGGTTCGTGGTCCAGGACGACCGAACTGCGGTCCTGCAACCGGGGGACTTCGCGCTCTACGACACCACCCGGCCCTACAGTCTTCGCTTCGACGACCCGTTCGCCCAATACGTTCTGATGCTCCCCGGAGCAACGCTGCGGACGCTCGTCCGGGATACGAATTCTCTGACCGCGCGCGCTGTGTCCGGACGGCACGGAGCGGGAAAACTGCTCGTCAGCATGATCTCGTCGATCATGGACGACGCCGACATGAGTACCGCGTCGGCCGAGGCCGTGTCGCAGAGCGTCGAGTACATTCTGGTCGCGGGCCTGGTCGGACTCACCGGGGTCGAGAAGCCCGCCCCGTATGCGGCGTCGGAGAGACTCGGCGAGATCAAGCGCGCGATGACCGCGCGACTGCGTGATCCGGACCTGACCGTCACGGGAGTGGCTGCCTCGCTGCACTTGTCGCTCAGTACGGTGCATCGAGCATTCGCCGGTGAGCCGTGCACCGCCAGTGAATGGATCTGGATGCAGCGACTCGACGGCGTCAAACGGGCACTGTGCGAGCCGCAGAATGCCCGCACCACCATCGGCGCGTTGGCGGCATCGTGGGGATTCACCGACCCCGCGCATTTCAGCCGCGCGTTTCGTGCGCGCTTCGGCTGCACCCCCAAGGACTTTCGCGACACCAACCGAAGCTGAGTCGGCTCAGATCCCGAGCGACCCGGCCAGTGTCGGCCAACTCTTGGGCAGCTGCTCCACCCAGTACGGCCACGAATGAGTTCCGGTCTCGGTGAAGTCGAATGTCGCCGGGATGTTCAGCTGGCCGAGTCGGTCCGCCAGTCGATGGGTGCAGTAGTTCGCGCCCACTTCGATGAGGCCGCCGACCACCACCACATCCAGTGCCGCTGCGCTGTCGAAGCTTTCGTGCGGTCCCGGCGCTCCCGTTCCCACCGACACGTACACGTCGGTGCCGCGCAGACTTTCGGCGTTGACTACCGAATCATGTTGCGCCCACGCGGGATCGAGCGGGCCACCCCACATGTTGTCGGCGTTTCCGCCGAATGCTCCGACGATCGCGCGGATACTCGCCTGCCCCATGGGCTCCGAGGAGGCGAAACAACCACTGTACGACGCCACTCCGGAGTAGAGGTCGGGGTGACGTGCGGCCAGCATCATGGCGGACTGCGCACCCATGGACAGCCCTGCGATCGCGTTGCGTCCGTTGCCGTCCACGGCTGCGTCGATCAACGGGGGGAGTTCCTCGGTCAGGAACGTCTCCCATTGGTATCGGCCGAGTTTCGGATCGTCCCGTTGCCAGTCGGTGTAGAAGCTGCCGGGGCCTGCCAGCGGTAGGACGACGTTGACGTTCTTGTCGGCGAAGAATTCGGCCGCGCCGCCCTTGCGGAGCCACATGCTGTTGTTGGGGTCCTCTTCTCCGATGCCGCTGAGCATGTACAGCGTCGGCCGCGAGCCGGACCGTGCTGCCGGGGTGAGCACCTGCACCTCGACGACCGCCCCCATCGCTGGCGATTCCACGCTCAGCGTGCGCAGGGTCTGCGACGCGATGGACGTGTCGACGATCCGCGCGACCGGCCCGACGGGATCGGCCGTCGCGACGCCTACCGAGGACACCGACAGAGCTGCGGCGACGACGAACGTGGTGAAGATGCGTCGACGACGCATGGCGATCCTCTCGGGAGGTGTCAACAGGGCGGGATTTGTCACAATGAAATGGCGAATTGCATGGAGCATTGCACAGCAACCGACCGGATGGAATGCCGAACGTCGATCCGCCCGATTCGGACCGACCGGGACTCTGGCAACACCTCGCCGCGCGAGCATTTGCCCTTCTTTGCAACATCTTTCGGGCATCGAGTACCGACTTTCGATATCGCATCGCCCACTAATGGTTAGTGCACTACTCAATTCTGGTAGCCTGGGACCGTGGCCACCGCCGAAGATCCACTCGCACTCGATCGACAGGTCTGCTTTGCACTCGCCGTCGCCAACCGTGCCGTGCTGTCGGTGTATCGGCCCCTGCTCGAGCCGATGGGGCTGACGCATCCGCAATATCTGGTGATGCTGGCACTGTGGGGCGAGTCGCCGATGTCGGTCAAAGCCATCGGATCGGCACTGCAGCTCGACTCCCCCACCCTGTCGCCGCTTCTCAAGCGTCTGGAGTCGATGGGGTTGCTCACCCGCAACCGAAGCGTCGAGGACGAGCGCGTTCTGCTCGTCGCGCTCACCCCGGCCGGGGCCGCACTCCGCAAGAAGGCCGAGAAAATTCCACCCGCCGTCGTGGCGAAGCTCGGCGCGTCGCTCGCCGAGCTCGACGAACTGCGACGCGTCCTCACCCGCGTCAACGACGCGGCCATCGCAGCAGGAGCACTGTCGTGAACGCTCGCCCGACCCGCACCCGTCCGCCCCTCGGCCAATGGCTGGGCTACGCCGTCCTCGGCCGCAAACTCCCCGACGAGTTCCAGGGCTGGGTCCGACGCGATCTCGTCGGTCCGGGAGCGACGCCGCGTCACATCCTGCGCTCGATGATTCCGTTCCTGCCGATCTTCATCGGATTTTTCGTCCTGTTCCCAGGAGCGATCTGGCTACGCGCCTCGATGGTGTTGCTCAGCCTGCTGCTCGCGCTGTTCTACACGGCGGCGTACATGGACCAGAACCGTGCCCGACGCCTGGAAATCCACGGGCTCCCGGCCGGTCTGAAGAGCGAGAAGAAGACGGCCGAAATGGAACGGGAACGCGAGAAGTACCGCCGCAATCACTGACGCTCTCGGTCGAGCCCGGCGGTGAAGTCGTCGACGATCATGGTTGCCAGGTCGCGGGTCTTTCGGTTGGAGTTCTGCGACAGTTCGGTCAGCTGGGTGAACGCGGCATCTTCGTCGATGCGGTAGACCGACATCAGAATTCCCACTGCCCGGCCGATCGTTCCGCGGGTGTCGAGGGCAGTGCGCAGCGTCGAGGCCTGGTTGTCACTTTCGGCGAGGATCTGTTCGCGCATACGGGAGAGTTCGTGGTGTACCCGCACACGGGCGACGAGTTCTCGATCGTGGAACGGTTTGACGATGTAGTCGTCGGCCCCGCGGCCCAGGCCGTCGAGCACGAAGTCCGTTCCCGCTCGCGCGGTCAGCAGTATCACGGGCACACGCTGCAGGCCGGTGTCGCGGCGGATCTCGTCGACCAGGTCCAGTCCGCTGCGCCCGGGGAGCATGACGTCGGTGAGCACGATGCCCGGCGGCGTCGACCGTGCCAGATCGAGTGCGGTCTCGATATCGCCTGCGGTGGCGACCGACCACCCTTCCTCGGTCAGCAGCCTCAGCAGGTAGTTGCGCATGTCGACGTTGTCCTCGACGAGCAGAATGTCCGCTCGATCGGGCGTCGCCTGCGTCGATTCGTGGGCCACGAAGATCGCCGACACCGAATCGGTCGGTGTTGCCGGACGGTCGACGGGCACCGCGGCCTCGACCGGCTTCCGGGGCACGACCACGGTGAACGTGCTCCCGATGCCCACCTCGCTGTCGACATCCACATGCCCGTTCAGGGCTGTGAGCAGGTCCGATACCAGCGCGAGCCCGATGCCGAACCCTTCGATACTGCGCGCTCCCGCGTGCTCGACCCGGTGGAATCGATCGAAGATGCGCGACAGATCGTCTTCGGGGATTCCGAGCCCGGTATCGGCGATCACGAGCCGAACGGTGTCGGTCTCGGCCCTCAGACGCACCGACACCCGGCCCGTGGGGGTGTACTTGATGGCGTTCGCGACGAGGTTGAACACGATCTTCGACCACATCTCGCCGTCGCTGAGCACGACGACGTCCTCGGACGTATCGACTTCCAGGTCGAGACCGCGGTCCGACGCCACCGTCGCGAACAGCGTCGCGCAGTCACGCGTCACCGCCGTGAGATCGGTGGGTTCGAGACGGGCCTCGAGTCGGCCCGCGTCGGCGCTGACGGCATCCATCAGATCGTCGACGAGTCGGCGTAGTCGTACCGATGCGCGGTGGACCACGTCGAGGGATTGCCGATCGGGTTCGCTCAACTGCGAGGAAGCACTCTCGCGTACCGAGTCCAGCGGACCGGCGAGAAGGGTCAGCGGTGTTCGGAATTCGTGCCCAACGGTTTCGAGCAGCCGCGTCTTCGCCGCATCGGCCTCGGCCAGCGCCACGACGCGTTGCCGCTCCATCTCGAAGGCCTGGGAGGCGGTCAGCGCAGTCGATACGCGTTCGGCCACGACGCCACAGAACGAGGTGAAGGCATCGTCGATCACTCGGTGGCTGCTCACCCCGATCAGCAGCGCACCGACCGGCTGCACACGGCCTGCCATCGTCAACGGCACGACGACGGCCCGAGGAACGTTGCCGTCCACGCCGACCGTCGCCACGGCCACTGCGCCGTCGGCGACCCGGGCGAGATCGGCGCACTCCCACGTCGAGCGCTCGTAGCCGACGTCGCCGCCGGTCACGACACACTCGACGCGGCCGTCCGCATTCATGCCTTCGCGGAGGTAGCCGGCGACGAGCGGAAACTCCGATGCTTCGGCCGTGAGCGCACCCACGGCCGCCCGGCAGATGTCCTCGGCACCGTCGGTGTCGATGCCTGTCAGCGTCCCCAGGCTCAGCAACGCCTGCATACGACGGTCACCGAGCACCTGCTGGGTGACCTCCGACGTGGCGACGAACACGCCGAGGACCGCGCGCCCGGGACCGTGGATCGGGCTGTAGGAGAAAGTGAAGTACGTCTCTTCGAGGAATCCGTACCGGTTCATCATGAACCGTTGGCGAGCACCGTGCACTGCCGTGCCGCCGTCGACGACCTGTCGGGCCAACTCTCCGATCTCGTCCCAGATTTCCGCCCAGCAGACCTTGGCCGGCTGCGCTGCGGCCGCAGGAAACTTGTCGCCGAGGAAGTCGGTGTACGTGTGGTTGAAGATCTGCACCAGGTGTGGACCCCACCAGATCAGCATCGGAATCGTCGACGGCATGACGGTGCGAATCGCGGTGATCAACTCTTGCGGCCACTGATCCAACGGCCCCAACTCGGTCGCCGCCCAGTCCAGTTCCCGAAACCTGGCGTCGGTCGCGTTGTCACCCGGAAACAGCTCGTCCAGGCGGGCCGAACCGGCATCGGGTCGTGGGGAGTTCATCGCATCGTCCTTCGTAACTTGCGCCCGCTGGTGCTCGGCGGCCGCAATCTCGCCGTCGATAGTAGCCGAACGCTCGGTATGCAGGCGTTTCGCTCGAGCCTTACGGGGGTACTGCCGCGACCATGCCCTCCTCATTCAGTCTCCCGTACCCCTTGGGCGTCTCACGTCTGTCGAACGACGGTGCCAACCTTGCCGTCTACTCCGAAACAGCGGACTCGGTCTCCGTGGTCGTATTGAACGACGACGGAACAGAGCGCAGTACAACGCTTTTGACGCAGCGCACCGGTCACGTCTTTCACGATCTGGTTCCCGACGTCACCCCGGGAGCGCGGTACGGTCTGCGCGTCGACGGTCCGTGGGACCCCGCGTCGGGGTTACGGCACAACTCGGCGAAGTTGCTCCTCGACCCGTACGCCACCGCCATCACCGGTCAGGTCGACTGGAACGAGTCGGTCTTCTCGCATCTGCACGAGGAACCGGAGACCCGCAACGACGAGGATTCGGCACCGTACATGCCGTACTCCGTTGCCGTGCAATCGAACTTCGATTGGTCGGGAGACGAGTCACCGCGCACACCGTTGGACAAGACGGTCGTCTACGAGGTGCACGTCAAGGGATTTACCGCCACCAATCCCGATGTGCCCGAGGACATTCGCGGCACCTATGCCGGACTGGCACACCCCGCAGCCATCGCACATCTGAAGCGAATCGGCGTTACGGCAGTGGAACTGCTGCCGATCCACCAGTTCGTTCAGGATTCGCATCTGCTGGAGGAGGGCCGCCGCAATTACTGGGGCTACAACTCCATCGGCTTCTTCGCCCCGCACAACGAGTACAGCAGCACCGGCGACACCGGCGGCCAGGTGGACGAGTTCAAGGCCTTGGTCAAAGCCATGCACGACAACGGCATCGAGGTCATTCTCGACGTCGTCTACAACCACACCGCCGAGGGCAACCATCTCGGACCGACCCTCTCGCTCAAGGGAATCGACAACGGCTCGCACTACCGACTCGTCGACGACGACCGGAGCGCGTACTACGACACCACCGGTACCGGCAACAGCCTCAACGTCGGTCACCCCGCCGCCCTGGCACTCATCCTCGACTCACTGCGCTACTGGGTGACCGAGATGCACGTCGACGGCTTCCGCTTCGACCTGGCCAGCACCCTGACTCGTCAGGACTCGGACCTCGACGTGCACAGCGCGTTCCTCAGCCTCGTGCATCAGGATCCGACGCTCGCGCCGGTCAAGCTCATCGCCGAACCGTGGGACACCCAGGGCTACCAGGTGGGCGGCTTCCCGGCGCGCTGGTCGGAGTGGAACGGCAAGTTCCGCGACGACGTTCGCGATTTCTGGCGCGGCGAGAGCGGCGCTCTGCCTGCACTGGCGCAACGTGTCACCGGCAGCCCGGACGTCTACGAGAGCACCCGTCGACCCACGTTGGCCAGCGTCAACTTCATCACCGCACACGACGGCTTCACGTTGGCCGACCTGAACTCCTACGACGACAAACACAACGAGGAGAACGGCGAGGACAGCCAGGACGGCGAATCCGACAACCGCTCGTGGGGTTGCGGTGCCGAGGGCCCGACCGACGACGAGGGTGTCAACGCGTTGCGGGCTCGCCAGCAACGCAATCACCTTGCGACGCTGCTGCTCTCGGCCGGTGTGCCGATGATCCTCGGCGGCGACGAGCTCGGCCGGACGCAGAACGGCAACAACAATGCCTACTGCCAGGACAACGAGGTCTCCTGGTTCGACTGGAGCACAGCCGATCAGGACCTCATCGACTTCACCACGCACCTCATCGCGCTTCGCACCGAGCACCCGGCACTGCGCCCCACCTGGTTTCGGCACGACAGCGATTCCGACGAGGAGGGAGCCGGCCCGGACACCGTCGACTTCTATCGCGCCGACGGCGAGAAGCTGTCCGACGAGGATTGGTCCGACGGCAACGCCCACAGCATTCTGGTCCTCATGCGCGCCGGGGAAAGTGATGCCTCGTTCGCGTGGATGGTCAACGCCTCACCCGGAGCCGTGGAATTCACTCTGCCGAAGGGCACCTGGACTCAGACGATCTCGAGCGACCCGGATCAGGCCTACGAGGCCGGCGGCCCGTCCATCCTGATCCGAGAGCACTCGTTCACGTTGCTGCAGGGCTGATCGAGGCGGAACACTCTGCTGTCCACCGGTCTCGAACAGCCTGCCATTGATTCGAGTCCGATCGTCCGGCCCATGCGATGTATCCATCGGGCCGGACGAGGACTGCCGGACCGTGGTCGGCTCGGCGGGGGATATCCGTTCGGCTGCAATCGTTCTCGCCGATCATCAGAAACGTGGTGTCGCGCAGCGCCGTGGTGACGGTGCCGTCGATGAGGGGTATCTGCACTGCGCGCCGGCCAACCAGCGGGTGCTCGCCACGTCGGCAAGCATACGAGATCGAAATACCGGAAAACGTCCCGGCTATCCTGCCGACGGCACGTTGTCTACGAAGCACCCGTGCGGAGACGATGTTGCGCAACGTCCGCGCTACCACCGAGCGCAGCAACAACATGCGAATCGTCGCGCCGCTACTGCGCAACACCAGCTTTCCCACTGGATGCCGCTCGTCGTGATAGGTGTCGAGGATCTTCTCGTCGGCACCGCCGAGGACGGCTGCCAGCTTCCAGCCGAGGTTCATCGCGTCCTGGATTCCGGTGTTCATGCCCTGTCCCCCGGCAGGCGAATGTACGTGCGCCGCATCGCCGGCCAGGAATACCCGGCCCACTCGGTAGCGCCGGACTTGCCTCTCGTCGCAGGAGAAGCGCGAACTCCATCGCACGTCGGTCCAGCCGTAGTCGGTTCCGAGTGCGCGGCGCACCACGTCACGAAGCCGCGTCTCGTCGACGGATGCAGCTACATCTGCGGTGTCGGTACGGTCGCAGGCGATCACTCGAAACCACCCGTCGCCGAACGGCGCGACGAACGCAAAGCAGTCCTTGCCTGCGCCGATGTTGATCAGACCGTTGGGCGGATCAACCAACCGGACATCCGCGAGCATGATCGACCGCAGCAATTCCCTGCCGGGGAAGTCGAGTCCGATCGACGTGCGGACGATACTGTGCACTCCGTCGGTTCCGGCCGCATACGACGCCGTCCACTCCTGCGCGCTGCCGTCGGCCACCGTCCCGCGCACCACTACCCCGTCGGCATTCTGCTCGAGACCGGTGACCTCGACCCCGCGCAGAATCCGCGCACCGGATGCCCGCGCGTACTCCTCGAGTCGAGAGTCCACGTTGGTCTGTGGCGTGACCAGCAGATACGGAAACTGCGACGGTAGTGCGCCGAGGTCGAGGGACAGTCCGTTCCAGAGTTTCAGTCCCGGCGTGTGCGCTCCGGTGGAGAGCAGGTCCTCGGCCAGACCACGACTGTCGAGAATCTCCAGCGTGCGGGCATGTACTCCGAAAGCTCGCGACAGCGGTGATGGTGCATCGTGTTTCTCGAGCACCGTCACCGAGCGGCCCGCACGCGCGAGTTCCCCCGCCAGCATGCAGCCCGCCGGACCTGCACCGACGACGATCACGTCCGAATGGTTCATGACGCACTCCCACTGTGGTCAGCGAATTCCTGGGTCAGCGAATTCTTGGTCAACGACTGTTGACTTCCGACGATAGACCCGCCGAGCACTGTGGTCAACGGTCGTTGACTTAGGCTACGGAGATGACCGAACGACAACCTCGATCCGCGACCGCCACCCGAGCTCGCATTCTCGACGCAGCCCGCACCCAATTCGCGGCCGACGGCTACGACCGCACCACCATGCGATCCGTCGCCGCCACCGCGGGCGTCGACGCGGCGATGGTCGTCAGGTATTTCCGAACCAAGGAAGCGTTGTTCGCCGAGGCCGCCACGTTCGAACTCGACATTCCGGATCTGACCCACGTCCCACCGGAGCGCTTTGCAGAAGTGTTGATGCCCAGGTTCTTCCAGGTCTGGGAGGAAGACGGAACGTTCCTCGCCCTGATGCGCGCTGCGGCTACCAATGCCGCGGCGGCAACGACCATGCAGCAGGTGTTCGCCACCCAGGTCGCGCCGGCGCTGGCCGCAGTCTCGCCAGATCGGTATGCGGAGCGGGCTGCCCTGGTGGGAACCCAGGTACTCGGTCTGGTGTTCGCACGCTACATCCTCGCGGTACCTCCATTGGCCGAGATGACCCACGAGCAGTTGGTTCGGTGGGTAGGACCGACGCTGCGGCGCTACCTCACCGAACCACTCGACTGAGTAGGTCAGCTCACCCCGGCACGCACGTCCGGTGCCCCGAGACGGGCTGCATCAGCAGTGTCGTCATCGGGCTGTTGCTGCGAATCCCGTTCTGCCAGAACGCGAAGCCGATAGTGCTCGATCTCTTCGGCAACGTGCTGGTCGTCCCATCCCAGGATGGGTGCCACCAACCGGGCCACCTCGTCGGCCGCCGCTTCACCACGATCGGGAACCTCGATGGAGATGCGGGTACGACGCGTCAGAATATCTTCGAGGTGCCGCGCGCCTTCGTGACTCGCGGCATACACGGCCTCGGCCTTCAGGTACTCCGGCGCACTCTCGAGAGGCTCGCCGAGCTCGGGGTTGCCGTCGATCAAGTCCAACAACTCACCCATCAGAGTGCCGTACCGACCCAGCAGGTGCTCGACGCGTGAGACACGCATACCGGTGCGCTCGGCCGTCAGGGCACGGGAGTTGAACGCCCCGAGGTAGCCATCGGCACCGACGAGCGGAATGTCCTCGGTGACGCACTTCGGTACCGTCCGCTCGAGCCCGTGCACTGCGGAATCGACTGCGTCCTTGGCCATCACGCGATAGGTGGTGTACTTGCCACCCGCGATCACCGTCAATCCGCGCACCGGACTGGACACCGCGTGCTCACGCGAGAGTGTGCTGGTGGAATCGGATTCACCGAACAGCAACGGTCGCAGTCCCGCGTACACACCGACGACGTCGGTGCGGTCCAACGGATCGGCGAGCAGCTTGTTCACGTGGCCCAGGATGTAGTCGATGTCGCTCTGGCTCGCGGCCGGGTGAGCCAGATCGAGCTTCCAGTCGGTATCGGTCGTACCGATGATCCAATGACTTCCCCACGGAATGACGAACAGCAGACTCTTCTCGGTTCGCGTGATGATGCCGGTGGCACTGTTGATGCGATTGCGCGGCACCACCAGGTGCACACCCTTGGACGCGCGAACCTGGAATTGTCCACGCCCACCGACCATCTGCTGCACCTCGTCGGTCCAGACACCGGCGGCATTGATGACCTGCTTGGCCCGTACCTCGAAGGAGCGGCCCGTTTCGAGGTCGCTCGCCACGACGCCGACGACCTTGTCGTCCTCCCGCAGGAAGCCCGTGACGCGAGTGCTGTTGGCGCACAACGCACCGTAGGCGGCCGCCGTACGGGCGAGCATCATCGTGTGCCGAGCATCGTCGACCTGACCCTCGTAGAACTTCACCGCACCGCGGATCGCCGAGCGCTTGCCGGACGGGAAGGACTCGAGAGTCTTCTTCTTGCCGAGGTGCTTGTGATGACTCGGCACGCCGCGTCCGGCACCCATGACGTCGTACACGCCGATGCCGAGCCCGACGTACGGGCGGTCGATCACCTTCTCCAGCGGATAGATGAACGGCACCGGACGAGCGAGATGCGGGCAGAGCTTGTTCAGTACCAGCGAACGCTCCTTGAGCGCCTCGAACACCAACGCGAAGTTGAACTGCTCGAGGTAGCGCAGACCGCCGTGGAAGAGCTTGCTCGAGCGGCTGGACGTGCCGGCCGCGTAGTCACGCGCTTCGAGCAGACCGACCTTCAGGCCGCGTGTGACGGCGTCGAGTGCGGTGCCCGCGCCGACGACGCCGCCGCCGATCACCAGGATGTCGAGCTCTTCGGCTTCCATCCTCGCCAGCGCGTCGGCGCGCGACTGCGGGCTCAAAGCCGTTGTGGTGGAACTCATTCTTCATCAACCCAATCGAGAGTACGTGTTACTGCCTTCTTCCAGCCGGCGTAGAGCTTCGCCCGCTGGTTCTCGTCCATGGACGGCGTCCATGTCTTGTCCTCGGCCCAGTTCTGACGGATGTCGTCCTCGCTCTCCCAGTACCCGACGGCGAGGCCGGCCGCGTATGCCGCTCCGAGAGCGGTGGTTTCGGCCACGACAGGCCGAACCACGTCGACGTTCAGGATGTCGGACTGGAACTGCATCAGCAGCTCGTTGACCACCATGCCGCCGTCGACCTTGAGTACCTCCAGATCGACGCCGGAGTCTGCGTTCATGGCCTCGATCACCTCACGCGTCTGATACGCGGTGGCCTCGAGGACGGCGCGGGCCAGGTGTCCCTTGTTGACGAATCGCGTCAGTCCCACGATGGCACCGCGGGCGTCCGACCGCCAGTGTGGGGCGAAGAGACCGGAGAACGCGGGGACGAAGTAGGCACCGCCGTTGTCGTCCACCGACCGTGCGTCGGTCTCGATGTCGGCGGCCGAGGAGATCATGCCCAGGTTGTCGCGCAGCCACTGCACCAGCGAACCCGTCACGGCGATGGAACCCTCGAGCGCGTACACCGTCGGCTGGTCGCCGATCTTGTAGCAGACCGTGGTCAGCAGGCCGTTCTTGCTCATGACCTTTTCGGTGCCGGTGTTGAGGAGCACGAAATTGCCTGTGCCATAGGTGTTCTTGGCCTCGCCGGGAGACAGGCAGGCCTGCCCGAAGGTGGCTGCCTGCTGGTCGCCCAGGATGCCGGAAATCGGTACCCCGCGGAACGGACCGCGCTCACGGCCGGTGCCATACACCTCGGAGCTCGAGCGAATCTCGGGCAACATCGACATCGGGATGTCCATGTCCGCACAGATCTGCTCGTCCCACTGCAACGTGTCGAGATCCATGAGCAGGGTACGCGAGGCGTTGGTCGGATCGGTGTAGTGCAGCCCACCGTCGGTTCCGCCGGTCATGTTCCACAGCACCCACGTGTCCATGTTGCCGAAACACAGTTCTCCCGCTTCGGCTTTGGCGCGTGCTCCGTCGACGTTGTCGAGGATCCACTTGACCTTGGGTCCGGAGAAGTAGGTCGCCAGGGGCAGCCCGGTCTTCGCGGTGTACTTGTTGGCGTCGCCCCCACCCAGTGCGGTGGCGATCCGATCGGTACGGGTGTCCTGCCAGACGATGGCGTTGTAGATCGGCTTGCCCGTCGCGCGCTCCCACACCAGCGCCGTCTCACGCTGGTTGGTGATGCCGACTGCGGCGATGTCCTCGCGCGTCAGATCGGCAGCGGCCATGGCACCGGCCGCGACGGCGCGCACGTTGTCCCAGATCTCCGACGCGTCGTGCTCGACCCAGCCGGCCTGCGGGAAGATCTGCTTGTGTTCCTTCTGATCGACCGCGACGACGGTACCGGCGTGATCGAAGATCATGCAGCGTGAGGACGTGGTTCCCTGATCGATCGCGGCGACGTACTTTCCTGCGAACTCGGTCATGGCTTCTCTCCTGTGGTCTGGGTGTCTGCTGGGAGTCGTGATGGCGGCTCGGGCGTCGAACCTTCGTCTTTGCGCAGGTTCTTACCGATGAGCAGGTCGTACAACAACACTCCTATCGGTCCGCCTACGAGAGGTCCGACGATCGGTACCCAGAAGTACAGGCCGCCGTATTGATCTCGCCAGGCTCCACCGTATCCGGTGATGTACGACGCCAGGCGAGGTCCGAAATCTCGGGCCGGATTGATCGCGTATCCGGCGTTGGTGGCCCATGCGAAGCCGATGGCGACCACGATGAGGCCGACGATCAGTGGAGCCATGTTGGCCATCGGCGCGGTGCCGAGCGAATCGGTCACTGCCACAATGAGGAACAGCAGGATCGCGGTGCCGATGATCTGGTCGATCAGTGCCGAGGAGACGCTGACGGGCAACGTTCCGTTGCCGGGAAGCGTCGAGAAGATCGTCTGGGTGGCGGTGGTGTGCCCGGGGTCGACTGCATTGATCATGTCGTTGTAGTTCCAGCGCACCAGCAGCGCGGCCACGAAGGCACCTGCGGTCTGCGCGAGGATGTAGGGCGCAACCATCTTCCAGCTGAATCCGCGGAAGAGTGCGAACGTGATCGTGACCGCGGGGTTGAGGTGCGCGCCGGTGATTCGACCGGCGACGTAGATGCCGAACATCACCCCCAGGCCCCATGCCCAGGCGATCGAGTCGTGGTCTCCGAGACTTCCCGATTCACCGCCCGAGACCACCTGCGCGACGACGCCGGCGCCGAACAGAATGAGAATCATGGTTCCGGCGAACTCGGCAGCCATGTGCGCCGGCAGTCCCCATTCCGGTTCCTTACGAGCCATTGTGTAGCCTCCGCAAAGTTGGTGATGCACGCCACATTGCGTGCTGTTTGCCACGGTAGACGGCCTGCACTGCGTTGCACAGCTGATGCACATATGTGCAAATCGGTCGTACACTGCGACGGTGACGGACCCACGCATTGCGCCCGAATCGGATCTGCGGACCGGCCATGCCACCCAGGCAGCGCGCCTGTACTACTTCCAGGACATGACGATGGCGGCGATCGGCCGTGAGCTGGGCGTATCTCGCTCGACGGTCTCACGACTCATCACGTTCGCGCGGGCATCGGGACTGGTGGAAATCAAGATCTCCACCCCGCTCGGTCAAGCACCGCGAATCGAGCGTGCATTCGCCGATCTGTACGACATTCGTGCACATGTCGTCCCCGTGTCGGAAACCGTCGACGAATTGCAGCGCCTCGATCGCGTCGCCACCTTCGCGGGCCGATTGCTGACATCGTTCTTCGAATCCGACATGGTGATGGGCGTCGCCTGGGGAACCACCGTCAGCGCCGTCAGCCGCAAGCTCGCACCCAAACGAACCCACAACTCCACCGTCGTGCAGCTCAACGGCGCAGCGAACACCCGAACCACCGGAGTCTCCTACGCCACCGACATCGTCCGAACCTTTGCCGACGCCTACGGTGCTGTCGCGCAGGGATTTCCGGTGCCCGCCTTCTTCGACTACCCCGAAACCCGCCGACACCTGTGGCGCGAACGCAGCATCAAGCGAGTACTCGAACTACAGGATCGGATGAACCTCGCCGTGTTCAGCATCGGCGTCATGAGCGGTGCCGTTCCGAGTCACGTCTACAGCTCCGGCTACCTCGAGCGCGAGGATCGAGCCGAGCTCCAACGGGACGGTGTCGTGGGCGACATCGCCACCGTGTTCCTGCGCTCCGATGGCAGCCACGACCGAATTGCGTTGAACGACAGATCGAGTGGACCGAGCCTGGATCGGCTCAAGGTGGTTCCGCGCCGAGTCTGCATCGTCGCCGGAGCGTCCAAACTCGATGCCCTCACCGCAGCGCTGCGCGGCGGATTGATCACCGACCTCGTCATCGACGACATCAGCGCGGCCCAGTTGATCCTTCGCTCACGCGGCTGACCTACGTGAGCGGAACTTCGTAGCAGGGGTCGAAGTTTCGTGCACATGGGTGCCCTCTTGCGCTCATCCGATTCTCGTGTCACTCTTTTCTTCATGACAACCGGAAAGGCGGACACCGCCTCCCTCACGTGAGCGCCGTGCCGATGCCGTCGACATTTCCCCGTCGCGGCACATTCAGTGACAATCCCGATGAATACGCCGAGAGCATCAGTGCGGTCTGCGCGCAGCGCGATCGATGGCTCCGCTACGGCCTGAAGGCCGGCCCCTCCGATAGAACCGCGGCGGAATCAGCCGTGGCACACTTGTATCGAAGAGCCGGTTTCGACGCGCCCGAGTTCGTGTGGGTACCGTCCCCCGCTGCCGCCGCGTCCTTCGTCACGGCAGAGCAATTGGTGAGCGAAATCCCCACGACCGCAGCAAAAGACGAGAAGTCACCTGCACGCATCGCATCGTTGCTGTCGAATTCGCGTCGACGAATGGACGAGCTAATCGACAAGCGAAGAATCGAATGGCCGCGGTGGTACTTCCACCAGAATCCGAACATGCCGAGCGATCGAGAAGCGCGGATGACCGTTGCAACACGTTCACCGGAGGACGCGGCCCGAGCCGGCATCAGTCCCGATCCCATCATTCGCCGGACAGTGTGGGATTCGTTGCGCACCAGTCTGTTCGACGGTGTCGCTTCGGCGACGAGAAGCCTCGCTCCGCAGTCGTTCGGCAGTATCACCTGGTACGGCCAGCAGGAAGCGCATCGCGTCGCCTACTACGACATCTATCGCACCTTTCACCTCGCCGCGTTCGAGCGCGAGGACAACGAGCTTCTCGACATTCAATCGGCCCTCGTCGAATCGACGGGATGGTGGTGGGCGTTCGACGACGTCGCAGTGATGTCCGAACGCCCCACAGCAGTGCACACCGAGCCGGTTCCCGATCCGGTGCACGGTGAAGTGCGCCTGCACAATTCGTCTTCTCCAGCAGTCGAGTTCGGTGACGGCAGCGGTGTCCATGTCCTGAACGGGACCGTGGTTCCCAAGTGGGTGATCCACGATCCGACGGTCGAGCGCATCACCGTCGAACGCAACGTCGAGATCCGACGGAGCGCCATCGAACGAATCGGTTGGGACAACTATCTCGACCGAGCCGGTTTGCGACTGGTCGACACCGACGCCGATCCGGGCAATCCCGGTTGCACCCTGCAACTGTTCGCCACCCCGGCGGGCTGGGGCAGCGAGGGTCGAATCCTTCTCGCCGTCAACGGCTCTCGTGAACGCGACGGCGAGCGCCGACGCTACGGACTTCGCGTCCCCGGCGCGTTCTCGTCCGCGGTCGACGCCGCGGGCTGGACCTACGGCCTGGCCGGAGCCGACTACGGCCGGCTACTCCGCAGAACCTGACACCTCACCGCGACACCACATGCCGGCTACACACACCCCGACAACACCCAAGGTGACTCACATGAACTCGAACATCACACTGTCCGCACTGACCGACCTCACCGGCCTCGACGTATTCGACTATCTCGACAAGGAGATCTCCGTGCCCGTCATCGACGGCCTGCAAGCTCAAGGGGATCTGATCGTCGTTCCGTACGTACTGCTCGACGGCATAGTCGTCCCCACCGGCCAGACGCGACGCGAGAAGGTGCCGTTGACGGGAATCGAACTACTGCGCAGCGCCGCAGGCGGTAACCCCCACAGCCTGGTGGCCGACGGTGGCGTCTGCTCGTGGGCCAGTCCCGTGCACGACGTCCGAGGTCTGGCCCTGGGCATCCTGACCAACTCGCAGACGGCATACCTCATTCATCCCGAACACGGAGCCACCGGAATCGCGCCGGGGACATACGTCATCGGCCGGCAGCGAGAACGCGGACAGGGCGGCTGGTTCCATTCGACCCACTTGGTTGCCGACTGAGGATAGTGGTGCCCATCACATTTCTGCCGAAGTGCTAGGTCCATCTCACAAACCGATCTTCGGTAGTAAGTGTGACGTTGTGTACCACTAAGGTTCGCGACATGGCTGCTGTTGTCGTCTCCACGGTCGCATGACCGGCTCCCCCTCGCCGGTCCAGAACCGACTCCTCGGAATCGCCCTTGTCCTCCTCATCGTCATGTTCGTCGGGTGGAGCGTCACCTCGTACAACAAGACGTTCGAGGACGTGGTGACGGTGTCGCTCGAGACCGACAGCGTCGGCAACGCGCTTCCCCGCAATGCGGATGTGAAGGTTCGCGGCATGATCGTCGGCGAAGTCCGCTCGGCGACGACGGCCGATGGCGTCGTCACCTCGGAGTTGGCCATCGAGCCGGACATGGCCGAGATGATTCCGTCGAACGCCACTGCGCGACTGCTGCCGAAGACGTTGTTCGGGGAGCGGTACGTCGCACTGGTCCTGCCCGAGGGCAAGCCGGCGTCCGCGATCACCGAGGGCACCGTGCTGAAGCAGGATCGCAGCGGTAACGCCATCGAGGTCGGGCAGGTACTCGACGGCCTGTTGCCGCTGCTCCAGGCGGTGCCGCCGGAGGACCTGTCGAACACCCTCGGTGCGTTGGCTCAGGGACTGAGCGGGCGTGGTGAGCAGCTCGGTCTCACGATCGACAGACTCGAGAACATTTTTGCCGGCCTCAACACGGAGTTGCCCGCAATCCAGGAAGACCTGCGCGGGCTCGCCGATTTCTCGCAGACCTACGCCGATGCCGCTCCCGAGCTGATCAACGCACTGGACAACCTACGGACCACCGGCAATACCGTCGTCGAGAAGCGCCCGGCCCTCGAATCGCTGTACGCCTCGGTGACCTCGGCCTCGTCCACCACCGCCGATTTCCTCGACGCCAACTCCGCGAACGTCATCGGATTGGCCGCGAACTCGCGAGAGGCCCTCGAAGTCCTCGCCGAATTCTCGCCCGCGCTCGGTTGCACCGTCGCCCAGTTCGCCGAGGGGGCCAGGCGTGGACGGATCGTCACCGGAGTCGGCGACGAGTACCCCGGCATCAACGTCTCGATGCCGTTCGTCAACCCGAAGGGTCGGTACCTACCGAACCAGGACGAGCCGAGATTGTTCGAGCAGAACCGCGGCCCGACCTGCCCTACTCCCATCGAGCGCTCGACCGGCGAGTACTTCCCGCAGTATCCGGGCGGCTCCGCGAACGACGGCTCGTACCAGGTGCCGACTCGAAACCCCGGTGACCAGGACATTCCGACGCTGCCTGCACCGCAGCTCTCCCCCGTGCCCGCCTCGTATGCGAATTCGGTCACCGAGCAGCAGACCCTGGCCGTCGTCTACGGCGGGGCCACCGGAATCGACCCCGCCGCGGTGCCGTCCTGGACCACGACGGTCGGCGCTCCCGCGCTCAGAGGAACGCAGGTCACGTTCGAGTAGGACCAACTGATTGAATGGTCCGCATGCCCCGTCGACGAGCGCGGCGGGTAACGATTCAGGAGTGCAGATGTCAGCCGATACGAACACCGCCGGATTCTCCATCCAGTCCAGCAACGACGGCCGCGCGGCCGTCATCGCTGTCGCCGGTGAACTCGACGTCACCACGGCCCCCGCGTTGTCGAGCGCGATCGACGCCCAGATTTCCACCACGCCTGCCGCGTTGATCATCGATCTGAGCAAGGTCTCGTTCTTGGCCTCGGCTGCCATGACGGTGCTGGCATCGACGCAGAAGAACCACGGGGACAGCGTCGCCTTCTCGGTCGTCGCCGATGGGCCGACCACCAGCCGCCCGATCAAACTGATGGGTCTCGATCAGGAATTCGCGCTGCACGCAGATCTGGCGTCAGCCCTGGCCGCTCTCGACTGACGACACTCCCAGCGCCATCACTGCTGCGTCGTCGGCCAATCCGTCGCCGAAGCTGTTCAGTAGGACTCTCAGATCCTCGACGATGATCGCTGCCGTCGCCGGAGCGTGGGCTGTCGCGAACTCGAGCAGCGCGCCCTCGTCGTCGTATCGACCCGTGCCCACCCGGGCCTCGGTCAAGCCGTCGGTGTAGAGCATCAGCGTGTCGCCTGCGCTCAATGTCACGGTGGCAGGCACGAAGCGGGCGGCACGCAGAATTCCGACGAGTTGCCCACCCGTCATGTGTACGTAGTGCGCGCTGCCGTCGGCCCGCATCACCAGTGGAGGTGGGTGACCGCCGCTGGCCATCGACACCTCGAATCCTCCGTCCGAGCGACTGAGCACCCCGAACACTGCGGTGCAGAACTGCGCATCGTTCTCGCGGAACTCCTGCCGCAGAACCGAGTCCAGGTTGTGCAGAACAGCGACCGGATCGTGGTCGTACACCGCGGCCGCGCGCAGGGTGTACCGCGTCAACGACGTCACGGCTGCGGCCGACGCACCCTTGCCACACACGTCGCCGAGGAAGAATCCCCACCGGTCGTCCGACAGCGGGAACAGATCGTAGAAATCGCCGCCCACCTCGTCGCTCGATGCCGCGTGATAGTGCGCGGCAGCGGTCATTCCCGACGGCGGCAGCAGGGCAGGCGGCAGCAACGACCGCTGCAGGGTCTTCGCCAGCAGCTCCGCTCGAGTTCGGGACTCGAGCAACTCGCGTTCGTAGGTGCGACGGTCCCTGGCGTCGAGCGCGGTGATGCGAATCAGTACCGGCGCACCCGTCTCGTCCGTCTTGACGTTCGCGGTCATGAACACGGGCAGCCGTCGCCGATCGGACGTCACGAAATCGATCGCGATGCCGTCGAGCTGGCCGTACATCCGCAGAATCGGACCGAAATGGGTCTCGTAGTGAATCCGGCCACCAGCGGTGAGGAGTTGGGTGAAGTCGGTACCGATCAAGGCGTCGACTTCGAATCCCAGCCAGTTCGCCAGCGTCGAGTTCAGTCTCACGATCCGCATGTCCGGCAGCACCGAGAGGTAGCCGCACGGCGCGTTCTCGTACAGGTCCTCGATGTCGAGTTCGTGGATCACGACGATCTCACGAAGGTCGCAATCGCCTCGGCGGTCTGTTCGGGCTGGGTGACGTGCGGGCAGTGCCCGCTGGCGTCGAGGGTCTGCAGGGTGCTGCCTGCGATGTGTTCGTGGACGTATCTGCCGACCTGAGGCGGTGCCAGCGAATCCCGAGCACAGTCGACGATCATCGTGGGCAGGGCGACCCCGGCCAGATCGGCACGATTGTCGGACAAGAAGGTGGTACGGGCGAACACCCGTGCGCACTCGGGATCGGTTCGGCAGAAGCTCGCGGTCCACATGTTCTCGAGATCCGGCCGATCCGGTGCGTTCACCACGATCGTTGCCATCGACGCGGACCACCCGAGATAGTTGCTGTCCAACGACTCGAGCAACTCGTCGATATCCTCGCGGCTGAAGCCACCCCGGTAGTCTCCGTCGTCGATGTATCGGGGGGACGGCGTCAGGAGAAAGAGTTTGGAGAATCGCTCGGGAGCCGCCTGGACCGCGAGAACACCCATCATCGACGCCACCGAATGCCCCACGAACGTCACATCGTGCAGATCGAGTTCCTCGGCGATGTCGACGATGTCGCGGACGTAGGCCTCCAGCGGCGCGTACTTGTCGGCATCCCACGCCGCGGGGTCCGAGGCTCCCGACCCGACGTGATCGAAGAGCACGACCGAGAAATTCGGAGCCAGGATATCGGTCACCGAACGCCACAGCGTCTGGTCGCAACCGAAACCGTGAGCCAGCATCACCACGGGCCCGTCGACAGCCCCCACGACCCTGACGTTGTTCCTGATACGCGCACTCACCCGCACAGTCTGCCATCTGCTTCCGACACCGGGGAGTGAGACTGCTCCGACGGGGTATGGCCCTTGTCTACAGAAACGAGAAAGTCATGCGAGTGCTGGTCACCGGCGCAACCGGATACATCGGGTCTCGGCTGATCCCGGTCCTGCTCGAACAGGGTCACGACGTGCACGCCGCAATGCGCGATCCGACCAAGAAATCGCGCTTCGCCTGGGGCGCTCACGTCACCGCCGTGCACTTCGACCTCGACGAGCACGAGACCTTCGACACCGCGACCGAGAATGTCGACGCGGTCGTGTACCTCGTGCATTCGATGGACGAGGGCGACTTCGTCGAAAAGGATCGGCATGCCGCGCAGGCCATGGCCGCCGCGGCCGAACGCAACGGTGTGCGCCGGATCGTCTACCTCTCCGGACTCATTCCCGACGACGGCACGCCGCTCTCGGATCACCTGCGCTCTCGACTGCAGGTAGAGGAGACGTTCCTCGACAGTTCCGTCGACGCCACCGCGCTGCGGGCGGCGATCATTCTCGGTTCCGGATCGACGTCGTTCGAGTTGGTGCGACGGATGACCGAGCGGCTGCCGCTCACGCCCATCCCGACGTGGATGCGCAGGCAGGTCCAGCCCATCGCCGTCGTCGACGTGGTCGCCATCATCGCCCGCGCTCTCGGCGACACCGCACGCCCGGGAACGTTCGACATCGGCGGAACCGAGACGATGAGCTACCCCGAACTACTGCAGGCGTACGGCAGCGTCGCCGGTCTGCGTCGCATACAGATTCCGGTACCGCTGTTGCCGACCGGTCTGGTGGGGCGCGCCGTCGCCAAGATCACCGCCATGCCTGCCGGCACGGTGATCTCGTTGGTCGACAGCCTCACCCACGACATGGTGGTGCGCCGCGGGAACGCAGCAACAGAGGTGTTCGCCGAGCCCGATACGTCGCTGATGAGCGTCCGAGAGGCCCTGGAGCGTTCGATCACCGTCACCGCCGAGGAGGGCACCGATGCCCACGCCGATCCCCAGGCTGCCGCCGACACCGATCCCGAGTGGGCAGGCGGAGTCGTCGATATCGTCGACGGCCATGTGCGGCAACGCCCGTCGGGCATCGTCGGAAAGGCTCTGCTCGGAGTGACCCGCTAACCGATATCGGCGTAGCGGTGGGCCCACGGCACGGCTCGCTCCAACTGACCGGCCAGTTGGACGAGCAATGCCTCGCCGCCGAGGGGTGCGGTGAAGTGCGCGCCCATCGGAAGACCCTCGGGGGTCCAGTGCACGGGAACCGACAGCGCCGGACGCCCGGTGACGTTTCCCAGCTGCGTGTAGGGAATCCACGAGATGTTGTCGTCGATCATCTGATCCACGATGCCGGTGTAGCGCAGGATTCCTGCAGTTCGGCTGCGCAGCAACAACTCCGATGCCAGCTCCAACGGCTTCGCGAGATCGAAGGCACCGATCTTCGGGGGGAGCTCCGCGAGAGTGGGCGTGAGCAACAGGTCGTAGGTCTCGAAGAAGGTGGCCAGCGCACGCACGTGCAGATGGCGACCTTCCACTGCTTCGAGGTAGTCGACACCACTGGCGGATCTGCCCAGCGCCGCCATGATGCGGGTGTCACGCTCGAATCTGTCGTCGCCGCAACCGGTTCTGCGTTTCACCTCGTCCATCTCCCACGCCAGGTAGGTGAACCAGGCCAGCAGGAATTCGCGGTTGAGATTCGCGTCGTCGTACGGTGGCGCGTCGAGAAGTTCGACGGTGTGGCCGAGATCGGTGAGTGCCTTCGCAGCCGACTCCATCGCGGCGACGGCCTGCGGGTGGGGCGACGGATTGACCGATGTCACAGCGTACATTCCGATGCGTAAAGGCTTGGGGTCCTTGTCCACTCGGGACAGGAACGTTTCGTCCGGACGCGCGGGCAGATAGCCGGACGTCGCCTCACCGCCCGCCAGCACGTCGAGCATCGCGGCGGTATCGCGCACCGACCGCGACACGACGCCCTGCACTGCTGCCCCGTGCATGGGTTCGCCGAACGTGGGGCCCGACGGCACCAGTCCGCGTCCCGGCTTGAGTCCGACCAGACCGCAGCACGACGCCGGAATCCGGATGGAACCGCCGCCGTCGTTGGCTCCCGCCACCGGGACGATGCCGGACGCCACCGCGGCGGCCGATCCACCCGACGATCCACCGGGAGTTCTGCTGCGATCCCATGGATTTCGAGTCGCGCCGTGCACCGCCGGTTCGGTGATTCCCTTCGCCCCGAATTCCGGAGTGTTGGTCTTACCGAAGATCACCAGGCCCGCATCGAGCCAGCGCTGCACCACCGTGGAATGCTCGGGCATCGGCAGGTTCGTCAACGCACGTGATCCACTCGATGTGGGCAGGCCCGCGTAGTCCTGCGAGAGGTCCTTGATCAGAAACGGCACTCCGGCGAAGGGGCCCTGGAACGGTCGCGTCAGCTGGTCGTCGGCTTGCTCCCGCATCACCCGAACCACGGAATTGATCCGCGGATCGATCGATTCGACCTGCGCCAGTGCGCAATCGAGCAGTTCGCGCGGTGTCACATCTCCTGCGGCCACGAGACCGGCCAGACCGAGGCCGTCGTACTGGCGATACTCGTCGATGCGCATACCGGCCACAGTATCCGAGGCCATGTCGGCCTCGGAGCGGAATCAATGCCGCGAGTTCGACCCTGCAAGGGGCCGCAATGCCCCCATCACGATCAACGAACACGCCAGGAGCGCAGCGACCACGAGCAACGCTCGAAGTACGTCACCGTGCCCGCCGAGGAAGCCGATGAGGGGCGGACCGCCGAGAAAGGCGAAGTATCCGATGGAGGCGACCACACTGACGCGAGCGGCGGCAGCTGCCGGCTCGTCGGCCGCCGCACTCATGGCAACCGGGAAGCCGAGGGAGACGCCCGATCCCCACAGAAACGCGCCCAGAAACGCAAGCGGCACAAACGGACTGAGCACGAACAACAGCACGCCGACCACCGAGACGCCCGCGAGACCTCGCAGTACGACGACGCGACCGTACCGATCCAGCAGACCGTTGCCGAACCACCGCACCGCGGTCATGGCGACCAGGAACGTGGTGAACGCCAGGGTCCCGGCGACGGCCGATGCGTCGTATCCGTCGATCAATGCGATGTTGAGCCAATCGTTTCCGCTGCCCTCGGCAAACGCGAACGACAAGGCCACGACACCGATCAACAGGGTGCGCGGCTCCTTCCACCGAGCGAGGGCATGTAGCCGCGAGGTGTCGGGGGCGGGCTGTTCGGGTTCGGCGTCGGACTCGTTCAGAAAGTTACGGACTCCCCACGGGATGGCTCCGACGATCGCGGCTGCGACCGCCAGCAGATGCACCGTCACCGAGACGTTCAGCACCACCATCAGTGTTCCGATCAGGGCTCCCACCACGGTGCCCGCGCTGAAACCCGCGTGAAAGCGCGGCATGATCGATCGCCCGAGCCGTCGTTCGGCCACTGCGCCATGGACGTTCATGGCAACATCCCATGCGCCGTTGGCGAATCCGAGCACGAACAGCCCAAGAAGCAACGGCACCACACCGACGAGATAGCCGGTGGAGATGATGGTCAGACCGGCCGCGAGGACGACAGACATCACAGTCACCGTGAGCCGAGACCCGAAGCGGTTGATGATGATGCCGGACAGCGGCAGGGCGAGCAACGACCCGACGGCGATGGCCAGCAGCACGATGCCGAGTTGGGACGACGTGAGCTCGAGCCGGTCCCTCACCTGCGGAATGCGCGATGCCCAACTGGCGAAGGCGAAGCCGGCTCCGATGAACGCGATGTAGGTGGCCCGTACCGCGGTGGTCGTGCGCGCCGAGGTCGCGTCGATATCAGACACTGTGAATTACCCTGTTTCTCTCGCTGTTCCGCAAGGGTAACGAACGAGGGGCCGGCCGCAGCGATCGCCGCCGAACTCGAAGTTATGGATGGATTCCGGCCGAATTCTGTCCATAACTTCGAGTTCGACAGTCCACCCGCTCAGAATCCGATCGGCAGTCCCGCATAGTTCTCCGCCAGTCCCGTTGCTCCTGCCTCGCTGGAGGCCACCCAACGCAACTGGGAGAGCTGCAACTGCGCGTCGAACGGATCGTCGCCGGTGTGCAGCATCGTCGTCATCCACCACGAGAAGTGCGTGCAGCGCCAGACGCGTCGGAGTGCGTCGTCACTGTAGGCATCGGCGGCACGGGAGTCGTTCTTGCCCAGCAACGATGTCAGCGCCGGGGCCAACAGGGCCACGTCGGCAACCGCGAGGTTGAGGCCCTTCGCTCCGGTCGGCGGCACGATGTGCGCGGCGTCGCCGGCCAGAAAGAGTCTGCCGTGTCGCATCGGCGTCTGCACGTAGCTGCGCATCGGCAGCACGCTCTTCTCGGTGATCGGTCCCGGTGTCAGCTCCCAGCCGTCCTGACCATGACCGAGCCTGCGTGCCAACGCATCCCAGATCCGCTCGTCGGACCAGGTGGCGATGTCGGTGCCGTTCGGAACCTGCAGATACAGCCGGCTGACCGTCGACGATCGCATCGAGTGCATCGCGAATCCATCCTGATGCCAGGCGTAGATCAGCTCGTCCGTCGACGGTGCGACGTCGGCGAGCACACCGAGCCAGGAGTAGGGGTACGTTCGCTCCCAGGTGTTACGCACCGAATCCGGCATCGCCGCCCGGCTCGGACCGAAGGAACCGTCGCATCCGGCGATGACGTCGGCGTCGATCCGCATCGATGTTCCCGACGCGTCGGCGAACGTGACGTACGGGGCGTCGGACTCCACGTCGTGCAACGCGGTGTCGGAGACGTCGTAGTAGATCTGCTGACCGGCTTTCTCGCGGGCCGCAACGAGATCCTTCGTCACCTCGGTCTGCCCGTAGACCCACACGCTTCGGTCCACCAGATCGCGAAAGTCGATGTGGTGTCGCTCTTCCGGCCACTGCAGATAGATTCCGCGGTGCTCGTGGCCTTCGCGATGCAACCGCTCGCCCAAGCCGTGGTCGTCGAGCAGCCGAACCGTCGAATGTTCGAGGATGCCTGCGCGGATTCGCGAGAGCACGTACTGCTGCGTGCGCGACTCGATCAGAACGGAGTCGATTCCCTGCTCCCCGAGCAGGTGGGACAGCAGCAGACCCGCGGGCCCTGCACCGATGATGGCGACCTGTGTACGCATGCATCGAGTACACCGCGCATGCGACCTCCGGACAAGAGGTAGTTTCCACTCAGTGAAAGCCCGCGTTCACCCCCGTAGGGTTCGCTCGATTCCTCGGGCCGCAACCTGCAGAGCTGCAACCAGTCTTGCGCGATCTCGACCGATGCTCGGAACCACGATTCCCAGTGCGGCCACCACCGACTCGCTCTCGCCGCGGACGGGTACGGCCACCGAACACGCTCCCAGTGTCATCTCCTCGACCGTCTGCGCATACCCCTCGCGGTGCACTCGGCGTAGTTCACTGTCCAACTTTCCCGGGTGAGTCACCGTGTACGGGGTGATGCGGGCCAAGTTCCCGAGCACTCGGTCGTGCACCTCGCGCGGAGCGTAGGCCAGCAACACCTTTCCGACTCCGGTCGCGTACAACGGCAGACGGGCTCCGACCCGGCTGATCGCGGGCACCGACGCGTGTCCGGCCAACCTGTCGAGGTAGAGCACCTCGTCGTCGTCACGAATGGCCAGATGCACCGTGGCGAGCGTGGCTCCGTAGAGATCGTGCAGGAACGGCGACGCGATCTCGCGCAGGTCGGACTGATCCGGGGCCAACATACCCAGCTTCCACAGCCGACGTCCGACCACGAACTTGCCGTCGTCGCCGCGAACGAGTGCTCCCCAGTCGAGAAGCTCGTGCACCAAGCGGTGAGCCGTGGCGATGGGAAGACCTGCGCCGTCTGCCAATTCGGTCAATGTCAACGCAGGCTTCTGCTCGTCGAACACGCCGAGCAACGCCAGCAGTCGAGACGCCACCGAGACCCCCGGATCCCGCGCATTGCCCGCCACCTGCACGACGATAGCCTCCCCGGTCATCGCCGAGCTCGAAGTTATGGACGAATTTCAGCCGAAAGTCATCCACAACTTCGAGTTCGGCGGCCATCAGACCGCGGCAGCCGCGAAGCCGATTCTGTTGAAGCGCTTTTCGCGGGCGATCATCCGCATCGACGGATCCTGGGCGATCAGGTCGGCGAGCTCCCGGTGCAACACCGCACCCACCCGGTCGCAGAACTGCTGCGATTCGTCAGCCGCGTCGGGCAGCTCAGGAATGATGATGTCGACGACACCGGCCCGGAAGAGATCGAGCGACCGTACTCCCTGCTTGGTGGCCATCTCGGCCGCATGAGCAGTGTCCCGATGCACGATGGCCGACGCACCCTCGGGCGGCAGCGGCGAGAGCCACGCGTGTTGAGCAGCAAGAACGCGATCGGCCGGCACCAGCGCGAGGGCACCTCCGCCCGTCCCCTGCCCCAGCAGCAACGACAGCGTCGGGGTTTGGAGGTCGACCATGTCCGCGATGCACCGAGCGATCTCTCCCGCGAGACCGCCTTCCTCCGCCTCCTTCGACAGCGCCGCGCCCGCGGTGTCGATGACGGTGACGAGCGGAAGCTTGAGATCCTGAGCCAGACGCATACCGCGTCGAGCCTCGCGAAGCGCTGCGGGACCGAGCGGGGTCTTGGTCGTCTGCCCACGTCGATCCTGCCCGAGCAGTACGCACGGCATGTCGCCGAACCGAACGAGAGCCAGAATCAGACCCGGATCCGACTCTCCCTGCCCGGTTCCGTTGAGCGGCAGCACATCTGCTGCGGTGCTGAACAGCAACTCGCGCACGCCGGGACGATCGTTCCTACGGGAGGCCAGGATCGACGTCCACGCGGGCACGTCCTCGATCGTCCATTCGAGCGCCTCGACGGTGCGGGGCCGGCACGACGGGATGTCGGTCATGATGCGCAGCGCCCGATCGACGATTTCGCCGAGCTGCTCGGGCGGGCGGATGGCGTCGATGAGCCCGTGGGCCTGGAGGTTCTCCGACGTCTGTACGCCCGTGGGGAATTTCGCGTCGTAGAGGGCCTCGTAGACGCGAGGCCCGAGGAAGCCGACGAGGGCACCGGGCTCGGCGACGGTGACGTGTCCGAGCGATCCCCAGGACGCGAAAACTCCACCGGTGGTGGGGTGCCGCAGGTAGACGATGTACGGCAGGTTCGCCGCCTTGTGCGCAGTGATCGCGGCGGTGATCTTGACCATCTGCAGGAACGCGACGGTGCCCTCCTGCATGCGGGTTCCGCCGGAGGTCGGCAACGCGAGCAGCGGCAACCGCTCGTCCGTCGACCGGTGCACGGCGGTGACGAGCCGTTCACCCGCCGCAACCCCGATCGAGCCGGCCAGAAATGCGAACTCGCCGAGCAGGATTGCGACCTTGCGGCCCCGAATGGTTGCCGATCCGGTGAGGACGGATTCGTCGAGACCGGTCTTCTCACGGGCCGCCGCGAGTTCGCTCGCGTACTGGTCGTCGATGACGTAGTCCGCGGTCGGGGTGTCCCAGGAGTCGAAGCTGCCGGGATCGATCACCAGATCGAGCAGTTCGAGGGCGGTCATTCTGGTCATCGGATCGCTTCTTTCAGCCAGTCGCGGACGAGCTCGTCGTCGGCACCGAGTACCGGCGGAGCCAGATGATTGGTTTCGGTGACCTCGGTGCCGTCGGATTCGAAGAAGCGCAGCGGCGGGCCCGGAAGAGTGACCGTGCCCAACGTCGCGTGCTCGACGTCGACCAGCAGGCCTTGAGACTTGGTCTGCTCCCACTCGTACACCTCCTGCACGTTGCGCACTTTGCCTGCGGGAACTCCGATCTCGTCGAGAAGGGCCAGCAGCGGTTCGGTGTCGTAGGTGCGGAAGATCTTGGAGACGAGTTCGATGACGTCGTCGCGACTGTCGACGCGTTGTGGGTTGGTGGCCATGCCTTCGAGATCGGGGTCGATACCGAAGCCCTCGCAGAACCGATGCCACAGGCCCTCGCTACCGACGGAGATCTGCACTGCGCCATCCGAGGTCGGAAACAATCCGTACGGGCAGATCGATGGGTGATGGTTGCCCTGCGCCGTGCCGATCTCGCCGGCAACGGTCCACTTGGTGCCCTGGAAGGCGTGTACTCCGACGACGCTGGCGAGCAAGGAGGTACGGACGACCTTGCCCCGTCCGGTGCGGTCGCGTTCACGTAGTGCGGCGAGAACGCCGAAGGCTCCGTACATTCCGGCCAGCAGGTCTGCGATAGGAACGCCGACGCGTTGGACGTCCTCGGGACCGGAGCCGGTGAACGACATCAATCCGGCCTCACCCTGGGCGATCTGGTCGTAGCCGGAGCGGCCACCCTCGGGGCCGTCGTGACCGAATCCGCTGATCGACAGCACGACCGTGCGCGGGTTGATCTCGGCGATGCGTTCGGGCGAGAAGCCGAGGCGGTCGAGCACTCCGGTGCGAAAGTTCTCGAGCAGCACGTCGGCTCGTTCGATCATGTGCTCCAACGCTTCTCGGCCGTCGTCGGTCTTGAGATCGAGTGCGATGGATCGCTTGTTGCGGTTGGCCGAGAGGAAGTACGTCGACTCACGTTCGGCGTCGCGCGGAGTGACGAAGGGGGGACCCCAGACTCGGGTGTCGTCGCCGCCCTTGGGGGTCTCGACCTTGATGATGTCTGCGCCGAGGTCGCCGAGCATCATGGCCGCGTGCGGGCCGGCCAGGGCACGGGTCAGATCGACCACCACGGTGCCTTCGAGCGGTCCGGTTCTGCCTGTCGTGTTGAGGGGCATCGAATTGATCCTTACGTCGAAGCGAGGTGGGAGCCGGACCCGAAGTCCGATTGGATGACTGGGCTAGTGGCCTAGCCAATTCCATTGGACCAGCGAACCCCAGAGAAGTCAAGTAACGATGTCCGGGACTTTGCCCAGCTCAGACGCGTGATGGCGGCACGTCGAACACACGTGCCGCCATCATCGAGAACCGCATCCGAGCTACTGTCGAGCTACATCCAGCCGGGTACCACCAGCAATCCCCAGGCGACCAGTGGACCGATGACCACAACCAGAGCGCTGTACTTGAGGATCTGCTTGTAGAACACATCTCGGTCGATGTCCTGGGCGTTGGCGAGCACCAGGGCTCCATTGGTGGAGAACGGGCTGACATCGACGATGGTCGAGGCGATGGACAGGGCCACGATGACTCCGATAGCGCCTACTTCACCCGCGAGCAGGAACGGGACGGCCAGCGGGATGGTGACGCCGAGGATCGCGGTGGACGACGCGAAGGCCGAGACGATGGCACCGATGTAGCAGAGCAGCAGCGCCACCAGGAGCGGGATACCGATGCTCGCGACCGAATCGCCGACGTATTCGACAGTTCCGGCTTCCTGCAGGACCCCGACGAACGTGAGTACGCCGCCGATGAGCAGAACCGTCGACCAACTGATCTGGTTGATCGCACCCTTTTGCGCCTTGGGCGATGCGAGAGCGAGAACCACGGCCACCGTCATCGCGATGAAGCCGACGTCGAGATCGAGCACGAGGGCGAACAGGGCCAGCGAGGCCAGGCCGACGAGCGTGAGAATCTGATCGAAGGTGATGGCCTTGACCGCGGTGGCCAAGGGCGGTGCATTCTCGACCGTGACCGTCTGACCGGACGGACGAGGCGTCGAGGAGCCGAAGCCGCGCATGACCGTCCGAGAACCCGAGCCGCCGACGCCGCCCGAGTCGCCGTCGGGACGACTGCCGTCCTCGTCGTGCACGCTGCGTCCGATGAGGGAGCGGCCACCGAGGAACATGAACAGCAGCGCACCGATCGCGGCGTTGAAGAACAGGCTGCCGAGGAAGAGTGTGAGCGGACTGTTGACGAGTCCTGCGTTGGCGGCGATGTTGTTGACCGTGACGCCGTAGATGCTGATGGGCGAGAATCCGCCCGCCTGCGCGCCGTGGATGACCATCATGCCCATGAGCAGCGCGTTGATCTTGTAGCGCGCGGCAAAGCCGAGCGCGATCGGGGCCACGATGGCCACCGCGGCAGGCCCGAGCGCCCCGATGGAGGTCAGGACGCCGGTGATGCCGAACATCACCCAGGGGATGAGCGCCACCCTGCCACCGACGAGTCGAACGGCTCCGCGGACCAGCAGGTCGACCGTGCCGTTGTTCTGCGCGATGGCGAACAGGTAGGTGATGCCGACGAGCGTGAGGAAGAGACTGCTCGGGAAGCCGGCAATGATGTCGTCGGCCCCCATGCCCACGGCAAGTGTTCCGACGAAGAACGCCGCCACGAACCCCAACGCACCCATGTTCACGGGGAACACGGTTGCGGCGAGGAACATGACGACGAGCGCAAGGATGGGTATCAACTCGGTCGACATCGAAGGTCTCCGGTCCGTCTGTGGTGTCACCCGAGCGGTTGCCCGAGATCTTCAGTGGCTAATTGGACTGGCCACTGAGTCATTAAGGACTCAATCAGTGAACTGGATCACTTGTCAACCCCGAATGTGTCTGCCGTTACCACGTGGGTGGCGGCTAGGGTGGAGGTCCAGAGGAACAGAGAGCGAGTGACACAGTGGCTGAGCAAATTCGCCCCGTGACCCGACCACGGCTGTACGAGGTCATCGTCGAGCAGCTGTGCAAGCACATCGCCGATCGCGACATGAACCCCGGCGATCGACTTCCACCCGAGCGCGAACTCGCCGGCCACCTGGGAGTCAGCAGAGCGTCGCTGAGTCAGGCCCTCGTTGCACTCGAGGTGCAGGGCATCCTCGCCGTGCGCCACGGCGATGGGGCGGTACTCGTCCGACGACCCGTGGGCGACATGGCAATTCGCGCCTTGCGCGAGCACGCCGATCGACTGCCCGAGGTGATCGAAGCCCGCGAGGCACTCGAGGTCAAGCTTGCCGAACTGGCCGCAACGCGGCGCAGCGACGACGAGATGGCAGCCATCGACCACGCGGTGTCCGTGATGGCCACCGAGATCACCGACGGCGATCGCGGAGACTCCGGCGACGAGCTCTTCCATCACGCCATCACCGAGGCCGCGCACTCACCGCTGCTCGCTCGCCTGATGGGCGAGATCGCCGAGCTGATTCGCGAGACCCGCATCGAGTCACTGTCGCAGTCCGACCGCCCCCAGGCCTCGCTCGAGCATCACCGACGCATCGCCGAGGCCGTGCGCAATCAGGATCCGGCCGAGGCGGGCCGGGCAATGGCCGACCACATCCGACTCGTCTCGGACGTCGCGCTACTGCGATCGGTCGACGGCTAGAGAACTCCCCGCCGAGCTCGAAGTCATGGATGAATTCTGACCGGAATCCGTCCACAACTTCGAGTTCGGCAGCTCGGGCAACACCCATTGGTTGACATCCACGACATCGTCGCGCCATCATTATTGGCACAGCGCCAATAAACTACAGTCGCGCTTCGAGCCAAGGACCCCCCATGACTGCACTCGCAGACCGCTCCACCGACGACCTCGCCACCGAGTTCGCCGACGTGCGCCAGCTCGCCCGAGGATTCTTCGAGAAAGAGGTCGCACCGCACCGGGAGGAATTCGCGGCGGCCGGACGCCCCAGCCGCGAGGTCTACCGCACCGCAGGCAGCCTCGGGCTGCTCGGCATGTCGGTACCCGAGCAATACGGCGGAGGCGGCGGCGACTTCCGCCACGAGGCAGTGCTATTCGAAGAACAGGTCCGCGCCGGCGACTCGGCCATGCAGCTCGGCGTGCACAGCGGCATCGTTCCGCATTACATCCTGGCCTACGCGTCCGAGGAGAAGAAGCAGCGGTGGCTGCCGAAACTGTGCTCGGGCGAGTGGATCGGTGCCATCGCCATGACCGAACCGGGCACCGGATCGGACCTGCAAGGCATTACAACCCGCGCCGTGCGTGACGGCGACGACTACGTGGTGACCGGCGGAAAGACGTTCATCTCCAACGGAGCTCACTGCGATCTGCTCATCATCGCCGCCAAGACCGATCCGTCCGCGGGAGCCCGGGGACTGTCATTGCTCGTCGCCGAGGTCTCCGATGACACCGAAGGTTTTCACCGCGGACGCGTGCTGCACAAGATCGGCCAGAAGGGCCAGGACACAGCCGAACTCACCTTCGACGGTCTTCGCATTCCCGCCTCGAATCTGCTCGCGGGCGGGAGTGGAGCCGGCAGGAACGACCAGGAAAGTCATGAGGGTCGCGGCTTCGCACAGTTGATGCAGCAACTCCCCCAGGAGCGTTTGATCTGCGGCATCGCCGCCGCTGCGATGATCGACGCCGCCGTCGCGCAGACCGTCGAGTACACCAAGTCGCGCACCGCGTTCGGCAAGACACTGTTCGATCTGCAGAACACCAAGTTCGAGCTCGCCGAATGCGCCACCATCGGCCGCGTCGTGCGCACCTTCGTCGACGACGCCATGGCACAGCATATTTCGGGCACACTCGACGTCACCACGGCCGCAATGGTCAAATACTGGACCACCGACCGACAGTTCGAGGTGGTCGACCGGTGCCTGCAGCTCTTCGGTGGGTACGGCTACATGGAGGAATACCCCATCGCCCGCATGTTCGTCGACGGACGCATCGCCCGCATCTACGCCGGTGCCAACGAAGTCATGAAAGACCTCATTTCCCGTTCCTTGTAGAACTCGGTAATTCTGTAGCCCCCAGAAAGGCACCATCATGGAGGCATTCCTCTACGACGCAGTGCGCAGTCCACGTGGTCGCGGCAAGAACTCCGGCTCACTGCACACCGTCAAGCCGGTCGATCTGGCCGCGAACACGTTGTCCACGTTGCTCTCTCGACACTCCCAGCTCGATCCGGCCCTGATCGACGACGTCGTGCTCGGTGTCGTCACCCCAGTCGCCGATCAAGGCTGCGACATCGCCCGAACCGTCGCGATGGCGGCCGGCCTACCGGACAGCGTGGCCGGCGTTCAGCTCAACCGCTTCTGCGGATCGGGGCTCGAGGCCGTCAACACTGCGGCGCAACGTGTTCGGTCCGGATGGGATCGGCTCATCGTCGCCGGTGGCGTCGAATCGATGTCTCGTGTGCCGCTCGGGGCGGATGGCGGCGCGTGGCCGTGCGACCCGCTGACCAACTACGGCAACTACTTCGTCCCACAGGGAGTCAGCGCAGATCTCATCGCGACGATCGAGGGGTTCGATCGGGACGAGGTCGACGCCTACGCGGTACGTAGCCAGCAACGAGCGGCGCATGCCTGGTCGATGGGTCACTTCGAGAAGTCGATCATCCCCGTCTTCGACGCCAACGGCCGGCTGATGCTCGATCACGACGAGATCATGCGACCCGAGACCACCACTGCCGATCTCGCCGCCCTGACGGCATCGTTCGCACAGATGGGTTCGCTCGCCGGGTTCGACGCCGTCGCGATGCAGAAGTACACCGAGGTCGAGCGCATCGATCACGTACACCACGCCGGTAACTCCTCCGGAATCGTCGACGGCACCGCGATGGTTCTCATCGGCTCCGAAGAGGCCGGTCGCGCAGGCGGATTGACCCCACGCGGACGCGTCGTGGCCGGGGTCGTCGCCGGATCGGACCCGACGCTGATGCTCACCGGCCCGATTCCGGCCACCCACAAGGTGTTGGCCGCGGCGGGACTCGGTCTCGACGACATCGCGGTGTTCGAGGTCAACGAGGCATTCGCTTCGGTGGTGCTCAACTACGCGAAGAAGCTGGACATCGACCACGAGCGCATCAACGTCAACGGCGGCGCGATCGCGATGGGCCACCCACTGGGCGCAACGGGAGCGATGCTCACCGGAATGGCTCTCGACGAGCTCGAGCGCCGGGGCGAGCGCTATGCGCTGATCACGCTCTGCATCGGTGCCGGAATGGGCGTCGCCACCATCATCGAGCGCCTATGACCACCCCCGCGCTCGAACAACGACCCGAGGACACGATGAATACCTCTACTGCACTGACGACGTCCACGATCACCGGCGAGATCGGGACCGACCGCGTACTCGTGGTGACGATCGACGACCCGACGCAGTCGACCAACACCATGAACACCGCGTTCGGTGAATCGCTCGGCCGGACCGTCGACTGGCTCGAAGCCAACGTCGATGACTACGACGGCATCATCGTCGCCTCGGGAAAGGATTCGTTCTTCTCCGGTGGTGACCTCGAGTTGTTGCGCGACGCGGGCCCCGCAGACCATGCACGCATCGCCGATGCCCTCGACTTCACCAAGGACAAGTTCCGTCGGCTCGAGAAGCTGGGCAAGCCCGTCGTCGCTGCACTCGGCGGCACCGCGCTCGGTGGCGGCTTCGAGATCGCGCTGGCTTGTCATCACCGAATTGCAGTGAACAGAAGCAACTCTCGCTTCGGCCTTCCCGAGGTGACCCTCGGTCTGCTCCCTGGCACGGGCGGAGTCACCCGAACGGTGCGGATGTTCGGAATCGTCGGCGCATTGACCCAGGTGGTGGGCCAGGGACAGCGCTACCGGCCGGCCAAGGCACTCGAGATCGGACTGATCGACGAGGTCGTCGACACCCACGAGGAGATGATGGCGAACGCACGTGCCTGGATCGTCGCCAATCCCGTTGCAGTACAGCCCTGGGACAGGAAGGGGTTCGAGATTCCCGGCGGCACTGCGGCCTCACCCGCGTTGGCTGCGCAGCTGCCTGCCTTCGCGGCCACGGTACGCAAGCAGGTCAAGGGTGCACCCATGCCCGCTCCCATCGCGGTGGTTGCTGCCGCGGTGGAAGGGTCGGTGCTCGACTTCGAGTCGGCGTCGATCGTGGAAACCCGACACTGCACGGCACTCGCCTGCGGTCCGGTCTCGGGCAATCTGATCCAATCGATGTTCTTCGATCTCGGATCCATCAACAAGGGCGGCTCTCGTCCGAGCGCCGAACCGCACCGGGTACCCGAGAAGGTGCTGGTGATCGGTGCCGGGATGATGGGTGCCGCCATCGCCTACGTCGTCGCGTCGGCCACGGTCCCCGTCGTACTGCGTGATGTCTCGATCGAATCCGCCGAGCGTGGAAAGGATTACGCGCGTTCGATTCTCGGCAAGGCCGTCGCGACGGGGCGCACGACCCAGGCCGACGCCGATGCGGTGCTCGCGCTGATCACACCCAGTTCCGACGCGGCCGATGCCGAGGGATGCGATCTGGTCGTCGAGGCCGTGTTCGAGGATCCCGCCGTCAAGCAGGGCGCGTTCGAGGCCGTCGAGAAGTATCTGACCGCCGACGCACTGCTGTGCTCGAACACCTCGACCCTGCCCATCACCGAGCTGTCGACGGGAGTCTCGCGCACCTCGGACTTCATCGGCACGCACTTCTTCTCTCCGGTGGACAAGATGCCGTTGGTGGAAATCGTTGTGGGAGAACACACCAGTGATTCCACTCTGGCCCGCGCATTCGACTTCGTCCGTCTGATCGGCAAGACGCCGATCGTCGTCGGAGACAGTCACGGCTTCTTCACCACTCGCGTCATCGGCCGGTTCATGGACGAGGCGATCTCGCTGGTCGCGGAGGGCGTGCACCCCGCCACCGTCGAGCAGGCCGCTCTCCAGGCGGGCTACCCGTCCGGTGCGTTGGCTCTCATGGACGAGATCTCGTTGACCCTGTCCAGGCACATCCGCGAGGGCATGGCGCAGGCCGCCCGCGCCGAGGGTCGACCGTGGATCGTGTCGAATTCGTATGCTCTGGTCGATCGATTGGTCGACGAGTTCGATCGGCCCGGCCGCAAGGGCGGTCGCGGCTTCTACGAGTACGCCGAGGACGGCACCAAGGCGGGGCTGTGGCCGGGCCTGGCGGAGCACTACCACCGCCCCGATCACGGAATTCCGTTCGAGGACATGATGGATCGCATGTTGATCGCACAGTCCCTGGACTCGGTCGCATGCCTGGACGAGGGAGTTCTACGCACGGTCGCCGATGCGAACATCGGCTCCATCCTCGGCATCGGCTATCCCGCCTGGACCGGCGGGGTGCTGCAGTTCGTCGATCAGTTCGACGGCGGGCCGCAGGGGTTCGTACATCGAGCCGACGAGCTGCGGGCACGGTATGGCGATCGGTTCGTCGTACCGAGGTCACTGCGCTCGCGCACCGAGCGGTACCTCTGACGCCTCACGGAGTCGGCTCGGTGCGATCATGAGAACCATGCCGGCTGCAAGTACACCCAAGTGGAATCGACTCGAACCGGACGAGCGTCGGACACAGATCCTGGCCAGCGCCGTTCGGTTGTTCGGCGACAAGCCGTACGCCGAGGTGTCGATGTCGGACGTCGCCGCCTCGGCCGGCGTCGCCCGCGGGCTCATTCACCACTACATCGGCAGCAAACGCGATCTGTACCTCGAGAGCGTTCGCTTCCTGGTCACCGTGCCGCCGATCGAGGACGTACATCTGCCCACGGGCTCACTCGAGGAGCGGGCCCGTGGCAGTGTGCACTGGCTGGTGGGGGTGATCGAGACACACGGCACGGCGTGGGTGTCGATGGCGAGCGGTTCGGGTGTGGACGAACAGGTGGCGCAGATTCTCGACGAGGCCGACGATCTGGCTGCCGAACGCGTGCTCGACGCAACGGCATTCGAGGGCAGAGGCGGTGACCGTCGCATCGCGACGTCTGCGGTGCGCGCGTTCGGCGGCATGGTCAAGGCAGCGGGCCGCGAGTGGTTGGTGCGCGGCACACTGACGCGCGAGCAGGTCGAGACTCTGCTGACGGATGTGCTCGTCACCGTTCTCGCAACCGCACGTTCCTTCGACGACGCTCGGGAACGTTAGCAAGACAACCGTTTTCGCGGAATCGCCAGCCGGGTCGCCCTACACCTCCACTATTGACACAGTGCCAACAAGGTGGAACTGTGACGGTATTCACCCGGGCGCCCTCGCCCCCTCTCGCACAAGGGACTCGACATGTATCTCACCCAAGGCCTGCATCGCTCCGCCGCAACGACTCCGAACCGCGCAGCGACGGTGTTCGGCGATCGCGTTCGTACCTTCGCCGAACAGATCGACAGAGTGGCACGACTGGCGGCAGGCCTGCACTCCATCGGCGTCGAGTCCGGCGATCGAGTTGCGATGCTGGCGTTCAACAGCGACCGCTACTCGGAGTACCTGCTCGCGGTGCCGTGGGCCGACGCCGTGCTCAACCCCGTGAACATCCGATGGTCGCCCGTGGAGGTCGCGTACGCACTCAACGACTCCGACACCAAGGTCCTGCTGGTCGACGACACCTTCGGTGCGATGGTCCCGGCACTGCGCCCGGCATGTGCCGGCCTGCAGACCATCGTCTACTGCGGAGACGGCACCACCCCCGAGGGCATGGTCTCGTACGAGGACCTGGTCTCGTCCCACGATCCCGTCCCCGACGCCCGCCGTAGCGGCGACGCACTCGCAGGACTCTTCTACACCGGCGGCACCACCGGCTTCCCCAAGGGCGTCATGCTCTCGCACACGAACCTCGTCACCTCCGGCCTGGGAACGGTGGCGACCGGACAGCTGCTCGACGACGCATCGATCCTGCTCCATGCCGCTCCGATGTTCCACCTCGCCGATCTGGCCGCATGGGTGGGGCAGGTCATGCTCGGCGGTACCCACGTCATGGTTCCGTTCTTCGAGCCGACCGCCGTCCTCGGCGCGATCGCCGAGCATTCGATTACCGACGTGTTGTTGGTGCCGACGATGATTCAGCTTCTGGTCGACCACCCCGCATTGAGCGAGTTCGACACCTCCTCGCTCAGTCGTGTGCTGTACGGAGGATCCTCGATCTCCGCAGGCGTCCTCGAGCGCACCCTGGCACGCCTCCCGCAGGCCCGTCTCACTCAGGCCTACGGCATGACCGAGCTCGCACCGGTCGCATCGCTGCTCTGGCCGGAACACCATGTGGGAGAACGCATCGGCTCGGCCGGTCGCGCGGCCCCGCACTCGGAGATCCAGATTCTCGGCCCCGACGACGAGCAGTTGGCCACCGGATCCGTCGGCGAGATCTGTGTTCGCGGTGGACACGTGATGCTGGGCTACTGGAACAAGCCGGACGAGACCGCCGCGGCCGTTCGCGACGGTTGGATGCACACCGGCGATGTGGGCTACCTCGACGCCGACGGATTCCTGTTCGTCGTCGATCGACTCAAGGACATGATCATCACCGGCGGCGAGAACGTCTACAGCGCAGAGGTCGAGAGCGCACTGAGCCGCCATCCCGCCGTCCTGGCCTGCGCCGTGATCGGTGTGCCCGACGGCGAATGGGGCGAGCGCGTCCACGCCTGTGTCGTGTTGGCCGATGGCACCTCGCCGACTGTCGAAGAACTTCGCGATCACACCCGCAGCTACGTTGCCGGATACAAGACCCCGCGCACCATCGAGTTCGTCACCGCACTGCCCATGAGCGGCGCGGGAAAGATCCTCAAGCGCGAACTGCGGGACGCCCACGTGGCGAAGGACGCGCTCGGAGCGTCCCTGTGACCAGCCAGGTCCAGGCGCGAACCACGTTCGATTCCTTCTCCCCCATCGACGACGGTCCGGTCGCCTCGTTCCCCGTCGATGGGGCGGAGTCCGTCGCGCGGACGGTCGGACTCGCGCGAAAGACACAGCGCACATGGGCCTCGCTGCCGCCACGTTCTCGCGCCCGACACCTGCGGGCCTGGCGACACGAAATCTGGAGTCATCGAACCGAATTCGTCGATCTCATTCACCGCGAGAACGGCAAACCCGCCGACGATGCACTGCTCGAGATCGTACTGACCCTCGAGCACATCGCGTGGGCGGAGAAGCAGGCACCGAAGCTCATGCGGTCGCGCCAAGTCGGCCCCGGGTTGCTGCTCGCGAACTACTCCGCTCACGTGGAGACGGTGGCACTCGGTGTCGTGGGCGTCATCGGTCCGTGGAACTACCCCCTGTATGCACCCAACAGTGCGATCGGTTCGGCGCTGGCAGCAGGTAACTGCGTGGTGTTCAAGCCGAGCGAATACACCCCCGCGGTAGCGGCCCGATACGTCCGCGCGTTCCACGAAGCCAATCCGTCTCTGCCACTGGGCATTCTGTCGCTCGTCACCGGATACGGCGAGACGGGTGCCGCACTGTGCCGATCGGGTGTGGACAAGATCGCGTTCACGGGCTCGACGAGAACCGGCTCGAAGATCATGGCCACGTGCGCCGAGACGCTCACCCCGGTGGTCGTGGAATGCGGCGGCAAGGATCCGGTGATCATCGCTGCGGACGCGGACATCGCGGCAGCAGCCGAGGCGGTGGCCTGGGGAGCATTCGGCAACAGCGGGCAGACGTGCGTCGGAGTCGAGCGGGTGTACGTGGAGCGGAGTGTCGCAGCACAATTCACCGGCGCTCTCGTGCAGCATGCGCGCTCCATCCGGCCCGGTGGTGATGCCTCGGCCACCTACGGGCCGATGACGATGCCCGGCCAGATCGACATCGTTCGACGCCATCTCGCCGACGCCGAGGCGGCGGGTGGTCGAGCACTGATCGGCGGACTGTCCTCGATCGGCGAGCGATTCGTCGGGCCCACCGTGTTGGTGGACACCCCCGAGAGCTGCTCGGCCGTTCGCGAGGAGACCTTCGGCCCCACGGTCACCGTCCGTGAGGTCGACAGCATCGACGAGGCGATCGAGCTGAGCAACGATCATCGGTACGCTCTCGGCGCTTCGGTGTTCTCCCGCAGGCAGGGCAAAAAGATTGCGGCGCAGCTGGTGTGCGGTCAGGTTACCGTCAATTCGGTGATCGCGTTCGCCGGAATGGGATCTGTTCCGATGGGCGGTGTCGGTGCCAGCGGCTTCGGGCGGGTACACGGCGACGAGGGGTTCGCCGAGTTCTGCCGCACTCACAGCCGCGTCACGAAGCTGTTCGACATCCCCGGATTCGAGCTGGTGACGCTCCACCGCAAGCGCTGGGTCATGCGGCTGATCGACCGCCTGCTCGGGCTCCGTCACCGTCGGTGATCGGTCAGTCCGCTGCGCGCCGCGCGGTGGTGCCGTACGACCGTCGCACCACCTCGTCGAGGGTCGCCGCCAACTGCGCGTCGGTCATGGCGCGTGGCGTCGACACTGCGGCAGCGGACAGATACACCCCGCACAGCCATTCGAGCAGTTCGATGTTCGACAGTGCGGCCGCGAGATCGTGACCGGTGGCCACCGATCCGTGATGGGCCATGATCACCGCCGACCTCGAGCGCATCGCAGTCACCACCAGGTCGGCGAGCTCCGCCGTACCGAACGGCGCGAACGGCACCACCGGAACCCTGCCGCCGAGGGCCAGCTGCGCGTAGTGAACGGGCGGCAGTTCGTCCGCGACGAGCGACAGTGCAACGGCCGCCGAGGAATGCGCATGCACGACGGCACGAACCTCGGACGACGCGTAGATGCCGAGGTGCAGACCCAGTTCCGAGGTCGGTTCACCTGGTCCTGCGCGGACGATTCCGTCCGTACCGACGAGTGTGACGTCCTCGATCGTCGCGTCCGCCAACACCAGCCCGGTCGCCGTCACCGCCACCACATCACCCGCGCGTGCGCTGACGTTGCCTGCGGTGCCGAGAACCAGGCCCTTGCGGCCCAGTTGCCGGGCGGTCTCGGCGACGGACTGCCGTAGCTCCTCCACCTCGACCGACATCAGACGGTCCGGCAGGTGCGTGCGAACGTCCGAACGTACTCGAGGTCGTAGGTGCCGAAATCAGTACCGAGTCCCTGCGCAACCTGAGCCGCGGTCGCATTGCCGAGTTCGGCTGCCTCGACGACGTTCATGCTCAGGGACAGGCCGCGAACGAACCCGGCCGAGAACGCATCTCCGCATCCACTGGTGTCCACCACGTCCACGGAGAACGCGGGGACCTCGACGACACTGTCGGTCGTGACGACGAGGGTGGGCGACGCGCCCGCGGTGGCCACCACGCAGGACGCTCCGAGCTCGAGCAGTCGACGACACCCGTCCTCGACAGTGGCGCAGCCGGTCCAGCCGAGGACCTGCTCGTCGTTGGGCAACAGGTAGTCCACATGGGGCAGCGCGGCCGCGAACGCACCGAGCCCTTCCGGAACGGACGGGGCCAGGCTGTCCACGGTGACGACGACACCGTCCTCGTGGGCGCGGCGTGCGATGTCGCGCGCGGTGTCCGGTCCGTAGAACTCGGGCCCCCCGAGATGCAGGAAGTCGACGTTGTGAAACATGTTCCACGGAACATGCTGAGCCAGATAGCCGTTGGCTCCGATCACGTGCAGAGCCGGCCGGGATCCGTCCGGCCTGATCGGCAGTACCGATGCCGAGGTCTGGACCCCGTCCATGCGGTGAACGAGGGAGACGTCCACTCCGTCGTCGATGAGGAGCTGCAGTAGGAACGTGCCTGCCGAATCACCACCGACCACTCCCGCGGTGTGTACCGCGGCACCCAGTCGGGACAGCACCAGTGCCGTTCCCGCGGCCGTACCCGCGGCCGACATCGCGATCTGCTCCGCCAGGACCGCCGCCTGACCGTCGGGAATCTCGGACACCGGACGCACCAGGGTGTCGAGTATGTGCACCCCCAGGGTGAGGACCTCCGCCGGTGCTCTCATCGGATCGTCGCGGTTCGCTCGGAGAGGATCAGCGCCTCGAGGTTGCACATCGAGACATCGAATCGTGCGGACATCCCGGCGGTCGCGATGGACCGCACCACACGCCCCATCCAGCTCGCTGCAACATCGAACCAGAATTCGAAGGTCATCGCGGTGGAGGTCCCGCCGGCGAGCGGCGCGAAGCGAAAGACGTTCGCCACGTTGACGAGTGGCGCGAAACCCTGACCCGAATCGATTCGCAGTCGGTTCGGTTCCAGCTCCCGGACGGTCCATGTGGCGTGAGTGGTGAAGCGGCCGAGCGTCGCCACCTCCTCCGTGTACACACCACCTGTGCGTGCGGTGCCATGATGAGCGATGACCGACCGGACGTCGGTGACCCACTCCGCGTACCGACCGGTGTCGGCGGTCAATGCCCACACTTCCTCGGGGCTCACCGAGAGGGTGCGATGGGCCGAGACTACGAAGCGTTGTTCCACGAGAGTTCTCCTTCGGTCGAAAGTATTGCTGCTGCTGCGTTTTCACCCGATCGCACGGCCCCGTCCATGTACCCGTTCCAGTAGTCGGAGTGTTCGGCTCCTGCCCACTGCACTCGGCCGAACGCAGTGTCTCGCCACCGGCCGAGTTCGGTCAGCACTCCGGGGGCAAGCACGGCGGTGGGCCCGCCGCGGGTCCAGTGCTCGCGCGTCCAGTCGAGCTCGATCCATTCCGTCGGTTCGAGTGCGCGCGGCCCGACGGCGGAAGCGAAGGCGCGCAGCACCTCGCCGCGTCGTTCGGCGTCGGTGCCGTCCGACCAGTTCCGGCCGCCGCGGTGGCGTGCACCCCAGGTGCCGACGAATCCCATCAGCACTCCCTGGCTTCCGTCGGGTGGTGAGTTGTCGAACATCGAGGACACCGGTACGTCGCTGTCGCGAAAGAGCGCCTGGCCGGAGAGCCCGCTCGCGCGCCAGAACGGTTCGGGGTACACGGCCTCGCACTTGGCCAGGCCGCCGAAGTTCATTCGCTGGAACAACGCCTCCTGCGGTGCGGGAAGCGCGGGGCTCCAGTCGATTCGGGTGACCAGAACGGGCGGAATCGCGACGACCGCCGATCGAGCGATCCATGAGTCGGTGTCGCTGCACACCACCACGCGATCCGGATACTGCTCCACACGTCGAACCGGGGTGTCGAGCCGGACGGCGTCACCGAGCTGCTTCGCAATTTCGATGCAGATCGCCTGTGAGCCACCGAGGAATCTCCACTGTTGTGCTCCACCGGCGACACTCATCAACCGATCGACGGTGCCGGGGGTGTACTCGTTTCCCGCCCCGGCTACGTACGCCAGGCCGAAGAGCGCCGATGCGTCGGCGGACGTGCCACCGAACACCGAACCGAGCAGGATGTCGAGCAGTTCCACCCCACCGGCGGTGGCCGAGTGCCTCCGGGCCCAGGTGGCGAGAGTCTGGGTGTCCCACTCGCGTGCTCGGGGTGCCGACCACGGTCGGTCGACGGGAATCTGCTTGGCAGCCCGATCGATTCGCGCCACGAGCACACCGACATCGGGTAGTGCCGCCAGATCCGGCGGCACCCCGCCATCGAAGCGTCGAGCGTTTCCGTTCTTGACGTACATGCTCGATCCGGTGTCGTACGCGGGGAACGTCCCGACGCCCACCGATGCGGCCAGGCGGAGGATATGGTCCTGCGTCGGACCCACGAACTGCCCGCCGGTCTCGACGACCGAGTTCTCACCGAGTGCGTGGTTGACCGTGCGCCCACCCACCCGGTTCCTGGCCTCGAGGACCCGCACGGTCAATCCTGCGGCCGTCAGTTCCCTGGCGGCGGTCAGACCCGCGAGTCCTGCGCCGACGACCACTACGTCCACGTGCGGGGCCTGCGACATCTCGGTCATGGGTGCTCCTTTCCGGGCTGTTCGGGGTAGCGGCGACAGTAACTCAATATTGGCCATCCGGCCAGGATTGACGAAAAGTGCCTGCTGGAGAGCACAGCGGTGGGGGTGGAAGACAGCACTCCGACTAACGTTGCAGCCATGACCGAAGAGCGCCGGAAGACTCGATACGCGCGCGGCCGGGAGCGCCGCGACGCGCTGGTCGACGCGGCCATCGGCGTGATCGGAACACGCGGACTCGAACGCGTCTCGTTTCGGTCCGTGGCCGAAACCGCCGGCTTCCCGCCGTCGACCACCAGCTATTTCTTCGGCTCGGTCGGCGAACTCATCGATGCCGCAATCACTCGTATCGCCGAGAACGTGACGGCGAAGGTCACGGCTCTACTCGACGTCGCGAACGCAGGCGGTCTCACTCGCGACGATCTCGCCGACGCGATCATGGACCTCGTCTCGCTGCTCTCCTCCCCCGAGGACGACGACTCCCTCGTCCAGTTCGAGGCATACCTCGCCGTGCGCAGACGGCCCGAGTTGGCGGACTCGGTGCATCGAATCATGCGGATGATCGAGGAGGCGGCCGAAGCGGCGTTGGGGGCATTCGGGATCGCCGAACCACACCTACCGGCTCGACATTTCCTGGCCCTGATCGACGGCTACACCCTGCACGAGATCGCCAGGCCGACGCCGGGTGGCAATCGGACCGAACTGAAGGACGCCCTGCTGCGCGTGCTCGACTCGTACGCGCCGCGAGGTTGAGCCCGGATACCGCTAGTCGAGACCTACGAGAAGCGGCACGATGCTGCGGTGCGCGAACGCGAGCAGCTCGTCGTAGGTATCGAGCGGGGCGGCGGCCGAGGGTGTCAGTAGGATCGAATGGACCACGCGCACAACAATTTCCGGTGCGTCCGGCACGGCGAAGGTGTCCGATTCCAGTTCACCCCTGGTGATGTGCGTGGCAGCGTTGATCGCGGTCACGAGCAGTGCCGATGCGTTGGTGGTCAATTGCTCGAGCACCAGCGAGCTCTCGGAGTCGAACATCTTCAAGAACACAGGGTTCGTTCGCACCGAGTCGATGGTCGTGGCGAATCCGTGTGCCGCCCGATCCGCACGTGACCTCTGTTCGGCAGCCGCAGCTGCCACCGCCGCGAACAGCCGCGACGACTCCCGCGCCATGACGGCCCGAACGAGTTCGTCCTTCGATCCGATGCGGCGATAGACGGTCACGCGATTGATCTTGGCGCGCTTCGCGACGTCGCCGATGGTGGTTCGAGGAATTCCGACCTCACCGAACAGTTCCAAGGCGGCATCGAGAATCGGCCCGTCGTCCCCATCTGGATGCATCGCTCGATCCTATCGGCCGTCCACCGTCTATTCGGTGCAACATTGCAACATAATATGTTGCTATGTAGCATCGCTGGCAGCAGCAGCACGATCTCGAAGAAACGGAGTTTCGAATGTCTCGGAACAAGGCGGGCGACTCGGACGAGCAGTACACGGACGAGTCCTACGCGATAGTGGCGCGCGCGGTGACATTCGACTGGTCCGGAGTTCCACTCCAGTACATCCCCCACGAGTGGTACGCCACCCACTTCTGGAACGTGATGCACCTGGTTCTGCCCGAGGGAGAACGAGCGATGGCGGACGTGTTCGCCCGCGCGCTGCCGTACATCGACGACCGCAGACTGCACGAGGAAGTCGTGGGATTCGTCGGCCAGGAAGCCACGCACGCGTCCTCCCACGAAAGCTTCCGCACCTACCTCGTCGCGCACGGAGTGGACATCGAACCGATTCTGCAGCGCATCCGCTTCGCCGTGGGTGTGGTGTTCGGCGATCACGGCCTCACCGGCCGCGCAGGCAAGGCATGGCTGAACGAGCGCCTCGGAATCTATGCAGCAGCAGAGCATTTCACCGCAGTGGTAGGCGAGTGGCTGCTCGACAATGCCGAATTCGACCGCATCGGCGTCGACCCGACGATGCTGGATCTGCTGCGTTGGCACGGAGCGGAAGAACTCGAACACCGCAATGTCGCATTCGATGCGTTCCAGTACGTCGACGGTGGCGCATTCCGCCGCGCCCGAACCGCGGTGATCGCCAGCGCTGGGTTGGCCGTGCTGTGGTTCAGTACCGCCGCGTACCTGTACCGGAATTCGGTCGCCACGCCACGAACCGGTACGCGGCGGCTGCGCGCCCCGTGGCCGATCGCGTTCGCACGAGCGTCACGCAAGCACCTGATACCGGGCCTGTCGTTCCTGTTCGTGCAGCTCGCCCTGTACATCCGTCCCGGCTTCCACCCCTCGAAGATGGGCGACATCGACAAGGCCGTGCAGTACCTGGCAGTCTCCCCCGCGGCGCTGGCGGCCCAGCAGTGACGACCACAGTGCCTCCGGTGCACAGCCATCTCGGCGAGATCACCGTGACGGCACCGGGACGGGGACTTCGCGCCATCGGTGCCGCGTCCCGTTTCTACGCCAGGCTCGTCACCGATTCGCCGATCGTGACGGCCCTGTCTCCGGCGCGGCCCCGACGAAGCGTCGGATACGAATTCGAGACCGTCGTCGACGATACGATCGACGAGGCCGAGGACGTTCGCTCGCTGCTGCTCTCGCGCAGGGACGGTGCACCACTACCGACATGGCAACCCGGAGCGCACATCGACGTCACCACTCCGTCCGGTTCGGTGCGGCAGTACTCACTCGCCGGTCGACCCGGGTCAGGTGATCGCTACCGCATCAGCGTCCGCAAGATCCCCGGCGGTAGAGCGTCCACCGAGATCCACGCGCTCTCCCGCGGCGCTGTCCTGCGAGTTCGAGGTCCCCGCAATGCCTTTCCGATGGCGGAGGCCGAGCATTACCTCTTCGTGGCCGCCGGAATCGGCATCACCCCCATCCGGGCGATGATCGAACGCGCCGTCCGGGACGGGGCGCGGTGGACGCTGTACTACCACGGTCGCTCTCGGGCGAGTCTGCCGTTCGTTGCCCTACTGCAGCAGTTGGCACTGACCTCGCGCGGGCATGTGATCGTCAAAACCGATGATGTCGACGGGTTTCCGGTTCCGGAGGACATCGTCGATCTCGGGATGGGCAACTCCGCGATGTACGTCTGCGGGCCCGCGGCGCTGTCGGGCAGACTCCGCGACGAGTCCCTCGCCAGTACGGCCGTTCGTGAATTCCACACCGAGTTGTTCGCGCCTGCAGCGGTGGTCGACGGCATGCCGTTCGTGTTACAGCTCGATCGCTCGGGAGACACCATCGAGGTCGGTGCGCAGGAGACCGCTCTCGACGCACTCCGCCGGTCCAGGCCGGATCAGCCGTTCTCGTGTCGGCAAGGCTTCTGCGGAGCGTGCGTCGTCGGTCTCGTCGCCGGACGCGTCGAGCACCGAGATCGCGTCCTGAGCCCGTCCGAACGCGAGAACTCACTCACCCTGTGTGTCTCGCGCGCTGCCGTCGACGGCGAAGCTCTCGTCCTCGATCTGTAGAAGGAGCCCATACCCTCATGCCTGCAACACCATTCGACAGTGCCACGCCCGTACCGCACACCGACGTCGCGATCATCGGCGCGGGCTTCGGTGGCCTCGGGGCCGCGATCAGGCTCGAGCAGGAAGGCTTCAGCGACTTTCTGATCTTCGAGCGCGATACGGCGGTCGGTGGAACGTGGCACGTGAACACCTATCCCGGTGCTCAGTGCGATATTCCGTCGGCGCTGTATTCGTTCTCGTTCGCACCCAACCCCGACTGGACGCGGCTCTACCCACTTCAGCCCGAGATCGAGGCGTATCTCAACGATTGCACCGATCGTTTCGGTATCCGCGATCGCATCCGTTTCGGGCACGAGGTACTCGACGCGACGTGGAACGACGAACAGGCCCAGTGGGTGGTGCGGACGAGCGAGGGAACATGGTCTGCACGCATCCTCATCGGAGCACTCGGCCCGTTCAGTGAACCGGCAACTCCCGACATCGAAGGACTGGAATCGTTCTCGGGCACCGTGTTCCACTCGGCGAAGTGGGACCATCAGCACTCCGCCCAGGGCCGACGCCTCGCCGTCATCGGCACCGGAGCATCCGCGGTGCAGTTCGTTCCGCGTCTGGCCCCCGAGGCCGCGCACCTGACACTGTTCCAGCGGACACCGACGTGGATCCTTCCGCATCCCGACCGGCCGATCTCCGAATCCGGCAGGTCCCTGCTCAGGAAGTTCCCCCGGGCCCAGCGGGCGATGCGCCGCACGTTCGATCTGTTCCAGGAAGCGTTGGTTCCCGGACTCATCGGCCATCGATCGTTGCTCGCACCGCTCACGGCATTGGGGCGCGCACATCTCCGTCGTCAGGTGAAGGACCCTGCACTTCGCGAGAAGCTCACACCTGGTTACGAATTCGGTTGCAAGCGACCGACGTTCTCGAACAAGTTCTACCCCGCCCTGTGCCGAGAGAACGTCACCGTCGAAACCACGAGCATCGCGCGGATCGTGCCCGAGGGCATCGTCACCACCGACGGGACCGTGCACCAGGTCGATGCCATCGTCCTCGGGACGGGATTCACCGTGTCCGGCCACACCGGCTTCCGGCGGATCGTCGGTCGTGACGGAAAGTCGTTGGCGGACCACTGGCCAGACGGGGAAATGTCGTCGTACCGGGGCACCACGGTGCACGGCTTCCCGAATTTCTTCATGCTGCTCGGCCCCAACTCGGTGGTGTACACCTCCCAGGTGGTCACCATCGAGGCTCAGGTGAACTACATCCTTGCGGCACTGCGCGCGATGGACGACAACGCACTGGTGGCGCTCGAGGTCAGCATGCGGGCACAGATCGAATTCGCGGATCACACCGACGAGCGTCTCGCGGGATCGGTGTGGAACTCGGGAGGATGCAGCAGCTACTACCTGAGCCCGTCCGGACGCAACGTGACGTACTGGCCCGGTTCGGTACGCAACTTCACCCGGCGTATGTCCACCATCGAACTACGCCATTATCACTGCCGCAGTGCGCTTTCCGAGGTAGATCCACTGCTCGCGACCAGCAAGGAGCTCGCATGAGCGGCACCATCGAACCCGCGGGAAAGGTGGCACTGGTCACCGGCGGAGCGCGTGGAATCGGAGCCGCGACGGTCGAGAGATTGCGCGCGGCGGGAGCGTCTGTCGCGGTGGTGGATCGAGATTTTCCCGCGGATCCGACCGGTACGGAAAGGACACTTCTGCTCGTCGGTGACGTCACCGATCCGGCAGCGATGGCGGACTGCGTCGCGGCAACGATCGACAGGTTCGGCCGCCTCGACATCGTGATCGCCAACGCCGGGATCACCCCGCCGCCGGCCACCATCAGGTCGATCGACCGCGCCGTCTTCGACTCGGTGATGGCGGTGAACTTCGGCGGCGTCCTCAACATCGTGCGGGCTGCCGCCGACGAGATCGTCGCGAGCGGCGGGCACATACTGCTCGTATCGTCCTGCGCTGCATTCACTCCCGGGATGGGTGGGTCCGCGTACATGGTGAGCAAGGCGGCCGTGGAACAGCTGGGCCGCGCTCTGCGCATCGAACTTGCTGCCGTCGGCGCATCGGCCGGTCTCGCGTACTTCGGAGTGGTAGACACCGATCTGGCACGGCACACCCTCGACGACGACCCGATCGGTCGGCGAATCGGAGGATTTCTTCCGTGGCCGCTGAGCCGACGCCTGCCGTCTCAGCGAGCCGCCGAGTTGCTCGTACACGCGGTCCAGACCCGTCGGGCACGATTGATCGCCCCTGCCGTGTGGACTCCGTACTTCTGGTTCCGGGGAATGCTCAACCCGATTCTGGAACGCAGGCTCGTCCGGGACCGTCCGGTTGCGCAGATCATCCGGGATCTGGAGGAGACACACTCACGCTGACGTTCCGCAGGCGCGTGGGCTATGCGCTCTCACCGTCCACGCTGGGAACGTCACTCATCGGCGGGAGCGGCCGGGCGCACAGGTCACGCGCATCGGCGTCGGACATTCCCAGCGCGAGCAGCACGCTGTACGCCATTCGATCCACGGCCTCGTTGTCGTCACGATCAGGTTGCTCGAGCAGTAGCTGGCCCAGACCGAGCAATGCGCCTGCCACCAGAGCCAAGGACAGCTGTATGTCCTCGACCCGGAAGTACCCCGCATCGACTCCGGCGACGATGTCCCTCGCCGCACGTGGACCGAGACCGTGCTGCGAGGTGATCAACTCGGGACCGGAGTGGATGAGCACGCGGCTGAGTTCTGGTTGCAGGCGAAAGAGTCGGCCGGAGATTCGAAACGATCGAGTGAACGCCTCGGCGGGGTCGGCGTCGACATCGGTCAGCGAATCGAGATAGCCGCCCAGCAACTCCAGGGCACCGTCGACCGCCGACTGGAACAGCTGCTCTCGACTGACGAAGTGGTTGTAGAACGACCCCATACCCACGTCGGCGGCCTGGGTGATCTCTGCGATCGGCGCGTTCAGTTCGCCGCGGGCGATGAAGCCCTGCGCCGCTTCGATCAACGCTCCGCGTGTGCGGGCCTTACGGCGCTCGAGTCGATTCGGGGTTTCGGTCATGGTCCCTACTTCTGTCTGCGCTGGTCGACGGCCTGACTCTTCCTCATGGCTGACGATTCTGTCAATACTATTGACTGACGGCACTGTCATAGGTGACGATATTGTCACCAACGAGGGAGGCTCAATGGCACAGGACGTCGACGGCCACAAGGACATGCACGTGGACCAAGGCGCGCTCACCGGCGAGCACCCCGGTCGCGCGAAGGATCCCATCATCAAGGTTCGGGACATCGCGTGGTTGGAGTTTCGCAAGCCGGATCTGACCAAGGCCGAGGCGTTCGCCGTGGCCTTCGGTTTCACCGTCTCGCTTCGCACTCCGGAGGAGATCCATCTGCGAGGTACGCACGTCGGCGCACCGTGCGTGATCATCCGTCGCGGCAAGCGAACACGCTTCGTGGGCGCAGCCTTCGCCGCCGCGGACGATGCCGACCTGATGAGGCTGGCCGAGGCCACCGGGCAGCGCGTCCAACGACTACCCGACACACTCGGCGGTGTCGCCGTGAATCTCACCGACCCGGGTGGACAACCCGTCCAGGTGGTGTCCGGGTACACCGAGCATCCCGAGCTGCCCGGCCAGCCAGCGCACACCTACAACTTCGGCGACCCGCGCTACCGACTCAATGCGACGCAGCGGCCTCCGCGTCAGCCCGCCCGAGTCCAACGTCTGGGACACGTGGTGCTCCAGCGCACCGGCTACCTCGAGAACCTGAACTGGTACCTACATCATCTCGGACTGATCGTCAGCGACTTCCTCTACTACGACGGCCAGCGTGATCGCGGTCCGGTGATGAGCTTCATCCGCTGCGATCGTGGCAACACTCCGGCCGATCATCACACTCTCGCAATGACTCTCGGTCCGTCCAACCGGTACGTACACTCGGCCTACCAGGTGTCGGATCTCGATGCCATCGCCGCGGGCGGGGAGTACCTGACCCAGCGCGGGTACCGGCATTCGTGGGGTATCGGCAGGCACATCCAGGGCAGCCAGATCTTCGACTACTGGCGGGATCCCGACGGTTTCCTGGTGGAACATTTCAGCGACGGCGATATGTTCGACAGCTCCCTCGAGCCCGGCTGGGCACCGATGACCGCATCCGGCCTGGCTCAGTGGGGGCCGCCTGCGTCCAAGGACTTCCTCGGGATCGCGCCGAGCAAAGCGTCTCTGCACGAGCTCAAATCGATCATCTCCTCGCTACGCACCGACAACGAATTCGACACCGAACGCCTTCGCGGCCTGATGAAAGTGGCTTCCTCATGAGCATCGCTGTACTGCGCACCGCCGACGCCTGGTGGGTGGAGACCCCGGCCGGGGCGTCCCGAATCGACACCTCGGCCACCACCACCGCCGAGCTACTCGCCGATCGAGCGGCCATCGAGTCGGCGCGCGAGTCCACCGATGTCGTTGCCGTGGAGACATTGTCGCCGATCTCGCCGGTCACCGCGCCCTGCCGAATCATGGCGAACATGACGAACTTCGTCTCGCATGTGAAGGACTCGGGAATGAACCCCGAGACGGTGCCGCTGACGTTCTTCCGCAAGACCTCGGGCTCCATCAGTGGACCCACCGACGACGTGATCAAGCCCGCGCACGTCAAACTGCTGGACTACGAGATCGAGATCGGCTTGGTCTTCGGCAAGACCCTCACCGTCGGCACCAAGATCGACGCGTCCAACGTGGCCGAGTACGTGGCCGGGCTCGTGATCACCAACGACGTCTCGGCGCGCGATGTCCAGTTGCCCAAAACTCAGTTCTACGAGGGCAAGTCGTACCCCACCTTCACGCCGGTCGGGCCGCGCCTCGTACTGCTCGAGGCCGGCGAGTTCGACCGGTTCGGAGACCTCGCATTGACCTTGCGCGTCAACGGCTCGGTCCGACAGGACAGTACGGTCGCCGACATGATCTACCGTCCGGTCGAATCACTGAAGGCGCTGAGCAAGTTTCAGCGGATCGATCCGGGCGATCTACTGCTCACCGGTACGCCGGGGGGCACCGCACTGAAGGCCCCCGCCAAGCCGATCGAAATGATCGGATCGCTGGTTCCGCCGTCGGTCAAGTGGAAGGTCTTCTTCAAGAAGCAGGCCAAGAATCCGGCGTTTCTGAAGGACGGTGACGTGCTCGAACTGACGTGCTCCACTCCCGACGGAGCCCTCGATCTGGGAGTCCAGCGCACCCGGGTCTCCTACCGATGACCGAAAACACGTCCGACGGTCGCCACTTTCCCGTGGTGATCGTCGGCGCCGGTCCGACGGGCATGACCGCTGCGTTGCTGCTGGGTCGGTACGGCGTGCCCTGCCTCGTGTTGGACAGGTGGGAGGACGTCTACCCACAGCCTCGCGCGGTCCATCTCGACGACGAGGTGTTCCGCATTCTCGGCGATATCGGCCTGGCCGATGACTTCGCGGGAATCTCGCGCCCCGGTCGCGGACTGCGATTGTGCGACAAGCAGATCCGCACGCTTGCCGAGTTCGAGCGGGATCCCGACGATCGACCGCACGGGTATCCGCAGGCCAACATGTTCGATCAGCCCGATCTCGAACAGCTGATGCGCAAACACATCTCACAATTCGAGTGCGTGGAGATGCGCGGCAATTGCGAGATCACCGACGTCCAGAATCTGAAGAATTCGGTGCGGGTCCGGTACGACTCGACCGTGGACGGGACCCCACACTGGGTGACCGCCGACTACGTACTCGGCTGCGACGGGGCCAACAGCATCGTTCGAGCCTCCATCGGTTCGAAGATGCACGATCTCGGCTTCGCACAGCGATGGTTGGTGGTCGACATCGCCACCGATGCGGACCTCGATCAGTGGGACGGCGTGCACCAGGTATGCGATTCCGAGCGATCGGCGACCTACATGCGCATCGGCCCGACCCGCTATCGCTGGGAATTCCGTCTGCACGACGACGAGACCATGGACGCCTTCACCGACCTGGCGTCGATCGGTCCACTGATCGCGCCGTGGCTGGAGTCTGTGGACGAGCCCGAGATGGAGCTGATTCGCTGCGCCGAGTACACCTTTCGGGCACAGGTGGCCGACCGGTGGCGTGATCGCCGGGTTTTCCTCCTGGGCGATTCCGCGCATCTGACGCCGCCCTTCATCGGGCAGGGGATGGGCGCTGGGCTCCGAGATGCGCGCAACCTGGTCTGGAAGATCGTCGGCGTGCTCGACGGGCATCTGAAGGAAACCTCGCTCGACAGCTACGAGACGGAACGAAAGACGCACGCCAAGCAGATGATCGAGTTGGCGGTCGCGATCGGATGGGCCATGACCGGCGGCAGCCGACTCACCGGCATCATGCGCACGAACATCGCACCCGCTCTGGGGTATCTGCCGTTCATCGGCGCGAAGGTCACCGCCAGCACCACGCCGTCACTCGGCCGATCGCAGTACGTGTTGCGTTCGCCCGTGCCGGTTCGCACTCTGGCCGGAAAGCTCTGCCCCAACAGCACATTGGACAATGGAATGCGCCTGGACGACCTCGCGCCCAGCCAATTCCTGTTCGTCTCGTCGACGCCCTTGTCCATCGGGCACCGTCGAGAGGTCGAACGTCGCGGAGCCGTCGTCGTCGAGGTGGCGGCGTCGTCGGATCTCGGGGCCTGGCTGCGCAGCGGGCATGCTGTCGCTGCCATAGTCCGACCGGACCGCACCGTCATGGCGTCGGGCACCTCGGTACCTTCCCTGCACACCAAGGTACCGACCACCGCTTTTCGTCGGCAAGACTGCCCGGCACACGTTGCGACGAAGCCGAGACCTACCCGCACAGCAACAAAGAGGCGTAGATGAACACTGCACTTGTCACCGGAGCGACGTCGGGAATCGGCGAGGCCGTCGCCGAAACTCTCATCGCCCGCGGCTATCACGTCATCGGCACCAGCCGTAACAGCTCGAAGGTGGCCGCCCCGATCCCGGGCGTCGACTACCGCGATCTGGACCTGACGGATCCGCAATCGATCCGTGCGTTCGTGGACGAACTCGGCGACTCCCCGATCGATGTGCTGATCAACAACGCAGGCGAAAGCCAGTGCGGCCCACTCGAAGAACTCCCCATCGAGGCGATCACTCGGTTGTTTCAGCTCAACGTGTTCGGCGCGATCGAGTTGACCCAGGCCGTATTGCCGGCCATGCGTGAGCGCGGCCGCGGCAGAATCGTCAACATCGGCTCGATGCTCGCGAGCTTCCCCCTGGCCTACCGTTCCTCGTACGCCGCAACCAAGGCCGCGATCAAGGGCTTCAGCACGGCGGCACGGTTCGAGCTCGAACCGTACGGAATCGACATCACCACAGTCGAACCCGGCTCGATCGCCACCGGCCTGTCCGCCCGTCGCACCAAGTACTGCGGACCGCATTCGCCCTACCTACGCGATTTCACCACGGTGATCGCGAAGCTCGACGCCAAGGAGGCACAGGGCATCACGGCCGAAACGGTCGCGAAGACCGTGCTGAGAGCGGTCGAGGACAAGAAGACCCTCCCGATCTACGCCGTCGGCAGCAATGCGCCCGCAGTGTTTCTCGCCAAGCGGTTGCTACCACGCACCGTGCTCGAGAAGTTCACGGCCCGCGCATACGGATTGCCCGGCAAACGCCCGGTCGGCTAGCGAAGCAGTCCTGCGACGAACGGGATCGTGTCGGCCTGTGACTGGACGAGGGCTCCACTGTGGTCGGTGTTGTAGGCCCGGAACGTCACCGGCTGACCGTTGGCGGTCAGACGCGCGACATAGGCCGCGGTGGTCGGAAACGGAACGTCGATGTCCTGGAGACCGTTTCCCATGAAGAAGGGCTTGTCGAATCCTGTTTCGGGCATCGCCATGTAATCGTCGAGCACGGCCGTGAAATCGGGCAGGCTCGTCAGTGGCGCGGTGAAGAAGTCGCCGATCGTCACACCGTCGAGTTGTTCCTCGAAGTCCGATACGCACTCCGTCTCGGCCAGGTCTGCGTACTTCTGTCCGAGCGGGGTCAGGATGTTGTCCAGTCCGAGCTCGGGATGCGCGTAGCGCAGTGATGCGCCGATGTACGCGACGTAGGCGGTCAGTCCCGACGGTAGCTCCACCGGCGGAACACCCGGTCCACCGATCGAGACCAATTTCTCGATGTACGCGGGAGTTCCGGTGCCGACCGCCCCTCGGTAGTCGAGCTCGGGGCCGCCGAATTCCGTTGCGTACCGCGCGGTGTAGATCGCTGCTCCGCCGCCCTGCGATTGGCCGACGGCCACCCAGGATCGCGACAGGGCCTCGCTGTGGTTGCGGCCCGCCTTGACCATGTCCACGACGTTGTGTGCCGTGGTTCGACCGTCGAGATACGTCGGCAAGCCGGGTGTTCCGAGGCCGGCATAGTCGCTGGCCACGATGGCGTAACCCTGCGCGAGCCAGTTTCCCAGGTACGGCAGATCGCGCTCGGCGTACGCCGGACCGATCATCGACGGCGCACACGAATCCCCAAGACCGGATGTGCCGTGGGCCCACGAAATCACCGGCCAACCACCCGCGGGCGGCGTGCCGGGCGGCAGGAAGACGGTGCCTGTGCTCAGCGCTTTGTCGCCGAACGTGTCGGTGGTGACGTAGGTGAGCACTTCGGCCGAGGCCGCGCCGGGAACCCACAGTTCCCGCGGCAGATCACGAGTGGAGACGACGTCGCCGATCTCCTGAGTGATCGCCGGTGCTGCGGAAGCAGGTGCGGCCAGCAGCACCGTCACCATGCTCGACGCGACAGTCGCGGCAACTGCGAGAGCACCGATCCGACGACGAGAGGTCACTGGGTCTCCATTCCGTTCGAGTGCGCGAAGCCACCGCGTTCGTCGATGCGCGCCACCTTGTAATACACGACCGCACCGATCCACACGACGAAGAACGTGCCGACGACGAGTTGGCCGGCCAGATTGAGATCGATGACGGCCAGCGCGTCCCACAGGCCGCCGGTCAGCTCGAACTGCTCGGCGAGCAGCGACAACAACTGCACCGTGCCGATCACCAATGCCACGAAGACGGACAGTCCCGTCATCGTCATGTTGTAGTAGATCTTGCGCACCGGCGTCACGAACGCCCATCCGTACGCCTTGGACATGAAGATGCCGTCGATGGTGTCCATCGTGGTCATGCCCGCGGCGAACAGAACCGGCAGCGCGATGATCGCCATCGGCGGAAGTCCGCCTGCCATGGCCGTCGTGCCTGCGATCGCAAGCAGACCGACCTGAGTGGCGGTGTCGAATCCCAGCCCGAACAGCAGACCCAGCGGGTACATCTGCCACGAGTGGTTGATCAGCTTGTCGTAGCGGCCGCGGAACAGTCGATTCATCAGCCCACGCTTGGCCAGCAACTCGTCGAGGCCGGCTTCGGTGAACTCACCTCGTTTCGCGCGTCGCCAGACTCCGACGATTCCCGCGAGCACGGCGATGTTCAACGCCGCGATGAGATACAGGAACGTTCCGGACACGAGCGTGCCGATGATGCCGCCGACTCCGGCGAATGCGTCCTGGAACGCCGTGGCCTGGGAAGCGACGAAGGCGATAGCGGCGACGAAGACGAACACGACCGTCGAATGACCGAGTGAGAAGAAGAGCCCGACGGCCAACGGCCGCTTGCCCTTCTGCAGCAGAAAGCGGGTGGTGTCGTCGATGGCCGCGATGTGATCGGCGTCGAAGGCGTGCCTGAGCCCGAGTGTGTACGCCAACACGCCTGCTCCGGCGTACACGAGGGTGCCGTCGGCCCCGGTGAGTCCGTGGATGCTCGGAATGGAGTCGTAGTGCGTGAACAACCCCCATCCGATCACGTGCAGAGCGGCTACGAAGCCGGCCATCGCCAACAGGCGGGGAATCTCGTCGAGAGTGAATCGACTCTGCCGTCGGCCGACCTCGGCGCGCGAAAGCTCAATCGTCATGGAGACATTGTGGCCGACGACAACGAATTACTCTTCCTGCGCGGCCGCGGCCAGGACGCGTCGCGCATCGGGTTCGACGGACCAGTAGGCAAGGAGGGCCAAGATCCCGCCGACGGCCAACAGCGGTAGCAGCGGAACCAGGCCGACGGTGAGTGAATCGGCCGCGTCGGACACCACGCCGACCAGAAGCGGCCCGACGGCACCGCCCGCGGTCGCGGCGATCTGAAGCATGCCGAATCCCAGACCCCGATCCCGGGCCGGGACCACGTCGGCGACACATGCGGTGAGCGTGGGGAGGGCAAAAGCCGAGAAGAAGGCGAAGACGGTGAGAAGTACGACGAACACCACCGTGGCGTTCATGCCGAGCGCAATCGACATGAACACACTGCCGAGGAGAATTCCGCCACCACCCAGCACTACTCGCCACTGGGCGAGGCTGGTCCCGATCACGGCCCTTCGGGTTGCCATCGCCGCGACGAGCGTGCCGAGAACGATTCCTACAAGCGTCATTCCACCGCCCGCCGTCGCGGCTGCCGATTCGGACAGGCCGTACCGGCGGTGCAGCAGACTCGGAAGCCAGAAGGTCAGGCCACCGATCGACAAGCTCATGACCGTCAGAGCCGCACCGGTGAACCACAGCGTTCGGATGGGCAGCAGTCGGCGGAGCTGGGCGGCAAGCGGGCCGGACGGCGTGGGAGCCTCCACGCTCGGGTCCGCGCGGGCCGCCAACCTGTCGGCGTATCCGCGTTCCGGTTCCTTCAGACGTGAGACGAGCACTGCGACAAGCAGTCCCGGGATCGTCATGACCATGAACGCCCCGCGCCAGCCCAGCCAGTCCGCCAGCACACCACCCAGAACGATGCCGGCACCGCCCAGATACGCCGAGGTTCGCCACCAACCGAACGCGGTGGATCGTGTTGCGGACGGGTAGAAGTCGGCAAGCAGGCTCGCGCTCGCCGGGTTGTCCACCGCCTCCGCGGCGGCAAGACCGACCCGCACGAGGTAGAAGATCAGGAACGTGGGCGCAAGCGCGGAACCCAGCGTCGCCAGAGACCACAGAACGACCACCCATGTCACGATCCTGCCGCGATCGTGACGATCGGCGACATACGCAGCCGGTATCGCCAGAACGCCCGCGGCGATCGCGGATGCACTGGGCAGCGATCCCGCCACCGCGTCGCCGAAACCCCATTCGGCCTGAAGCTGAGGGAGAACGGCGGCAACGAGGCTGAATTCGATCCGGTCCACGAAGGCCACGAGGACCAACACGATTGCCGGTCCCCAGCCGAAGGGAAGAAGAGCAGACCCGGGCCCGGACCGCAGCGTCCCGATGGTTCGCCAACGGCTGCCGCGATCGACCACTGGGCCTGGATCGATACCGGTCGCCATGCGTCGTCCCTCGATTCAGCGTCGTTCGAAACCAGTGTGCACCGCCGGGCACAATCTCAACACCGGTTGATGTCTCTGTCATTTCCCTCGAACGTGCTGACAGGTCACAACGCGGAAGCGGACATTCGACGCTTTCGTCACGGCAGGATGAGGTGGCCGAAGTCGAAAACAGTGGGGACGAAGTTCATGTCACGGGTGAGAATCGCGATGTGCCTGCTCGCAGGTCTGGGATCCTTCGCGATCGTCGTTGCGCTTCTTCTGCCCACCCTCGTGTACGACCGTCTGGCGGTCACTCCCCTCGACATCGCCGCCACCACAGTGGCCACCACGGCAGATGGAGCGGGCGGCGAGGTCCTCGACTCGAAGACGATCGCCGGCCCGGGGCCCTTGTCGATCGCAACCGATGTTCCCCTCGTTCTCCAGCGGTACATCACCGTGGAGGATCCCTCCGACGCAGACCGCGTCACCTTCCAGGTCGGAGCCACGGTGCGACGCGCCGACCGCGACGGCGATGAAGGCCTGCTGACCGCCTCGGTGGATCGAGTGACCAGCGACCGACGCACCGGCCTACCCGTCGAGCCGGCGGGATCATTGCAGACCACCGTCGACTCACCTGCTATTCCGCTGCCGCGCACTGGATTACAGCATCGATTCCCTTTCGATACCCAGCCGATCACGTACACGGTCTACGACTCGACGGCGTGGACGAGCTTCGAGGCGAACTTCGTCGAGGAGATCACCATGGAAGGTCTGCCGATCTATCACTTCCGATCGATCGTGACCGAAGCCGACCTGTCGACCACGACGCAGTCACCGATCAACTCGGTGACCCTCCCGGCATCGAAGTGGGGACTGGGCGACGGGGACGAACCGATCACGATGAAGCGGTGGTACTCCAACGTTCGCGACATCTACGTCGAACCCAGAAGCGGAAGCCTGGTGTGGGGCAGAGAAACCCCGTACCAGTACTTCGCGAGAGATCCGCAGGTCCCCGAGGTCACCATCTTCAAGGCGTCACTCGCTCTGGACGAGACGGGTCGCCTGGAGCAGGTGAACTCCGCACGCGACGCTGCGAACAGCCTGGCCTGGTTGACGTCTCGCGGACCACTCCTGGGATACGCGGTCGGTGGAGCCTGTCTCGTCGGTGCCGTCGCCGCCGGAGTGATCGGATCCCGTCGCGCGCGTTCGCCCGAGCCCACCCCACAGCAGGCGGACGAATCCGAGCGCGCGTCGGTGTAGGTGCGCTCGGCGTCCACAATTCGGATCCGAAAGCGGGATCGCGATCGTGTGGGCACATTGTGGACACTCAGGTCGGTGCGTCAGGCAGGAAGCCCCAACGCCCTCAGCGCCATTGCTCGCAAGACGGGCCTGGCAGTACGTGACGGACTGCGTCCCGCGCTGTAAGGCGTCGAATTGATCAGACCGAACACGCCGTGTGCCGCTGTGCGAGCGTCGGCTTCGTTCGACGTCGGGTCGACGGCGCACAGGACCTCGACCCACAGTTCGACGTACTCGCGCTGCATCCGGCGTACCTTGCGTCGAGCACCCTCGGGCAGACTCTGCAGGTCGCGATCCTGGATTCTGATGAAGGCCGGTGTGTCGAAGGCGAAGTCGAGGTGGAACTCGACCAACGCGGACAACGCGTCCACGGCAGCCCCACCACGATCGACCACCGCACGGCCACCGTCGAGCAGATACCCCGAGATCCCGACCATCAGCTCGACGAGCACGGCCTCCTTGTTCGGGAAGTGACGGTAGACGGCGGGTCCGCTGACACCGACTGCCGCGCCCAGATCCTCGAGGCGCACCGAGGTGAATCCGCGTTCGGCGAACAGTGACGCCGCGGCGTCGAGCAACTGCTGCCGACGCTCGGCCTTGCGCTGCTCACGCACCGTGGTGGGCTTCGCCTCCAACTCCTGCACTGACTCCCCCTCGACCCTGGACTCTCGGTTAATCGTAGTTTACTATGATGTCAGTTATCAACCATTAACTGAACTCCTGTGACACCGGCGTCCAACCCCTAAGGCGTGCACCTCATGGCAATCGATATTGCTGCCAACCGGGCAGATCACGAGCTGCTCACCAGTGAGCTGGCCGAGCGGCTCGCCGCGGCGGCGCTCGGCGGTAGCGAAAAATCCCGGGAACGACACATCGAGCGCGGCAAACTGCTCCCCCGCGACCGCGTCGACGAGTTGCTCGATCCAGGCAGCCCGTTCTTGGAGATCGCACCACTGGCTGCCAACGGTCTCTACGACGACGAGTGCCCCGGCGCAGGAGTGATCGCCGGCATCGGACGCGTTTCCGGTCGCGAATGCGTGATCGTCGCCAACGACGCCACCGTCAAGGGCGGCACGTACTACCCGATGACGGTCAAGAAGCATCTGCGCGCACAGGAGATCGCACTGCAGAACACCCTGCCGTGCATCTACCTCGTCGACTCGGGCGGCGCATTTCTCCCGCGACAGGACGAAGTCTTTCCCGACCGCGACCACTTCGGCCGCATCTTCTTCAATCAGGCGACCATGAGCGCCAAGGGAATTGCGCAGATCGCCGCGGTCATGGGTTCGTGCACTGCAGGCGGCGCCTACGTGCCTGCGATGAGCGACGAAGCCATCATCGTCAAGAACCAGGGCACCATCTTCCTCGGCGGCCCGCCACTGGTGAAGGCCGCGACCGGCGAGGTCGTCACCGCAGAAGAACTCGGCGGTGGTGATCTGCATTCGAAGATCTCCGGCGTCACCGACCATCTCGCCGAGGACGATCGAGACGCACTACACCGGGTCCGCCGAATCGTGTCGACGCTGGGGCCCCGCACTCCACGGCCGTGGGACGTCGTCACGACGCGTGACCCGGTAGCCGACCAGACCGAGCTCTACGACGTCGTACCCACCGATCCTCGCACGCCGTACGACGTGCGTGAGGTGATCACCAGGGTGGTCGACGGCGGCGAATTCGACGAGTTCAAGGCCGAATACGGCAAGACACTCGTCACCGGGTTCGCCCACCTTCACGGTCATCCCGTCGGCATCATCGCCAACAACGGTGTGCTGTTCGCCGAATCTGCCATGAAGGGCGCACATTTCATCGAACTGTGCGACAAGCGCAGTATCCCGCTCGTCTTCCTGCAGAACATCTCGGGCTTCATGGTCGGCCGCGACTACGAGGCAGGCGGCATCGCAAAACACGGCGCAAAGATGGTCACCGCGGTGGCGTGTGCCCGCGTCCCCAAGATCACCGTCGTCATCGGCGGTTCCTACGGTGCAGGGAACTACTCGATGTGCGGCAGAGCGTATTCACCGCGCTTCCTGTTCATGTGGCCCAACGCGCGAATCTCGGTGATGGGCGGCGAGCAGGCGGCGTCGGTGCTCGCGACGGTGCGCAGCGAACAACTCGATGCGGCGGGAAAACCGTGGAGCGACGAGGACCAGGAATCGTTCAAGGCTCCGATACGCGAGCAGTACGAGAGCCAGGGCAACCCCTACTATTCGACGGCCCGCCTGTGGGACGACGGCATCATCGACCCGGCCGATACCAGGCAGGTACTCGGACTGGCTCTCGCAGCGTGCGCCAATGCACCGCTCGAGCCGGTCTCCTACGGCGTTTTCAGGATGTGACGGACATGACCACGATAGACACCGTTCTGATCGCCAATCGCGGCGAGATCGCCGTGCGGGTGGCGCGAACGCTGCGCCGCATGGGGATTCGCACCGTTGCCGTCTACAGCGACGCCGACGTCGACGCCCGCCACGTCCACGAGGCCGATACCGCGGTACGCCTCGGTCCCGCCAACGCTCGCGAGAGCTACCTCGACATCGCCAAGGTGATCGCGGCCGCGAAAGCCACAGGAGCGCAGGGCATTCATCCGGGATACGGATTTCTCTCCGAGAACTCCGAGTTCGCATCCGCCTGTGCCGAAGCCGGAATCGCCTTTCTGGGGCCGCCGGCGAAAGCCATCGAAGTGATGGGCGACAAGATCGCCGCCAAGGCCGCGGTCAGCGCCTTCGGGGTCCCCGTCGTCCCCGGTATCTCCCGTCCCGGCCTCACCGACGCCGACCTCATCGCCGGCGCTCCCGACGTCGGATTCCCGGTGCTGGTCAAACCCTCCGCAGGAGGCGGCGGAAAGGGTATGCGTCTGGTCGAGCGTGCCGAGGACCTACCCGCCGCATTGACCAGCGCCCGCCGGGAAGCGGCGTCGTCGTTCGGCGACGACACCCTCTTCCTCGAGCGATTCGTGTTGCGGCCCCGGCACATCGAGGTGCAGATTCTCGCCGACGAACACGGCAACGTCATCCACCTCGGCGAACGCGAATGCAGCCTGCAGCGCAGGCACCAGAAGGTCATCGAGGAGGCACCGTCCCCCTTGCTCGACGAAGCAGCCCGTGCACGCATCGGTGAGGCGGCCTGCAACACCGCCCGCAGTGTCGACTACTCCGGTGCCGGCACAGTCGAATTCATCGTCTCGGCCGACCGCCCCGACGAGTTCTTCTTCATGGAGATGAACACTCGCCTGCAGGTCGAGCACCCGGTCACCGAGATGGTCACCGGCCTCGACCTGGTCGAATGGCAGGTGCGGGTGGCATCGGGCGAGCCCCTGACTCTCGCGCAGGACGACATCACGCTCACCGGACATGCGATCGAGGCCCGCGTCTACGCCGAGGATCCCGGCCGCGGATTCCTCCCCACCGGCGGCACCGTTGTCGGACTGCGCGAGCCGTCGGCGCCGGGGATTCGAGTCGACTCCGGTCTTGCCGTCGGCACGGAGGTGGGTAGCAACTACGACCCCATGCTCTCGAAGGTCATCGCTCACGGACCCAATCGAGCAACCGCACTGCGCAGCCTCGATCGTGCACTGGCCGACACCGCGGTACTCGGCGTCGTCACCAATATCGAGTTCGCCCGGTTCCTGCTCGCCGACAACGATGTTCGTGCCGGCAATCTCGATACCGGACTGCTCGACCGTCGCGTCGAGGACTTCGCAGCGGCCGAGGCGACCGACGAGGCGCTGATCGCCGCCACCGCCGTGCAGTGGCTCGACGCGTGGCAGGCTGCGGGACAGGATATCTGGGCAACACCATCGGGTTGGAGAGTCGGCGCGAAGGCTTCGTTCCACCGTCGCGTCGCGTCCGGAGGTCGGACGGCGCACGTGTCCATCGCCGGATCACTCGACGCGGCGACGGTCGTCGTCGACGACGGATTGCCGCGCACCCTCCGGGCAACGGCCACCGAGGATTCCGTGAATCTGGTGATCGACGGTCTACGCGAGTCGATGACCTTCGCCCGAAGCGGCTCGGCCACCTGGATTTCCAGTTCTCGCGGCACCTGGCGCATCGATCGGATTGCCGAGGCGAGCGTCCGCGAGGACGATGCGCACTCCGGTGACGCCGAAATCCTCTCGCCGATGCCGGGTTCGATCATCGCGATCGGAACGACCACCGGCAGTGCGGTCACCGCGGGCACCGCCGTGGTCGTCGTCGAGGCGATGAAGATGGAACACACTCTGACCACCCCGATCGACGGCACGGTCGAACTCACTGTCGCAGTGGGCGATCAGGTCCGCGTCGATCAGATCCTCGCCCGAATCGTTCCCACACCCACCGAAGAGGACCAGCCATGACCGATCACCTGTCATCCGCGAATCTGCCCGACGAGTACCAGCAACTGGTGAAGTCCGTCGCCGACTTCACCCGGACGGTCGTGGCCCCGGTCTCGGCGAAACACGATGCCGAGCACTCGTTCCCGTACGAGGTCGTCACCGGGATGGCCGAGATGGGCCTGTTCGGTCTGCCGTTTCCCGAGGAGTACGGCGGAATGGGCGGCGACTACTTCGCCCTCTGCCTGGCCCTCGAGGAGCTCGGCAAGGTCGACCAGAGCGTCGCGATGACGCTCGAAGCCGGCGTCTCGCTCGGTGCCATGCCGGTGTACCGCTTCGGCAACGACGCGCAGAAGGAGCAGTGGCTGCCCAAGCTCACCGCAGGCAAGGCCTTGGCCGCGTTCGGTCTGACCGAGCCGGGTGCCGGCAGCGACGCGGGCGGCACCAAGACCACCGCCAAGCGTGACGGCGGCGACTGGATCATCAACGGCAGCAAGCAATTCATCACCAACTCCGGCACCGATATCACCGAGCTCGTCACCGTCACCGCGGTGACCGGCGTCGACGAGGCGACCGGACGCAAGCAGATCTCGTCGATCCTCGTTCCCACGAACACCCCCGGGTTCGTCGCCGAAGCGGCATACAACAAGGTCGGCTGGAACGCCTCCGACACGCATCCGCTCAGCTTCACCGATGTGCGCGTACCCCAGGAGAACCTGCTCGGGCAGGAAGGTCGCGGGTACGCGAACTTCCTGCACATCCTCGACGAGGGTCGCATCGCGATCGCCGCGGTATCGGTCGGTGCCGCGCAGGGTTGCGTCGACGAGAGCGTGAAGTACGCCAAGGAACGTGAGGCGTTCGGCGCTCCGATCGCGCGCAATCAGGCGATCTCGTTCAAGATCGCGCGCATGGAGGCACGCGCCCACACCGCGCGCACCGCGTACTACGACGCGGCAGCACTGATGTTGGCGGGCAAGCCGTTCAAGAAGGCCGCATCCATCGCCAAGCTCGTCGCCTCCGAAGCGGCCATGGACAACGCGCGCGACGCCACGCAGATCCACGGCGGCTACGGTTTCATGAACGAATACGTCGTCGCCCGTCACTACCGCGACAGCAAGATCCTCGAAATCGGTGAGGGCACAACCGAGGTGCAGCTGATGCTGATCGCCCGGAGCCTGGGACTTTGAGCGACAAGCGGATTCGCCAGCGCGGCCTGTGGTTCGACGAGATGGAGCTCGGCACCGTCTACGAGCACCGGCCGGGCCGCACCATTACCGAGGCCGACAACACCCTGTTCACGACGCAGACGATGAACACTCAGGCCCTGCACCTCGACGCCGCCTACAGCGAGACGACAGCGTTCGGCCAGCGTCTGGTGAATTCGATGTTCACCGTCTCCACCCTTGTCGGACTGTCGGTGACGCAGTTGACCCAGGGCACCATCGTGGCGAACCTCGGCTTCTCGGAGGTGTCGTTTCCCAAACCACTGTTCCACGGCGACACCCTGTACGCCGAGACCGTGATCTCGGACAAACGCGATTCGAAGTCCCGACCCGGCGAGGGCATCGTGACGTTCACGCACACCGGCCGTAATCAGCACGGGGACATCGTCGCAGTGGCGGTGCGCAAGACGCTCGTCCGCATGCAACCACCGGAGGACGCGTCGTGAGTTGGGTTCCGCCGGGGCCGGCGTGGCTGTTCTGCCCGGCCGACCGTCCCGAGCGCTACGAGAAGGCCGCAGCGCGAGCAGATGTGGTCATTCTCGATCTGGAGGATGCCGTCGGTGCAGCGGACAAAGCGGGTGCTCGTGAGTCCGTGGCCACTACCCCACTGGACCCGTCGCGCACTATCGTTCGAGTCAACGCATACGGCACCGACGAACAGGCTGCGGACCTCGAGGCGCTGACGCGCACCGGATACACGACCGTCATGCTCCCCAAATGTGAATCGGCCGAACAGATCGCGGCCCTGGCTCCGCTGAATGTCGTCGCGCTCATCGAGTCCCCGCTCGGTGCGATGACGGTGTTCGACGCCCTCGCTGCCGATAATGCGATCGGTGCCATGTGGGGTGCCGAGGATCTGGTGGCCGCCATGGGCGGTAACTCGAGCAGGCAGGCCGACGGCTCGTACCGCGATGTGGCACAGCATGTTCGGTCGCAGACGCTACTGGCCGCGAAGGCACGCGGGGTGTTCGCGCTCGATTCGGTGTTCCTCGACATCCCCGACCTCGACGGGGTGCGCGCGGAGGCCGACGACGCCGTGGCCGTCGGCTTCGACGGCAAGGTGGCCATTCACCCGAGCCACATCCCGGTCATTCGCGAGGCCTATGCACCCACTGCCGAGGAACTCGACTGGGCCACCGCCGTGCTCGACGCCGTCTCCCGCAATCGCGGTGTCTTCACCTTCCGCGGCCGGATGGTCGATGCCCCGGTGCTGGCGCATGCTCGACGCATCGTCGCGCGCAGTTCCCTCTCCTAGCCCAGTACTTGCACGCGCCGTTAATTGCCGGCGCGGTATGGTGGGTGGTCACGAGTACAGGTACCGAGAGGCACGACACATGAGCGCACACGACCCCGCCCTGACTGCCCTTGCGCAGAATTGGCTTGCGCTTTCCGTCCTGCACGGACGTATCGAGAGCCGCATCGAGCGTGCGCTACAGACCAACCACAATCTCAGCGCGCGTGAGTACTGGCTGCTCGACGTCCTGGGCAGGCAGCACGACGGGGTCGGCGGCCACCTTCAGATGAAGCAGGTGGCCGATGCCGTCGTACTGAGCCAGAGCGCCACGACTCGCCTGGTCACTCGCCTCGAGGACCGAGGGCTGCTCACGCGATACCTGTGCCCCACCGATCGACGCGGCATCTACACCGACGTCAGCGAAGAAGGCCTGGCCCTGCTCGAGGCCGCGCGGCCGACCAACGACGCGGCGTTGCGCGAGGCTCTCGACGACGCATCCGACGAGCCGGATCTCGTTCCGTTGGTCGACGCCGTTCGACGCGCAGCAAGCTGATTCACTCCACCTGTTGCACGGCTGCTCTGGTCGCGTCAGCCACCAAGGGATTCATGGCAGGCGAGTCTTCCACCCCCGACGTCGTCGCACTGAGCACGACCAGCAGGATCCTCTGCCCGTCCGGCCCGAGCAGCAGTCCGGCGTCGTTGGATACGCCGTAGCTTCCGGTGCCGGTCTTGTCGGCCGAAGTCCATTGTGGCGCAATGCCCGCCCGGAACCGGGCGGCGGACGTCTCGGTGTCGCCCATCCACTCGAGCAGCTGCTTGCGCGAGGCCTCGGTCAGAACGTCGCCGTCGAGCAGGGTTCGGTAGCCGGCGGCCAGCGAGTCGGGTGTTGTGGTGTCCCGTGGATCACCCGGGATCGCCGTGTTCAATTCCGGCTCGATGCGGTCGAGGCGAAACTCGGTGTCACCGAGTGATCGTGCGAAGTCGGTGAGCGCCGCGGTGCCGCCTGCCTCGCGAATCAGCAGATTGCCGGATGTGTTGTCACTCTTGGTCAGTGCGGCCACTGCCAAGTCTGCGATGGTGACGACCGAGCCAGGCTCCCAATCGACCGCGGATTCGGGCACCTTGTCCTCGGCGGTGATCGTTCGGGTATCGGTGAGCTGCAACCTGCCTGCATCGACGGCGGCGAGTACGGCACCGACGGCATACACCTTGAAGGTGGAGCAGAACGCGAAACGTTCGCCCCCGCGGTAACTCTGCGTGGAACCGGTCTCGAGATCGAGCACACTGACGCCGAGCCGCGCGGTATCCCTGGCCTCGAGCTCGAGATACGCCTGCTCGGCACTGGGCTGTTCGCTCGTGGACTGGGCACTGCCCGTGTCGGATCGCGGCGGTTCGGTGGAGGCTGCCGAGGAACAGGAAACTCCGGCAGTCAGCGCCGCCACTGAGATCGCGATGATCAGTCGAGTGGATGTCGAGGTACGCATGGGGTCATGCGATCACACCCTCTTGCCTCCGGGCCAAGTCCCGAGGCATGGCATCGTCATTCCTCTTCGGTATCGCGGCTGGTGGACGTGTTTCAATAGGTCGATGGATCTTGTTCGCCATCTCGAGTATTTTGTCGCCGTCGCCGAGGAACGCCACTTCGGCCGCGCAGCTGCGACTCTGGGGGTGACGCAGCCACCCGTGTCTCGGGCGATCAAGACCTTGGAGAAGCACCTCGGTCTCGTACTCGTGGAGCGAACACCCGACGGTGCAGCCATCACCGAACACGGGGCTGCACTGTTGCCACGGGCTCGCTTGATCGTCGACGATGCACGCCGATTGACCACCACGGCGGAGTCGCTCACCGCGTCCGAGACGGTCCGCATCGGCCTCATTCCCCAACTGGACGATGCACTGGCCGCACGTATCGCCGCGTCCGTCGGAGTCCAAGCGCGGGTGGAGACAGGCGGAGCAGTGTCCTTGCTGGATCGTGTGAGATCACACGAACTCGATGTTGCCGTGATCGATCACCCGGTGGTACTCGATCGACTGGTGGCCGGACCAGTGATTGCGCTACCCCGGCGGGTCAGCGTTCCAGTCGGTCACAGGTCGGCCCGAGCGGCGCGGCCGCGACTGACCATGTTGTCCGACCTCGTCTTCGCCACCACACCGCGGGCTGCGAATCCACCAGCACACGACTTGTTGCTCGATGCGTTTCGGCGCCGGGCTCTCGATCCAGAGGTTTTCGTTGCGAACACCTTTCGCGCCGTCACGATCAGCGTTGCGTCAGGCCGATGTTTCGGGCTCGTACCTGCCACGAGTCCAGTACTGCCTGGCACCGAACATCTCGACCTCTCTTCCGACGACGTTGCCCTGCGAGTGCGTATCGTGCGCCGCAACGACGAGGCCGAGTCTCTGGTGAATCTCATCGACCGAATCCTGTTGCAGGCCGGCAAGTGACTACGACCGACGAACAGCTGCGCGCCGTATTCGCCGACGCAGGCTGTCGTGGTTGGGTGCGCGCCGAGCGGATCGACGGCACGGGCACGGTCGTCGACTACGAGGGAGACGACCCCGTCGTCGCCGCGTCGGTGTGGAAGATCGTGCTGCTCGTTGCCGTGGCGCGCGCATTCGACAAAGGATCCTTGACTGCAACCGATTCGGTGCGACTCGTTCCGGCGCAGTGCAGTCCCGGGCCGACGGGTATCGCAAGTTTCGCGGATCCGGTGACCATGAGTTGGCGTGACATCGCACGCTCGATGATCACCGTCTCCGACAACGCCGCTGCCGACGCACTTCTCGGCGCAGTGGGGCTCGATGCAGTTGCCCGAGTGATCGACGATCTCGGACTCGAACACACGCGCATCGTGGGTGGCACGAAACAACTGGGTGATCAGATCGTCCGTGATACCGGCCGGTTGAACGCGGACGAAGCGGTGGGTCTACTGGCCAGCAACTACACAGTGGTCGACAGCTCGGGCTTCGATCCGGCGTACACCTCCTGCACCACACCCCGTGACAGCAACACCGTTCTGCGCTCGGTCTGGCTGGGCACCGCGGCATCGCCGGCGCAGTGCCGGTACATGAAGGAGGTTCTGTCTCAGCAGGTATGGCCGCACAGGATTCGTAGCGGAATCCCGTACCCGGATGTGCAGGTCGCGGGCAAGACCGGCACCATCGGGCCCATTCGCAACGAGGTCGCCGTGGTGTCGTTTCCAGGCGAGACGCCCGTCGCGGTGTCGGTGTTCACCAGGGCAGCGCGGATGGACCTGAACCTCCCGCTGGTCGATCAGTCCATCGGCCATGCGGCCAGAATCGCAGTGACAGCAGTACGTCAGGCTTCGCGCTGAGTAGACCCCAGTGGTTCGCGGGTCCGAGCGGTCACTGCGCGGTCCATGTCGGATCGCGTTTCTGCAGGAATGCGGTGATTCCTTCGACGACGTCCTTCGTGGTGGCGAGTCGATCCAATTCCTGACGGTTCTGCTGCCACGATTGTTCCTCGTGCGCGATGGTGCCGTCGGAGATACGTCGAGCGAGCCGCTTGGATGCGCGCACCGCGAGCGGCGCACCCTCCGTGCACAGGTGAGCGAGACCGAGTGCCGTATCGAGGACGTCGTCGGGCGCGACCACCCTGTTGACCAACCCCCATCGCGCGGCTTCCTGCGCAGAGATCGGCTGGCCCGTCAGGATCATCTCCAGCGCAATGTGTTCCGGTACCGCAGACATCAGTCGAAAGGCACCACCTGCACCGGCGACGAGTCCGCGGCGAATCTCGGGTAGGCCGAATACGGCCGTGTTCGAGGCGACGACCATATCCGAGACCAGAGCAATCTCGGTTCCACCTCCCATCGCCGACCCGTTCACGGCCGCGATGATCGGAACCGAAATCGGGTGTTGGACAATCCCGGCGAACCCCCAGTGCTCGGTCTCGGGCGGAGTCACCGCGCCGGGGCCTCCGGTGCCGAGGGCTTTCAGATCGGCACCCCCGCAGAAGGTCGCCGATCCCGCACCGGTCAAGACGATGGCACGGATGTCGCGGTCGGCCTCGGCCGACTCCCAGGCCTGCCCGAGCAGCGTGTGCACGCGTGCGTCGATGCTGTTGGCAGCTTTCGGGCGGTTGATCGTGACGACGAGAACATGACCCTCACGCCTCGTCAGTACAACAGGTTCGATGCTATCGGCCTCGGACACGAATGTTCCCCTCGTTCGACTCGACACTGACTGTTGCTCCGATGATTTCGCGTGCAGGTTCGCTTCGATAGAGGGACAACGCATGTGCACTGGCCGTGTCTCCGGGTGCCGTCTGTGCGGCAACGCGTCGTCCGCGCTCGCCCCTCCCGACGAGGAAGGCCTGGTTCGGTTCCTGCTGCCGTGAATGCTCGACGGAGACAGTCTCCACCACGAGATCCCCGTCCTCGACAGGTGCTCGCGGTGGCGGATTCGATTTCAGCACTGCGGGTTCGGGATTTCCGGTGTAGCCGAGCGGATGTTGGTCGCCGGCCAACAGCACGGAGTGGTGGTACGTCAGATAGCCGCCGTTCGCGTGCACCAGCGCACGGCTCTTCCCGCCACGAATCTCCCGAACCGATGCGGTGATCGAATGCAGCGAATGACTACTGAGCGGCCCGCCGAAAGAGGAGTGCCCGCCGGTCACGCTGGGAATCAACGACTTCGGCGTCCCGAGGTGGCGTGTTGCGAGGGTCGGCACGATCGGAAAGCAGCTGTAGACGTCCAATACGTCCAGTTGCTCGACCCCGATCTCCGCGCCGTGCAACGCGCGGTCCATCGCGTCTTCCATCGCGGGGGACCGCCCGAAACTACTGCGGTCGAGGATGTCGACCGTGTCCTCGGCACCGGCACCGCCCCAGACGTAGACGATGTCGCTCTCGGGCACGCCACGTTCGCGGGCTTCGGCCAAGCTCGTCACAACGATGCACGCCGCCTGGTCGACGAACGGCATGGCGTTCATCGACAGCGGATACGGCTCGCACACGATGCGGTTCTTCGGCGACGGCGCTCCGATGTCCACAGCCGTCCTCGCTCTTCCGTTCCACGAGTACGGATTCTTCTCGGAGACAACGGAGAATGTCGCATACAGCTCGCTGCACTCGGCCTGCCGCGTTACCGGATCCACGCCGGACTCGAAGCGAAATCGGCTCTCGAACAACGGATAGATCCGGACCGGTGAGATCAGACCGGCTTCTTGCATTGCAGCGCTGCCGAGTTGATCGAGGTCGAAGGTGGGCGGACCGCCCGGAGCGGTGCTCCACCCGCCGTCGTCGACGGGGTCTCGACCGGCCTTGACCAGTGCGCTCATCGAGGCCTGGGCTTCACCGCCTGCGATCACCGCCACCGTCGACTCTCCGGAAGCGATGCGTGCGGCCGCGCGATCGAGGAGTCGGGCCGGCCATTGTCCACCGATCGGAGCGTCGAACACGTCTGCGGGTGTGGCATCGAAGATGCGTGCCAGCGCCGCGGCGGGACTGGCGTAGGCCCAGCTGGCGATATGGCAGAACGCGATGCTGTCCGCGCGGCGAAGCCACGGCTCCGAGGTCGGCGAGTCCTGGACTGCCGCAGTCGCAGCGAGCGTGATCAGTTCCATGGGTTCGACGCCCACGGGTTCGCCGCGGCCGCTTGTTTCACCGACAGCCACGATCACCGGAGTACGCGTCGGATCCACCGTCGACGCCTCCTGGCGTACAGCACTCATGGACGCAAACCTATTACAGACAGAGATTGTCCGCAATGCCACCAGGTGCGACAATCCGGGGGTGACCGACGAAGCCAAGAGCCGACGAGGACGTCCTCGCGATCCGCATCTGGAAGACCGCGTCTACGACGCGGTGCTCGAGGTGTACTGGGAAAAGGGTTGGTCCGGTTTCACACTCGACGCCGTTGCCCGCCGTGCTTCGGTCGGTCGAGCCGCGCTCTATCGTCGCTGGGAATCCAAGGGGGCCTTGGTCGTCGATGCGCTGGAAGCCAGGAGTCCACTCGCGACGCCGATCGATCTCGGTACGCTGCGGGCGGATCTCGTCGAACTGGCAGTGCAGCTTCTGCACGGTTACAGAGGGACAGCTGGTCTGGTCAGTCTGAGGGTCGCCCTCGATGCGCGGGTGCACCCCGATCTTCTCGGACACATGATCGACACTCTCAATCGGAGCCGACTGGTCGCAGCGCGCCTCATCGTTCATCGAGCTCAGGCTAGAGGTGAACTACCGGAGTCCGCCGATACCACCCGAATCCTCGAACTGGTGACCGGAGCGGTATTCAGCCATGTCATCTTCTCGCATCGCTCCGATGCCGACAGAGCCGAGACCGACCGCGCCTACGCCGAAAACCTGGTCGACGCGGTCCTGGATGGCATCGGCACGACATGACACGTACGGCCGCCGAGTCCGGTGGACTCGGCGGCAGCACATAAGCTGGTCTACTACTCGTTGTAACCGAAGATCGCGTTCCAGGCCTCCTGGTCGTCGGCGGAGTTCTCGATCGACTCGGACTGCGTGATTCGGTTGACCTTGGGGTCGGTGAACTTCGGCAGTTCGATTCCGCGGATCACCGGCGGGTCGATATCGTTGCGCACCGAGTACTCACCGAGATCACTGAAGACCTGCTGTCCCCTCTTGGAGAGGTTCCAGTTCATGAAGACCTGCGCGGCCGCAATGTTTTTCGCTGTGGATGCAACCCCGGTGTAGTAGTCGTAGGCGGTCAGTCCCTCCTCCGGTACCACGAAGTTGACCGGCGCATTCTCGTTGTTGGCGATGTTGACGCTGCTCACCACGACGGTCCCTGCTTCGATCTCACCGCGGGCGAGCGCATCGAGCTGAGCTCCGATGGAGTCGAACACCCTTGCCTCCGAGGAGTACTCGCGGAGGTAGTCGTCGCCGAGTACCTCGCGCTGGAACCGAGTCAGCGCCAGTGCACTACCGCCGGCTCCGGCCTGAGCGATACCCAGATTGCCCTTCCACCGGTCGTCGAGAAGATCTGCCCAGGACGCCGGCCTGTCGTCGCCCTCGATGAGCGCACTGTTGTAGCCCATCGTGTAGATCGGATCGAAGGTGCGGTAGTAGTTGCCACCGTCGAACACCACGTCGTCCTGCAGCTCGCCGGCCGTGGGCGGTGTGTACGGCTGGAACACACCACGCTCGCTGAGTCCGCTGACGAAGCCGGCGTCGGAAATCCTGACGACGTCCGCATCGAGGCGACCGGCACCGTACTCGGCCACCAGGCGCTCGTAGAGCCGGTTCGGGGTGAGGCGCACGAGCTTGACGTCGAGTCCGGTGTCCTTCTCGAAGTTCTTCAGCACCGTGGCCTCGGTGACCGCGGTGTAGCCGCTGTACAGGGTGATGCCACCCTCGGCCTGGGCCCGCGTCCACAGATCCGGATCGGCGATCTGTTCGCCGTCGATCACGAGGCCGTTGTCGGTGACGATCTCCTCCGCCGCTCGAGCCAGAGCGGGGCGTTCGGGTGGCGGTGAGCAGGCCGTGGCCGTTGCCACTGCGATACCCAACGCGATTGCTGAAACCAATTTTCTCATCAGACAGTTTCCTTGGATCCGAAGCGACGCGAGAGGACGGCGAGCACACCGATCACGACGCAGTACAGCAGGCTCAACTCGGCAGCCGACTGGAACGAGCCATTGTCGTAGGCGTCGAAGATCGCGATCGACAGCAGCCTGGTGTCGGAGGTGAACAGGAACAGCGCGGCGGTGAGCTCACGCATGGACAGCATCAGCAGCAGCAGGAAGGTCGAGGACAGACCGACCTTGAGCAACGGAGCGGTGACGAACGAGATCGCCCGGTGCCGCCGTGCACCCAACATGACGGCACTGTCCTCCAAGTCCTTGTCCAACTGAATGATCGACGCGGAGACACCGCGGTACCCCTGCGGGATCGTCACTGCCACGAACGCGATCACCAGCACCGCAAGCGTTCCGTAGATCGGCAGTGGAAGCGCCAGCCACGTCCACAGCAGACCCAGGCCGAGCACGATGGCAGGAACAGCCAGCGGCAACATCGCCAGGTACTCCAACAGCTTTCGGCCCGGAGCGTTCGTGCGGTACCTCGTGTACGCCAAGGCGAAGCAGAACGCGGTACCGATCGCGGCGGTCGCGACACCGACGATCACGCTGTTGGTCATCACGCTGTGAAAGTCGGCACTGCGCAACGTTTCTCCCAGTCCCCAGAACGACAGCGCTCCCGAGTCGAAGAGCTGACCGATGTTCGCGACGTACGGGCTGGTCTGCAGGGCCGCCAACACCAGGGCGACGAGCGGCAGGAGAACGGCGAGGGTGAAGTACACCCACGCGAACACGGCAGCCGGGATACGCCATGCCCGCAGCGGAACCTGACGCGCCCGAACACCTTTGCCGCTGACTGTGGTGTATTCCTTGCTGCTCATCGCGCGCTGCTGGAACGCGACGACGGCGACCAACAGGACTGTGAGAACCACTGCGACAGCGGCGGCGTCGTTACCGCGGGCAGGCGATGCGTTCATCAATCGGTAGATCAGGGTCGGCAGTGTGTCGACTCCGCCGGGCACACCGATCACCTGTGCCACCGGGAAGTTCTCCACGGTGAGCGCGAAAACCAGTATTCCCGAGCCGATCACGGCAGGCATGACGAGCGGGAACGTGATCTTGCTCAGCATCTTCGTCAACTTCGCACCGTGCAGACTGGCGGCGTCTTCGAGGTCCGGGTTCATCAACGAGAGCGCCGAGTGGACCATCAGGAACGGATACGGCGCGTAGTAGATGCCGAGGATGAAGATCATTCCGCCGAAGCTGTAGATGTCGATGAAGCCGGGCAGACCGATGGCAGTCAGAATCAGGTTGATGTAACCGGTGGCCGGGCCGGCCAGCAGTGCCCAGGCAAGTGCCCCGACGAGCGCCGGGAGAAACAACGGCGCAATACCGATGCCGTAGATCATCTTTCGACCCGGAACGTTGGTACGTGCTGCGAGGAAGGCGAGCGTGCACCCGATCGCCAGCGCGACGATGGATGACCCGATACCCACCAGTGCCGAATTCCACAGGGCACTGCGTGCCGTCGAGGATCCGAGCAGTGCGAAGTTGTCGAGGGTGAAGTTACCGAAGTCGAACAGCGATGTGCGCTCGGCGTTGTCGGTGAATGCGCCCATCACGATGAAGAACATCGGGAACAGCACGATCACGGTGAGCAGAGCCAACTGCAGAAGCGTCGGAATCCACTTCTTCGGACCCGGCCTGCGTTGGGGTGTCGGGGTGTCGACCGGCGGCTTCGTCGTGGTGACGGGCCGATTGTCGATGGGGGCGCTCATACCGGCACCGCCTCGGAGGCGACGCGATCGTCGACGAGAACCTGAGCTCCGCCGGCTACTGCTGTGACCCGTGCGCGTTCTCCCATTCCCAGGATTCGGCTGGCGTGTCCGGTGGCGACGGCTTCGATCTCGGGGCCGTCGTCCAGTGTGACGCGGTATCGAATGGACGCACCCTGGTAGCTGGCGACATCGACTGTGCCCATCCAGGACTGGCCCTCGGGCTCGGCATCGTCCAGCGGGGTGACCAACAGATCCTCGGGCCGCAGGCACACCACGACGGGCCCGTCGGACGCCGACGCTGCATCGACCGACACTGCAATCTGCCCGAAGTCCGTCAGCTCCATCGTCGAGCGCGGGCCCGAGGCAGGCGTGGCGCGGAAGATGTTGCCGACACCGAGGAACTCGGCCACCGAGGCGGACATCGGCGAGGTGTAGATGTCCTCGGGGGTACCGATCTGCACGATTCGGCCGTTCTGCATCAACGCGATTCGGTCGGCAAGGGCGAACGCCTCGACCTGATCGTGCGTGACGTAGACGGTGGTCAGTCCGAGTCGGAGCTGAAGCTCTCGCAATTCCATCCGAAGTCGTTCGCGCAGTCGGGCATCGAGGTTCGACAGCGGCTCGTCGAGCAGGAGCACGCTGGGGCGCATCACCAAGGACCGAGCCAGCGCCACCCGCTGCATCTGACCACCACTGAGCAAGCTCGCTCCGCGGTGGGCCATTTCACCCAACCCGACGAGGTCGAGGGCCTCGAGAACGCGCTGGTTCATCTCGGTCTTGTTGACCTTCTGCATCTTCAAGGAGAACGACACGTTGTCGAACACGGTCCGGTGCGGCCACACTGCGTAGGACTGAAAGACCATACCCACGTTGCGTTTGTGCGGCGGGATCGTCTTGTTCTTGTCGGAGTCGTGGACGACGCGGTTACCGATCGTGATGCGCCCGGCGCTTGGGGTTTCGAGCCCTGCCACACAGCGCATCGTGCTGGTCTTACCGCAGCCGGACTGCCCCAGCAGCACCAGGGATTCTCCGTCGGCGATCTCCAGGTCGAGGTCGCGGACAACAGTGTTTCCCGAGTAAGCGAGGCTCAGATTCTCGATGCTAACCTTCATGATCTTCCTTTTCTTCAGTCGTCGAAGCCGTGTTCACAGGTCGAGCTATCCGATCGAAAGTGCCGTTGCCGCAGCGGAAACGAACAGTTCTGCTGTCGCGATACGTCGTGCAGCGCGGTGCAGGGTCACGCTGGTGAGGTTGCCGTCCGCAGCGATATCGACATCGACGGCCAACACACCTGCCGGCGTCCCCAGTCGCAGCGTCGAGGTGACCGCACCGCGGACGACCCGATCCACCACACCGCCGCGTACGGTTGCGGCAGCGGCCACCGCGACCGCCGACGTCAGGCCGATGGACGGGTGCGGTGCCATCATCGAGAGCATGCGCACGCACACGTCGTACTCGCCCGCCGAGACGAGCGTTCCGTCTTCGAGGTGGTAATCCACCGGAGGCGCGATGATGCCGACCTTCGGCACTGCGTGCGTGATCGGATCCTGCGGGCGCGACAGCCCCATGAGCAGTGCTGCACTACGGCGCAATTCGACCAGTAGCGGAACACGTTCGGTCAGTTGGGCGGCGGTCTCGGCTCCGGTCATACCCAGGTCGGATGCATCGAACAACGCAGCGGGGGCGCCGGCGACCACCATGGTGCCGCGGTACTGCGATCCATGTAGCTCCACGGTGTCCTCCACCGCCCCGGTGGGGAGCAGCCGAGTGCGATCGGCACCCAGGTCGATGAACGTCAGCCCGACCGGAACGCCGAGGGCCGATGTTCCGGCAACCTGGGCCGACCCCTCGGTCGGAACCACGCCGCCCGGTGTGTCGATCTCGGTGAGCAGCACCGCACCGGTGTTGCGGTTACGAAGCCGTACGACGGTGGTGATCGGATCGATCGGCACCAGTCCTTGCTGCAGTGCGTACAGGCCGATCGCGGTGGCACAGTTGCCACAGTTGCTTCCCCACTCCACCTTTCGGTCACCGATGGCAACCTGAGCGAAGAGGTAGTCCACGTCGATTCCGTCCTCGGAGGACCTGCTGACGATGGCCGCCTTCGAAGTGGTCGAGCTGCCGCCGCCGACGCCGTCGAGCTGGCGGGGGTCGCCGGATCCGAAGGCGGAGACCAGAATCTCGTCCAGAGATCCTGCTTGTTCGATCAATGGCTCGACGTCGACGGAGCTGAAGAGCCAGCATTTGCTGGTCCCGCCCCTCATCCACGTGCCACGCAGTGAATACATCCTCGGATACCTTCCGATCGTTACTCTCGAAAATGTTCTTGGAGTTGAACATTCGAGGGAGCCTTGCGGTCATGTGACGCAGCTCTCGTGCGGTTGCTGTTCATAGCCTGCATCACACAGCCGTCGAGTACAATTACGAAAAAGTCGAGATCCCTTAACTTTCACTTAAAGGTGGTTCGATCATGTTCGACACCCGACGCCTGCTGCTTCTGGTGGAGGTCGTGCGAACCGGATCCATCACGGCGGCCGCAACTCGCCTGAGCTTCACCACATCTGCGGTCTCGCAGCAGTTGAGCAAGCTCGAGATCGAAGCCGGGCAACCACTGCTCGAGCGCCACGCCAGGGGAGTTCGACTGACCGAGGCGGGTGAGGTTCTGGTGCGTCATGCAGAACGAATCGAGACGCAATTGCTCGCTGCACGAAACGAACTCGAAGACCTCTCCGGCCTGCGCGCCGGGACGCTGCGAATAGGAACCTTCCCCACCGCAGGGGCCAGTCTGCTACCGCCCGTGGTGAAGCTGTTCAAATCTCGTCATCCTGCGGTGGCACTGACGGTGCGCAGCTCGCGATTCGCCGGGCTCCGGGGAATGCTCGACACCCGTGAGGTGGAGCTGTCCCTACTCTGGGACTACGAGTGGGCCAGAATCACCGACTCGGACCTGACGGTGCACCAACTCATGATCGACCCACCCATGCTCGTCGTATCCGTCAATCATCATCTGGCCGAGCGTAGTTCGATCCACATGAACGAGCTGGAACACGAGCAGTGGATCACCAGAGAGGACACTCATCCGGTGGGTGCAGCGCTCGAACGGGCATGCCATGCTGCCGGGTTCTCGCCGTCGGTGTCGTTCGCAGCGAACGACTATCAGGAGGCTCAGGCCATGGTGGCGGTGGACCTCGGCGTGTCGTTCGCACCCCGGATGGCGCTGTCCAATATTCGAGACGATGTACGATTGGTGCCGTTGACGGGCGCACCGTCGCGTCGAATTTTGCTGGCCCACTTGGCGGAACAGAAGCTCTCGCCGAGTGCGACCGTGCTACTGAAGATGTTCGAGGACGTCGCCGCCCGATTCTGAGAAGCGATGTCGCTCAGCCCTAGTGCGCACCGACGAGAGTGGGCATGGGCACGACGAACAGATCGGCGGTGGCGATACGACGCACCGCTCGATGAAGGGTGACCGAGTGCAGAAATCCGTCCCGATCCGTGACGTAGTCGACGTCCAGCACACCTGCCGCTGTGCCGATGCGGAGTGATCCGGGCCAGCCGATGCGGGCGTTGGCAATGACCACACCACCCGTGACCGTGGCAGCCGCTGCGACAGCAACCGCCGACGTCAGTCCTATCGCCGGGTGCGGTGCCATCATGGAGAGCATGCGCACCGAGATGTCGTAGTCCGCAGCGGCGACGCGCTCACCGGTGGTCGTGGTGTAGCCCAGGGGAGGTCCGATGATTCCTACCTTCGGAACGGCATGCGAGACGGGCTCTTCGGGCTTGCTCAGTCCCATTCTCAGCGCTGCCAGCCTACGCAGCGCAATGAGTGTGGGGACGTGCGCGGCGACGACATCGTTGCTTTCCGAACCGTCCAGCCCGAAATCGGCAGCATCGAAGAACGCGGCGGGTGCACCGGCACGAACGAATGTTCCTCGGAACTCACAGTCGCCGAGCGTAACTCGTTCGATCTCCGCGCCGGTGGGAAGCATCGTCGGTCGGTCAGGGGCAGGGTCGGTGAAGGTGAGCCCCACCGGCACACCGAGGGCCGTGGTTCCGGGGACAGCCGCGCCGCCCTCGGCAGGAATGCGTCCGCCCGGGGTCGAGATCTCCGCGGTGAGAATTGCACCGGTGTTCTCGTTGCGCATGCGCACCACGGTGACGCGATCGTCGACGGCGACGAGACCGGTCTGCACGGCGTACAGCCCGATCGCCGTCGCACAGTTTCCGCAGTTGCTGCCCCACTCGACCGTGCGGTTCTCGATGGCGACCTGAGCGAAGAGGTAATCGACGTCGATACCCGGAGCGCTGGAGCGACGAACGATCGCGGCCTTGGAGGTCGTCGAACTGCCCCCACCCACTCCGTCGAGTTGCCGTGGATCGCCGGAACCGAACGCGGCAGTGAGGATGTTGTCGAGCCCGCCGGCCTCGGCGACGTACGGGTCGATATCGACCGCGTTGAACAACCAGCACTTGCTGGTCCCCCCACGCATCCAGGTTCCACGAAGAGTGAACATCTGCTGTGCCTTCCGATCAGGGATCCGATGCTTCCACCCTGGGCCAGAGGATGATCAAGCACAATTACGAAATATGTTCATGCCGTGCAGCAACGCTTAACGCGCTGGTACCGGTTCAGAACAGGGCGGGGACGACAACCAGGATCAGCCAGCACAGAGCCGGCGCGATGGCCACGACGACTCCGGCATTGAGCAGCAACTGGCGATAGAAGCGTGGGCGTTCGATGTTCTGCGCGTTGGCCAGCACGAGCGCACCGTTGGTCGAGAAGGGCGAGACGTCGACGACGGTGGCCGAGATGGCCAGAGCAGCGACGACACCGACGACCGGCAGTGCACCGGTTCCGAGCAAGGGCATGGCCAGCGGAATGACCGCGGCCAGCAGGGCGGTGGAGGACGCGAATGCCGAGGTGATGCCGATGACGTAGCAGAGCACGATGGCCACGATGATCGGAGCGCCGATGGTGATCGCCATTTCGGCGAGATGATCGATGGTGCCGACTTCCTGCAGGATCGAGATGTAGGTGACCATGCCCGCGACCAGCAGAACCGTCGACCAGCTGATGTCTGCGATGGCTTCGTTCTGCTTCTTCAGATCCGTGAACGCCAGGACTGCTCCGGCTCCGATGGCGATGAAGCTGATCGGCAGGTGCAGGACGAGAACGAGCACCAGGAGTGCGCCGATGAGGAACAGCGTGAGCTTCTGCACGAACGTGACCGGGGCCGGCGCGTCGACCAGCGTGGTTGTCGTCGGACGAGTGAGTACCGCAGTGCTGCCGCCTGCCGTGCTGCCACCGCCGGTGCTTCCGGTGCTGCCACCGGTGGGGACGGAAGTCCCGATCGGTGATCCGCCCACCGGGCCACTGCCGGGTGCGGGATCGGTGGATCCTGTTGCGGTGTACTCGAAGCCCTTCATCCGGGCCAGGGCCGCGTAGCCCGTCACTGTGAGAACCGAGAGCAGCAGGTTGATGCCGTAACTGGCGAAGAACAGCGTCCACGGGTTGAGCGCGAGTCCGTTGTTCTCGACGATGTCACGAACCAGAACGCCGGAAACGGAGATCGGGGAGAACGCCCCAGCGTGCGCACCGTTGATCACCATGATGCCCATGACCAGGGGACTCATGCCGGTTCGTGCTGCGAACGCCATGGCAGCGGGCACGATCAATGCGACCGCGGCGGGGCTGAATGTGCCGAGCGCCGTCAAGACCGAGGCGACGAAGAAGAACACCCAGGGCACCACCGTCACCCGACCGTGCACCGCCCTGATGCAACTGTTCACCAGCAGATCGATGGTGCCGTTGCGTTTGGCCATGCCGAAGAAGTAGGTGACGCCGACGATGGTCAACACGATCGAGCTGGGGAACTCGTTCAAGATTTCCTTGTCGTCGAATCCCAGCGCGAAGTATCCGACCACGAAGGCACCGATGAATCCGAGGATGCCGATATTGATCGGAAAGAAGGTTGCGATCACGAACATCGCAACCAACGCGATGAGCGGGAGGATCTCGATGGAAGTCATGGGCGTCTTTCGGGTGGCTGGGTAAGTGCTCGGTTACATCCGCACTCGAACGTTGTCCCTGTCACATTATTGACGCGACACTTTTAGGACAATATCGTTTTGCTACCCGGTCGTTTAGCTGAGCTGAAAGATGTGCGCATGAACCACACGTTCGACGTCGTGACGTTGTTCCTTCTGCTCGACATCGCCGAGGCCGGCTCCCTGACCGCAGGTGCCGAGCGAGCGAACATGACTCCCTCGGCAGCGTCCCAACGCATCAGCAAACTCGAACACGGCATCAAACAGCCGGTCCTCACTCGCCTGCCGCGCGGCGTACAGCTCACCGAGGCCGGCGAGATCCTGACCAGCCGGGCCCGCCTGTTTCGCCGCGAGATGCGTGCCGCGAGCGGCGACCTGGAGGCCATCCGGGGCCTCGAACGTGGATCGGTCCGGCTCGGCTCGTTTCCCACGGTCAGTGCGTCGCTGCTCTCCGACGCGTTGAAGGACTATCACTCGCGATGGCCGGGGGTGGACGTTCGTGTTCGGTCGGCCGTTCGACCGCAATTGCTGGACATGCTCCATTCGAGCGAGATCGACCTGGCACTGCTGTGGAGCTACGCCTGGACGGAAGAGGCAGAACGATCGCTGTCACTCGAGCCACTGATGGAAGACCAGACCGTGCTGCTGCTTCCGATAGACGACGATCGCCGGGGACGGGATGTGTCCTTGCACGACCTCCGAGGCGCGCGGTGGATCATTCGGAGCAACGACCACCCGGCAGCGGAGGTTCTCTATCGCAGTTGCCGCGTAGCAGGATTCGAGCCCGACGTCGTGTACGAAGCCCACGACTACCAGGAAATCGAGGCCATGGTGGCCGCAGGCGTCGGCATCGCCATGGTCCCCCGACTGTCGGTGGTCCACCACCGACCCGACGTCACCACCATCGCTTTCCTCGACACCGATCGTGTTCCGACCCGGGTCATATACATCGCCTCACTCGCGCGGCGCCAGTACACCCCGGCTATGTACGCGATCTCGAACGCTTTACGCGGTGCTGCCGAACGCAGTGCGCAGACGCCCGCGGGGTCGGATCGAACAGCTGTCGGCACAGCAGACAAGGATCAAAGAAGTTCCAGCACCAGAGCTCGGTGATCGGACACTTCCGGCGCGGCGACGATCTCGAAGCTTCGTACGGCGGTCGGTGACGACACCAACACGTAGCTGGCACTGCGAATTGCTTTGGTGTAGATGGATGTTCGAGTGTCGGCGTCTCCCACGAGGTCGGTCATCCCATGTTCGGCCAGCAGTGCGAACGTCTCGCTGGTCGGCAGCAGGTTCAGATCGCCACAGAGCACAACGACTTCGCTCGTCGAGCGCATCCGTTCGACGATCCCCGCCAATCTCCTGGCCTGCTCCAGCCGAATGGGACTGTCGCCCTTACCTGCTGGATCACGCAGACCGTGACATTGGATGACGGAGACGAACCTTTCGGCGATGCGATCGCGGGCGGTGACCGCCAGGGCAGCTCGTGGGCGATCGGTCACGCTCCACTCGGCGTGATCGACGAACCGGGAATGGACGAACCGCGCGTCGAGCCCTACGACGGGAACGTCGTCACGAACCCAGGTCGCGATCCCGAAGTCCTGACGCAATTCGACGCCCTCACCGTCGGTGACAGGTCCGGTGTCGTTGGCGACGAAATACGGCGTGTACCCGGGGAGCGCGGCCGACACGTCGTCGAACAGGTTGAGCCGCTGCGGCAGTGGGCGCTCACCGTCGGCGAACGTTGCCCAGCCCGATCGATTCGGAGTACGAGTGACTTCCTGGAGGCAAATGATCTCGGCATCAACGAATTTCAGCCATCCCACGAGTTCGTCGTACATGGCACCGCCCCATGCATTGATCGAGATGATCTTCACAGCCCGATGATGTCAGACGTGGCGTGACTCGCGCGCTTCATTTTCGGCTGCGCCGAGTGGACCCCTGGCTCGACTGCCGGACGGACCGGACGTAACGTCATCGGCAATACGCACTGTCCGTGCGAATAGCGCACCGAAGGAGACGCCGATGCCCGATCCAGATGCGGGAACCATTGCCGAGGTCCAGCTTTTGTACGGCAGGCAAAGCCACGCAATCGATTCCGGACGCGCAACGGAATGGGCAGGGACCTTCACCGCAGACGGCGTCTTCGATTCACCCAGTTACCCCGAACCCGAGGTCGGTAGCGACCAGCTGACCGCCTTTGCCCAACGCTTCTTCGACAGCGCGGCCGACGCGAACGAGAGGCGTCGGCACGTCATCACGAACATTGCCGTCGATCTCGTGAGCGTCGATGAACTCGCAGTCGACTGTTACCTCCAGATCATGGCGACATCACGCGGCGGCGAAACACGCCTCGTCAGATTCACGTCGGTCCGGGATCGTGTTGTGCGAGTCGATGATCAGTGGCGCATCCAGCACAGGACCGTGACCCGCGACGACGCCTGACACGACCCGTCGTCGCTGACTAGCGCAGCAAACGCCCCAACCGCGCCGCTGCAGCGACGACGGCCGCACCGAGCTGTTCTTCGTCGTCGATCTCGAACACCGACGCACCCAAACTCGCCATCGCGTCTCCGCGGCGACCCGGCACCACGGCGGACACTCCGCCGACCGATGGAATCACTTCGCCGTGGGTGACCGCGTATCCAACGCTTCGCGCCCGCGCCACTTCCACACGTTCGCCATCTTCCGGGGGCAAGGACGCGAGCATTGCCAGGCCTGCAGACCCCCGGTCGATCGGGTCGACCTGCCCTCCACGAAATGCCACGTGAACCTTCGCCCCTCGTGGCTCGACAACCATCAAAGCCCTTACTTCCGTTGCATTCTCGCGAACGACGAGATGGACGGTCGCACCCAGTTGATCCGCCAGTTCTTCGAGTACCGGGCGTGCCACGGTTCGCAGATCCTGCTCGACGGGTTCGGCGAGTGCCACCAGCCCGGCACCGAGGGCAATTCGCTTGAACTCGTCTCGCCGACACAGATGATGAGCCTCGAGCGTGCGAACCAGCCGATGCGCAACGGTGCGGTGCACACCGATCCCGTCGGCGATCTCTGTGATCGACAAGCCGTTCGGATGCTCGGCCAACAGCTCGAGCACGACGAGGCCGTGATGCAGCGTTTTGGACATCCCCGAATCGATGGACACCGTGGTTTTTCCGTCGGTCATGCACTGCCCCCTGTTGACGACTGTGAGGTGGACCACCTACAGTTCGATCTGAATCGCACACTGCGTGCGATTATCGCACATAGTCGAGGTCGGTGCAAACGGACCCGGCCGAGATCTTTTGCACGAGGAGAGCGCCATGAACAACCCCAATCCAGGACGCGTCGTCGATCGCACGATGACTGCGGTGTACCCCGAACTGGCGGGCAAGGTTGCCGTCGTCACCGGGGCCGCCCAGGGCATGGGATCGGTGTTCGCCAAGGGACTTGCGGCGCGCGGCGTACACGTCGTCGGTGCCGACATCAACGACGCCCGGATGAAAGAGACGGCCGAGCAACTGAATACGGAACTGAGCACCGACTCACTGGTCGAGCGACCCGGGACGATCATCGGCGCTCGAGCCGACGTCACCGTCGCCGATGATCACGAGGCTCTCGCCCGGACAGCCCTGGCCGAATTCGGCCGGATCGACTTCTGGATCAACAACGCGGGAATCTTCCCGTTCGCCTACGCCGCGGACATCACCCCCGAGCAGATGGGTGCCACGCTCGGCGTGAACGTCGAAGGCGTTCTGTACGGCTCGCAAGCAGCGGGTCGTCACATGCGCGAAGGCGGCGCGATCGTCAACATGTCCTCGGTATCCGCACTTCGTGTCCGTAAGGGCCGCGGTGCCTACTGCACGTCCAAAGCAGCCGTCGCCCACCTGACGGAATCCCTTGCCGTCGAGTTCGGAGATATCGGTATTCGCGTCAATTCCATTGCACCCGGCTACATCGACACCGAAATGACGCGGTGGGTGCAGGAAGATCCCGAAGCGCTTGCCAAAGCTCTGGATTCGGTTCCTCTGCACAGACTCGGAGCACCGGAAGAAGTCTTCGGGCCTCTTCTGTTCTTGCTGTCGGACAGTGCTCGCTACGTGACCGGGCACAGTATCGCGGTGGACGGCGGGTCGCGTCATGTCTGACACCGATTACGACGTCATCGTCATCGGTGGCGGTGGAGCTGGGCTGGCGGCGGCGGTGACGGCGGCCGAGAACGGTGCGTCCGTGATTCTCTTCGAGGCGCGCAAAGAACTGGGTGGATCGACGGCCCTGTCGGCCGGATTGTTCACCGCCGCAGCGACGAGCGTTCAGCGCGACCTCGGAATCGACGACAGCGCAGAGAAGTACTTCCAGCATTACATGGATCTCAACCAGTGGATGCTCAAGCCCGGCCTGATCAGGACCTTCTGCGAGCAGGCCGGACCGACACTGGAGTGGCTTCTCGGACTCGGATTGGACGTTCCCGCAAAGATTTCCGGTAACGCGCATCAACCGGGACTGAGCCAGGCGGGCGTCGAGGACGTCTGGAGGGGTCACGTCCCGAAGGACCAGGGATACGGACTCGTCCAGGTTCTGGACGCAGCGCGCCGCAGGCACGGAATCGAGGTCGTTCTCGACACTCGCGTGCAAGCGCTCCTCACCGAGGGCGACCGGGTCGTGGGTGTCGTAGCCGACGATGTCGAACTCCGTTCTGCAGCAGTCGTCGTGGCCTCCGGTGGTTTCGCCCGAGATCCCGAGCTGGTCGATCTTCATTTTCCGGCAGCCAATCGAGCCGGCTCCGCTGCCTTCGTCGTTGCTGCCGAGGGTAGTCGCGGCGACCACCTGCACTATGCACCGTCGGTGGACGCGTCCATAACCGGTGACGGGTGGGGACTCATGCTGCCCACCGTCTACTTTCAGCGATACCACCACTGGCAGTCCGGGTTCCCCCCGAAATCACGTATTCACGTCAACGCTGCGGGGCGTCGATTCATGGACGAGGACGCCTCGTACGCCGTCTCGACCGGAATCATCGACGGTCAGGGTGGCTCCGCCTGGATGATCTTCGACGACAACGCTCGACAGAATCTGCCTGCGGGATATGCCGATTGGGCACCCGATCGCATCGAGGACGAGGCAGACGCCGGCCGGACGCTTCGCGCATCATCCCTCGCGGAGCTGGCCGTACTCATGGCGGTGCCCGCCGCGGCCCTCGATTCCACGGTCGAGCGATGGAACGCGCATCTGCCCCACGGCGAGGACCCCGACTTCCTTCGCCACCGAACACTCGCCAACAAGGGCAGTACGTCGAATCCCGAACCTATCGACACCGCCCCCTTCTATGCCGCACGAATCTTCCCCGCCGAATTGGTCTGCACACATGCAGGTTTGGAGATCGATTCCGATTCCGCCGTGCTCTCGACACGAGGCACCCGCGTACCCGGCCTGTTCGCTGCAGGCGAGGCAGGAGCGGGAGTTCTCGGGCAGCGCTACGTCGGTGGCGGCAACGCTGTGGCCAATGCACTCACCATGGGCCGGATCGCCGGTCGAAACGCCGCCCTCCACTCCGTCGATGCACAGCCACTGACGGCCTGACCACCCTGACTTCGAGGACACCGATGACTACGAACGAACCTGCCGTGCAGCCCGACTCGGACGCACACACACCCGGGACGAACCCGAAGCAATCCCCCCTGACAGTAATCCGTGCCGCCGTCGTCGGAACCGTCGTCGAGTACTACGACTTCGGTATCTACGGCTACATGGCCACCACCATCGCCGCACTGTTCTTCGTGTCCGACGATCCGACGGCCGCGCTTCTCGGCACGTTCGCCGCGTTCGCCGTTGCCTTCTTCCTGCGAGTTCCGGGCGGCATCTTCTTCGGACACATCGGCGACAAGTACGGCCGCAAGAACGCGCTGTCCTGGACCATCCTGCTGATGGTGATCGCCACCGCCGGAATCGGATTGCTCCCGACGTACGTCACTCTGGGAGTGTGGGCCACCTCGGTTCTCGTCCTGTGCAGATGCCTGCAGGGCTTCGCTGCAGGTGGCGAACTCGGAGGAGCCAACGCGTTCGTATCCGAGTCCGCGCCGACGCGGTGGCGCGCGACCCAGACGTCGATGGTCAACACCGGCACCTACATCGGATCGTTGCTCGCCTCCCTGTGCGCACTGGCATTGAACTCGGTGTTCACCGACGAACAGATCCTCTCCTGGGCGTGGCGGATCCCGTTCCTGCTGAGCCTGGTGATCGGCGGTGTCGGCATCTGGATCAGGAACCGCCTGGACGACACCCCTGAATTCAAGGAACTCGAGAACAAGGGAGAGACGAAGAAGCTTCCCCTCTCGGAGCTACTGAGCACGTCCGGCGGCAGTGTCGTGAAGATTATCCTGCTCGGCGCTCTCATCACCGGTGGTTACTACATCGCATCGGTCTACGCGGCCACGTACCTCAGGACCGAGGGCGGCCAGACCTCTCAGGCAGCGTTCCTGTCGACCTCGCTTGCCTTGGTTCTCGGAGTGATCACCCTCCCCATCTCGGGCTACATGGCCGACAGGTACGGCCGAAAGCCCGTGCTGTTCGCAGGCAGCTTCGCAGCCATCGTTCTCGGTGTCCCGATGTTCATGATGATGGCCGGCGGCACGCTGTGGCAGGCCGTCGTCGGGCAGTCGGTGTTGTTCATCGCGGTGTCCGTGGTGAACGGTGCCTCGTACGTGACCTACGTGGAAATGCTCAAGACCTCGGTGCGGTACACGGGCCTGGCCCTGGGCAACAACACCACGAACATGTTGCTCGGTGGCACAGCGCCTTTCATCGCCACCTACCTGATCTCGCTCACCGGTAATCCGCTCGCACCGGCCGGCTACTTCGTGTTCTGCGCCGTCGTCACCTTCGCCACGGTCTTTTTCGTGACCGAGACGAAGGGCACCGAACTGAAGACCGAGTGAGAGGCCCCTGACATGAACTTCGAGAACAAGACGATCGTCGTCACCGGCGCAGGAAGTGGCATGGGCCGAGTCGAATCGGAGATGCTGGCAGGCCGGGGAGCGAAGGTCTGGGTCACCGACATCTCGACGGCCACAGGTGAAGCCGTCGTGGCCGACATCCTCGATGCGGGCGGCCGGGCAGAGTTCTTCCAGCTCGATGTCACCGCACCGCAATCGTGGACGGCGCTGGCGAAGGCAATCGAGTCAACGGACGGTGACCTCGACGGACTGGTGAACAACGCCGGGGTCAGCCACCGAGCGGGTATCGAGGACACGACCGTCGAAGACTGGCACCGCGTCATGAACATCAATCTGAGCTCGGTGTTCTACGGAATGAAATCCTGTGCGCCACTTCTGAAACAAGGTGGCGGCGGTTCGATCGTCAACGTGTCCTCCATCGCCGGGATGCTCGGCTACTTCGCGGCAGGATACGGTGCCAGCAAATGGGGAGTGCGTGGTCTGTCCAAGGTGGGCGCGCTCGAATTCGCCGAGTACGGGGTCCGAGTCAATTCGATCCACCCCGGTCTGGTCGATACTCCCCTACTGCATTCCGGCTCATCGGCTTTCGTGGAGACCAGTCTGCGATCGGTCCCCGCAGGACGCGTCGCGGACGCCGACGAAATCGCAGAATCGGTCGCGTTCCTGCTGTCGGATTCATCGCGCTACATCACCGGCACCGAAATCGTCATCGACGGTGGACTGACGTCGGGCGGCATCTATCACCGCATCACCGACGAGTTGAAGGCGACCATTTGACACCTGCCACGCCGCGGCCGCTATGCGCGCAGCATCGCCCACACTTCGGGTCCTCCGTCGGGGAGTTGCACAGACCCGGTCACCCGGAATCCCAACCCTTCGTACAAGGCGAGGTTCGCTGTCGACGACGTCTCCAGGTAGGCCGGACAACCGTGCTCGCGGGCCTGCTGAAGACCGGGTTCGAGGACGGCGCGCCCCAAGCCCTGCCCTTGCACGGATGGATCGACGCCTACCGTCGCCAACAGCCACACCGACTCCGACGGCTTCAACGATTCGGTGGCTTCGTCTGCTCTTCGCGCGATATCGATGCGGTTACCATGCAATTGCTCGATGCGTTCGGCGACGGACTCGAATGCGTCTACTACGCCAACCGAAGACGGGGTGAGCCATACCGCCACCGCCGCAACATCATCGGAGACCCACACTCGGCCGCATCGCAAGCCGATCGTATCGAGATAGATGCGTTGCAGCGATGTCACCCGCTCGTGGTGATCATCGGCCGCGACGGTGTGCCGAGTGAACGGATAGTCCGAGAAAGCAAGGCCCAGTGACTCGGCAGCACGGTCCACGTCTGCCGGAACTGCAGGACGAATTGTCGGTTTCGCATTCACATGCGACAACTCTAGCTACAACCCGATGGGTTGCATCGATGCGCCGTCCCACGCGCCGTTGAAGAGCCGAAGTATGTCTCGGGCCCTGTGCTGTGTCTCCACCGGAACGCCAGGTTGCCTCCCCTTCACCTCGCATGTATCAAGGTGTGGCGATGGAACCCATGCCACCGGTCGACTACGTGGAGCAGTCGACTTCGGGAGCCGAAAAGCGCAAGCAGCGTTGGTGGCGCGTGTTTTTCGGATGCATGGTGATCTATCAGTTCATTGCCTTCGTCGTGTAAACGTCGGGTTCTGGTGGGTGGCTCTGACGAGTGTTGCCCTGTGCGGATTGTACGAACTCCTGTGGGCCGTGCTCAACCGCTCCAACTCCCGCAGGAGGTAGCCGTTGAGTACGGCCGATCGAATTGCAGGAAGTCAGCGCTTGGATCGCTCGCCGATCACGGACGCGGCTGCCCCGACGACGAAGACGAGCGCCGTCAGCAGGATGTTCGACCACAAGCTGAAGCGGCTGTCGAATGTAAGCGTTTGTGGCACAAGATTCTCCACATTGTAGAGATTCGACACCAGACTCGCCGCGACGGCCGCGACTCCTACTGCGACCACTCCTCGCGACCGCAGAGCAACGCCCCAGACCAACACCGCTACCGACATGATCAACAGCGGAAGAAGTCCATGAATCGTCAAGTTGCCCATGTAGAACAGCAGTCCGCCCTGCACGACAACGACCGTGGCAACACACAATCCAACACTGACCGCGAGCCAGACACGAACGCGCAGTTCGGTGCCCGATCTACGTTCACTCCACGTGCAGTAGAGAGCGACTGCCCCGATGCACACGGGCAGTGCAATCAGCCAATAGAGACCCGCTGCCGGTGATGCGAGATACGCAGATCCACCGAACCACATCGGACTCGATACCGACTCCCCGGAACCGAACGGCTGCCGAACGTAGAACGGCAGCGCGCCGATGAACGTCACCGCGATGATCAACAGCGGGACGGACAACCGCGCGGGCACGGCATGCGGTCGAGGATCGGCCCCGACCCCGCCCAGCCGACCGCGTTCGCTCGAGATTCTGTCCGGTCGATCGCTCACGCGCCCTCCCTCGAAGGTCTCAGCAAACCCTACGCCCGGTTTGTTTCGATTGTCCACGTATCTGCCGAGTCGGCCGCACACGCCGCGCACAACGACAGAGCCCCGAACCGCATCGCTGCAGTTCGGGCCTCGTCGTCCCTACGCCGAAGGGATTGAGATCTCGAGCGGCCCCTAAGCCACCCTGTCTTTCTTGCGGTGAGGTGGCGGGTTCAGAATCATCGGATCGTTACTGAGGTCCCGGTACAACGAGACACACAACCCGATCATGACGACCACGAAGGGTGCCGCTGCAATGATGGTCATCGTTTGGAGGCCGTTGAGCGCGTCGGAGCCTCCGGTCCACAGGATGATCGCCGCTGTTGCGCCGGTCAACGTGCCCCAGAACACCACAACCCACTTGCTCGGCTCGAGCGTTCCGCGCTGCGACAGCGATCCCATCACCATCGACGCCGCGTCGGCACCGGACACGAAAAAGATACCGACGAGCACCATGACGAGAACGGTCGAAATGCCGAACAGGGGCAGGTTTTCGAGCATTCCGAACAGCTGCGACTCGGTGCTGTCGCGGGTCGCGAGGTCGATGCCGTCCTGCTGTTCACCGATACCGGCACCGCCGAAGATCGCGAACCACACCAGTGACACAGCACTCGGGATCAGGATGACACCGACGATGAATTCACGAATGGTGCGGCCACGGCTGATGCGCGCCAGGAACATTCCGACGAACGGGGTCCACGAGATCCACCACGCCCAGTAGAAGATGGTCCACGACGAGAGCCACGAAGCCGTCTCGGGATCCGAGTTCGCCGCCGACCGGGCGGACATGTCGAACAGTTGAGACGCGTAGTCGCCGATACTCGTCGGAATGATGTTGAGGATGAACACAGTCGGGCCGACGACGAACACGAAGATGGCAAGGACCAACGCAAGCACCATGTTGGTGTTGGAGAGCCACTGAATGCCCTTGGAGACGCCGGACACCGCCGATGCCACGAACGCCAGAGTCAACAACGCGACGATGGCGACGAGCAACAGTGTGCCGCTCTCACCGATCCAGCCGACCACCTCGAATCCGGAACCGATTTGCAGCGCACCGAGTCCCAGCGATGCTGCAGTACCGAACAGCGTCGCGAAGATGGCCAGGATGTCGATGATCTTGCCGATCGGGCCTTCGGCGCGGCCACCTATCAAAGGAATGAACGCAGAGCTGATGAGTTGCTTGCGACCGCGGCGATACGTGCCGTACGCGATGGCCAGGCCCATCACCGCGTAAATGGACCACGGGTGCAAACTCCAATGGAACATGGTGGTGGCCATGGCAGTTCCGACGCCACCGCCCGTTCCCGGAGGCGGTGTGACGAAGTGAGTCAGTGGCTCGGAGACACCGTAGAACATCAGGCCGATGCCCATGCCTGCACTGAACATCATCGCGATCCAGCTGACGGTCTTGAATTCGGGCTTCTCGCCGTCTGCACCCAGCGGGATACGTCCGAACTTGGACACCGCCAGATAAAGCGAGAAGATCACGAACCCGGTGGCGGCGAGGATGAAGAGCCAGCCGAGGTTGGTCACGAGCCAATTCAGTGTCGAGGACGAGACGGACTCGAGATTGTCCGGCACCACCAGGCCCCACACGATGATGGCAACCACAACGACGGCTGCGACGCCGAAGACCACTCTGTCGAGTCGAGGCGGGCGGATGGCGGAGGTCGACGTCCCGTTCTGCCCGGCGTCGACCTCGTGACGGTCAGGGTCGGAAGAGCCGACCGGGATGTGAGTTCGGGAAGTCATAGATGCCCAGGTAACGCCGTATTTCGTCTGTTGGCAACTCGGAACACCGAGTCGTACCTGGGACGTGCCGCGACCACGCCGACGAAAAAGCCCCGAACCGCATCGCTGCAGTTCGGGACTTTTTCTTCTGTGCGCCCGAAGGGATTCGAACCCCTAACCTCTTGATCCGTAGTCAAGTGCTCTATCCGTTGAGCTACGGGCGCATGTTCAGTTATCCAACTGGTCTAGCAGAACGGTAACGATCTACCGTTCGTGGCGGAGGCGAGAGGATTTGAACCTCCGGTCCCGGTGAAAGGACAAGTCATTAGCAGTGACTCCCATTCGGCCGCTCTGGCACGCCTCCTAGGCTGCCGGCCCTCTCGGACCGCCGAGGAAAGAGATTACACACGGCAAAGGCCAGAAGGCAAAACGGCTGGTCGACGCCTCCGGTTCGCGCGGCGTTCGCGTAGAAGTTGCTTGTTGCTCTTCAGCGCATGAAGCTGTCGAACCAATCGAAGATTCGGGTCTGCGCGTCGACGAGCGCGGCCGCTGCGGGGTCGCTGTGATCGGAACTGCCGGGTTGTTCGCGGGGATGATCGGCTCGGTGCTTCAAGCCCGAATAGCTGACGACGTTCGTGGCCACTGAGGCACGCGTGGCGGCGTCGCGAAGGGCTTCGATGTGATCCGGTGGGGTGTGGGGGTCGTCCTCGCCGTAGAGACCGAGCCAGGGGGCCTGCAGCTTGGGTGCGGCCTCGACCAACGCGACCGCGTCGGAGTTGAGCGGCTCGACGATGCCCGCTGCCGCAACACTGACCGCCGCCCCGACCGGACGACTGGTGGCCACGATCAACGCTGCCGTACCTGCATCGTCGAACCCGATCACCCCGACACAATCGGGGTAGACACCGCGCTGGACGAGCCAGTCGGAGGTGGCGTCGAAGTCCGCGAAGAGGTCGTCTCCGAAAACTTCCTTCTCGTCGCCGTGGCCTCGATGGAACAGGTTCGGCGCGACGGCGAGCCAACCTTCCAACGCCAGTGCACGGAGGAGGTCGAGCAGAGACTCGGGCACCTCACGCGCCTCGTGCAGTACGACTATTCCGCCGCGAGGTGGTCCATCGGGTTCGACGGCGGTCAGCGGTACTTTTTCCTGCGGGGGAGATTCGTGCGCGGACGTATCCACCTCGTCGTCCGCGCCGATGGTCGGCGCGGTGGCGGAACGAAGGACTGCGGCGTCGCTGAAGATTCCCGACATACTTACCGAAGATAGGACGATCTGCCCCGCCGCGCACAGCAATATCACGGACGCGCAGAAGTCAACCCCGAACCTGGGCGCATAATGGCAGCCGTGACCGCGCGCATCCGCCCCGACCTCGACGCCATCCCCGCCTACGTTCCCGGCCGCACCTTTCCTGGTGCGATCAAACTGGCGAGCAACGAAACGACGCAGGGACCGCTGCCGAGCGTGCGCGACGCGATCGCGGAGGCCGTCGGCGGCGTCAACCGCTACCCCGACAATCGAGCGACCGCCCTCGTCGAGTCACTGGCGAAGAAACTCGGCGTTGCGACGGAGAACGTCGCTGTCGGAAGTGGTTCCGTCTCGCTGTGCCAGGAGGTCGTTCAGATCACCTGCGGCCCCGGCGACGAAGTGCTGTTCGCCTGGCGCTCGTTCGAGGCGTACCCCATCGTCACCAGCGTCGCAGGCGCGACACCCGTCTTGGTTCCGTTGACCGCCGACCATGTGCACGATCTCGACGCGATGCTCGCCGCCGTCACCGACCGCACCCGGCTGATCTTCGTCTGCAACCCGAACAACCCGACCGGAACCGTGGTCCAGCGCGAGAAGCTCGAAGCGTTTCTCGACGCGGTGCCGTCGAACATTCTCGTGGTCCTCGACGAGGCCTACTTCGAGTACACCCGACCCGACGCAGGCAATCACACCGACGGAGTGGAGTTGGCACGCGGACGACGCAACGTGATCGTGCTGCGGACGTTCTCGAAGGCCTACGGACTTGCCGGCTTGCGAGTGGGTTATGCGGTGGCCGATCCCGAGGTGATCACGGCGTTGTCGAAGGTGCGGATCGCATTCGCCGTCAGCACCGTGGCACAGCAGGCGGCGGTGGCGTCGCTGGAGGCGTCGGCGGAGCTGCTGGCCCGGACCGATGCCCTCATCGTGGAACGGGACCGGGTACGAGACGCTCTCGTTGCGGGCGGCTACGACGTCGGCGCATCACAGTCCAATTTCGTCTGGCTGCCGCTGGCCGAACGCTCGGGTGAATTCGCCGCTGCTGCAGCCGAACAGGGCGTACTGCTGCGCGCCTACGGAAACGACGGAGTGCGGGTCACCATCGGCGACCCGCACGAGAACGACGCGTTTCTGAAGTTCGCTCTACAGCCCTAGCGCGCGCTTGAGCGTAGGCCAGGATTCGCGCAGGTCGTCCTGCCAGTACGGCCACTGATGGATGCCGTAGGGGCGGTAGACAACCGTCGCGGGGATGTCCAGCGACCGGAGTCGAGTATCGAACACGGTCGTGCAGTACAGCGCGGCGGCTTCGAGTGGTCCGCCCATCAGCGCACCCTCGACTCCGCTACCACCGGGGCCGAGCTCGTACGGACCGGGCAGGCCGGTGCCGACGGACAGATAGACGTCCTTGCCGCGGAGTGCTTCGGCGTTACGTGACGGATCGTGCTCGACCCACTGGGGATCGGTGTTCTCGCCCCACATGTTGGTGGCATTGCCGCCGTTGGTGGCGACGGTGGCGCGCACCGCATCCTTGAAGTTGGTCTGCGAATTGTCGTAGCAACCGCTCAGTCCGGCGACGCCGGTGTACAGGCTGGGGTGACGGGTGATCAGGTCCATCGCGGCCTGGGCACCCATCGAGACACCCGAGATCGCGTTGGTGCCGTTGCCGTTGAAGCGCGCATCGATCAGCGGCGGCAGCTCCGACGTCAGGAACGTCTCCCACTTGTTCACACCGAGCACCGGATCCGGAACATTCCAGTCGGTGTAGTAACTGCTCGATCCACCGACCGGGAGCACGACGTTGACCTGCTTGTCCGCGAAGAAGTCGACGATGTCGGTCTTCTGCGTCCAGGTGCTTTCCTTGTAATCGGATTCCTTGCCGGCACTCACACCGTCGAGCATGTAGAGCGTCGGACGTGACACCGCCTGCGCGGCCGGAAGAAGAACCTGAACCTGGATGGCGCGGCCCATGGCAGGCGACTCCACCCACACCGCTGCGCGGCGGTCGGTCAACATGTCCACACGATCGATCCGTGCCGATGCCAGAGGCAGGGACTGAGCTGTGATTCCGGGAGCCACACCGCCGCCATCGGAACTGCCGGTACCGGGGAGCGGCTGCGCCCCGGCGAGACCCGACCCCAGCAGCGACACTGCCAGAGCAGTTCCCGCTACTGCCAACACTCGGCGGTGCATCAGATTGCCCATCCTCCCCCGGCGCACCCTCACGGGGCGCAACACGAACAACATCCGTCACTCAACGTACCCACCGATATGCGCGCACGCTAAAGCTGTGGGTTCGCTCACAATAGCCGCGCACATGCAGGTCCAAAAGTCCGCGTGATCCTTTGTTACATGTACTCGAGACAGAACGGTCTACCTGGTCGGATGCCCTCGTGGACACACTTTCCACGAGGGCACTCGATGTGACATTCGGTGGACTTTCGGGGGGTCGATGTCACATCGAGTGGACCTCTGGGGGTCGATTCACATCGAGTGGACCTCTGGGGGTCGATTCAGCCGCGGCCGGTTTCGCCCTGCAACTTGTCGATCATCTCCGAAGCCTGCGCCTTGTTGAGACCCTCGGGAACTTCTTCGCCGGCTTCCTGCGCAAGGGTGCTCAGGTAGCTCTTCTGTGGGCCGGTCATCGGCTCGTCACCGGTGACCCAATCGTCGGGATCCTTCTCGGGGTTCTGGTTGACCTGCTCGTTTTCGCTCATACGTTCGTAGATACGCCGAATCGGCAGGTTCCAAACACGCTCGGGTTTTGCTGGTCGCGACGTCGATCACCCGAATGACTTGATTGACAGTTCAATAAATGGTCGAGGATGCTCCAGATCACACCCCCTCGATTGGAGCCTCATGAAGACGAAGAATCTGCTGGTCAAGCTCGGCATCAGCGGCGCTATCGCTGCAGCCGTCCTGGTGTCCGCACCGGCCGTCGCCTCGGCCGATCCGATCACCGATTTCCTCTGCAACAGCGGTTCGGCTCAGTTCTGCCCGGTGCTCCCACCGCCTCCGGCCCCGCTGGCGGCACCCACTCCTGCACCACAGCCTCAAGGTGCTCCTGCCCCGGCACCCCAACAGGGCGGCGCCTTCCAGTACGAGAACTGCGATGCGGCCCGCGACGCCGGTGCCGCTCCGGTCTATCGGGACGAGTACGGCTACGGGCCTCATCTCGATCGCGACGACGACGGCATCGGCTGCGAATAGCGAATTCGCACTCGTGCAGGCAGAAGACACCGTTTCGTCTGCTCGAGTGCGATCTCGGCGGGCGGATACGCTCACTCGGTGAGACGACGCCAGCAACCACCCCTGGCGAAGCGGCACGGTCTCGATCCCGCCCGACTCCGGATGCCGGAGGACGGAACCTGGCGCACCGTCCGCGACTTTCTCACCGCCACCGAGTCACGGATTCCTCCAGAACGGATCGACGCCATGTTCGCGGCCGGTGACATCGTCGACATGACAGGCCCCATCGCACCGGATGCACCGTACGTTCCCGGTGAGGCGGTCTGGTTCCACCGCGATCTGCCGTCGGAAACCGTTGTGCCCTTCGATATCTCGATCGTGTACCGCGACGACGCGCTGCTGGTGATCGACAAGCCCCACTTTCTTCCGACCATCCCCCGCGGCGGCCACATTCTGCAGACCGCGCTCGTGCGATTGCGTCTCGAACTCGACCTGCCACAACTGGTGCCCGCTCACCGACTCGATCGCGTCACCGCGGGCCTGGTCCTGTTCGTCGTCGATCCGACCCTGCGCGGCGCATATCAAACGCTCTTCCAGGATCGAAAGGTCCACAAGGAGTACGAGGCGATCGCTTCGTACGACCCCACACTGACCCTGCCCACCGCCGTTCGCAGCCGAATCGTCTCCGAGAGAGGACAATTCACGGCCCACGAGGTGCCCGGAGAACCCAACGCGCACACCACCGTCGAACTACTGGAGCATCGAGACGGACTCGGTCGCTATCGATTGACACCGTCGACCGGTCGCACCCATCAACTGCGATTGCACATGAATTCACTCGGTGTGCCCATCATCGGTGACGATCTCTACCCGACGGCCACCGGCCGAGCCGTCGACGATTTCACCGATCCACTCCAATTGCTCGCCAGTGCAATCGAATTCACGGACCCGATCTCGAAGGCAATCCGACGCTTCGGGACCGGACTGGGCCTCGAGCGTTGGGAGACCGGGATACGTTGACGTTCAGAGTCGATCCGATCTGTCGGGTTCGGTCGAGTGAACGCCCCGTTTGGCCTCGAGCAGTCGAGCATCCGCCCGGGCCAGAAGCGAGTCCATGGTGTCGCCGCGCGAACTCACTGCCGAACCCGAGGACCAGGCACTTGAGGTGAGCGCCTGCAGACGACCCACCAGCCCGTGCGTGCTCTCCTCGTCGACTCCGGGCAGGATGATCGCAAACTCGTCTCCGCCGATGCGCGCGACGACGTCGGACGCACGAAGGCCGCGCCGAACCTCGGTGACGAAACGGGCCAGCACCCGGTCGCCGGCATGGTGCCCGTACTTGTCGTTCACCAGCTTGAAGCGGTCCAGATCGATCATCACCAACGCCAGAGGTGCCCCGGACTTCGCCGCCCACCGCAGGTAGTGACTTCCGTTGCGCTCGAACCCGATCCGGTTCACCGCCCCGGTCAGCGAGTCCGTCTCCACCTGCCTCTGCAAGCGGCGGTAGAGATAGCTCGCAGCTTCCAGACAGAACAGCGACGCGAGCATCAGATTGAGCCAGGTGACCGTCAGCGATCCACTGGGGCTGAGCGCCACGCCTATGCCGGACGCCGCAATTGCCACTCCTGCAACCGACCTGGCGATCAGACGACGAAAGAACCACCCGAGATAGCACGCGAGCAGCGGATAGAACACGAGGTTGTTGACCGCGACGATTCCTTGGGTCGATGTGGCCATCTGGACCGATGTGACGCAGATGAACAGAACGCAACCCAGCAGAGCAATGCTTCGCGGAAACCTCTCACCCATCGCCGCCGGGATGAGAACCACGACAACGGCGACAGCTGTCCACAGCCACGTCCACCACTGACCGAGAACACCAGGAATGGACGTGACGGCGTCGAGCACGCCACTGGCAGCCACGACCGCTGAGGCGAGCGAGGTGACGTTCGCGAACGGTGGATTGGTCCACAAACGCGTCTTCAAGTGCAGCAACGGTCGACTGCGGCGCGTCCTCATGGCGACAATTGTGAGCGCATAGGAAGGAACCCGCCGACCGGGGCGGCCTCGACGCCTCGTCCCGAGCAAACAGAACCGGCCCACCCTCGCGGGTGGACCGGGATCGAACGACGAACTTGTGGCGGAAGCGGAGGGATTTGAACCCCCGGACGCCTTTACACGTCTCTCGCTTTCAAGGCGAGTGCATTGGGCCGCTCTGCCACGCTTCCGTGTGCGATCTTAAACGGCCCGGCGGGCCGAGGCCCAATCGCCCCTCGTCGTCCGCCTCTCATCGTCGCGGTGTGGAACCGGACGCGTCCATCGCGGCGTCGACCTTCTCGAAGATGTCTCCGAGCACCTCGAGTTCGTGGGGCGAGAGAATGTCGATGAGGTGCCGACGGACGCTGCGGACGTGGGTCGGTGCCGCCTCCGCCAATCGCCGACGGCCTTCCTCGGTGATCACCGCGAGCACGCCTCTGCCGTCGTTGACGCAGGTACTGCGAGTCACCATGTCCTGGAGTTCCATTCGCCTGATCTGATGCGTCAGGCGACTTCTCGAGGACAGGACGCCGTCGGCCAGCTCACTCATTCTGATGGAGCCGTCGATCGATTCCGACAACATCACCAGGATTCGGTATTCCGCCATCGACAGGTCGTGGCGATCCTGCAGATCCTTGTTCAATACCCCCATCAATCGTTGCCCGCCGTCCATATAGGCGCGCCATGCTTTCATTTCCGCAGTGTCGAGCCACTGCGGGTCCCCCCCGGGACCAATGGCTAATTCGGCCGTCACGCGTGTCATCTTAGGCAAGAAATCTACCGGCGAGTAGGTTGACGCGGTTCGAGGCCCAGTTCGGTGCAGCGCCCTATGGTCGAGGTATGACCGATCCCAACATCGACCCGCCGTACGTCGCCGCCGCCGATCGCTACGAGTCCATGCTCTTCCGGCAAGTGGGGTCCCGCGGGCCGAAGCTACCGGCGATCTCACTGGGGCTGTGGCACAACTTCGGTGACGACGTACCGCTGATGAACCAGCGCGCGATCCTGCGTCGCGCATTCGATCTCGGTATCACGCACTTCGATCTGGCCAACAATTACGGCCCGCCGTACGGCAGCGCGGAGAAGAACTTCGGCCGCATCTTCTCCGAGGATTTCGCCGGGTATCGCGACGAGCTGATCATTTCCAGCAAGGCCGGCTGGGACATGTGGCCCGGCCCCTACGGCTTCGGTGGCTCTCGGAAATACCTACTGTCCTCGCTCGAGCAGTCGTTGACGCGGATGCGACTCGAGCACGTCGACATCTTCTACAGCCACCGGCCCGACCACGACACCCCGATCGAAGAGACTGCAGGCGCACTGATCAGCGCTGTCCAGCAGGGCAAAGCGCTGTACGCGGGCATCAGCTCGTACAAGCCCGAGGGCACGCAGAAGATGGCGGACCTCCTCGCCGACGCGGGCGTTCCCCTGCTGATCCATCAGCCGAGCTATTCGATGGTCAATCGGTGGATCGAACCCGAACTGCTCGACACCCTCGATGCCGTCGGCGCAGGCGTCATCGCCTTCTCGCCTCTGGCCCAGGGCATGCTCACCGACAAGTACCTCGACGGCGTTCCGTCCAATTCGAGAGCAGCGCAGGGCAAATCGCTGAATCCGGACTGGCTCACCGACGACCACATCGGGCACCTCCGGGCGTTGAACGACATCGCCTCGACTCGCGGCCAGTCCCTCGCACAACTCGCCCTGAGCTGGGCACTGCGCGACCCGCGCGTGACCTCGGTACTGATCGGCGCATCGAGCGTCGAACAGCTCGAGAACAACGTGGCGGCGCTGCAGAACCTGGACTTCACCGATGCCGAACTCGCCGAGATCGACACGCATGCCGAGGACTTCGGAATCAATCTCTGGGACCTGTAGGTGCCTGCGGCAGTGGTGCGGGCGAGTGCCCTCTGGGGCACCTAACCGCACCACTGCTCATCTTGGTCGTGCCGCAGGCTCCACTCCTGCCGCCGGAGGCGCACTATGGAGACATGCGTGCCATCACACTCAGAGAATTCGGCGACCCCGACGTCATGGAATGGACCGAGGTTCCCGACCCACGTCCGAGCCGCGGGCAGGTGATCGTCGACGTCTCGGCCACCGCCGTCAACCGTGCCGATCTCATGCAGCGTCAAGGCAATTATCCGCCGCCCCCGGGTGCCAGCGACATTCTCGGACTCGAATGCTCGGGCATCATCTCCGAGCTCGGCGAGGGCGTCAGCGATTGGAACATCGGCGACAGGGTGTGCGCCCTGTTGGCCGGCGGTGGGTACGCCGAGCAGGTCGCCGTACCCGCCACCCAGCTTTTTCCCATCCCCCAGGGCCTCGATCTGCATGTGGCAGCAGCACTTCCCGAAGTCGCATCCACAGTGTGGTCCAACCTGGTGATGGATGCACACATGCGCTCGGGCCAGGTACTGCTCGTCCACGGTGGTGGTAGCGGAATCGGAACTCACGCAATCCAATTGGCCAAGCAGATGGGCGTCACCGTCGCCGTCACCGCCGGCTCGAAGTACAAGCTGGACATGTGCGCAGACCTCGGAGCCGACATCCTGATCGACTACAAGAACCAGGACTTCGTCACCGAGATACGTTCACAGACACAGGATCACGGTGCCGACCTGATCCTGGACAACATGGGAGCGAAGTACCTCGACCGCAACATCGACGCCTTGGCCATGGACGGCACCGTCGTCACCATCGGCATGCAGGGCGGCGTGAAGGGCGAGCTGAACTTCGGAAAACTCCTCGCCAAGCGTGGCTCGGTGCACGCAGCCGGGTTGCGTGGCCGCCCCGAAACCGGGCCGTCGAGCAAAGCGAACATCGTCGCAGACATGACCGCACACCTGTGGCCGATGATCTCCGAGGGACGCGTCACCGCCGTCGTGCACGCCGAGATCCCGATAACCGAAGCAGCGCAAGGACATCGAATGCTCGACGAGGCCGAGACCATCGGGAAGGTGATCCTGCGCGTGCAGTGATGTGCGCCTCAGGTCGTGCATAGAAGTTCGTAGCCCACTACGAACTTCTATGCACGTGCGGCGGAGCCGCTCCCGCTAGAGCGCGAGAGCGGACAGCGCAGCCTGGAGCTGATCGATCTCGTAGCGGGTGGTGTACGGAGCCAGACCGATGGTGACGGCACCACCCTCGTCGTTGACGCCCAGTGCGTCGAGCAACCGACTGCCACCGTGGACTCCGCTGACACTGCCGATTCTGGCCTGCGCGAGTTGCTCGGACACCTTCACCGCGGGAACACCATCGACGGTGAAGCTCAAGGTGGGAATACGCGTCGGCGCATTGCCGAGCACCATGACGTGGTCCAGGGATTCGAGCGCCTTCATCAGGTAATCGAACAGGCCGTCGTGGTAGTGCTGCAGGGATCCGATCGACAGCTCGAGGCGCTCGCGACGCGTCCCGGTCGCTGCGTCGTCGAGATTGGCCAGATAGTCGATGGACGAGACCACACCCGCCAACAACGCGTACTGATGCGCGCTGACCTCGAGCCGCTGAGGCCCCTTCGCCGACGGGTTCAGCGACATCGAAGGCAACTGTTCCAGGAGCGTCGGATCGCGGAAGATCAGCGCACCGACCGACGGCCCGCCCCATGCGGCGGTGTCGATCGCGACGACGTCGGCTCCGAGTTCCTTGATGTCGACGTGGGCGTAAGGGGCCGCTCCGGCAGCGTCGACCACGATCAGCCCACCGACCTCGTGCACCAGATCCGCTGCGACCCGAACATCAGGTGCACTGCCGACGATCGGCGACGCCGCAGTGACCGCGACGAGCCGAGTGGTCGAGGTGATGAGGTCATCGAACTGCCACGTGGGCAACTCGCACGTATCGATTTCGACCTCGGCCCATCGCACGTGCGCGCCGGATCTGCTGGCGACCCGCAGCCACGGCGCGACGTTCGCTTCCTCGTCCAGTCGCGAGAGCACCAAGCCGGTTCCGAGCCCCAGCCGCGAGCTCATCGAATCCGCGAGCCAGGACAGCAGCGTCGCGCGGTCGGGACCGATGACCACACCGGACGGATAGGCACCGACGAGATCGGCGATGGCGACGCGAGCGGATTCCAGTAGAGCTGCGCTGCGCTTGGCCGCGGTGTTGCCGGCCGAATGATTGGAGGCACTGTGCCGGAAAGCGGTGGACACGGCGGTCGACACGCGGTCCGGGATCAGCATGCCCAGCTGAGGGTCGAGATGAATCCACCCGTCGCCGAGCGAGGGGATGGACCCTCTCACTCGCGCGACGTCGTAACCCATGCCGGACACTCTAAGCGCCGACCGGTGCAGCATGTGTTCCACGTCCTGTTTCGCCAGGGAACGGTTGCCCACCTCGCACGCTCGATCCTCCCGGCCTCCACTTGTTCCCGACGACCGAACCAGGATAATCGCCCCAGACGATCGCGCAACGGCGAGCGAGGCGTAAAGATGGATATATGACTCAATCCGAGCCGAACAGTGCGCCCGACGACCACGTTGTTGTGATCGGCCCCAACGGAGAACCGCTCGCCCTGAGCCGCGAGGAAGCGACGGCCGCTGCGGCCCGCGCCGCCGGATCCTCCACGAACGATGGATCGGACGATGGATCCGGCCTGTCGGAGATGGTGGAGCAGCCGGCGAAGGTGATGCGTATCGGCACGATGATCAAGCAGCTTCTCGAGGAAGTGCGCGCCGCACCGCTCGACGACGCGAGCCGGACGCGGCTGAAGGAAATCCACAAGTCCTCCATCCACGAACTCGAACAGGGCCTGGCACCGGAGCTCCGCGACGAGCTCGAGCGCCTGGTACTGCCCTTCGGCGACGACGTTGTCCCCACCGACGCGGAACTGCGCATCGCGCAGGCTCAACTCGTCGGCTGGCTCGAAGGCCTGTTCCACGGCATCCAGACGGCCCTGTTCGCTCAGCAGATGGCCGCGCGAGCTCAACTCGAACAGATGCGGCAGGGCGCGTTGCCTCCCGGCGTGATGGGCGCTCCTGGTGGCGCAGGTCACGGTGGTAGTGGCACCGGCCAGTACTTGTAAAGAGTCGACACCTGTGAAGAGGTAGTGTCGACCGTCGTGTCGGCACCAGCGAAGGATCCCGAGAGCGAGGCAGGAGAACAGATGCCTGCTCCGGTTTCGGACTCACAGACTTATCGGCGCGCGTTCGGCGACCTCAGAACCGGTTTCGCTCAGCGCGAGCTGTGGCTGCATCTCGGCTGGCAGGACATCAAGCAGCGGTATCGCCGATCGGTGATCGGTCCGTTCTGGATCACCATCGCCACCGGTGTGCAGGCGATCGCCATGGGCCTTCTGTATTCGGTACTCCTGGACATCGACCTGCGGTCGTTCCTGCCGCACGTCACCGTCGGTCTGATCATCTGGAACCTCATCAGTGCCGCGATCCTCGAAGGCGGAGACGTCTTCGTCGCCAACGAGGGTCTGATCAAACAGCTACCCAGTGCGCTGAGCGTGCACGTCTATCGCCTGGTGTGGCGTCAGCTGCTGCTGCTCGGCCACAACATGCTGATCTACGTGATCATCATCGCGATCTTCTGGCCCGAGGGCGGGCTGCACTGGACCGTGGTCTTCGCGATCCCGGCGCTGGTGCTGATTCTGCTGAACGCGATATGGGTGTCGATCCTGTTCGGCATCGTCGCCACCCGCTACCGCGACATCGCCCCGATCCTCGGCAGCTTCGTCACGCTGATGTTCTTCATGACACCGATCGTCTGGACCACCTCGGGACTCGAGTCGATGGGCGGTGAGGCTGCGAACCGCGCCAAGCTCGTCGAGATCAACCCGCTCTTCCACTACCTCGACATCATCCGAGCCCCCCTGATCGGCGAGGATCAGCAGGCGTACCACTGGTACATCGTGCTCGGCTTCACCGTCGTCGGATGGGCGCTGGCCATCGTCGCACTCAAGAAGTACCGGGCCCGCGTGCCCTACTGGGTTTAGGGGTATTCGAGTTGTCCATCAGCATCAGCACCCATGACGCGTGCGTCGACTTCCCCATCTTCGACGCCAAGACGCGGTCTCTGAAGAAGGCGTTCCTCGGCAAGGCCGGTGGCGCGATCGACCGCAACTCCTCCGACGTCGTCGTCGTGGAAGCACTCAAGAACATCACGATGAACCTGAAGGACGGCGATCGCGTCGGACTGGTCGGTCACAACGGTGCGGGCAAGTCGACGCTGCTGCGTCTGCTCTCGGGCATCTACGAGCCGACGCGGGGCAGCGCCACCATCCGCGGCCGCGTCGCGCCGGTGTTCGATCTGGGCGTCGGTATGGACCCGGAGATCTCCGGCTACGAGAACATCATCATCCGCGGCCTGTTCCTGGGTCAGACCCGCAAGCAGATGCTCGCGAAGATGGACGAGATCGCCGACTTCACCGAACTCGGTGACTATCTCGACATGCCGCTACGCACGTATTCGACGGGCATGCGCGTGCGCGTCGCGATGGGCGTGGTCACCAGCATCGACCCGGAGATCCTGCTGCTCGACGAGGGCATCGGAGCCGTCGACGCCGAGTTCATGAAGAAGGCGCGTCATCGGCTGCAGGAGTTGGTGAAGCGCTCGGGAATCCTGGTGTTCGCCAGCCACTCCAACGAATTCCTGGCTCAGCTGTGCGACACCGCGATGTGGATCGATCACGGCCAGATTCGCCAACAGGGCGGGATCGAGGACGTGGTGCGGGCGTACGACGGTGATGACGCGGGAGACCACGTCGCCCAGATCTTGAAAGAGATCGAGCGGGAGGACGCAGGAGTGAAGCCTGCGGAACGACCAGAGGATACGGCCGGTGGCTGACAAGATCGTCGGCGTCATCGTCACGCACAAGCGGCGTGAGTTGCTGGCACTGTCGCTGGACGTGATCGGCGCGCAGACGCGTCCGCTCGACCATCTGGTCGTCGTCGACAATGCCGATGAGCCCGCTGTACGCGAACTGGTGGAGTCGATCGACCTGCCGACGACGTATCTCGGCTCGCAGCACAATCTCGGCGGTGCAGGCGGGTTCGCGCTCGGGATTCTGTATGCGCTCTCCCTCGGCGCCGATTGGGTGTTTCTCGCCGACGACGACGGCCGCCCCGAGGGCCCGCAGGTACTCGAGACTCTCTACGACTGCGCCATCACACACGGACTCGACGAGGTCTCCCCCGTCGTCTGCGACATCGACGATCCGGACCGATTGGCCTTCCCGTTGCGCCGTGGCGTCGAATGGCGTCGGCTCCGGTCCGAATTGATCGACCCGGCGAACCCGGACGACGATCTTCTCGGAGGCATCGCATCGTTGTTCAACGGCGCTCTGTTCAAGGCGTCGACGATCGATGCGGTGGGCGTGCCGGATCTGCGCCTGTTCGTCCGCGGTGACGAGGTGGAGGTGCATCGGCGACTGCAGCGCTCGGGCCTGAAGTTCGGGACCTGCCTCACCGCCGCCTACGTCCACCCGAACGGGGCCGAGGAGTTCAAGCCGATCCTCGGCGGCCGGATGCACACGCAGTACCCGGAGGACGCGACCAAGCGCTACTTCACGTACCGCAACCGCGGCTACCTGATGTCGCAGCCAGGTATGCGAAAGCTGCTGCCGCAGGAGTGGATTCGCTTCACCTGGTTCTTCCTGATCACCACCCGCAACCCGAAGGGTCTGGCCGAGTGGTTCCGGCTGCGCGGGCTGGGGCGTCGGGAACACTTTCGTCGACCGTAGAGCCGTCCACCATGGGGTGCGCGCACCCGCGTGATACCGCTACCGTGTGCCCATGACGGAACCTCGGAAGCTCGCTGATCGCATCAAGTCGTCGGCACGGGAGAAGCTTCAACGAGCGATCGGCGAGGTTCTGGCTCAGCAGACCGCCCAGCTGGCCGAGCAGACCAGCGATCAGCAGGCGAAACTGCTCGACGTCCTCGAACGCCAACGACGCGAGATCGACGATCTGCACGCGTTCATCCGCGGTCTCGAGATGCGGATGCGTCGGGACATCCCGTACGCCTCCGACGTCGAAGCCGCCGCCCAGAGCGCAGAATTCGCCGAAGAGATGATGCCGCAGGCCCCGACGTTCCTACGGCCGCACGCGACGCTGCGCTTCGCCCTCGGCGAGGTCTCCATTCGCGGTATGGCACTCGAGTTCGGCGTCGCCAGCGGGACGACGCTCGAGATCATCGCCGAGGAGTTGAGCGCGCGGAAGGACATCACCGTCGTCGCCGGATTCGACGTCTTCTCCGGCCTACCCGAGACGTGGCGCACGGGCTTTCCGAAGGGCCTGTTCGAGCAGGACACCATCCCCGAAGTGCCGGGCGCGCAGATCGTCCCCGGCCTGTTCGAGGACTCGCTGCCGGGCTTTCTGAAGGGTCACCACGAGAAGTTGGCGTTCCTGCACCTCGACGCGGACCTGTACTCGTCGACGGTCACCGTGCTGGATCTGGTGGCCGATCGACTGGCTGTTGGCACCGTCATTGTGTTCGACGAATACTTCAACTTCCCCGGCTGGCGCAACCACGAATACCGGGCGTGGACGGAATTCGTCGCACGCACCGGCACCGAGTTCGACTACCTGGGCTACACCGCCGACAACGAACAGGTCGTCGTCCGTATTCGCACGGCCCCGAAGGTCCGCGCGAACTAGCTACTGCCCGTACAGGCGAGCCCAGTTCTCTCGGCTCGTGAGCTGCGGCACGGCGGCGCGGTAGGACGCGGCGACCGTCGGCGTCTCGGTGCGCAGACGCTTGAGTGCGGTGACGCCGCGCTTGAGCAGTTCGGTCGCATGCGCCTTGTTGCGCTTGCGAACTCGGACGCCCTCCTGCGAGCGATCGGTGACGATGGCGTGGGAGAACAGCGACACGTGCCACCAGTGGGCATCGTCGGCCGAGATGGCGACCGGGCCCGGATTCACGGTGCCACGCCACTGATTGAGCACGCGCTTGGCCAGGACCGCGAACTCCATGCTCTTCTTCGGATGCGGACCGGCGGGAGTGATGAACATATCCGCCGGACGCACACCCGGAACGTCATTGGCGTTGTGCCGCTTGGTTTCTCCGTAGGCAGCCCGCTCGCGCCGGATGGAACCGGCAGCGTCCATTCCGCCGTCGAGCAGATAATCCGGACCGGCCAGGAAGTCCTCGACGGCCTTGATCAGCGTGTACGCCATGCCGTACTGCATCGACACCAGGTAACGCAGCAGATCGGTGAACAGTTGCTTGGCGAGCGCATTACCGTCGAGTTCGATGTGCAGGGCGGCGGTGATCATGCCGTTGCGCAGGTTGAAGTAGCGGTGCCACTCGTCCCAGTCCTTCCACGCGAAGTCGGCATGCCACACAGCTGCGCCCGGGAGCGTCACGGTGGCGAATCCGTTTGCACGCGAGCGGTATCCGTACTCGATGTCGTCCCACTGGAAGAACAGCGGCAGCGGGTAGCCGACCTGCCCGACGATCTCGGACGGGATGAGGCACGACCACCAACCGTTGTAGCCTGCGTCGACCCGGACGTCCTGCTGACGCTTGCGCTTGAACGCACTCTTGTCCGAGATCGCGTTCTTGACGTGCACTCCGGCTTCGAGCTTCTGCAGGTTCGCCACCTCGGCACCGACGTGCACGCGATCGGGGTGCAACAGGTACAGCATCTGGGCGCCGATGATCGCCGGCTCGACGGTCATGTTGGCGAACGAGTTCATGCGCACGATCGCCTCGGGTTCGCACAGCACGTCGTCGTCCATGAAGATCACATTGGCCGGGTCGCCGCCCTTACCCTGCACCTCGTAGAGCCCGCGGGTGAATCCACCTGCGCCGCCGAGGTTGGGCTGAGTGATGTAGACGAGCTTGCTGCCGAGCTCCGCCGCGACGCGCTGGAACTTCTCGCGCGTCTGCACCTGATCGGTGCCCTGATCGACGACGTAGACGTTGTCGACCCCGAGCAGGGCGATGGGATCGTCGGCCATGGCAGCGACGGTGTTGGCACAGTCGTCGGCGCGGTTGAACGTGCAGATCACCACCGAGGTGGGACGCAGCTTCTCCGGCGCGGCAACGGTCCATTCCGCATCCTGCACCGACAATTCGGTCGAGGTCGTGGTGAAGCGGACGTACAGCGCACCGCCGTCGAGGAACTGCGTGGTGGCGACGGGGACGGCCACCTGAGTCGACGCGTTCGCGGAATCGACCGTTGTACTGGCCATCGTGCGCTCGTGGCCCTTGTAATCGGTGGCCACCAGATCGATCCGACCGGCACCGGCGACGCTCGCCCGGAACACCACCTCGGTGACGGTGGTCCACCGCTGCCAGTAGCTGGCCGGGAACCGTCCGAAGTAGCTGTTGGTGTGCACCACGCTGCGCTTGGCGATCCGAACGCCCGTACGGGTGCGCTCGGCGTTGCCCTTGCCGACCGAGCTGTACATATCGGCACTGACCAGGGGCGACGGACCGTCGAACAGCAGTCTCTGGACTGTCAGTTCGGGCTCGCCGTCACCGCCGGCAACAGCCGACGAATTCGACGCGGAGCCGAGACGATCGAGAGCAGTGCCGTCCATACCGAGAAGTACCCCATCCAGTTCGAGTAGTGGCTCTGTGCGGCCGTGGAGAGAAGAAGACCACTGACCATGGTTGCACAGCCCCCGACCGATCCGTCCGACGCTCGCCGTCTACTCCGCTTCCCGCACCCTCGCCATCAGCACGCGAGCGGCGTCGACGGGGTGCGTGTACGGCCACCAGTGGCCCGCCTCGACCTGGTCGACGCGCAGGTCGGGGATCCATCGATCCAGACCGTCGGTGAGATTGGGCGAGAGCATGCGGTCGTGTGTCGGGACGACCACCGTGGTCGGGACGGCGCACTGCGGGACGGGTCCGCCGAGCAGACGCCTGAGCACGTTGGCGCGGTACAGGGCGATGCCGCGCTGCTGGTCGGCCACCGTCGGGGTCGGCTCACCCTGGGCGTTCAGGCGCGCCAACAGTCCCGGAACCCGCCTGCCCAGCACGGGCACGTGAAACCCGAAGACGTACCAGGACCGCGCCAACTGCTCGACCAGTGGCAGCCAGCGACGCGGTCGCACCAGCCGCGCCCGCGCCACCTGCCGCAGGTGATCCAGGCTCGGGCCCGATACCGACGTGTACGACGCGAAAGCGGTGGATGCGCGAGGCGAGGCCATTGCCTCCCACATCTGGACCGACCCCCAGTCGTGGGCGAAGACGTGGACCTTCCCGGTGAGCCCCGGTATCGACTCGACCACCGCGAAGGCGTCGCGCGCCAGTTGCTCGATGGACACGTCCGCTGCGGGCTCGAGCGCGGACGCTCCGCTGCCTCGCGTGTCGTAGGCGATCACCCGGACCCGATCGCCGAGCTCGGCGATCAACGGATCGAACACATGGCGGTTGTCGGGATAGCCGTGCACCAGCAGCACCGTCGAGCGCGCCTCCGGGTTCCCGTGCTCGACGACGGGAAGTTCTGCGCCGGGCGTGCGCACCGTCCAGCGGGTCATCCCGCGTCGCTCAGGGCCTGCAGAGTGCCACCGCGCAACAGGTGCGCAATCATCCTCAGCCGCATGGCCTCCTGTTCGGGCTGCGGGTGCACCACGGCCGCCAACGCCTCGCCGTCGAGCAGATGCACCACGCTGAAGATCACCGTCTCGAGATGCCGTGGGTCGAGCACGCCTGCGACCGGTAGTGTGCGAGCGAGTTCGGCGATCTGCTCGTGATAGCGAACGGTGAAGGGCTGCAGCCTCTCTCGCAGCTCTTCGTCACTGCGGGCTGCGGTCAGGAGCTCGTACCAGGCACCGTTGATCGGGGCTCGGCACGCAGCCCTGAGCAGTTCGAGGCAGTGTTCGATCGACGCGCTACCGAAACCGGACAGGCCATGACGGAACTCGCCGAACTGGCGGCGACGAACCTCGTCGGCCGCAGCGACGATCAGGTCGAGCCTGGTGTCGAAATGTCGGAACATGGCACCGGAGGACACCCCGGCGCGGCCGACGATCTCACTGACACTGGTTGCGGCATAGCCCTTCTCGCACAACGACGCGATCGTCGCGTCGAGCAACTTTCCGATCGTCTCGGTCCGGCGCTGCTGTTGACTCGGGCTCACACACGCTCCCGGCGACGAGGAGCCGTCGGGGTACCCGCCCGCAGGAAACTGCCGGCCCGCTCCGACACACCGAACCACGGAGCGAAGGTGCCGCCGGAGAACACCACTCGGCCCGCGACCAGAGTGGCGGCGACAGCGCGATCGTTGCGGTTGACCATGCGGCTCAGGCCCCCGAACTCCGGCATGGTCTCCTCCCGATAGGCCAGGACCTCCTCGTCCAGCCCATTCGGATCGATCACCACGATGTCGGCTCGATCACCCACCCGCACGTGTCCGGCGTCGACACCGTAGAAGTCGGCCAACTCGCCGCTGAGCTTGTGCACGGCCTTCTCCACGGTCATGAACGGCCTGCGATCGCCCTGCGCATCGTGCACGCGGTGCAGCAACCGGATACCGAAGTTGTAGAACGCCATGTTGCGCAGATGAGCGCCTGCGTCTGAGAACCCCACGGTCACCCCGGGCTGGTTGATCAGCTTGTCCATCTGACGCTTGCGATGATTCGCCACCGTGGTGTGCCAGCGCAGTTTTCTGCCGTGTTCGACCACCAGATCGAGGAACGCGTCCACCACGTGCACACCGCGCTCGGCCGCGACCTCGGCAACGTTCTTGCCGACGACCGACGCGTCGGGACACTCGGTGATCTCGGCGTCGGCGAAGTCTCGATGCCAGACGCGTGAGCTGAACTTCTTCTCGAAGTCGGCGCGGAACCAGCGGCGGTACGCCTCGTCCGAGAGCAACTCGTTGCGTCCCAACTCTTCTCGTAGATGCAGAGCTGCTCGGCCCGATCCGAACTCCTCGAACACCACCAGGTCGATGCCGTCGGAGTACACGTCGAACGTGGTGGGCAGATGCTGCCAGCGGAACTGGCCCTTGCCCGGTCCGTTGACCATGCGCGCGAGCGGGCCGAAGACGCGATGAATCCACGGCGACGCCTTGGCATCGGCCGCCGCCAGCAGCGAGATCTTGAGCGGAGTGCGGCCGATCCCGGTGGCCGAGGCGAGGAAGAACAGCATGTCGTACTTGGTGTTCAGGTTCGGAATGCTCTGCAACAACCGACCGCGTCGACGCAGGATCTTGTGCAGCGCACGGAACTCGCTCCACCGCGCGTACGAGGACGGCAACGACCGAGACCGGTACCGATCGCCGTCCAACTTGTCCCACGGGTTCGTCATCGTCGACATCCCGAGCAGTCCGGCATCGAGTGCCTGCTCGAGCGCGTCCGACATGGCGCGCCACTCCTCTCGGGTGGGCCGCTGACTGCGATCGGTCGAGCGATCCAAGCCCATCACGTGCGCCCGTAGATCCGAATGTCCTACCAGAGCAGCGATATTGGGACCGAGAGGCAGTCGTTCGAGCGCTGCGATGTACTCGTCGGGGCTGGTCCACGTCTTGTGCGTATCGACGGCTTTGAGCACATGATCTCGCGGCAGCGCCTCGACCCGACTGAACAGATCCGCGATGTCGACCGGAGTGGAATAGAGCGTCGACAACGAACAGTTCCCCAGCAGAACCGTCGTGACCCCGTGCCGGACGGACTCTTCGAGACCCGGGCCGACGAGCACCTCCGCGTCGTAGTGGGTGTGCACGTCCACGAAGCCCGGGGTGACCCACTTGCCGGTGGCGTCGACCACCTCGGTCGCCGGACCCACCTCGAGCGGCGTGGCCGACACGGCCCGCACGACACCGTCGACGATGCCCACATCGGCTCGCACTCCGGGACCGCCGGACCCGTCGTAGACGGTGCCGCCGGTGATGACGACGTCGAAAGCAGTGTTCGAGTTCAATGTGACCTCCGTCATAGTGTCACGTCAATCTAACTTAGAGAGTGATCGCTCGCAATAGTCGGTTGTCCGCCAACACCTGCGGGTCACACGCGTCGACGTTTCGGTTCCCGGACACCTCGGGAGCTACAGTCGGGTGTCTTTGCCCGCACTCACGGAGTTGACCCTTGACCCCCACGGATACCCAGATCGCGCGCGCCGCCCTGCCCGACAGCAGGAGAGAGCGCCTCGCGTGGGGAGCAGCGGTCGCTGCAGTCGTCGTTCTCGGCTACCTCCTTGTGCTCAGCGTCGATCCCCGCTTCTTCTACATCGACGACACCGAATCGGGTGCCGTACCCAACTGGCTCCAGCTCGGACGCATCATGCGCGACGGGCACTTCCCCTCGCTGGTGCTCGATCAGTGGATGGCAGGCAACTACCCGGTCGAGGGCCAGGGCGGCCTGTGGAATCCCGTGCAGATGGCGATCAACTACATCTCGCCGTCGATCGACAACTTGGTGCTGCTGGCCACGGTCGTCAAACTCGGATTCTCGATTCTGTTGGCCTGGGGCGTCTTTCGCGTCGCTCTGGCCTACGGAGCGCGGGCGAACTGGGCCGCGGTAGCGGGCGCGAGCGCACCGTTCGTCGGCTTCACGCTGTTCTTCGAGAACACCTCGTGGGTGACCGCACTGATGGGTACCGCGTGGATCATGAACGCGTGGGCGAGCTCGGTGTCCTACGCCCGCGGCCGCACCGGCCCCATCGTGCCGTTCGTCTTCCTCTACCTCGCCATCAGCGTGGGATACGTCCACGCCGCGGTGATGGCCGGAGTCATGATCGGATCCGTCGCGATCGGCGAACGCCTGTTCCAGCGGCTGTGGCGTCCGGCAGTGAAGGTGTGCGCCGTAGGCATCGCCGCCGCGGCCTGCGGGGCCGTCACGTTCCTGCCCGGCGTGCTCACCTCGGCGGTCACCTGGCGTAGCGGCGACGAAGGCACGTTCAACGACAACTTCCTGACGGCACCGTGGTCGGAATCGCTGACCGCGAGCATCCCGACCGCTGTGACCAGCATCGAATCCTGGGCCGGCGAGACCACCGAATCGCCGGTCACCTACATCGCCTGGTTCGTGGTGCCCGCGCTGGCGTTCATCGCATGGCGTCGAGTACCCGCGGCTCTGCGCGAGCTGGCAGCCCCGCTGATCATGCTGGCGTTCGCCCTGATCTTCACCGCGGGCCCCAGCGACATCGGGCCGATCCGCTGGCCCGCCCGCATCCTGCCGTTCGTCGCCCTCGTCGCGCTGATTCTCGTGGTCACCCTGATCAGCCGGTACGGCACTCTCGACAAGCTACGGCCCCGGCTGCTCGCGGCCGGCCTGTTGACGCTGGTGCTGCTGCTGCGGGCCGGTTCTTCGGGCCCGGAGTTCTTCGGCCGCCATGTCCTCGCTGCGCTGGTGATCCTGCTCGTCGGAGCACTCGCCCTGCTGTTGGCCCACCGGTTCTCCACGCGCGCGACCGCGGCACTGCTGCTGGTGACCATCGCGCCGGTCGCGATGTACCAGGTGGCCACCTACGAACCCCCCTTCGACAAGTGGTGGCTGCCCGCGTCCCAATCCGAGGCCAAGGCCGAGTTCCCGCAGTGGCAGGGCGCGACTCTGCAACTCGGCAGCCGTGCGCTCACCGAGACCGAGGCCGACGGACCCGACGACCCCAAGCTGCCCTGGCACTCCCAGGTGTACGGCAACTCCGCCAAAATCATGGGCCTGGACTACGTCAACGCGTACACCCCCGTCGGATATCTCGACTTCGCCAACCTGCTGTGCTTCGAGCACGAGGGATCGACCTGCGAGGACGCCTTCCGGCGCGTGTTCGAGATCGAGCCGTACACGGGCAAGACCTACGCCGATCTGATGCAACTCGATCGAATCGTGCTGCAGAAGAACCAGTATCCGCTCGCGAATGCACGGCCCGCACCCGCAGGCTGGGAGTGGGTGACCGCTCCCACGCCCGAGTCCGCCCGCCAGATCTACGTCCTCGAACGCGTCGACGGACTGATTCCCGCCACGTCGGGACGCGTCGTCGCGACCGTGAACGCCACGGCCGAACCTCGATCGTCCGACGCCGACTCCGAGCACGTCGACGTCAGCGCTCCGAACGGCGGCAGCGTCGTGTTCTCCCGTCTGGCCTGGCCCGGCTACACCGCGACCCTGAACGGTGAAGAGCTGCAGACCAAGGGCTTGGCCGACATCTTCCTCTACGTCGACCTGCCGCCCGGTACCGAGAACGCAGATCTGCACATCACCTTCCGGCCGCCCGGCGAACGTCTCGGACTCGCCGCGATGGCGGGCGGGGTGCTGCTGCTGGTCGGTCTGGTGGTACTCGATGTGCGACGACGTAGAAGCCCTGCCGCGCCGGAGTTCGATGGCGACAGCGGGAACGGATAGGGTAGGCCCTCGTGATGTCCGACGATTCTGTTGCTGATCCGCACCGCATTTCCATCGTGGTGCCGGTCTACCAGGGTGAACGGACTCTCAGTGCGTTGATGGACGAGATCCTTCCGTTGACGCAGGTGACTCACACCCCCGTCGGGCGGCCGATGATCGTCGAGGAAGTTCTGCTCGTCTTCGATCACGGACCCGACGATTCCGCTGCGGTGATCAGGCGGCTGACCGCTGCGCACCCGTTCGTTCGTGGAGTGTGGCTGAGTCGCAATTTCGGTCAGCACCCCGCCACCCTCGCCGGCATGGCGTCCAGCGGCGGCGAATGGATCGTCACGATGGACGAGGACGGGCAGCACGACCCGGCAGCCATCGGCGGCATGCTCGACACCGCCCTCGACCGGCAGTCCACCGTCGTCTACGCCAAGCCCACCAACGTCGCACCGCACGGACTGTGGCGCAACACCGCCTCCCGCAGCGCGAAATGGTTGATCGCCAAGGCCCTGGCCGGGGACAACACCGTCGACTATCAGAGCTATCGCCTGGTGCTCGGTGAGGTCGGCCGCTCCGTCGCGGCCTACGCCGGTTCGGAGGCGTACCTGGACATCGCACTCGGGTGGATCGCGGGCGACGTCACGACCAGCCCGGTGGCGCTGCGCGAAGAGGTGGACCGTCGATCGGGCTACCGCCTGCGCACCTTGCTCTCGCATTTCTGGCGGATGGTGCTCTCGAGCGGCACCAAGGGCCTGAGGCTGGTCAGCTTCATCGGCATCGCCTTCGCGGTACTCGGCCTGATTCTGGTGGCCTACGTACTGGTGTCGTACTTCGTCTTCGACTCCGGTGCCGAGGTGCGAGGCTGGGCATCGACGATGGTGATTCTGCTGTTCGGGTTCGGGGCGACTCTGTTCTCCCTCGGTGTGGTGGCCGAGTACGTGGGCGTCAACGTCAAGACGGCCATGGGCAAGCCGCCGTACCTGATCGTCACCGATCCGGGAAACGGCCCACTCGGACGCACCGCGCCTGCAGGATCAGGCGAAACTCCACAGTCGACCGACAACACACCGTCGGCGTGACCGCAACGCACACGTGGATCGTCGGCAGCGGCGGACTCCTGGGCGCTGCGGTGACCCGCGAGGCCGGTCGTCGCGGGCACCGAGTGCACACCAGCACCATTCCGTGGTCGGACAGGGAATCTGCCGAACAAGCTCTGCTGCAGCGCTGTTCGGAGTTCTTCGACTCTTTCTCCGACGGTACGTGGAACGTGATCTGGGCCGCCGGTGCGGGTGTGAACGGAACCAGCGCAGCGCAATTCGCCGAAGAGAACGGTCTGATCCGAGCCGTGTCGGCGCGCATCGAAAGTGCCGCCGGCGACCGCGCGGGCACCGGAACCGTGTTCCTCGCTTCGTCCGCCGGAGGCGTCTACGCCGGCGCGACCGGAGCCCCGCATCACGAAGGGACACTGCCGGTTCCGTTGGGCGACTACGGCTTCGCGAAACTGCAATCCGAGGCCATCGCAACCGAGTTCGGTGAACGCACCGGGATCAACGTGGCCATCGGGCGGTTCGCGAACCTCTACGGGCCCGGCCAGAACCTCGCGAAACCGCAGGGCCTGATCTCACACCTGTGCCGGGGCTACCTCATGGCCTCACCCGTCTCCATCTACGTACCGATGGACACGTTGCGTGACTATCTCTACGTGTCCGACGCGGCAGAGATGGTCGCCGACACCCTCGGTATGTCTGCCACGCAACGACACTCGCCGACGATCAAGATCTTCGCCTCCGGTGAGGCCGTCACCATCGGCTCGATCCTCGGAGCCTGCCGGACGGTGTTCCGCCGTCGACCGAACGTGGTGCTGGCGGCGTCGCCGCTCGCGGTGTTCCAAGGTCGCGATCTCCGACTGCGCTCGACGGTCTGGCCGCAGATCGATCGTCGAACGCACCGCACGTTGCCCGCAGGAATCGCCTCCACACTGTTCGCGACCCGTGAGGCATTGGGGGTCGGTCGATGACCGAACCACAGACCCCCGCTCCCCCGGCCGGGATGAACGGCGCACCGGGGCCGCTGATGCGCATCGTCAAGAATCAGAAGATCGCGTTCCTGCTCGTCGGTGGCGTCAACACTGCACTGGGTACCGCGTGGTTCATCTTGTGGCAGTTGCTGATCGGTGAGCGATACGGATATCACGCCGCGATCGTGCTCGGCTACCTCTGCAACGTGCTGTGCGCGTTCGCGATGTACCGATACCTGGTGTTCCGCGTGCGTGGGCACTTCCTACGCGATCTGCTGCGCTTCTTCGTCGTGAACTTCGGCGCGTTCGTCGCCAACATCTCTCTGATGACGATCGCCGTATCCGTCTTCCACTTCCCGCCCATCCCTTCACAATTGGTCGTCACAGCAGTGATGGCAGTCGTCAGCTTCTTCGGCTACCGCGACTTCTCGTTCCGCAGAAAGAGCCAGGCCCCCACACCATGACACCCCGTGTATCCGTCGTCGTCCCGGCGTACAACAACGCCGAGTACCTGGCCGAGACCATCGATTCGATTCTCGCCCAGACCTTCACGGACTTCGAGCTGGTCATCGCCGATCATTCGTCGTCCGACGACACCCTCGCCGTCGCGCAGAAATTCGACGACCCGCGCATTCGTGTGCTGACGACCCCGGCCGGTGGCGGCGCGCAGGCCAACTGGAATCGGGTCACCGAAGAGGCCACCGGCGAATTGATCAAACTCGTCTGCGGCGACGACACCATCGCGCCCACCGCGTTGGCGACTCAGGTCCAGGCATTCGACGACAACCCGACCGCCGTTCTGGTCGCCTCTCAGCGGACGTTGATCGACGCCTACGGCAAGACGGTCATCGCCGCCCGCGGGCTCGGCGGCCTCCACGGAACGGTCTCGGGTCGAGTTGCCGCGCGAACCGCAGTCCGAGCCGGTGCCAACATCTTCGGCGAACCGGGCGGCGTCATGATGAAGCTCGCGGAGCTCCGCGAAATCGGGCTGTGGGACAACAGTCATCCCTACCTGATCGATCAGGCCACGTTCATCGCTGTCGCGCTCCGCGGCGACATCGTGGCAATTCCCCGACCACTGGCATCGTTCCGCATCAACTCGGGGCAGTGGAGTGTGGAGCTTGCGACGCAGCAGGCACGTCAGGCCGCCGACTTCCACCGCTCACTACAGGCCAGCGACCCGAGCCTGTTGTCCGACAACGACGTTCGCATCGGAAACGCCAAGGCACTGATGACGTCGTTCATGCGTCGCGCGGTGTACCTGCTGCTGCGCCACCGGATGTCGCGCAGCAGCTAGGCCCTGCTTCAGGGCAGGACCGACTCCTTCGCCGCGTAGACGGCCTCGGTGGCGTCCTTCTGCGGTCGCCACCACTGCTCGTTCTCGCGGTACCAGTCGATGGTCGCCTTCAGCCCGGCACGGAAGTCGACATACGTTGGCGTCCAACCCAATTCGGTGCGGAGCTTGGTCGATTCGATGGCGTAACGCAGGTCGTGGCCGGGGCGGTCGGTGACGAAGTCGAAGGCGTCGGGTGCGTTGCCGGTCTCTTCGAGAATCGCTTCGAGGACGGTGCGGTTGTTCGCTTCGCCATCGGCTCCGATGAGGTAGGTCTCGCCGATGCGGCCGCCGTCGATGATGGCCCAGACGGCGCTGTTGTGATCGTCGACGTGGATCCAGTCACGCACGTTCTGCCCTGCCCCGTAGAGCTTGGGCCGGGAGCCGCTGAGAATGTTGGTGATCTGACGCGGAATGAACTTCTCCACGTGCTGGTACGGACCGTAGTTGTTGGAGCAGTTGGAGATGGTGGAGCGGACCCCGAACGACCGAGTCCAGGCGCGCACCAGCAGATCACTCGACGCCTTGGTGGACGAGTACGGGCTCGACGGGTTGTACGGAGTGGACTCGGTGAACCGCGCCGGGTCGTCGAGTTCGAGGTCGCCGTAGACCTCGTCGGTTGAGATGTGGTGGTAGCGGACGTCGTGTTCGCGGACCGCATTGAGCAAGGTGGTGGTACCGATGACGTTGGTGTGCACGAACGGCCACGGATCGGTCAACGAGTTGTCGTTGTGGGATTCGGCGGCGAAGTGCACGACCAGGTCCGTCTCGCGCACGAGGCGGTCGACGAGATCGGCGTCGGCGATGTCGCCGTGCACGAACTCGATTCGATCGGCCACTGGATCGAGGGAAGCCTTGTTGCCGGCGTAAGTGAGCTTGTCGAGCACGGTGACCTGGGAGTCGGGACGCTGCGCGAGGGTCTGATGTACGAAGTTCGCGCCGATGAACCCGGCCCCACCCGTGACGAGAATTCTCATGAACAGGCACTTTACCGGGGGATGCTCGTGCGGGCCGATCTTGTCTGCCACGCGTGCTAGCTTCTGCTCGACTTCGGGGGAGTAGTAATCGGATGGGTCTGGGGAAGATTCCTGTTCGTCTCGCGACATCGATAGCGCTGTTGTTCGGCCTCATGTGGGCAATCCCGCAGCTGGCACCGGAAGTGCCCGAACCGTACGAGGGAGTGCCGTGTCGGCCCTACCGAATCCCGTGGGAGTGATCGGCCGTCGGAACTGTCAGGAGCCTCGGACAGTGCGGCCGGCGAAAGCCGCCAAACGCTCGTACGCGTTCGCGTCGTCGGGTGCCGGTTGCTCTGGATCGAAGGCACCACCGCGCCGTTCGTCGGTCATGTTCGCCGACATGAACACCATCCCCTCCTCGGGCACGGTCTGGTCGAGATCATCGGTGCCGCGACCGAGTGCGGTCGCGAGATCCCACGCGTGCACCGAGAGTTCCGCGGCAACCATGCCGAGCGGCAGCGGCGAACCTGCGTCGATCTCGGCCAGCAGTTCGCGAGTCCGCTCGGTCCACAGCGGAATCGGATCCGAGGACGACTCGGGCGTTGCCGACCAGTCGATCTCTCCACCCCGAGCCATGGTCACCAGGTTGGCAGCGGTGTTCACCAGGTGATCGGTCAGGTCGGCGACGGTCCACTCGGTGCAGGGCGTCGCCGATGCGCGTTCGGCGTCGGTCACTGTGGAGAGCAGAGCGGTGACCTGATCGATACCGGTGGCGATCTGGTTCGTCGTCGTCACGTGGCTTGTCCTCGGTTCTCGGTGGTCAGTCGGTCCCGTTCCCCACAGCTGCGAGGCAGGACGAAGTTTAGAGGCGGATTCCACATCGCGCGCGGAAACGGAGCGGCACAAGCGAGCGGGTGATCGGAGGGTCTGGAAGACTTCGCCGTCATGCGGGGAATCATTCTGGCGGGCGGCACGGGCTCGCGTCTTCATCCGATCACGATGGGCGTCAGCAAGCAGCTGGTCCCGGTCTACGACAAACCGATGATCTACTACCCGCTCTCGACTCTGATCCTGGCCGGGATCCGCGAGATCCTCGTCATCACCACACCCCAGGACGCCGACCAGTTCACGCGTCTGCTCGGTGACGGCTCCCAATTCGGCATCGACTTGACCTACAAGGTCCAACACGAGCCCAACGGACTCGCCCAGGCCTTCGTGTTGGGTGCCGACCACATCGGCACCGACTCCGCGGCATTGGTGTTGGGCGACAACATCTTCTACGGCCCCGGCCTGGGCACCCAACTGTCCCGCTTCGACACCATCGACGGCGGAGCCGTCTTCGCCTACGAGGTCTCCGACCCCACCGCCTACGGCGTCATCGAATTCGATGCGAACCGAAAAGCCATCTCCCTCGAAGAAAAACCCGCCGCCCCGAAATCGAACTACGCCGTCCCGGGGCTGTACTTCTACGACAACGACGTCATCGCCATCGCCCGCGACCTGCAACCGTCCGCGCGTGGGGAATACGAGATCACCGACGTCAACCGCCACTACCTCGAGGCCGGCCGCCTCCAGGTCGAAGTCCTCCCCCGCGGTACCGCCTGGCTCGACACCGGCACCTTCGACTCGCTGCTCGACGCCTCGAACTACGTGCGCACCATCGAACAACGTCAGGGCCTGAAAATCGGATCCCCCGAAGAAGTGGCGTGGCGACGCGGATTCATCACCGACGACGAACTGCGCGCCCGCGCGGAGACACTCGTCAAATCCGGGTACGGCCGCTACCTGCTGGATCTGATCGACCGAGGACACCGAGCATGAGCTTTCGCGAGTTGAGCATCGCCGGTGCCTACGAGTACACCCCACGCCAGTTCGGCGACGATCGCGGTGTGTTCTTCGAATGGTTCAAAGCCTCGGCGTTCGCCGAGACCACCGGGCGGTCGTTGGAGCTGCTGCAGGCGAACTGCTCGGTCTCCGCCGCCGGGGTCCTGCGTGGGATCCACTTCACCACCAACCCACCCGGACAAGCGAAATACGTCACCTGCGCCCGCGGAGCATTCCTCGACGTCATCGTCGACCTCCGCGTCGGATCCCCGACGTTCGGGCAGTGGGACAGCGTGCTGATCGACGACATCGACCGCAAAGCAGTGTTCCTGTCCGAAGGACTCGGCCACGCCATCTTGTCCCTGGAAGACAATTCGACCGTCATGTACCTGTGCTCGTTGGAATACACCCCGACCCTGGACCGCGACATCAACCCACTCGACCCCGCCCTGGGCATCGACTGGCCCACCACCGGACGCGACGGATCGCCTCTGACCTACGAACTCTCCGACAAGGACACAGCCGCCCCCACCCTCGCCGAAGCCCTCGCACGCGGAGCCCTGCCGAACTTCTCGTGAGCGGCGGGGCGAGGCGGCGACGCCAGATCGGGCAAACGCGCGCGCGTTCGTCAGACGCGTGCAGAATCGCCCGCGACCGTTGACGAGAATGCGCGCGTTCAGCAAGTGCGCGCGCGTGTGCGAACCTCACGGGGGCGAACGCGCGTCCGGCAAGTGCGCGCGCGTTTGTGAACCTCACGGGGGCGAACGCGCGTCCGGCAAGTGCGCGCGCGTTTGTGAACCCCCGGCGGCGAGCCCGGAGGCTCAGCGAATTTTGAAGATCACGAATCGCTGAACGAGGAAGTTGATGACCGTCGCCGTGCCCTGCGCGATGACGAAGGCCACGTTGGCGTACCAGAAGCCGTCGGGAAGGGCCTGGTAGAGCCAGGTGTAGATGCCCACCTGGACGGCGAAGGTGACTCCGTACAGCGCGACGACGGCGAAGAACCGAGCCCGCGACGGGGCCGCGTTGAACGTCCAGCGGCGATTGATCAGGTAGGCCGTCGTCGTTCCGAGTACGAAGCCGATGGCCTTGGCCAGCGTCACACCGACGCCGAACACGAAATGCAGGAGCAGGTTGACGCCCTGGTCGACGATCGCCGACAACACACCCGTCGCCAGGAAACGCAGCACCTGCGTCTTGAGGTCGAGGGCCGCGTCGGCGATGTTCTCGGTCAACGGCAGCTCGACGGGTAGCGGGACGTGATGCTGCAACTCTTCGTCCTCGGGCGACCAGTCGTCGCCCGTCGAGCCTTCTTCTGCGGAGCGGTCGGGGGTGGACACGAGGACTGACACTAGCCGCTGCTGCGGTGCGGGTACCCTCTTGAGCGATGTCCACGACAGCCGACGACGCACTCTTCCCCCTGGAACCACAGGCCGGGAACACTGCGCCGCTACCCACGCAGACCCGCACACTCACCGGTTGGGGCCGCACTGCTCCCTCCACTGGAGAGGTGCTCTCGACCTCCGACCCCGAACTCATCGCGAACGCGGTCAAGCAGGTCGCCGAGCAGAACGACTCCAAGCCGGCCTACCTCCGACGCGGCGTCATCGCCCGCGGCCTCGGCCGCTCCTACGGTGACAACGCGCAGAACTCCGGCGGCCTCGTCATCGACATGAATGCGCTGAACGGCATTCACAGCATCGACGCGTCCACGCGCATCGTCGACGTCGACGGTGGCGTCAACCTCGACCAGCTGATGCGTGCCGCGCTGCCGTTCGGTTTGTGGGTACCGGTGCTGCCGGGGACGCGACAGGTCACCATCGGTGGGGCCATCGGAACGGACATCCATGGTAAGAACCATCACAGCGCGGGTAGCTTCGGCAACCACGTCCGCTCGATGGAACTGCTCACGGCGGACGGTCAGATCCGCCACCTGACGCCGTCGGGCAAGAACGCCAAACTGTTCTGGGCAACGGTCGGCGGCAACGGTCTGACCGGCATCATCCTGCGCGCGACCATCGAGATGACGCCCACGGAAACGGCGTACTTCATCGCCGACGGCGACGTCACCAGCACCCTCGACGAAACCATCGCACTGCACAGCGACGGCAGCGAGAACAACTACGACTACTCGAGCGCATGGTTCGACGCGGTTGCTCCGCCGCCCAAGCTCGGCCGCGCAGCCCTCTCCCGTGGATCGTTGGCTCGGCTCGACCAGCTGCCGGAGAAGTTGCAGAAAGATCCGCTGCGATTCAACGCCAAGCCGCTCGTGACGTTCCCGGACATCTTCCCGAACGGTCTTGCGAACAAGTACACGTTCTCCGCCGTCGGCGAGGTCTGGTACCGCAAGGCCGGCAACTACCGGAACAAGGTGCAGAACCTCACGGCGTTCTACCACCCACTCGACATGTTCAGTGAGTGGAACCGCGCCTACGGCTCCAAGGGATTCCTCCAGTACCAGTTCGTGGTGCCGCCGGAGGCCGTCGACGAGTTCAAGAAGATCATCGTCGATATCCAGAAGTCCGGGCACTACTCGTTCCTCAACGTGTTCAAGCTGTTCGGGCCCGGAAACAAAGCGCCACTGAGCTTTCCGATTCCGGGTTGGAACATCTGCGTCGACTTCCCGATCAAGCCGGGCTTGAACGAGTTCGTCCGCGAACTCGACAAGCGCGTGCTCGAATTCGGTGGCCGTCTGTACACCGCGAAAGATTCGCGCACCGACGCCGAGACGTTCCATTCGATGTACCCGCGGATCGACGAATGGATCAAGGTCCGTCGATCTGTAGACCCCACAGGCGTTTTCGCCTCCGATATGGCTAGAAGGCTGGAACTGCTGTGACGATAGACGCCGTAGGTAACCCCCAGACGATTCTCGTTCTGGGTGGCACCAGCGAGATCGGTCTCGCGATTACCGAGGAGTACCTGTCGAAGTCGCCGGCACGTGTCATCCTCGCTGCGCTGCCGAACGACCCGCTGCGCGAGAGCGCCGTTGCACAACTGACCGCCAAGGGCGCGAAGTCCGTCGACGTCATCGACTTCGATGCACTCGACACCGCATCGCACCCGAAGGTCATCGACGCCGCCTGGGCCAAGGGTGACGTCGATGTCGCCATCGTCGCCTTCGCCGTCGACTTCGATGCCGAGCAGCTCTGGCAGGACCAGCGCAAGGCCGTCCTCGCCGCGAACATCAACTACACCGCTTCGGTGTCGGTCGGTGTGCTGCTGGGCGAGAAGATGAAGGCCCAGGCGTACGGCCGCATCATCGTCATGTCCTCGGTGGCAGGCGAGCGGGTACGACGCTCCAACTTCGTCTACGGCTCCACCAAGGCCGGACTCGACGGCTTCTACCTCGGACTCGGAGAAGCGTTGCGAGAGTTCGGACCTCGGGTCACCGTCGTTCGTCCGGGCATGGTGCGCACCAAGTTCAGCGCGCACGTCAAGGAAGCCCCGATGACCGTCGACAAGGAGGTCATCGCCAAGCTCGCGGTGAACGCGTCACGCAAGGGCACTCCCCTCATCTGGACTCCCGCGCCGTGGCGTCTGGTGATGATGGTGCTGCGGCACGTGCCGCGGCCGATCTTCCGCAAGCTGCCCATCTGATCTCGATGACAATCGGGGTTGCACCGGCTCGCAGAACCGCTTCTGCCGTCGGGGAAATCGCTCTCGGTGCGCTTTTCGCAGTCGTGGTGGCGACGGTCGGGTTGTACGCCTTCTCACTGGTTCAGTGGCCGGCGTTCAACTCGTCCAACGTCACTCGCGCGATCACGACGCTCGGGCAGGTGGTTGCCGCAGCACTGTTCGCCGCGTCGATCTACCTGTACCGAATTCACAAGTGGCCGTGGATCGCTCGACTCGCAGCATGGGCCGGGTTGAGCGGTTTCGTCACCGTCACCCTCGGGATGCCGCTGGCTGCAACCAAGCTCTACCTGTTCGGCATCTCCGTCGACCAGGAGTTTCGCACCGAATACCTGACTCGGCTGACGGATTCGGCGTCGTTGCGGGACATGACGTACGCCGACATCCCGCCGTTCTACCCCGCCGGCTGGTTCTGGCTCGGTGGACGCGTGGGCAACGTCCTGGGCATGGACGGCTGGGAAGTGTTCAAGCCCTACGCAATCGGGCTGCTCGCCGTCACCGCCGTCGTGTCATTCGTCTTGTGGAAGGCGCTCATCCGAGCCGACTGGGCTGTCGCCGTCAGCGCCGTCACCACCGCACTCGTCGTCGCCCACGCCTCCCCCGAGGCATACAGCGCCGTGATCGTGATGCTCTTCGCTCCGGCACTGGTTCTCGCGTGGGGAGCGCTGCACCGAAGCGCATCGGGTGGGTGGGGCGCGGTGGTCGGCACCGGACTCTTCCTCGGTCTGGCCGCAACGTTCTACACGCTGTACCTCGGTTTGGCGGCGTTCACCGTCGTACTCATGGCACTGTTCGCCGCGGTCCTCGCATATCGCGAGCGGAAGTCCTGGAACGTCCTGGTTCCCATCGCGATCAAGGTCGCCGCGATCGCCGCGATCTCGGGACTCATCGCCGCGACCGTGTGGCTGCCGTACCTGATCGAATTCCTGCGCGGTGCGCCGTCCACGTCGGGCACGGCGTTGCACTACCTGCCCGAAGCCGGTGCGACACTTCCCTTCCCGATGTTCGAGTTCTCCCTGATGGGCGGACTGTGCCTCATCGGCACGGTGTGGGTCGCGGTGCGGTTCTCGTCCTCACGCCGGGCACAGGCACTCGGCGTCGGCGTCGTATCGATCTACCTGTGGACTCTGCTGTCCATGGCAGCCACGGCTGCGGGCACCACCCTGCTCTCGTTCCGCCTCGAAGCAGTCCTGATCGTATTGCTCGGCAGCGCAGGCGTTTTCGGCTTCCTCGAAGGCAGCCACGCGATCTACCAGGCCATCAACGAGCCCCCGAAGTTCCGCATCGCCGCCGTCGTCGTAGCGGCCATCGGTGCCATGACCTACGCGCAGAACATCCCCCAGGTACTGCAGACCGAGATCACCGTCGCCTACTCCGACACCGACGGTGACGGCAACCGCGCCGACATGCGCCCACCGAGCGCGGTCTCCTACTACGGCGAGGTCGACGAAACCTTGACCGAGCAGACCCAGCGTCCGCGCGACGACACCGTCGTACTGACCGCGGACACCTCGTTCCTCAGCTACTACCCGTACTTCGGCTTCCAAGGACTGACCTCGCACTACGCCAACCCGTTGGCGCAGTTCGATCAGCGAGCCGACGCCATCGAGCAATGGACCGAACTCGAGACACCCGATCAGTTGATCGACGCGCTGGAAAGCAGCCCGTGGCGGGCACCGGACGCATTCCTCTTCCGGCGCGGTGCCGACGGCTACACCCTGCGCCTGGCCGAGGACGTCTACCCCAACGATCCGAACGTGCGCCGCTACACCGTCACCTTCCCCGAGGCACTGTTCGAGGATCCACGCTTCACCGTGACCGACATCGGACCCTTCGCGCTGGTTGTGCGCACTGCATGATCATGTGACCCAGGTCGTTCGAGTTTTCGCCCACCGTGATGTTTCTGTAACCTCGACGCGATGACCACCCACGACCAGAGAGTTCTCGAGCGGCAGCCGACAACGGCACCGGCTCGACACTCCGGCGTCGGACGTGGTGACGTCGTTGCAGCGGTCGGATTTCTGGTCGCTGCCGTCTACGTCCTGCAGGGCCAGTGGCGCAATCTGGGTGGCGGCTACCTCTACAACAGCGGCCAGGACCAGACCATGTGGGAGTGGTTCTTCTCCGTCGCCGCGCATTCGGTTGCTTCGCTGAGCAACCCGTTTGCGAGTGACCTGCAGAATTACCCGCTCGGGGTGAATCTGATGGCGAACACGGCGATGTTCGGCATCTCCATCCCGCTGGCCCCGATCACGTTGCTCTTCGGACCCACGGTGACCTGGGCAATTGCTCTCACCGTCGGACTGGCAGGAACGTCGTTCGCGTGGTTCTGGCTGTTCTCCCGCCAGCTCAACTCATCCAAGGGTGCCGCGGCCATGGGCGGTGCGCTGTGCGGCTTCGCCCCCGGCGCGATCTCGCACGCCAACGGGCACCCCAACTTCGTGGTGCTGTTCCTGCTTCCGGTCATCGCCATGCTGGTCACCCGCATCGCCCGCGGCGGCGGTACCACCAAGAACACCGTCGGCCTCGGCCTGATCGTCGCGCTGCAGGTCCTGCTCGGCGAAGAACCGCTGCTGATCTTCGCGATGTCGTTCGCCATCTTCGCCGTCGTCTACTACCTGTCACGGCCGCGATCGCTGTGGCCCGCCGTCCGCAATGCCGTGCCCCGACTCGCCGTATCGGCCGGCATCGCGTTGACTCTCGTGGCGTTTCCGCTGTGGTGGCAGTTCTTCGGCCCGCAGTCGTACTCGTTCCTCGAACACGGGCCGATGGGCAACGACGCCAAAGCGCTGTTCCAGTTCCCGACGCAATCCCTCGGCGGCGAGGCGACGCCGGGGCAGAACGTCCGCATCAACGCCACCGAGGAGAACGCGTACTTCGGTTGGCCGCTGCTGGTGCTGTGCCTGGTTGCCGCGGTGTGGATGTGGCGAGTCGCATCGGCCCGTGCCGCCGCCGCGACCGCGATCGTCATGAGCGTGCTCTCGCTCGGCGCGACGCTGGTGATCGGCAAGAACGACACCGGCATCACGCTGCCGTGGACGAAGCTCGCCGAGTACCCCCTCGTCGAATCCGTGCTCGAAACCCGCTTCGCGTTGGGCGCGGTGCCTGCCCTGGCCCTGCTGCTCGTCCTGGCCACCGATCGAACGTTCCGCAACGGACTGCGTCCGCTGCCTGCATTCTGGATCGCCGGACTCGCCCTCGCGCTCGTGCCCCTCATCCCGACGCCGCTGGTCACCGTCGACAAGTCCCCCACCCCGGAGTTCTTCGCCGACGGTGAGTGGGAGAACTACGTCGACGACGGTTCCGTCGTCACCGTTCCCCTCCCACGGCCCGAGGACGCGCGCCCGCTGCGCTGGCAGATGGACGCCGACATGGGCTTCAAGCTGGCCGCCGGATACTTCGTCGGACCGAGCGACCAAGAAGACAAGGTCGCCAAGTACGGAGCCGTCGACCGACCCACCGCACTGCTGCTCGGCTCGGTCTACGACTCGGGCACCGTTCCCGAGATCACCGACGATCAGCGAAGTCAGGCAGCGCAGGACATGGCGTTCTGGGAGGCCGACGTCGTCGTCCTGCCGCCGAGCAAGAACACCATCGCCCTACGCACCACCGTGACCGACCTCGTCGGTGTCCAGCCTCGGTACACAGGTGGCGTATGGGTGTGGGATGTGCGGACGCTCGTCCCATAGCATCGTCGGCGTGCCCGAGACCGCTCCGAACCCGAAAACCGCCCGGCTGGTAGCGATCGTCACCGGCATCATCGGTGCGGTTCTGGCCATCGCGACTCCCTTGCTGCCGGTTCAGCAGGACGTCGCGACGCTGTCGTGGCCGCAGAGTTCGTTCGGCAGCGTCAATGCCCCGCTGGTGAGCTACTCGCCCGTCGACCTCGAAGCAACCGTTCCGTGCAGCGCTGCCAGTGCTCTCACCGACGGCGGCACGCTGATCTCCACTGCACCCATCGCCGCTGCGAAGACCGAGCAGAAGGCACTGATCGTGCGGGTCGACGACGGCCGACTGCAGGTTCTGCTGCGCGATCGGGTTCTTGCCGAGACTCCCGTTTCCGAGCTGAGCGGCAATTGCGCCCTGACCGTGTCGTCCAACGCCACCAACACCATCGTCGACCTCGACGGCGAGGCGATCACGGTCGACGGAGACATCCGGCCGCAGGTCGTCGGCATCTACACCGACCTCACCGCCCCGGTCGACGGCCTGACCGTGCGCGCGGACATCGACTCGCGCTACTCCTCGAGTCCCACCGCGTTCAAGTTGCTGGCCATGATCGTCGGCGCACTCGCTGTGATCGCATCCCTGTTCGCGCTGCATCGCCTCGACAGCATGGACGGTCGACGCCACCGCCGATTCCTCCCCTCACGCTGGAAGTCGATCACCGGCGTCGACGCCGTCGTGGTGGGCGTGCTGGTGCTGTGGCACTTCATCGGCGCGAACACCTCCGACGACGGCTACCTGCTCAACATGGCCCGCGTATCCGAGAACGCCGGCTACATGGCCAACTACTTCCGCTGGTTCGGCGTCCCCGAAGCACCGTTCGGCATGCCGTACTACGACATGCTCGCCGCCCTCGCCAAGGTCAGCACCGCCAGTATCTGGATGCGCCTGCCCGCCACCATCGCGGCCCTGCTGTGCTGGCTGGTGATCAGCCGCGAGGTCATCCCCCGCCTCGGCCGCGCGGTGCTCACCAACCGGGTCGCGCTGTGGACCGCCGGATTCGTGTTCCTCGCCTTCTGGCTGCCCTACGACAACGGACTGCGCCCGGAACCGATCATCGCCCTCGGTGCCCTGCTCACGTGGTGCTCGATCGAACGCGCCATCGCCACCGGACGACTGCTGCCCGCCGCCATCGGCACCCTGATCGCCGCCTTCTCCCTCGCCGCCGGTCCCACCGGGTTGATCGCCGTCGCCGCCCTGCTCGCCGGACTGCGCCCGCTGGTGATGATCGTGGTCAAGCGAGCTCGCCAGGTGGGACTGCTCGCCGTCCTTGCGCCGCTGGTCGCGTCGGGACTGGCGGTGCTGATCGCGATCTTCGCCGACCAGACTCTGAGCACCGTCCTCGAAGCGACCCGGGTGCGTTCGGCCATCGGACCGAACGTGCCGTGGTTCGAAGAACGCGTCCGTTGGGACGCATTGATGACCATCTCGCCCGACGGCTCGCTCGCCCGACGATTCGGCATGTTTGCGATGCTGCTGTGCATCGTCGTGTGCATCGCGGTGATGCTCCGCAAGAACGGACGCATCCCCGGCACCGCCACCGGGCCGTCGCGTCGGATCCTCGGAATCATCCTGGGCGCACTGGCTCTGATGATGTTCACCCCCACCAAGTGGACCCACCACTTCGGTGTGTACGCCGGTCTCGCCGCATCGTTGGCCGCGCTGGCTGCCGTGGCCGTCACCGCGGCAACCGTCCGATCCCCGCGCAACAGAACACTGTTCACCGCCGCCGTACTGTTCCTGACGGCGGTGGCGTTCACCAGCTCGAACGGTTGGTGGTACGTCTCGAGCTACGGCATTCCGTGGTTCGACAAGCCGCCGTCCATTGCCGGAAAGGGCTTTTCGACGATCCTGCTCGGCCTGACGGTTCTGACGCTGCTCTACGCGGCCTACCAGCACGTCCGATTGCCCTATCGCCGAAAGGAACCCAGCACGCGTCGACGCTTCGCGCCGTCCGCGCTGACCATCGTCGCCGGCGGGGTCGTCGCCTTCGAGGTGCTCTCGTTCGTCAAAGGCGCTGTGGCGCAGTACCCGGCGTACTCCATTGCCCGATCGAACTTCTCCGCCCTCGCCGGAAACTCGTGCGGACTCGCCGGCGATGTGCAGGTGGAGACCGACGTCAACGGCTCGGTCCTCCAACCGCTCGATCCCGCAGCCGAAGCATTGGGTGCCGGTGGGAGTACCGGCTTCACCCCCGACGGCGTCGCCCAGGACCTGACCGCAGACTCCGAGGACACCGCGCAGGGCAGCGCCAACTCCATCCGCCCCGAGGACTCCGAACAGAGCGCGGCGGCCACCTCGTCGAACTCCGCCGGCACCTCCGGCGGAACCAACGAGAACATCGGAATCAACGGCAGCACAGTCGCTCTGCCGTTCGGTTTGAATCCTGCAACCACTCCGGTGCTGGGCAGCTTCGGAGCCACCGAGCCCGCGTCCCTGACCTCGGGCTGGTACCAGCTTCCTGGAGACGGCGACCTCATTGCCATCGCCGCCGCAGGCCGCATCCGATCGGTCGACAAGGACGGCGTCGTCACCCCGGGCCAACGCGTCGAACTGGAATACGGACGCCGCGACGGCGGCGACGTTCAGGCATTGGGCCGCGTCACCCCGCTCGATATCGGTCCGTCGCCGTCGTGGCGCAACCTGCGGGTCCCGATGAACGACCTGCCCGCCGACGCGGACGTCGTGCGCATCGTCGCCGAGGACAACGACCTGGCCGGCGATCAATGGCTCGCCGTCACCCCGCCGCGCGTCCCGAGGACCCAGACGCTGAACTCCCTGGTCGGATCGACCGATCCGGTGTTGCTGGACTGGGCCGTCGGACTCGCGTTTCCGTGCCAGCGTCCGTTCGATCATCGCGACGGCGTCGCCGAGGTACCGAAGTACCGCATCCTGCCCGACCGCACCGGTGCCGAATCCACCAACGCCTGGCAGGACTCGATCGGCGGCGGCCCGCTCGGCTGGACCGAACTGCTCCTCGGAGCGCAGACACTGCCGTCGTACCTCGCCGACGACTACTCCCGAGATTGGGGCTCGATCGAGAGATACATGCCACTCGATCCCGACGCGGCGACGGCCGAGATCGACGTCGAGCAGCAGTCACGGTCCGGATTGGCCAGCGACGGGCCGATGAAAACCGACTGATCCCCTGGTTCTGTAACGATTCCGGGGACGGTGCCTGTGTGACCTCTTCGTCACGCTCGCATAACATCGACTCTCGTGCCCGACGTCGTGACAGATTCATCAGCTGGTCCACCCGTTCCCGCTCCACTGCGAGCCTCGGACGAACTTCGTGCTCAGGTACGAGTTCCCCGGCTGATCGCCATGGTGGCCGGCGTTCTCGGTGTGCTGTTCGCGCTGATCACTCCGTTCGCGCCCGTCACTCAGACCACCGCCACCATCGCGTGGCCGCAGAACGGGCTCCTGCAGGACGTGGACGCCCCGCTGGTGTCCCAGGCACCCCTGAGTCTCACCGCGACCCTCCCGTGCTCTGCCGTCGCAGCACTCCCCGCGTCGGGCGGGCTACTGCTGGCAACGGCACCCCCACAGGGTGAAGGCGCGGCACTGAACAGTCTGTTCGTTCGCGTCGGCGAATCGAACGTCGACGTTCTCGACCGCAACGTGGTCGTCGCGACGGCACCTCGCGCCGACGTCGAGAGCACCCGCTGCGCGACCATCGAGATCACCTCGAACGACCAGTACACCTCCGCGGCATTCACCGGACTGACCGACGACGACGGACAACCGATCCAAGGCCGTCTCGACGGCGACCTACGCCCCCAGGTCGTCGGCATCTTCAGCGATCTCAGCGGTGCGGCCCCGGCCGACATGTCCGTCACCGTCGACGTCGACTCGCGGTTCTCGTCGTCGCCGACGCTCCTGAAGTCCCTGATCATGATCCTCGCGATCGCCTGCACCCTGTTGGCCATCGGCGCACTCGGCCGGCTCGACGGCACCGACGGTCGCGCGCACCGCCGCTTCTTCCCGTCGCACTGGTGGAAGTTCACCGGCGTCGACGTCACCGTGCTCGGTGCTCTGGTCGGTTGGCACTTCGTCGGCGCGAACACCTCCGACGACGGCTACCTGCTCACGATGGCCCGCGCCGCCGATCACTCCGGCTACATGGCCAACTACTTCCGCTGGTTCGGCGTCCCCGAGGCCCCGTTCGGCTGGTACTACGACGTACTCGCCGTCTTCGCCAAGATCTCGACCGCCAGCCCGTGGATGCGCCTGCCCGCCCTCATCGCAGGCGTCCTGTGCTGGATGGTGATCAGTCGAGAGGTGGTGCCACGCCTCGGCCGTGCCGTCCGCAAGTCCAACGTCGCCCTGTGGACCGGCGGACTGGTGTTCCTCGCGTTCTGGCTGCCGTACAACAACGGTCTGCGCCCCGAACCGATCGTCGCCCTCGGAGCACTGCTCACCTGGTGCTCGGTGGAACGATCCATCGCCACCGGCCGATTGCTCCCCGCAGCCGCAGCATGTCTCATCGGAGCCTTCACCCTCGCCGCCGCGCCGACCGGATTGATGTGTGTGGCAGCGCTTCTCGCCGGGGCCCGGCCCATCGCGCGCATCGTCGTCCGACGCCACCGCCAGGTGGGCACCCTCGCGATGCTGGCACCACTGGCCGCAGCAGGCGTACTGGTCCTCGTCGTCGTCTTCGCCGACCAGACGTACGCCACGGTCATCGAGTCGACCCGAGTCCGCACCATCATCGGCCCCAACGAGGCGTGGTACCAGGACTTCCTGCGCTACTACTACCTCTTCGTACAGACCGTCGACGGCTCGGTCGCACGCCGCTTCGCGTTCCTGACGATGATCCTGTGCCTGTTCACGACACTGTTCGTGCTGCTGCGTCGCCGACGCATCCCCGGCATCGCGAACGGTCCGGCCTGGCGCCTGCTCGGCGTCGTGCTCGGCACCATCTTCTTCATGATGTTCAACCCCACCAAGTGGACTCACCACTTCGGTTCCTACGCCGGAATCGCCGGTGGCCTGGCCGCGCTGACGGCCGTCGCCGTCTCGGCCAGCGCCCTGCGCTCGCGGCGGAACCGATCGCTGTTCACCGCCGGACTGATGTTCGTTCTCGCACTGTCGTTCTCGGGCATCAACGGCTACTGGTACGTCTCTAGCTACGGGGTGCCGTGGTTCGACAAGACGGTCTCGCTCGGCGGCAACGAATCCGGCACCCTGTTCCTCATCCTCTTCGGACTCGTCCTCGCCGTCGCCGCATTCCAGTACCTACGCGAGGGATACGCTCCCCCACAACCGAAACCGACATCCGCGCGCGGCAAACGCATCCGCAAGTTCGCTGCCGCACCGCTGACCGTCATCGCCGGAATCATGGTGCTTTTCGAGATTCTCTCGCTCGTCAAGGGAGCCGTCTCGCAGTACCCCGCATACTCGCTGGCACGCTCGAATGTGCAATCGGTACTGGGCAATTCGTGCGGACTCGCCAACGACGTCCTCGTCGAATCGAACCCCAACGCAGGCGTGCTGAGCCCGCTGCCCGAGGACTTCGACCCCGTCGCAGGACCACTCGGCGGATCGAGCAGCACACTGCGCAACTTCACCGCCAACGGCGTCCCCAGCGACCTCAGCGCGGACGCCGTGGAAGTCAAACCAGGACAAGGCAATACCGACCAACAGGCCGTCGGACCCGCCTTCGAGGAAGGCCAGAGTTCGGGTACCGCAGGAGGCACCGGCGAAGTGGGCGTCAACGGCTCCTCCGCCGCCCTGCCCTTCGGACTCGACCCGGCCACCACGCCCGTCCTCGGCTCCTACCAAGAAGGCATCCAGGAGCCCGCGTCGGCCACCTCGAGCTGGTACCAACTACCCGCCCGCAGCGACGACGCACCCCTGGTCGTCTTCTCCGCAGCCGGACGCATCTGGTCCTACGACGACACCGGGGCCCTCACCTACGGACAGTCGCTACTGCTCGAATACGGCAAGCGCCAGCCCGACGGTAGCGTCCAGGCCCAGGGCACCTACCTGCCGCGCGACATCGGACCCGCACCCTCGTGGCGCAACCTCCGAATCCCGTTGGCGGACATCGCACCCGACGCCGACGCCGTCCGCATCGTCGCCAACGACCCCAACCTCACCGGCGACCAGTGGCTCGCGTTCACTCCGCCGCGAGTGCCCGTGATGGAAAACCTGAACACCCTCATCGGCAGCGAACAACCCGTGCTGCTCGACTGGGCCGTCGGACTCCAATTCCCGTGCCAACGTCCCTTCGACCACCGGTACGGCGTCGCCGAGGTACCCGGATATCGCATCCTCCCCGACCGCCCACTCGCCGTCAGCTCCACCGACACCTGGCAGTCCGGCGAGAACGGCGGCCCCCTGGGCTGGTCCGAACTACTCGCCAAGCCCGTCACCGTCCCCACCTACCTCGAAAACGACTGGGCCAGAGACTGGGGTTCGTTGGAGCGCTACGAGCAGTACTACCCGAGCGCCGTGCCCGCTGAACTCGAAACAGCAGACGTCACCCGATCGGGCTTCTACAAAGACGGACAACTGCGAGTATTCGAGGACTGACTCCGCCCGCCCCCGCTCCGCGTCAATGGACCCTTGCACACGTCTCGACCGTGCAAGGGTCCATTCACGTTTCGGCCCGTCGTGGGTCAATGGACCGCTGCATACGTCTGAGCGCGTCAATGGTCCATTCACCTTCCGTGGGGCAGGGGCCACGCCCGCAGACGGCCATCGGAGTTGGTAGCGCCATCGGCCGGCCTTAACATCCGAGCCCGACAGCGTCGTGCACCTCGAGAGTGGTAACGGCCAATTCATCCACAGAGTGGTCGTTGATCCACAGAACGCCCGCGGCAGCGCCGAAGGCGACGAACGTGTCGGATCCGAATTCCACTCTTCAGGCATGAAGAGACGATTGTGGAACGCAGATTCATTGTTCGACCTGAGCTCGGCCGGCGTTGTGACGCGCCGGCAGCTTCGCGAGGCGGGCGTGAGTGATGCAGCGATCGACAGCAGATGCGCGCCCGGCGGGCCGTGGCAGCGGTTGCTACCGGGCGTCGTACTGCTGCGCAACGGTCATCCGTCGACGCTCGAGCGCTCAGCCGCGGCGCTCGCGTACGGCGGACCGACGAGCATGATCACCGGCTGCGTCGGACTCGATTCGTTCGGATACGGGACCAACGGGTCCGCCGGGGAGGTTCATCTGCTGCTACCCGCGCAGATGCGTCGGGCATCGGTGTCTTTCGTGCGCGCAGAGCGCACGTGGCGGCTTCCGAAGCCCATAACCAAGGGCAGCATCCGCGTTGCTGCTCTGGTGCGTTCACTGGTCGACGCCACGCGGGCCGCGAAATCCGAGACAGGGTGCGTTGCCCTGCTGACCGAGGTACTCCAACGAGGCGGCGTGTCCATCGACGAGATCGCCACCGAATTGGCCGAAGGTCCGCGCCGCTACAGCGCACTCACCCGGCGTGTACTTCTCGAGCTGCGGGACAACGCGCACTCGGTGGCAGAACTCGAAGACCAACGCCTGTACCGAAGCAGCGGGCTGCCTCCAATGACACACAACTGCGACATCTACGCCCCAAGCGGAGAGTTCATCGCCAAGACCGACGGCTGGATCGACGCCGTGGCACTGGCACGTGAAATCGATTCCGTGACCCATCATCTGTCACCGGCCGACTACCAGCGGACACAAGCTCGACGCAACCGAATGCAGGCCCACGGACTGATCGTCGTATCCCATTCACCACAAGACATCCGCGATCGACCGAACCAGGTGCTCGACGACTTACGAAAGAATTACCAACACGCTCTCGCCAGACCTCGACCGGATGTCGTGATGGTTCCACACCAATCGGCCGGGTGAATGGACCATCGGACACGTCTGAGCAGTGCAGTGGTCCATTGACACAGCCGCGGCCGGTGCGTGAATGAACCATTGCACACGTCTGACCGGGGCAGTGGTCCATTGACGCGAACGGGAGCGGAGCGACCCCGACAAACGACGATCGCCCCACTTCGGTTCGACTAGATCGGAAGCAACGAGTGCTTGCGTGGACTCTTGTGCACTTCCTTGTCCTTCAGGATGTGCAGGGCCTTACGAATTTCGAGGCGTGTTTGCGAGGGCTCGATGACCGCGTCGATGTAGCCACGTTCGGCGGCGATCCAGGGCGTTGCCACGTGTTCGTTGTAGAAGTTGATGAGCTGCTTGCGCAGGGCCGGTGCGTTCTCTCCGGCCTCGGCGAGTTGCTTGCGACTCATGATGTTGATGGCACCTTCGGCACCCATGACGGCGATGCGGGCGGTCGGCCAGGCGAGGTTGATGTCGGATCCGAGCTGCTTCGAACCCATCACCGCGTATCCACCGCCGTACGACTTGCGGATCACCACGGTCAGTTTCGGCACCGTCGCCTCGACGAAGGAGAAGATGAAACGACCGCCGCGATGGATGACGCCAAGAGTCTCCTGGTCGACGCCGGGCAGGAAGCCGGGTGTGTCGACGAGGAAGATGATCGGAATGTTGTAGGCATCGCTGAGGCGGATGAAGCGGGCGCATTTGTCCGCTGCCTTGGCGTCGAGCGCCCCGGACAGGTGCATCGGCTGATTGGCGACGATGCCCACAGGCCGACCGTCGACGCGGGCGAAGCCGGTGATGACGTTCGGTGCCGTCTGGCCCGACAGTTCGTGGAATTCACCGTCGTCGAATATGCGCAGGATGATGTCGTGCATGTCGTAACCGGCGTTGTCGGCGTCGGGCATGAACGAGTCGAGCTTGCGATCGGATTCGGTGATCTCCGGCTCGAGCCCCGGGTTGATCACCGGCGACTCCTCCTGGCAGCTCGACGGCATGTAGCTCAGGTAGTTCCGGATCCACTCGAAAGCGGCCTTCTCGTCGGCAGCGACGTGGTGCACGTTGCCGTTGACAGCCTGGACGCGGGCACCGCCCAGCTCGTCGAGGCTGACGTCCTCACCGGTGACGGACTTGATGACGTCCGGACCGGTGACGAACATGTACGCCTCTTCGGTGGCGACCACGATGTCGGTGTTGATGGGCGCGTACACGGCACCACCGGCACACTTGCCGAGGATCAGGGAGATCTGCGGGCACAGACCGGACAGCGCCTCGTGGCGTCGACCCAGCTCGGCGTACCAGGCCAGGGACGTGACCGCGTCCTGCACACGAGCTCCACCGGAGTCGTTGATGCCGACGACCGGGCAACCCATCTTGATGGCGAAGTCCATGATTCCGGCGACCTTGCGGCCGAACATCTCGCCGACGGTTCCGCCGAACACCGTCTGATCGTGCGAGAACACGGCGATCGGACGACCGTCGACGGTTCCGTGGCCGGTCACGACGCCGTCGCTGTAGAGAGCGGCCGGGTCGTTCGGGGCCTTCACCAGTGCGCCGATCTCGACGAAGCTACCGGGATCGAGCAACGACTTGACGCGATCGCGGGCGCTGGGAATGCCCTTCTTCGCACGCTTGGCTACGCCGATGTCGCCGGCCGGTTCCTCGGCCTGTTCGAGCTTCGTCCGTAGTTCGGCCAGCTTCTCAGCAGTGGTGCCACTCAAGATCTACGCTCCGGTTCTTGCAGACTCGATGTTCTCGAGCGTCTTCGACAAATGGGCCGCAATTTTTCCAATGTACGGCTCGTCGACGACCGCGAGGTGATCGCCTCCGACGTAGACGATCTCCAGGTCCTCGACCACCGGTCCCCAGCCACCGTGCTCTTCGCGGGTGGCGTACGCGGGCTCGAGAGCGATCGCGTCGTCGTGGTACTTGTCGGCCATGTACAGCGTCACGTGCCCGCCGTACTTCTTGAGCTCGGCCGTCTGGATGGCCCGATTGTCGAGCCACGACGTGCGCTGATGCTCGATGATCCCGCCGGGGATCTTGGCACCGCTGAGCTTGACCAGATCGGTGATGATGCGGATCTGTCCCTCGTCGTCGGAGTCGACCAGCTTGTCGTAGGGAATCGGGTAGTCGACGTTGTACGTCTTCTTCGCGAACGCCGCGTAGCGTTCCCAGCGCTTGCGCACCTCGTCCTTGGTGTCCGGGATCTGCGTGCCGGGCATGACGGTGTCGAGCAGCCCCACGTAGGCGACCTCGATGCCCTCTTCCTCCATCTGACGCGCGACCTCGTAGGCGAGGATGCCGCCGAGCGACCAGCCGACGAACACGTACGGTCCTTCGGGCTGGATCGCCTTGATCAGCGGCACGTACTCCGCGGCTCGCACGGCGATGGGGCCTTCGACGCGCTCGAGGCCGTACATCGGCGTGCCGGCAGGCAGCTTCCGCAGCAGCGGCTCGTAGGCGACGGTGGAGCTACCGGCCGAGTGGAACGCGAACACCGGTGTGGCGGTGGAGCCTTCGGGCCGGGCACGCAGATTGCGTACGACGCCGTCGATCTCACCGTCCTCGAGGTGCGGACGAACCTTGTCTGCGAGCTGCTCGATGGTCTCGGAGTCCAGGACGTCGTCGAAGGTGATCTCGCCGCCGGCCCGCTCGGTCAGACGAGCGGCCAGCTTCTCCGCCGTCTCGTCGTCGAGGATCGGCAGGGTGTTGAAGATTCCCTTGGCCGATTCCTTCGTCACCACAGCCCATGTCGCGAACGTCATCCGCTCGGCATTGTCGCGCGGAGGCACGTCGGATCCGGCGGCCTCGGCGAATGCTTCCTTGCCGCCGAGATCGGTCTGCGCCGCGGCAGCAACTGCCGGGGCAGCCTTCTCGACGGGAGTCGTGTCCTCGGCAACGGGAGCAGCGTCCCCGGCAGCGGGGGCAGGCTCGACGGCGGCCGGCGACGCAGCAGCCTGTTCGGCCGCCTTCTCCGCCGCCTGCTTGTCTGCCAGTGCCTGCACCTCGTCGCGGTTCTCGATCGCGTAGCGCAGGTACTTCTCCACCTCACGCAGGTTGGCGTCGCGCACGGCCTGCAATTGCACTGTGGGGATATCGAATTCGTACTCGACGCGGTTCTTGATGCGCACGGCGCTGAGCGAATCCAGACCCAGTTCGATCAGCGGAACCTCGGGCGGCAGATCCTCGGGCGCGTAGCCCATGGACTCCGCGACGATGACGGCCAGTCGGTCCTCGAGCTTCTGGTTGCCGTTCGGATCCCAGCGATCACCGAACGTCTCGACGACCTCCGGCAGTTCCTCCATGGGAGACGAGGAGCGCTCTTCCACAGCGACAACGGGTTCCGGTCGAACGTCACCCGAGGTGACGACGGCCTCGTGCAGCAGGGTGAACGCCGAGCCCTCGTGCGCGTGCACCTGTACCGACGCGCCACCGAGGTGCGAGGTCAACGTGGTGACGACCGTACCCGCCTTCGGCACGCCGGCGTGGGAGACCGAAACGCCCAGTGCCACATCGGAGAACACCTGCGACGCGGCAGCAGTGACCAGTGCATCGAAATCGGCGACGGCGGAGGCCTGGACCTCCCAGACGTGGCGGCCGTCCGGCAATGCGACGCGGGCACCGGGAACTCGCGCGTTACCGCTGGAGCTGACCTGCGAGTTCAGCCAGAACTCCTTGCGCAGGTAGGCAGTTCGAGGGATGTCCGCGTACGGGCCGGACTCGAACAGCGTTGCCAGTTCCAGTGCATGACCGTGAACGTACAGCTGCGCCAGAGCGGCAAGGAAGGTCTCGGACTCGTCCTCCTTGCGCTTGAGCGTCGGAATCAGAGTCGAATCGGCGACGCCTGCAGCCCAAGCCGTGGCGGCAACCGACATCAACGCGACGGGGTTGGGAGCGAGCTCGACGAACGTCGTATGACCGTCTCCCACAGCGACATTGACGGCCTGAGTGAACCAGACCGGATGACGCATTCCCTTGGTCCAGTACTCGACGCCGTGGATTGCCGCATGCCCGACGCGATAGTGGGCCTCGCGATCGACCGACGAGTAGACCCCGGCCGTGAGCTTGCCGGGTTCGATTCCGGCGAGTTCGGCGGCCAGCTCACCGAGCAGCACGTCGACGGCTGCGGTGTGTCCGGCACCCTTGACGTCGAGGAGGCGGGCCATCTTGCCTGCGGCCTCGGCCATCTCGACGAGAGCCTCGACCTCGGCGCGTGGTCCGCCGACGGTGGTGTGGGTCGGTGCTGCGTAGACGCAGGGCTCGACGTTGGGGAACTGATCGGTGAGGGTCTTGACCTCGTCCGGGGTGTACTCGACAAGAGCCATTGCGCCCTGCGATGCGGCTCCGAGTCCGTCCTGGCCCTCGGCCAGCAGTCGCGACCGGGCGTAGATGATGCGCACTGCGTCTTCGAGGTTCAGGCCGCCGGCGACGTATGCGGCCGCGACCTCACCCATCGAGTGTCCGATGACGGCCGACGGCTCGGCACCGTGCGCGCGAAGCGTTGCGGCCAAGGCGATCTGGATGACGAAGATGCCCACCTGGGAGTTCTCGAACTCGTAGGTCTGCGAGTCGTCGAGGATGATCTCGCGGATGGAGTAGCCGGCCTCGTCGACCAGCAGTTCGTCCACCTTGTCGACCTCGGCGGCGAACACCGCGTTGGTGCGGTAGAGGCGCGATGCCATCTTGCGGTGCTGTGAGCCGAAGCCGGAGAACACCCACACTGCACCGTTGGAGGCCGGTGAGTCTGCGGAGAACACTCCGGGTCCGGGCTTTCCTGCGGCGATGGCGCGCAATCCTGCGATGGCCTCGGCGGTGGTGGATGCCAGAACCACCGCGCGCGAACGCCCGTGGTTGCGGCGGGCCAACGTGCGGCCGACGTCGACGAGAGGCGTCGTGCTGCCCTCTTCGGTTTCGAGCCAGTCGGCCAACTCTCCGGCGGCTCGCTTACGACGCGACGGAAGGGCCGCGGACACAGCGAGAATGACTGTCTTCGAACCGGTTTCAGCATCGGACAGAATCGACTCGGCCTCGGCTACCGGATCGGTTGTCTCGACCTCCGAGACGGCAGGTTCAGGCTCGGGGTCGGCGACGATCGGCAGCTCGGCACCGGAGACGTCGGTGAGGCCTTCGACGAGAACGGCTTCCGGGTCCACGGCCGCGGGGTCGAATGCACCGTCGGTCTCACCCGGGACGTACTCGCGCACGACGACGTGTGCGTTGGTACCACCGAAGCCGAAACCGGACACACCCGCGACGGCCTTGCCGGTGTACCGCGGCCAGTCGGTGGCCTCCGGAATCACCTTCAGGTGTGCCTTGTCGAAGTCGATGTACGGGTTGGGGCCCGCGTAGTTCAGCGAGGCAGGGAGCTTGTTCTCCTGCATCGCGAGCACGACCTTGATCAAACCTGCTGCGCCTGCGGCAGATTCGAGGTGTCCGAAGTTGGTCTTCGCCGATCCGAGCAGGGCCGGCTTGTCTGCGTCACGGCCGCGACCGACCACCCGACCGAGAGCGTCCGCCTCGATCGGGTCGCCCAGAATGGTTCCGGTGCCGTGCGCTTCGATGTAGTCGACGCCCGACGGGTTGATGCCGGCGTCGCGGTATGCGAACCGCAGCGCATCGGCCTGTGCGTCCGGGTTCGGCGCAAGCAGACCGTTGGAGCGGCCGTCCTGGTTGATCGCGGATCCGGCGATGACGGCGAGGATGTCGTCCCCGTCGCGTTCGGCGTCCTCGAGTCGCTTGAGCACGACGAGTCCGCCGCCTTCGGAGCGGATCATGCCGTTCGCGTCGGAGGAGAAGGCCTTGATTCGGCCGTCGGGCGCGAGCACACCCGTCTGGCCGAAGCCGACGGTGATGGGCGGCGCGAGAAGCATGTTGACGCCACCGGCAACGGCGAGATCGGATTCGCCGGTACGCAGACTGCGCACCGCCTGGTGCACGGCGACCAGCGAAGACGAGCACGCGGTGTCGACGGCGATCGACGGCCCGCGGAAGTCGTAGAAGTAGGACACTCGGTTGGCGACGATGGCGGTGGACGTACCGGTGAGGGCATACGGGTGCACGGCCGGGTCGCTGACGGCGATGAGCTGGTAGTCGTTGGAGGAGCTGCCGATGAAGACGCCGACCTGGCTGCCCTTGATCGAGCTGGCCGGAATGTGCGCGTGCTCCAACGCTTCCCAGGTCAGCTCGAGTGCGAGCCGCTGCTGTGGGTCGACGTTGACGACCTCGTTGGGCGACATCGCGAAGAATTCGGCGTCGAAGGTCTTGACGTCGTCGAGGTAACCACCCTTGGTCACCGTTGCGGCCACCGCGGCGGCGATGACCGGATCGGAGGTGAATTCCTGCCAGCGGCCGTCGGGCAGATCGGTGATGCCGTCGCGGCCCTCGATCAGCAGCGACCACATCTCCTCCGGAGTCTGTCCGGTGCCGGGGAAACGGGACGACAGGCCGACGATGGCGACGTCGTGGGCGTCGCCGGAGTTCCCGCCGCTGGTGTAGAACGCGTCGTCGACGGTGCCGACAGGCTCGTCCGGCTCGCCCTCGATGATGATCTTGGCCAGCGACGCGATGGTGGGGTGCTGGTAGACGACGGTGGCGGTCAGCGTGACTCCCACCAGCTCCTCGATCTCGCCGCTCAATGCGACGGCATCGCGAGAGGACAGACCGAATTCCTCCATCGGGCGGTCGTCGGAGATGGCCGACGCCGGTTGCCCGGTCGCGTCTGCAACCCAGTTGCGCAGCCAGTCCCGCAGCTGCGCAACCGTGAGGTCTCCGCCGTCCACGCGCTCGATTTTGTCTGTCTCTAGTTCAGCCATTACTCACCAAGTCGTGTCGGAGGAAAAACGGAGGGTGCGTCCGTCAGTCGGGCAGTTCTGCGTCCGGGAAGGCCGTCTGCTGGTAGCCGCCACGCAGCGTGCCCTCGATGTACGCGGCCTTGCATGCGCGTCGAGCGATCTTGCCGCTCGAGGTGCGCGGGATGGAACCGGCCGGGACGAGGAGGACGTCGCGAACGGTGACGCCGTGCCGTGCGGAGACCGCGGTACGCACCTCGTCGGCGATCGGAGCCGGATCTGCCTTGCCGGAGCCGGGTGCGCGCTCGGCGACGATGACGAGCTGCTCGGAGCTGTCGTCGAGGTCCTTGGTCAGGGCTGCGCCACTGAACTCGAAGACGATGTCCGGGAGCTGGTTGAGCGGGACGGCGAAGGCTGCGACGAAGCCGGGACGCAATGCCTTGCTGGCTTCCTGGGCCGAGAACTCGAGGTCCTGCGGGTAGTGATTGCGGCCGTCGACGATGACGAGGTCCTTGACGCGGCCGGTGATGTAGAGCTCGCCGTCGTGGTAGACGCCGAAGTCGCCGGTACGCATCCAGTTGCCACCCTCGGGAGCGCCGTCTGCGTGCGAGCCTTCGGGGTTGCGGTGGACGAGCTTGTTGTGGAAGGTCTCGGAGGTCTCGGTTTCGCGGCCCCAGTAGCCCTTGCCGATGTTCTCGCCGTGCAACCAGATCTCACCGACGTGCTCGTCGGCAACCTCGGTGCCGGTCTCGGAATCGACGATGGCGGCCCACTGGCTGCGAGCGACGGTTCCGGTGGACACCTGCGGGATGGCACCGGGAGCGTCGGGGGCGACGACGACGAAGTTGCCCGCATTGAGCTCGACGCGGTCCACGTAGACAACCTTGGCCTCGTCGGCGTGCTTGCTGGTCGAGACGAACAGGGTCGCCTCCGCCATGCCGTACGACGGCTTGATCGCGGACTTCGGCAGACCGTAGGGACCGAACGCCTCGTTGAACTTCTTCATCGACGACGTGGTGACGGGCTCGCTGCCGTTGATCAGACCGATGACGTTGGACAGGTCGAGACTCTCGCCGTTCTTCGGCAGACCACGCTGGGCGGCGTGCTCGAACGCGAAGTTCGGTGCCGCTGCGAAGGTACCCGCGCCGTCGGACACCGCGGCGAGTTCCTTGATCCAGCGCCAGGGCCGCTGCACGAACGCACGCGGGCTCATGATGGTGATGTACTTACCGCCGAGCGCCGGGAGAATGACGGTGAGCAAACCCATGTCGTGGAACATCGGCAGCCAGGTGACGCCGCGGGAGTCGTGGTTGATCTCCATGCTGTCGACCATCTGCAGCGCGTTGACGCCGACCGCGCGGTGCGTGATCTCGACGCCGGCCGGGGTCCGCGTCGAACCGGACGTGTACTGCAGGTAAGCGATGTCGTCGAGCCCGGCCGTCGGCTCGACCCACGTCTCGCCGACGCTGTCCGGGACCGCGTCCACGGCGATGATCCGGGGGCGCTCCGCGGCGGGGAGCGCGCGGAAGAAGGCGCGTACGCCTGCTGCCGAGTTGCTCGCGGTGAGGATGGCGCTCGGCTTGCAGTCACCGAGGACGGCATGCAGGCGATCGGTGTGCCCTGGCTCGTCGGGATCGAACAGCGGTACCGCGATGGTGCCCGCGTAGATCGCTCCGAAGAAGGCGATGACGTACTCGAGGCCCTGCGGTGCCAGGATGGCCACTCGATCACCGGGCTGGGTGACCTGCTGCAGGCGAGCAGCGACAGCTTTGAGGCGAGTACCGAACTCGGCCCAGGTCAGCTCCTGAGCTTCGCCGTCACGTTCCCGGGAGTAATCGACGAACCGGTACGCGAGCGTGTCGGAATTCTCCTTCACGTTCACCTCGACGTGGCGGACGAGCGTCTGCCCCTCGCCGATGGTGATATGGCCGTTCTCATCGATGAAATCGTCGAACGTGTGGCTCATTACTTCAATCTCCTCCGACACGAATCCGCTGCCACACAGCCTGCGTGACCTGGGCCCGCACGACCGGCTACGTGCATGCGGACACCGAACAGCGTTTTATGTTACTGACTAGTAGCTCTTATGGTGTCGGTTTGGCACCTGGTTTGAAAGGCCAGCTACATGGTACCGACACGCGCCTACGTCACTCGCCTTTCAGCAAGTCGACAACCGGCGCGAATGCTTCCATTTGAGTAGGGAAAACCCCGACATAGGACATCGTCGTCCGCGCGCGAACGTTACGGATCTGATCGGCAATTTCCTCGTATGTCCCGAATGCGAGGTACGGAGACGACAGGATGTCCTCGACGGTGAGCTTGACATCGACGTCCACGTTCGGCGGGTAGCCGTTGTCGAGTGCCGCCAGCGCCATCTCGGCCATCTGCTCACGGTCGTCGGTGACGACGATCGTGGTGATGGCCCAGTTCAGTTCGATGTCGTCGAACCGATCGCCTGCTGCTGCACGAATGAGCTCGACACGCTCGAGGGTCTTCTCGATGGTCATGCCCGAGAGCAACAGCTTGCCCTCCTTCGAAGTGCTCGGCACCACGGAGATGATGTCGGCGTGCTTGGCCGCCAGGGCGAGCATCCTCGGACCGCCACCGCCGATACAAATGGGAGGACGCGGTCCCTGCCGGGGCCGAGGACTGCCCTTGAGTCCTGCGATCGTGTAGTGCTTGCCCTCGAAGTTGCATTCCTGACCGCGCAACAGGACGTCGAGAATTTCGAGGGTCTCCTCCAGCTTCTCGATCCGCACGCCAGGGCGGTCGTACGTGATCCCCGCCTTGTCGTATTCCTCACGCATCCAACCCGCACCCAGACCGAGCTCGAGCCGCCCACCCGAGAGCACATCGATGGTGGCCGCATCCTTGGCCAGCACCGCGGGATGCCGGAAGCCGTTCGCCAACACAGCAGTGCCGAGCCGAATCTTGTCGGTGGCCACGGCGAGCGCGCCGAGCGCTGCGATCGGACCGACCTGGTTGCCCAGGTGGTCGGGAATCATGAAGCTGTCGTAACCCAGTTCCTCGGCCTGTTGCGCCAGCTTGATGAACTTCCGAGCCCCGCCCTCCTCGGCGTTTCCCTCTCCGCCTGCAGCGAATCGGAATTTGCGCGGCCCTGCGGTCGCGGCCTCGGCGGAACTCATCTATTGCTCTCCTCGGAGTGTGCAGCGGTCTTGTTTCTGATGGCGAGAGCAGCCCGGCCGAGGCCGATCTGCGCAGGTCCAAGGCGCCACTCTAGCCGCTGACCCGAGTCGATCACACCGGCTGGGGGCTTCGCGGCCAAGGTTTGTGCGCGGCACCAGACCACTGCACGTCGCGTTGTGACGTTTCCGTTATAAAGCGTCGACCCTCACGAATGCGCGGGCGTCGGGGCATTCTCGATCAGTCCGGCGGCCCACCCAGCGGTCCACTGAGTGGCCGTCGTACCGGATCCGTCGACGACGAAACTGTTGTACGACGCATGAACCGGGTTGCCTGCAGCCCCGATCAGAATCTGGATGCTCTGCGGAATGTTGCGGAGCGACAATCCATCCGACGGCGACGAGCAGATCAAGTCTCCTGGTGCACAGATCTGGTTGGTCCGGTCGTCGAGGGCACCGAAGCCCCCTTCTCGACGCCCCGTCATCGTGATGCCGGGCAGGTCGAGTCCGCCGAGAGCGACCTCGGCACCGACGCCGTCGAGCGGAGCCGGAACATCGGTACCGGAGACGCCGTCGCGTCGACCGTCGGCGATGAGGGTGACGCCCAGAACACGATCGGCGGAGATGGGACCGTTGCCCGCTCCGATGTCGGCCGCGATGTCGCCGGAGATGACCGCGCCCTGCGAGAAGCCGGTGAGGACGAAGTTGGTCAACGGGCAACGCGCACTGACATCGGTCATCTTCTGCACGGCGACGGCTTTGCCCTCGGTACGACTGTTGTTGTACGACTGCTGACCGTCCGGCGGCAGAGCGATGGGATTGGAGAACTGAGCCACGTACGGCACGGTGTAGACGTCGGCTCGCGAACCGGGGAACTGCTCCTGCAACGGGCGAGTGACGTTGAGCATCAACGACGCCGGATTGGCCGTCGGGTTGTACGGATCGTCGGTGGACGACGATTCCCAGGTTCCGGGGATGGCGATGACCTGGACGTCGGGGCAGTCGGCCGGCTGCGACGTCGGCTCCTCCGGTCCCGGTGGCACCGGGATGCCCGGTTCCTTCGGCAGCCGTCCGGCCAGCAGGTACCACAGGGCGACGATGATCAGACCGATGATCGCCGCAACGGCGATCACCGGAAGGATTCTGCGCTTACGCTTGGCCATCACCGTTGATCTCTACGGCCTGCAGTACGTCGCCTGCGCGGCGGCGATGTAGGTCTGGGCGGCCTGCTGAGCCTGCGTCTCGCTCATCTGCGTTCCGGAGGCGCTTGCCTCGACGCCGACGTTCGCGGTGACGAAGGTCGAGATCTCCTCCGCTGTGACACCCTGCGCCTGCGCGGCACAGATGTAATTGGCCGTCGACACCGCGATGTCGCCGTTGCCCGCCGGGGTGATCCCCTGCTTCTTCAGCTCCTCCAGGAAGCTCGCGCCGCGGTCGTCGATCTGGCTTTCCGTCGGCCCGGGGAAATCGTCCGGAACGGGCTGCGGCTGCTCGGGCGGCGCGGTGGCCGCCTCACCCGGACTCGTGGTCGGCGCAGCAGTGGTGGTCGCTGCGGCCGACGTCGTCGACTCGGCCTCGGTCGTCGTCTCGGCAGCCGAGGTGGTGGTCGTCGGCGCTCCGGTAGCCGTCGAGTCGTCACTCCCGCAGGCCACCAGCATCGAACTCGCCGCAAGGGCGAACACACCGAGCGACAGAGTCCTGGTGAGGGAATTACGCGTCATCGATCGAAATCCTTCGGTCGTCGGGTCGCAGGCGAGACTACCGCCACGCTCTGAGAAGACTCTGAGCTGATGTCGTTTCGCAAGCAACTACGGCGCGATCGTGGCAACGCCGTCCTTGACGGTGATGATGCCGAACTGGAAGTTCTGCTGCTTGCCGCCACCGTCGATGTCGAACTGATCGCTGGTGGGGTAGCCCAACCGGCCGCCCTCGTAGCCGACCGATCCCCATGCATCGAAGATCGGACCGTACGGGGTGGACCAGGCTCCGCTCAGCGGGCTCCAGTAGATGTTGCCCGTCTCGAACTGGTTGAAGCGTCCGCCGTCCCTGATCGGGCCGAGCTCGTTGGACTTGGGGAACCCGAGAGCTCCACCCTCCCAACCCAATTCACCGTACTTGCCCAGAATCATGCCCTGCACCGAGTGCACACCGGCATCGGGCGAGGTGTAGATGGCACCGATCTCGAAACCCTGTACCGATCCGGGCTTGGTCGGCGTCTGAACCTCGTCGAGCACCGGGTAGCCCAGCGGCCCGCCCTCGTAGCCCTGGGCAGCCCACTCGTCGAGCACAGCACCCTTGACCACGTGTGCGCCGGTCTGCGGCGTGAAGTAGACCATTCCGTTCTGGAAGGCGTTGAATCGTCCGCGACCGTCCGGAGTTCCGATCTCGCCGGTCGTCGGGAATCCGAGTGCACCCTCGGGGCCCCTGTTGCCCTGGTAGATGCCACCGATGGCTCCGGCGACGACCTGCGCACCGGTATCGGGGGTGAAGAAGACCCGGCCGAAGGTGAAGTCCTGCGCGCGACCTCCGGCCACGTTGTACTCGGCAGTCAAGCACGGTCCGAGCCACGAGTTGGCACCGCTCGCGTTGCCGATCATGCCGGCGACGCTGCACGCGGGCTTGTCGACCTCGACTCCGAGTGCGGTGGCGAGCTGCGGCCAGAGCTGATGCAGCTCGAACTGCCAGTACGGCCACGAGTGCGTGCCCGACGGCCGGTAGTTGACCTGAGCGGGGATGCCGAGCTGGTTGAGCTTGGTGGCGAAGGACTGCGAGGTCAGGCGCGAGAGGATCTCGAGCCCCATGCCGGCGTAGTTGGTGCTCACGCCCGGAATGCCCGACGGCTGGTCGTACGGTCCGGTCGAGCCGTTGCCGCTGGAGATGTAGAGGCTGACGCCCTTCAACTTGTCGGCCAGCAGGTACGGATCGTGCTGCGCCCACAGGGAGTTGGACGGCGAGCCCCACATGGCGCTCGAGCTGTAGCCGCCCGCGTCGGTCATCGCGTACTGGATTGCCTGCGGCATGCCGAGCGAGGTGGTGGTCAGGATGCCCGAGAGCGAACCCGCGAACTTGAAGAAGCCGGGGTTGCGCGCGGCGAGGAACATCGCGGACGTACCGCCCATGGACAATCCGACGACTCCACGGGTGTCGGTGCTGCGCCAGTCCCGCTCGAGAATGGGTGGGAGCTCCTGGGTCAGGAACGTCTCCCACTGGTAGTTCTTGCCGTTGTCCTGATCGAGCCAGTCGGAGTAGAAGCTGGACTGGCCGCCGATGGGGAGGACCACGTTGACGTTCTTGTCGGCGAAGTACGACTCGGCGTCGGTCTCGGCCGTCCAACCGTTCTCCTGGTCGGTCGCGCGCAGACCGTCGAGCATGTACACCTGCGGGAACGTGGCCTGCGGGTTGATGTTCCAGTCACGCGCGAGCAACAGCTGAACCTGGATGGGCGTTCCCATCGAGGGCGACTGGATCCACAGCGCGACGCGACGATCGGAGAGCCAGTCCACCGACGTGACGGTGGCACCGGACGTCTGCGTGTAGGCGGGGCCGGCCAGCGCGACAGGGGCCGTCCGCGCGATGGGGGCAGCGGAGGCAACGGTCGTCGTCGCGAAGGGGATCATCAGCGCGGAAGCGACGGTCAGTGCTGCTGCCGCTCGCCGAGCCCGTGTACCGGCCGATGTAGTCCGACCGAACCGAACAAGCTCAGTGCGCATGATGGTGACTCTCTTTCGACGTGACTTTCGAAGGTCTCCTATCGAGACATGCTTCGTATGTCTTTCTACACGTGCCCGATGCCGGCGAGCAGCAGACGCGCTGTGACTGGTGGTGCAATTGTGAACTGAGTCGGCAAGGCGACCGTGGCCGGGACCGAAAAATACCGCCCGGCGCACAGACGCGGGGCGGCATTTCTCGAAGAACGACTACTCGATCGGTGTCAGGCGTTGAGCGCGTCCAGGATCTGGCCGCGAGCCTTCCACAGCTCGGCTCCCCAGTACGGCCATGCGTGAATGCCGTTGGCCGGGAAGCTGTACGTGGCCGGGATGCCGAGAGTGTTCATGCGGATCTGGAATGCACGGGTGTTGGCGAGCGAGAGTGCCTCGAGCGCCATTCCGTTGGCGGTGTTGTAGAAGTCGATCGGCGCGGCCGGGCGATCGAACTCGCCGGGCAGCCCGCTGGCTGCCGAGATGTAGAGGGACAGGCCCTCGAGTCGCGGCGCGAAGACGAACGGGTCATTGCGCAGCCACGCCGGGTTCCAGGGCGGTCCCCACATGGAGTCGACGTTGAAGCGACCGGCGTCCAGCATGGCGACGCGGATGGCCTCGCGCATGCCGGGCGCGGAGATGTTGAGGTAGCCCGAGAGCGAACCGGCGAACTTGAACTGATCGCGGTGGTACGCGGCGAGCGTCAGTGCTGCCGAACCACCCATCGACAGTCCGAGCACACCGTTGTTGCTGCGCGAGACACCGTAGTTCTCGAGGAACGCGGGCAGCTCCTGGGTCAGGAACGTCTCCCACTTGTAGGTGACTTCCTGGCCGTTGAAGTTCGACGAGGTGTACCAGTCGCTGTAGAAGCTCGACTGACCGCCGACGGGCATGACCAGGGTCACGTCGTCGTTGGCGAACTGATCCTGCGCGTTGGTCTCGAACGTCCAGGCGTTGCGGTCGTCGCGGGCACGCAGCCCGTCGAGCAGGTAGAGAGCGGCGTTGCCGCCACGGGCCGCCCACTGGACCTGAACCTTGATGGGGCCCATCTCGGACGGGACGATCAGGTCTTCACGGCCACCGGCAGGGGTCTGATGCGCGACGGGAGCGGGTGCTGCGACAGCGACCGCTCCACCGACGACACCGGCTGCGAGGGGAAGGACGAGCGCTGCAGCACCGACGCCGAGCAGGCGCTGACGCCAGCGTGAAGACGCCTTCGGTGTTCTGCTGAGGCCGGCAAATCGCATGAATCGTGCTCTCTCTCATCTACGCGGTCTCCGCGACGTGCGGCCCCCGGCAATCGAACAGGGCTTTCCTGGTGGCCCCTCCGGGCCGAAGGACGACGTGGTCCTGAAAAATCTGAGGTTCTGCTGTGAAACAGGCGAACCGCTCGATGGAGGTTATTCCATCGAGCGGTTCCAAGGCAAAACTGTGATCAGCGTCCCAGTTTCACCTCGACGTTTCCCCGAAACAGGAGACTATCCTGCTCGGTCCCCGCTGAACAGCCCTGAAAAGTCGTGAAGTTTCACGAAGGGCCGAGAAGCGGGCGAAACGACCGAAATGATCCCTGAGCGGGTCAGTTACCGATGTTGGCGCTCAAGTCCGGTGCCATGATGCGGATCTGCTCGCCCCAGTAACCCCACTGGTGGGTACCGACGGCCGGGAACGCGTACGTGACGTTGTTGGCACCGATGCTGGCCATCCGGATCTGGAACGCCCGACTGTTCGCCAGTGCGATGGCCTCGAGGCCCATGCCGTTGGCGGTGTTGTAGTAGTCGATGAAGCTCCGCGGGCGATCGAGTCCGCCGGGCAGGCCGCTACCTGCGAACACCCACACGCGGGTTCCGTTGTCGCGCAGACGAGGGGCGAAGACGAACGGGTCGTTGCGCAACCACGCCGGATCCCACGGCGGTCCCCACATCGCGTCGATGTTGTAGCGACCGGAGTCGAGCAACGCCAGACGCATTGCTTCGCGCATGCCGGGAGCGGAGATGTTCAGGTAACCGGACAGCGAGCCCGCGTAGCTGAACTGGTCCGGGTGATAGGCCGCGAGAGTCAGAGCAGCCGAGCCACCCATCGAGATACCGATGACGCCGTTGCGGTTGGGGTTGAAGCCCCAGTTCGCGCGCAGGTTCTCACGCAGGTTCTGCGTCAGGAAGGTCTCCCACTTGTACGTGGTCTGCTGGCCGTTGAAGTTCGACGGTGCGTACCAGTCGGAGTAGAAGCTCGACTGTCCACCCACCGGCTCGACGACGTTGATGTTCCAGGAGGCCAACACGGCACCGGCGTCGGTCTCGTGCTCCCAACCGGAGATGTCGTTGGTGGCCCGAAGACCGTCGAGGAGGTAGACGACGCGATTGGTGTTGCCGTCCGCGGCGCGCCAGACGCGGCTCTTGATCGGACCCATGCTCGAGTCCGTCCAGACGTCGATGGCATTGCCGTCGAAGGCTGCGTTGGCAGTTGCGCCACCGCCGGCTACAGCCAATCCCAGTGGGAGGACCACCGCCATCAGCATGGACGTGGCGGCGCGGCGGCCCCAGGAGCCACCCCGCTTGTCCTCGGACCGGCTCTTCCTTCTACCCAGCATGCACTCGACCTCTCAGCTGCTTCATCGTCACATCGGTTACGCAATCAACGCTTGATCTCGCAAGTTCACCATGTCTGCCGTCCGACCCTCGGGTCGGTCGCACACACATCCTCAGCGCTTATCGCACCGAGGGCGGCCACCGTTACAGGATCGAGATAGCTCATCTTGGCGTCGAGACCATTTCGGCGCAACCCGGTGACCTTTTCGTGTTCGGACACCTAATTGTCCGCCTTCAATATCGGGGCCGGAAGATCACATCGTTGTATTTCGTATTTCGGCACCCGATCGAAGCGATATCCGGCATAGAAGAGCGAACGCTTGAAATTGCGAACGAACAGATCCTTCGTCAGCGGGGCCCGATACGAGGTGAGCAGCTCCTGGGTGTCGGGGCAGGTCAACGCCACCTGAGCCTCGGTGACCCAGTCCTCGTCCATGTACCAGGGCAGGTACGGATGGACGGCGACGAGTCCGAGATCGGCCACCACCCAGTCCGGATACAGATTCTTGTCGTGCCCGATCCGGCCGTTCTCGAGCCGCTCGGTGTGCGACGCCAACGGGTATGCCAGCCCCATCTGGTCGATGACCCGCACGTCGAGGCCGACGTTCATGCTGGTCATTCCGAGGTTGAGGAAGAAGACGGTGTGACCGAATCCACCCTCGGGGATCGGCAGCGGCGGTGGAACGACATCCCAGTACGTGAACTGGGCCGAGGGCAACAGCAATCCGCCGTCGGGAGTGTCCTCGATCGCCTCGACCATCCCTCGCATCCGCGGGTAGTCGAGGTAGTCCGAGGCCAGAATCGGATGAGCGTGCCCGGTGTTGAGCGAGTAGAACGCCCGCTCGTCGACGATGCCACTGCGGCCGACGATCGAGCCCTGCGGCATTCCAGTCGTGTTGGCCGCGGCGACGGCCCAGATCACGATGCCGGCCCAGACGAACAGATCGGCGACGAAAACCGCTGTGGCGCGGTCTGCAGCCCAGCGTTTCGGGAGAGCGACCGGCAGCACGGAAATCGGCAACAAAAGCGTGAACAATGCCGGCAACAATGTCCGACCGTGCATGAAATCGCCGCCGACGCGAATCGAATACAAAGCCAACAGAAGGCCACTGATCAACACGAAGACGACCACGGCGGTCGGCGTCCGCAGCGCGGCGAGCCAGCCGCCGACGGTACGGGGCAGGGACAACCGCACTCGCGAGGCCGACAGCACGGCACCGACGACGAGCAGTATCAGTGGCAACCACAGCAGATACGGGCCGACGAGGTTGGACAGGTACTCGAACCCCTGCGACCACTTGGCTCCGCCTGCATCCTTCGACACCGCGGTGTTGGGGTACGGCAGGCCGTAGTAGCCCATGCGCCAGATCTGATAGAGCACCGGCACCGCACCGGCGAAAGCGAACACTCGCAGCCTGGACAACCAACTCTGCGGAGCCAGGAAGATCATCGCCAACGCCAGCACCGCCACGATGGACAGTTCCGGACGCACCAGCGGGCCGAGCCCGGCGAAGAAGGCCAGCAGCAGCAGCTCGACGCCACCCGACCGTCGTTGACCCCACCGGACCATCAGCAGCCACAGCATCGCCAACCAGAAGATGACCAGGCAGGTCTCGAGGCCGGACGTCGCGAAGTCGCGGGCGGGCGGAACCGCGATGTAGACCAGGACTCCGGCAGGCAGGAACAGAGTCTGCGACGCGGTGCGACCACGCAACGCGAACGTGCCCATCATCGCCAGAACGACGGCCGCCGTGGACAGGATCAGTGCGATCGTCAGGACGACGTACTCGAGTCGACCCTCGCTGAGCCAACTGCCCGCGTACACGAGGTAGGTCCAGATGGTGCTGGTGTTGGTTTCCACGCGCTCGCCCGCGTTGAACACCGGTCCGTTGCCTGCCAGCAGGTTGCGGACGGTACGCAGAACGATCAGGCCGTCGTCGGCGATCCAGCGGCGCTCCCACGCACCCCAGAGGAACAACGCCCCGGTGACCACGGTCCCGATCCAGAAGACGGGCCTGGTGATCGATGCCCGAGCGGAGTTCTCTTCTCGCGCGTCTCGCTGGTCAGGCGAGGTAGACAGCGACACCAACCACTCCGATCCACGCTATGGCGAGTAGCTGCAGAACCCTGTCTCCCAACGCGATCTCTTCGGGTTCGCCTGCCTCGCCGCCATCGACATCCACTGCGTATCGCAGGATTGCGATAGTAAACGGAATCATCGAGATGGCGAACCAGTTGGCACCCGTGCCCGCGTCTTCCTGGAACGCCCACAGGCCGTAACAGATGACGACGGCGGTCGCGGACAGTGTCCAGACGAATCGCAGGTACGTGGTGGTGTAGTTCTCGAGCGATTTGCGGATCTTCGCTCCGGTGCGTTCGGCCAACTGCAGCTCCGCGTAGCGCTTGCCTGCCGCCATGAACAGCGAGCCGAACGCCATGATCAGCAGGAACCACTGCGACAGCGGGATCGAGGCGGCGACGCCACCGGCGATCGCGCGGAGCAGGAAGCCCGAGGAGACGATGCAGATGTCGAGCACGGCCTGGTGCTTGAGACCGAAGCAGTACGCGAGCTGAATCGCGATGTAGACGCCGATGACCAGCGCCAGTTTCCAGTTCGCGATGAACGAGAGGCCGATGGCGAGACCGAGCGAGACAACGGCCATCGCGTAGGCGATGTTGACCGGCAGTACGCCCGCGGCGATCGGCCGGAATCGCTTGGTGGGGTGGGCGCGGTCGGCTTCGACGTCCATGGCGTCGTTGACCAGGTAGACCCCGGACGCGGCGAAGCAGAACACGACGAACGCGAGCGCGACGGACAGCAGAACGTCGGGGTCGGTGACCGAGCCCGCCGCCAGCGGTGCGGCCAGCACCAGTACGTTCTTGACCCACTGACGCGGACGAAGCGCCTTGACGATGCCGTCCGCCAGGTTCTTCGGCGGTGCGCCTACGGGTGCGGCATCCTCGCTCATTTGTCTCCTTCGAACTTCACGACGGCCGCAGCCGTCAACGCGCCGAGTGCCGATCCTGCCAGCACGTCGGTGGGGTAATGGACTCCGAGCACCAAGCGCGAGAGCAGCATGGGTGGGACGAGGACCGCCGGTAACGGTAGCCCGGTCACCCGGCCGAGGAGAACCGCGGCGGCTGTGGTCGATGTCGCATGCGAGGACGGAAAGCTCAGCTTGCTGGGCGTCGAGACGTTGATGCGGACGGCCGGGTCGTGAGGACGTGGCCGGCGCACGATGCGCTTGATCACGATCGACGCGGCGTGGGAACCCACTGCCCCTACCGCCACCGAGGCCCATTGACGCCGACGCGGCCGGTCCAGTGCAGCTCCGATACCGGCGATCGCGACCCAGCCGAGGGCGTGTTCGCCGAAGTGCGACATGCCGCGGGCGACGGTGATCGCGCCGGGGGCACTGCCGACGGTGCTTTGCACCTTCTCGAGGATCCTGACTTCCGTCGGAGCCTCGGTCTGTCCCTTACGCCTGGTAACGAAAGACACGTTCCCACGTTTCCTTACTGGTCAGGTGCGGCACGGCATCGCGGTACCGGGCCTTGAGGGCGGGGAATTCGGCTGCCAACTGCTTGCGTAGCGACAGGGCTTCCTTGAGCAGCGCCGCAGCCTGCTGACGATCCCGCTTGCGGTACACGACGCCACGGCCGTCGGCGGTGGTGACGGTGACGCCGTCGACCTGGGACAGCAGGAACCAGCGCGCGTCGAGAGTCGGGACGTTGAGCTGCGGGCGGTCGTGATGCTGGGTGTGCGCAGGCTTTGCGTTGTGCAGCAGCCCTTTTGCCAATCGGCCGATCTTGGCCAGTGGGTTGGTCGGCAGCCCGACGGCTCCCACCTCCTCACCGGACGCGAGCGGCAGTTCGGTGGAGCTGCCGACGACGACCGCGTCGGGGAACTCCTTGCGCAGTGCGTGCACGGTCGGCAGCGCGGTGGGCAGGATCTCGAGGATGTGCTCGGGGCCGGCGAGGAAGTCGCGGATCGCCAGGTTCTGAATCGCGACGGTCGAGTACTCGAGGCACAGCAGATGCTTGACCGTGGCCTTGATCGTGTCGAGCACCAGCCCCTTGCCGTCGCCCGGCATGTGCAGCGATGCGACCACCAGGCGGTTGCGCAGATGGAAGTACGCCTGCCAGTCGATGGCGTCGTCCTTGTCGCTCCACGCCATGTGCCAGATCGCCGCGCCCGGCAGCGTCACCGTCGGATAGCCGGCTTCGCGTGCGCGCAAGCCGTATTCGGCGTCGTCCCACTTGATGAACAGCGGGAGCGGCTGCCCGAGTTCCTCGGCGACGACCCGCGGAATCATGCACATCCACCAGCCGTTGTAGTCGACGTCGATGCGGCGGTGCAGCAGTTTGCTGGTGCGCAGTGGATCCTCGGAGAAGTCGTGGTCGTACTCCACGTTCTGTGCGCCGGTCCACATGAAGTTGCTGCGATCGATCACTTCGCCCATGACGTGCAGGTGACTGCGCGCCTGCAGGTTGAGCATCTGGCCGCCGACGAGTGTGGGGACCTTGGCGAACCGAGACATGGCCAGCGCCCGCAGAATCGAGTCGGGCTCGATCTCGATGTCGTCGTCCATGAACAGGATGTGTTGGCAGGCAGTGTTGTTCAGCGCCTCGTACATGATGCGGCTGTATCCGCCGGACCCGCCGAGGTTGGCCTGATCGTGGATGGCGAGCCTGCCGCCCAGGGCCGCGGCGGCCTCGTCGAATCCGGGCTCGTCCTTCGCCTTGCGGGTGCCCTGATCGGGCATGATCACGGCCTGGATCACGTCCAGCACCAGGGGGTCCGACCCAAGTGCGACAAGGGCTTTGACGGCGTCGGTCGGGCGATTGAAGGTGGGGATGCCGACGGCGACGGTCGCTTCCCCCGGAGCCTCGATCGGGGCGTACCAGCCCGCACTCTCGAGCACCACCTCGGAGTCGGAGGTGATGTCGAACCAGATCCAACCGCCGTCCTCGAACGGACCGAGATCGATCAGAAATTCCTGCGCCGCATCTCCGTCGACCGCCTCGCGGCCCTCGACGTGGATGCGCGACGCGTCGGCCTTGGACCGGTAGACGTCGATTCGGCAGTGGCCGGAGACCTCGACGCGGAGCACCACCGACTTCAGGACGCTGTAGCGCCGCCAGTAGCTCGCCGGGAATGCGTTGAAGTAGGTGCAGAACGACACCTCGGACTCGGAACCGATGGTGACCGAGGTTCGCGAGAGCGAGTGTGCCCGTTTGGCATTGGTGAGCGCTTCTTCGAGGTACAGCGTGCGCACGTCGAGCGGTTCACCGGAACGCGGCAGCAGTACGCGCTGCAACAACGACTTACCCAGAACCGGCGCGGCGTCGGTGATGCCGTCCTCGAGCAGGTGCTTGGCGGTCACTTGTCGCCTGCCAGAGGAGCACCGGTCTCGAAGTACGGAACCAGGGTGTTCTCGTACATGTTCAGTGCGCTCGCGATGGCCATGTGCATGTCCAGGTACTGGTACGTGCCGAGGCGTCCACCGAACAGCACTTTGTTGGACGCTGCTTCGGCCTTGGCGCGGTCGCGGTAGGCCTCGAGCTTCTGCCGGTCGTCGGGGGTGTTGATCGGGTAGTACGGCTCGTCGCCGCTCTTGGCGAAGCGGGAGAACTCACGCATGATGACCGTCTTGTCGGTCGGGTACTGGCGCTCGGGGTGGAAGTGCCGGAACTCGTGGATTCGAATGAACGGCACGTCGCCGTCGTTGTAGTTCATCACCGGGGTGCCCTGGAAGTCACCCGTCGGCAGCACCTCGGTCTCGAAATCGATTGTGCGCCAGCCAAGTTCGCCCTCGGAGTAGTCGAAGTAGCGGTCCAGTGGGCCGGTGTAGACGATGGGAGCGTCGGGGCTCTCGGCCACCAGCTCGGCTTTGACGTCGAACCAGTCCGTGTTCAACCGGACCTCGATCTTCTCGTCGGCGGCCATCTTCTCGAGCCACGCGGTGTAGCCGTCGACCGGCAGGCCCTCGTAGGTGTCGTTGAAGTAGCGGTTGTCGAACGTGTACCGCACCGGCAATCGGGTGATGTTGCCCGCGGGAAGATTCTTCGGATCGGTCTGCCACTGCTTGGCGGTGTAGTCCTTGATGAAAGCCTCGTAGAGCGGGCGACCGATCAGCGAGATCGCCTTCTCCTCGAAGTTCTGCGCGTCCTTGGAGTCGAACTCGCTGGACTGCTCTTCGATGAGGGCGCGCGCCTCGGCGGGCGAGAAGTACTTGCCGAAGAACTGCGAGATCAGGCCGAGGCCCATCGGGAACTGATACGACTGGCCCTTGTGCAGAGCGAAGACACGGTGCTGGTAGCCGGTGAAGTCGGTGAACTTGTTGACGTACTCCCAGACCCGCTTGTTCGAGGTGTGGAACAGATGGGCACCGTACTTGTGAATCTCGATACCCGTCTCGGGCTCGGCCTCGGAGTACGCGTTGCCGCCCAGGTGGTGCCGCCGATCCAGCACGAGGACACGCTTACCCAACTGGGATGCCGCCCGCTCCGCCACGGTCAGTCCGAAGAACCCGGATCCGACGACGATGAGGTCGTATCGGCCGGTCACGGAGGCGTCGGAAGAGGTGGTCTCGGGGCTTACAGCAGTCACGGGCAACCAGGGTATCCGACGATCGTGACCGCTCTGCCCCGCCAGGTGCCCATCGGCGGGCCCGGTGTCATCGAACGGAACGTCGGAGCAGGTAGGTGTCCATCACCCAGCCGTGCTGGGACTTGACCTGCTCGCGGGCGCTGCGGATCTCACCGAGCAGGTCGTCGAGCGGACCTGCCACCAGCTTCTCGTCCACCGTTCCCAGATTGGCACCCCAGTGGATGTCCCATCCTGCGCCGGTCAGCGCGCTGCAGGCCAGGTTGCCGTCGAGCATGACCACGAGGTTGTCGAGGCCGGCGGCGACGTCGCTCGCCAAGTTCCTGCCGGTGGTGATCACGATCGGTCCGCCGATGCGGTTGAGAACGAGGCGATGACTCGCCGCCAGCATCGACACGCTGGAGACACCGGGTGTGACATCGAACTCGATGTCGCCGCGCAACGCGGCCAGCCGCTCGACGACGCGGATGGTGCTGTCGTAGAGCGCGGGGTCGCCCCAGACGAGAAACCCCACGACGGTGCCTCGGTCGAGGCCGTCGAGCACATCGGCGTAGGCGCGGGCGCGGGCGTCGTGCCAATCGAGGACCGCGGTCTCGTATTGCCGGGGTGATCGGTCCCGCGGCGGGTCGGGTACCTCGATCACCCGGTAGCTGCCGCCATGGTGACGCTCCAGTATTTCCTGCCTGGCCGCCCCGAGATCGCCGACCGATGCGCCCTTGTCGGCCACGACGAACACATCCACCGCCCGCAGCTTCTGGATCGCCTGGACGGTGATCTGATCGGGGTGGCCGCCACCGATGCCGATCAGGTGAATCCTCACGATCGGTCCCGGCACGCGTCGTACAGGTGGGATTCGGTGACGACGCGTCGAGCCAGGGCAGGCCCCACCAGAATCACCGCCGCCTGCCGCAGGTCGGCGGCCTCGACCTGGTCGGCGATATCGGCCAGAGTGCCGCGCAGGATCAACTCGTCCGGCTTGCTGGCGTGGAAGACGACGGTGGCCGGGCACTCCGGACCGTAGAACTCCGTCAGTTCCTCGGTCAGGATGCGCGTGCGGGTGATCGCGAGGTGCAACGCCAGGGTCGCGCGGGTGGCGGCGAAGTTCTTCAGCGCCTCGGTATCGGGCATCGCCGTCGAGCGGGCCTGCGCGCGAGTGAGCACCACCGACTGCGTCACTTCGGGAACCGTCAGCTCGACGCCCAGTGCGGCGGCTGCGGCCGCGTAGGCCGGAACGCCGGGGGTGACGTCCCAGGGCACGCCTGCCGCGTCGAGTCGAGCGGACTGTTCGGCCAGGGCGGAATAGAGGGACGGATCCCCCGAGCACAGGCGAGCGACGTCCTCGCCGCGTTCGTGGGCGGCGACCAGCTCACCGGTGATGGCGTCGAGATCGAGCTTCGCGGTGTCGACCAGGCGGGTGCCTGCCGAGCAGTGGTCGAGGATCGCGTCGTCGATGTAGGTACCGGCGTAGACGCAGACCGGGCTCGATCGCAGGAACTCGACGGCCCGCAGCGTGAGCAGGTCGGCAGCGCCCGGTCCGGCTCCGATGAAGTGCACAGTCACAGCTCGAAAGCGTAGGTGACGCGCCCGACGCGCCGCGCCACCGGAACTTCCCGGGGATGGCTAACTGTCAAGCTAAGGTTTAGCCTTGTGTCTGATGGGACTCATGTTGCTGATGTGATTCATGTTGTTCAGCAATCGGAGATCCTACGACGCGTACCTACCAACAACCAGGGAGTACCGCCTTGCCGAACCGTCGAACGAAGCCGTCGATCGTTCTCGGTGCTGTCGCACTACTGGCCGTCGCGACCCCCTTCGCGGTCGCAGGCCTCACCGACAGCACGACAACCGGAGTTCGACCGGCCAACGAGACAACCCCCGTCACTGTGCCGACCAAGATCGTCGAGACCGCGCTGAGCGCTGCACCGGACATCGTGATCCCGCTGCAGGAGCTCACCGGACTGCCGTTGCCCGATCTGCGGCTCTCCGATCTGAAGTACCTGCCGCTGCCGGATTCCATCGTGATCCCGCCGATCGAGATTCCCGACATCCCGGGTCTCACCACCCCGGCCCCGGGCAACGCGACCGCACAGGCCCCGATTCCTCGGGTGGACGCCTCTGCACCGGTGAACCCCGAAGCTGCCGATCCGACCGGTCCGCCGCTCGGTGCCGCCGTCAAGGAGATCACGCAGGACACCCCGTTCAGCATGGTGGCCCTGACCTCCGAGCAGCTCGACGGTGCTTCCGCTCAGATCCGCCGGCAACTGGAGGACGGCTCCTGGGGCCCGTGGCTGCAAACCGCGCCGGTCGATACCACTGCGAGCGACGCCGTTCCCGCTGCGGAAAAGCAGGGCACCGAACCGATCTTCGTCGGACTGACCAAGGCCGTGCAGGTGTTGCTGACGCCGATGACGAGCAGTGCAGCTCCCGAAAGCTTCGCAACTGCACCGGTTCCCGAGGTTCCGGTCGTCGAACTGCCTGCTCCCGGCGCTCCGGCCGAGGTTCCTGCTGCCGCGGAACAGCCCTTGGGCTACACCCCGGCGTCATCGAGCAAGCCACTGCGCCAACAGGATCCGGCTCCGGCCGATCCCGCGGCCCCGGCACCCGCGTCCGACAGCTCGGCCGAACAGCTGGCCGCGGCCGTGAACGACATCAGCGCGGTACTCATCACGCCCGGCACGTCGCCAGCCGACTCGGCACTGAGCGACCTCGCCACGCCCGTCGCCGGTGACGCAGGCCCGAACGTGATCACCCGCGCTCAGTGGGGTGCCGACGAGTCGATCCGTTGCGCCACACCGACGATCGACGACTTCATCGGTGGTGCCACCGTGCACCACACCGCAGGCAGCAACGACTACTCCAAGTCCGAATCGGCCGAAATCGTCCGAGCCATCTACGCGTACCACGCGCAGACGCTCGGCTGGTGCGACATCGGCTACAACGCCATCGTCGACAAGTACGGTCAGATCTTCGAGGGCCGCGCGGGCGGTCTGGACAAGCCGGTTCAGGGTGCCCACGCGGGCGGGTTCAACGAGAACACCGTCGGTGTGGCCATGATGGGCGACTACTCCAACGAGGATCCCTCGCAGGAGACCATCGATTCGGTCGGCAAGTTCCTCGGATGGCGACTCGGCAAGGCCGGTCTCGACCCCAAGGGCACCACCACGATGACCTCGGAGGGAACGAATTTCACGTTCGTCGGCAAGGGCAAGAGCATCGACCTGCCGGTTATCTTCGGTCACCGCGACGTCGGCAACACCGAATGCCCGGGTGACGCCGGATACGCGCGGCTCGGAGAGATCCGCGACATCGCGGCGGCGAACCTCGGCGGCGGCGGAGATGCCACTCCGGTCTCGCCCGACGTGACCGACACAGCTCCCGATACCGCAGTGACCGGCGCGGCACCGTCCCGTCCGGGCACCGACGTCAGTTCCGCTCTGGGCGAGAACATCCCGGCCCTGGTCGCCGAGTTGCAGCGTCTGGCGTCGACCAGTCCCGTCGCTCAGAAGTGGTTGTCCTCGGGCGGCGAAACCGGTGCGCTGGGCGTACCGGTGAGCGGTCTGGTGCAGGTCAGCGGTGGCCGCGAGAAGGCGCAGTTCGCCAACGGTGAGATCATCACCAACATGGCAGGCCAGGCCGTGGCGGTCATCGGCAAGATCTTCCAGCAGTACGTGCAGCAGGGTGGCGTCGACGGCGTGCTCGGTCTGCCGCTCACCGACGAGTTCCGGGTGCCGGAGGGCCTCCGGACCGACTTCGAGAACGGCTCGCTGATCTTCAACGAGCTCACCGGAATCGTGACCACGGTGATCAAGACGTACAACGACACCTACAACGCGGAGATGCAGAACCCCGTTGCAGCACCGGTGGAACCGGCTCCTGCGCCCGCTCCCGCACCGGAGCCCGCACCCGCAGGCTGAGATTCACCAGCAGAAGGGCCGAGTCACCATGGTGACTCGGCCCTTTCGCGTTCCGGTACTACACCTTCGTGTCCAGCGTGGCGACGCGTCACCACCAGCGTTCGAGGACGTGCGCCACTCCGTCCTCTGCGTTGGTGACGGTCACCTCGTTCGCCGCCGCGACGGCAGCCGGATGCGCGTTACCCATCGCGACACCCAGTCCCACCATCGTCAACATCGGGACGTCGTTGGGCATGTCGCCGAAGGCCACGATGTCCTTCACGTCCACCGACAGGGTCTCGGCGACCTTGGCCAGACCCGACGCCTTGGTGATTCCCGGTGCCGAGAGTTCGATCAGTCCGTTGTCGGTGGAGAACGTCAGGTCGGCGCGACCGGAGATCAGCGGGGACAGGATGTCTGCCATGTGTCCGCTGGTGGAGCCGGAAAGACGAATCAGCAGCTTGACGGCCGGAACGTCGACCACGTCGTCCTCGGTCATCTCGACGTTGTCCGGGTTCAGCCAGGCGTGCTCGTAGCCCGGGGAGCTGACGAACTGCGGGGTGGCCGAGTCGTGTGCCGTCCGGCCCACCCGCTCCGCGGCCAGCCCGCAGCCCGGCAGTGCGCGATAGGCGACGTCGGCCAACCACTGCAGTGTCTGCACCGAGAGCGTCTCGGCGCTGAGCACGCGATCGTTGGCGGCGTCGTAGATGACCGCTCCGTTGGCGCACACCGACATCGGCGCGTATCCCAACTGATCGACGACGGGGTGGATCCACCGCGGCGGGCGGCCGGTGGACAGCACGAACGGCACGCCGTCGGCGACGACGGCCGACACGGCACGCCTGGTGCGTTCGGTGACACGCTCGTGCTGGTCGAGCAGAGTGCCGTCGACGTCGCTGGCGACGAGACGGGGGGCGAGGCGGGTGGTGTTCGGCGCGTTGGTCATCGTGACGTCATTCTGCCCTAGTGTCGAGGTGACCTGTCTTCGACGTGGAAGGAACGGTAGATGACATCTGTGAACCGTCAGATCCGATTGGCTCAGCGCCCGGTGGGACGTCCCGACGAGTCGACGTGGAACCTCACCGAGGAACCGATTCCCACGCCGGGCGACGGCGAGTTCGTCGTCACCGTCGACTACGTCTCTCTCGACCCGGCGATGCGGGGCTGGCTCAACGATGCGCGCTCGTACGTACCGCCCGTCGGGATCGGCGAGGTGATGCGGGCGCACGCCGTGGGACGGGTGCTGGAATCCCACCACCCCGATTATGCTGTCGGAGAGATCGTTTCGGGCTCGTTCGGCGTCACCGAGCACGCATTGTCGGACGGCACGGGGGTGCAGAAGGTCGACGAATCCATCGCACCGGCACCCACGTGGCTCGGAGCGCTCGGCTTCCCAGGACTGACGGCGTACTTCGGCCTGATGGACGTCGGCAAGCTCACCGAGGGCGACACCGTGGTGATCTCCGGAGCCGCGGGCGCCGTGGGCAGCATCGCGGGCCAGATCGCAAAAGCCAAGGGAGCCACTGTGATCGGCATTGCGGGTGGTCCCGAGAAGTGCGCGTGGCTCACCGAGGAACTGGGTTTCGACGCCGCAATCGACTACAAGAACGAGTCGGTGTACAAGGGCCTGAAAGCGGCTGCACCCCAGGGCATCGACGTGTATTTCGACAACGTCGGCGGTGAGATCCTCGACGCGGCCCTCTCACGGCTGCGCAAGGGAGCGCGAGTGGTGTTGTGCGGAGCCATCTCCGGCTACAACGCCACCGATCCGCAACCCGGACCGGCGCACTACCTGTCCCTGTTGATCAATCGGGCGTCGATGACGGGCTTCATCATCTTCGACTACCTCGATCGCTACCAGGAGGGCATCGACGCACTGTCCGAACTGCTCACCAGCGGCAAGATGACGGCGCGGGAGCAGATCGAGATCGGCGGCGTCCCGGCCTTCGGATCGACACTGAACTTGCTGTTCGACGGAGCCAACACCGGCAAACTGGTCCTCGAGGTCGGAGAACGCACCCACGATTCGGAATTATGAGGACGCCTCGTTCGTTGAACCCCACGTATCGATCGATAAAGAGCTAGGAGAGCAACGATGTCTGCAGCCACCGAAACCGCCATTCTCGCCGGAGGATGCTTCTGGGGAGCCGAAGAGCTCGTCCGCAAGCTCCCGGGCGTGATCTCCACCCGCGTCGGCTACACCGGCGGCGAGGTCCCCAACGCGACCTACCGCAACCACGGCAGCCACGCCGAGGGACTGGAGGTCGTCTACGACCCCACCCAGACGACGTATCGCGATCTGCTCGAGTTCTTCTTCCAGATCCACGACCCCACCACCAAGAACCGTCAGGGCAACGACATCGGTGCCAGCTACCGCTCGGCGATCTTCTACCTCACCGACGAGCAGAAGCGCGTCGCCGAGGACACCATTGCCGACGTCGACGCGTCGGGACTGTGGCCGGGCAAGGTCGTCACCGAGGTGACCGCGGCCGGAGATTTCTGGGAAGCCGAGCCCGAGCACCAGGACTACCTGCAGAAGTACCCCGAGGGTTACACCTGCCACTGGGTCCGCCCGGAGTGGAAGCTGCCGCGTCGGGCCGACGCCTGACGGTCCAGCGGCTGCGCCCCGAGTGCGCGGGCGGGGCCTGCGGTCGTCCCGCAGGCTCCATCCCGGTCTCGTAGCAAGGGTCGAACTACCGCGCACACGGGAGCCGAACTTGCGACACTGATGCGGTGACCTCCGACAGAACCCCTCGGTCGATGGCCGACGTCCTTCGTTCGCCGCGTTTCTGGCTCGCGCCCATCCTGGTGGTCTCGACCCTGATGTCGTTTCTCGCCGCGCTGTATCTGGGCGGCGTGCTCGACCCCAGGGGCAATCTGCACGACCTACCCATCGCGATCGTCAACCAGGACGAGGGCGACACCCTCGCGGGCGAGCAACGCAACATAGGCAACGACATCGTCGAGGGTCTGCTGCAGAACGTCGATCCGGAGAAGGTCGATTTCAGGGAAGTCGGTCCGGCGCAGGCACAATCGCTGCTGTCGACGGCCGAGGCCTACGGTTCCATCGTCATTCCCAGCGATTTCACCAAGCGCATGGGAATCCTCGCTCAGGCGAGCGTGATTCCCGGGGACGTCGAGAAGCCGATCATCACCGTCTACACCAATCCGCGTGCGGGCAGTTTCGGAATGTCACTCGTGACCGGTGTCGCAACACCGGCGTTCGAGTCGGTCAATGAAACTGTGGGACAGCAGATCACCGAACAGGTACGCCAACAGCTCGGCGAAACTCAGCTCGCCGGTGCAAGTGCTCTCACTCTCGCGCAGCCGATCGATGTGATCGTTGCCCAGTACGATCCTCTGCCCGACGGCACCGGCGGTGGTCTGTCCGCCTTCTACTACGCGCTCTTGCTCGTCCTGGCGGGGTTCACGGGTGCGACCATCGTCAGCGCACTCGTCGACGGCCTGCTCGGATTCACGCCGACGGAGATCGGCCCCAAGTACATCCATCGCGGACCGACCCAGATCAACCGCTTCCGGACGTTGCTCGTGAAATGGCTCGTGATGGTCGTCCTGGCCCTGCTCGTTTCTGCCCTCTACCTGCTGATCAGCCATCTGCTCGGTATGCCGATCACCCACGCCTGGACCCTGTGGATGTACGGCGCGTTCGCGATCACCGCGGTCGGCATCACGGCATTGGCGGTGATGTCCGCATTCGGCACGGCAGGACTGCTGATCAATCTGATCGTGTTCATCATCCTGGCGTTGCCGTCCTCGGGTGGCACCATTCCCCTCGAAGCCAGCCCGCGGCTCTTCACCTGGCTCGCGCAGTTCGAGCCGATGCATCAGATCTTCCTCGGCACCCGCTCGATCCTGTACTTCAACGCCTCACTCGACGCAGGCCTGCTGCACTCGGTGGGGATGACGTCCCTCGGACTGCTCATCGGGCTCGTGTTCGGCGTGGTGTTCACCCGCATCTACGACCGCAAAGGCCTCGACCGGAGCCTCGATTCACCGGGCGCTCTCAGCTGACGCCAGTACACTCGCTCCAATGCTTGCTGTGAACACGGCCGGGAGCGTGGCACCACGACGCGCCTTCCACGCTTACCTCGACGTCGCCATCGTCGTCCTCGTACTCGTGGGCACCAACCTCATAGCGCACTTCACCACGGTGTGGGCCAGCATCGCGACGGTTCCGATCGCCGCTGTTCTGCTGGTCGTCCTGGCGAACCGTCGCGGTCTGGGGTGGGCCGAACTGGGACTGTCTCCCAAGCAGTGGAAGACCGGATCTCTGTACGCACTCGGAGCCGTCGGGGTCGTCCTCACCGTCGTCGCGATCGGTGCGTTGCTGCCGCTGACTCGGCCGTTCTTCATGGCCGACCGATACGCAACCGTATCCGCCGCCATCGTCGCGTCGATGATCGTCATTCCGCTGCAGACCGTCATCCCGGAGGAACTCGCATTCCGCGGGGTTCTGCACGGCACGCTCGGGCGCATCTACGGAGCTCGCGGCGTGTTCGCTGCAGGATCTCTACTGTTCGGTCTGTGGCACATCGCGTCGTCGCTCGGGCTGACGGCGGGCAACGTGGGACTGAGCGGGTTTCTCGGCGGCGGGCTGTTCGGGCAGATAGTCGGTATAGCGCTGGCCGTGGTCGCCACTGCGGCGGCGGGTGTGGTGTTCACGTGGCTGCGCAGCCGTAGCGGAAGTTTGATCGCCCCTATCGCCCTGCACTGGTCGTTGAACGGACTCGGCGCGCTGGCTGCCGCTCTGGTCTGGCACGCGTCGGTGAGCTGACGAGCATGGGCGAGCCGACCAGCATGAAAGACGAGCTGCACCAGTACCTACGGATCGCACGCGAGAACATGCTGTGGAAGCTCGACGGTCTCACCGAGTACCAGAAACGACGGCCGATGACGCCGACGGGGACGAATCTCCTCGGTCTGATCAAGCACCTGGCGATCGTCGAGTACGGCTATTTCGGCCTCACCTTCGGCCGCGAATTCCCGGCCAGATTCACCGAGCTGGAGAAATCAGCTGTCGCGCAAGCGAACTCCGATATGTGGGCAGCCGCCGACGAATCCTCCGAGTTCATCGTCGACCTGTATCGCGAGGCCTGGCTTCACGCCGACAAGACCATCGAATCGAACGACCTCGATACCGTCGGACGCGTACTGCACTGGCCCGCCGAGAAGCAGGAAGTCACGTTGCACCGTGTTCTGGTGCATGTGTGCATCGAAACGAATCGACATGCCGGGCATGCAGACATCGTGCGCGAACTCATCGACGATTCCGTCGGGCTGCGACTGGGGAACGAAAACATGACCGACGGCGACGCAGCATGGTGGGCGGCCTATCGAGATGAACTGGAACGTGTTGCCAGAGAAGCTGATTGATATTTCATCCGAAGACATGACGGACTGAAAACCAGTTCGTTCGAGATACGCACCCGCGGATTCCAGTCGTACAGAGGAATCGACGCGGACATCTTCTGCCGGCGGCTCCCCGTCTATAGATGGGTAGTGCGTGATGCGGCAGAGTTCTACATCTGGTGCGGACCGTTCGACGCCTCAGGCGTCGGTGATCGACTGCCCGAGGGCGTACAGGTAAGCCGCAAGGGCGGCAGATCGCACGCGTACGACGGCGTGGCGGTCCGATACCACACCCCACCGACAGGTTCTGGATAGCGAATAGTTAAGCAGGACAATAGTTTTCGATTGCACTATGGTTGTCAATCGAACGCACGTTCGATACACTTGCTCCCATGACCACCGCGATCTGGCAACTGAGCGAGGCAGAACTCCTCGCCGACGCCGCCGCGGTCTCCCACCAAATTCAGCTGCTCGAAGCCCGCCGCATCGCCCTCGTCGCCGACATCGACACCCGCGTGAGCCGGGAGAAGCTCGGCTTCCCCGGCCCCGCCGGCTGGCTGACCTCCACCACCCTGCTCTCACCGTCCAAGGCCACCAAGATCGTCGCCCTCGCCCGCGGACTGAAGAACTTCCCCGACATCGCCGACGCCGTGAACACCGGAGTCATGTCCGTCGACCACGCCGCGCTGATCCTCACCTTCGCCGAAACCCCACCCAAGAACCTCCCCCCAGCAGGCCAGGACATAGCGCGCAAAGCGATGATCACCGCTGCCACCGGACCCGGAGCACGTACAAGCCGTATCCGGGAAGCGATCACCAAACTCCACGACACCTACGGCGGCAAGACACCACCCGCCGAGGACACCGACCGCAACGAACTCTTCGCCTCCACGACGTTGAACGGGCGGTTGGCGTTGAAAGGTGACTTCGACGCGATCACCGGCGAGAAACTCCTCACCGCACTCTCGCCCTTGACCGAACCCCGCCCCGACCCCGACGGCGACGAGACACCCAAAACCGGAGACGACCGCAGCCCCGCCAAGCGACGAGCCGACGCCTTCGGACACATCCTCGACCAGTACCTCGCCTCGAATAACCGCCCCACCGAAGGCGGTGAGAGACCGCACCTGAACCTGCACATCACCCTGCGCGATCTCACCGACCTCCGCGACAATGCCGACAGTGCCGACGCCGACGCAGACGACATCGCCGACGACGAAACCACGCGCGCTGCAGCCGAATCCGATACAGAAGCAGGCGATCCGGTCGACATCAACACCGGTAGCCCCATCATCGACGACGCACCAACCGAGCCGGACAACGGCAGTGGCAGTGGCAGTGGCAGTGACCGCCGTGCAACGGATCGCGGCGCATACAGGGACCTGTTCGGCGACGGCACCACCGTCGGGTGGCTACCGTGGATGGGACCACTCTCCCGCAACACCTCCCGGCAACTCGCCTGCGATTGCGTCCTCACTGCGATCGTCATGGACGAGCACGGCTCACCGATCAACCTCGCCCGCACCGCCCGCACCGTCACCGCCAAACAACGCAAAGCCCTCATCGCCCGCGATCACGGTTGCGCTTTCCCCGGCTGCGGAAAACCCGCTGCCTGGACCGAAGGACACCACATCCGGCACTGGGGCGACGGCGGCCCCACCGACATGAACAACCTCGTCCTCCTGTGCGGATTCCACCACCGACTTCTCCACCACAGTGACTGGGAAGTGTTCATCGGCGTCGACAACCACCCGTGGTTTGTGCCACCGGCAACCGTCGACCCGTACCGACAACCCCGACCATCCCACGCCCGAGCAGGCCCCCACATCGCCTGACCCGCGCACCACACAAGCCCACAGACGACCCCAGCCCCGCACCGAGAACACGGTGCGGGGCTGGAAGAGATTGATTCAGGAACCCGAGGGAGCTGCCGGCGGTGCGGGAGGAGTCGCGCCATCGGCCGGAGCAGGCGGTGTCACGCCGTCGCCCTCAGCACCCGGTGTGGGCGGTGCAGGAGGCGTCGCACCGTCGGCCGGAGCAGGCGGCGTCGCACCGTCAGCCGGGGCAGGCGGCGTCGCGCCGTCAGCCGGGGCGCACAGAGGAGCCGGTCCACCCTTGCCCGGGCCACCCTTGCCCGGACCCCCGGCAGGCGGTGCAGGCGGAGTTGCCCCATCCCCCGGTGCCGCAGGAGTTGCGCCGTCCGCAGATCCTGGCGGTGTCGGAACGGCGGGCACCGTCGATCCGTCTCCGGAATCCGGTGCAGCCGGCACCGCGGGGACATCCGACCCGCCGCCGCCGTCGGTTCGCTCCCCGAGGGTCGACGACGACGCCACCGTGGATACTCCGGGTGAGACGTCCGGACCGGTGGCAGCGAAGACTGCCGTCGCCACCAGCGCTCCTACTGCGAGTCCCGCTGCGGCCGTCGCCACCATCGGCACCCGTCCCTTCCACCGCTTCGGTTGGGTCTCTCTAACCGCGTTGCCGGGGACTGGCTCCGGGTTCGATGCGGCGGGGATCGGTTGAGTCTGATCGTTCACGTTCACTCCTTGTTCGAGTCTGTGTCGTTCGTTTCGGTCTGTCATCGACCCTGCCGCCGCTAGCTGAAGTCACCCTGAAGCCGGCCGCATCTTCAGGATCACTTCAGCTGGTGGGTGACAATCGAGGCATGACATACAGTTCCGCTCCCCGGGTGCTGGTGGTGGAGGACTCGCTACCCATCCGAGAGGCGCTGGTGGCCGCGTTCGAGGACGCGGGGTTCACCGTTGCGTCCTTGCCCGACGGTGACGACTTCGACACCACGATGGCAGGCTTTCGCCCCGATGTCGTGATTCTCGACGTCATGCTGCCCGGCGCGCGGGACGGGTTCGCGTTGATCGACGTCGTCCGCCAGAGCAGCGATGCAGGAATCATCATGGTCACCGCGAAGGATCAGTTGGAGGACCGCCTGCGCGGATTGAGCGACGGCGCAGACGACTACGTGGTCAAGCCGTTTCAGCTCGACGAGGTGGTCGCGCGAGCGAGATCGGTGCTGCGTAGACGCGGCAGATCCTCGGACGCAATCCAAGTGGGCGATCTATTGGTGGACGAATCGGCGGGGGTCGTCACGCGCGCCGGTCACGTCCTCGACCTGACGGCCACCGAGCTCCGGTTGGCGACCTTCCTCGTCGGGCAACGCGGTCGCACGGTCTCGAAAACGTCGATCCTCGAATCGGTCTGGGGCTACGGCGCGTACGACGGCAATCTGGTGGAGGTGCATGTCAGTGCGTTGCGTCGCAAGATGGAAGCCCATGGGCCGCGGTTGATCCACACTGTCCGCGGCCTCGGTTACGCTCTGCGGGCCCCGCAGTGAACCGCACACCCACGCCCTCGTTGCGTACCCGCGTGGTCGCCACCGTCGTCGTGCTGTTCGCAATATTGCTGGTGATCGTCGGTTCGTCGGTCGATGTCGTTCTCGGCCAACAGCTTCGGCGTGATCTGGAGGCTCGGCTGACCGACAGGGCATCCCGTGCGGTCGAACTGGTGGACAGCGGCGTCGGGCCCGGTGATCTGGTGCAGGCGTTGCAGGGCGACGCCATCCGGGTTCGCGTCACCGCCGCGGACGGCACGGTGTACGGCGTACCCGGCAGCGGACCGCCCGGCCCGGACATCAGGCCCGCGACCCCGGCTCCGCCCGCCGGACAGTCGAAGGCTCCCAGCCCTCCCGGTCCACCCGATCCTCCTGCCCCGCCGTCGGATTCGTTGGAGGTCACCGAGCCCCTGCCCGATGGATCGACGCTGTCACTGCTCGGCGACACCACCGCGATCGCAGATGTGCGCCGACAATTGCGCATTCTCATGGTGGGTGCCGGTGCAGTCACTCTGCTACTGGCCGCCGCCGCATTGATCTACGCGGTCAGGCGCGCCTTGTCCCCCCTGGACTCGATGACGTCGGTCGCACGTCGAATCACCAACGGCGACAGAGGGCGACGGCTACTGCCGTCCAAGCCGAAGACCGACTTGGGCCGCACCGCATCGGCCGTCGACGAGATGCTCGACGCCCTCGAGGATGCCGAGCGCAAGGAAGCTGCGGCCGCCCAGTCGGCGCGTCGGGCAGAGGAGGACATGCGCCGATTCCTGGCCGACGCGGCACACGAATTGCGCACACCGGTGGCCGGGATCTCGGCGCTGGCCCAGTCGTTGCAGCGCGACGCGGAGCACCGCCCCGATCGGGTCGGCAGGTGGAGCGAGTTGCTGGTCGGCGAGTCCGCCAGGGCCTCGCGCCTGGTGGGCGACATGCTCGATTCCGTTCGTGCAGAGAACACTTCGGAGCTCGAGTTGTCCGACGCGGATCTCGCCGACGTGGTCCGACGCACCGTCGAGCGTGCTGCACTGCTGTCCCCTCAGGTCCGGTTCGAGGTCGACGCCTCGCAACCGGTGCCGGTCAGGGTGGACGTCGGCCGCATCGAGCAAGTTCTGTCGAACGTACTCGACAACGCCGCTCGCTTCACGCCGCCGGACGGTAGCGTCCGAGTGACGACAGGAACCGATTCACAGGCGTTCGTCACCGTCGACGACGACGGTCCCGGTGTCGCCGAAGCCGATCGTGAGCGGATCTTCGAACGGCTCGTGCGGCTGAATGCTGCGCGTGACCGTTCTTCCGGCGGCGTCGGGCTCGGGTTGTCCATAGCGCGCACGCTGGCGCGCGCTCATGGCGGCGAACTCGTCTGTGCCGCAGGGCCTACCGGCGCGCGGTTCCGACTGACACTTCCTGGCCCTACGGGTCGTTCCGCGGGCTCCACTCCGGCGAACCACCGATAGCTACTCGACGATCAAGTCCATCAACAGGCTGTCGTGCCACCCGCTCGGGCCCTTCTCGTATCGACGCATGATCCCGACCGGCTCGAATCCGACTGCGCTGTAACAGGCTATCGCTGCCGCGTTGTCGGCAGCGGGGTCGATCACCACACGATGATGCCCCAGTTCGGCGGTCAGGTACCGCACCAGCGTGCCCACGGCATCCTTTCCGACGCCGCGGCCGTGCACTGCCGGGTCGAGGAAGATATCGATCGACGCGTGCCGGTACATCGGATCGGCCTCTTCGCCGTACTGGATCAATCCCACTGGTGCGCCAACCAATTCGACGACCAGACGCTTCTCGTCGGGGTTGTCGAACGGCCAGTTCTCGTCGGCGTCCTCGTCGCCCCATCGCGCGTACACCTCGGGGGTACGCAGTATTCGGCGTAGCTCCGGCACATCCTCGGTGGTGACGGGCCGCAACACGACCCGTTCACCACGGAGGTTCATCGCGTCGCTCTACTCGGCCCGCTTGGCCGCACGCGCCGCGAGGTCCTGGGCATCGAGCTTGTCTGCCTCTTCGAGTGTCGGTGCGCTGCCGCCCAATCGCGCAGGCACCCAGTAGGCCCCTGGCTCGTGGTGATAGTTCTCCTGAAGTTCGAGCAGCATCTTCTGCATCACCGTGCGCAGCTTCTCGGTCAGTTCGTTCGGCGGACCGACCGGCGGCAGCGGTTCACCGACGGCGATCGAGATGGGAGTGTTGGTGCGGCCCAACCGTTTCGGGTATCCCTTGGTCCACACGCGCTGCGCGCCCCAGATGACCGTCGGGATGATCGGCACGCCTGCCTCGATGGCCATGCGCGCCGCGCCGGACTTGAATTCCTTGATCTCGAAGCTGCGGCTGATGGTCGCCTCCGGGTACACGCCCACGAGTTCACCGTTGCGCAGGCTCTGGACCGCCGACTTGTACGACTCCGCACCGGCCCCTCGATCGACGGGGATGTGCCGCAGTGCACGCATGATCGGGCCGGAGATCTTGTTGTCGAAGACTTCCTTCTTCGCCATGAATCGGATGTAGCGCTTCACCCGTCGTGGCGGTAGCCCGGCGTAGGTGAAGTCCATGTATCCGGTGTGGTTGACGGCGATGACGGCTCCGCCGGTGGCAGGGATGTGTTCCTCGCCCTCGACGTCGAATTTCAGGCCCTCGAACGCGAACACTGCACGAGCGATGCCGATGACTGATCGATAGACGGGTTCCACAGTCCGTTAGCGTAGTCGGTGGACGATGTCGGAGAAAAGGTCCGGGAGATGACAGGTCCGGTCGAAAGCAACGGGGGAGAGACGACGTGAAGAACAGTGCGGCACCACCACGGCGGACCATGGTCGTCCGGACCGCGCTGCCGCTGATCGCAACGCTCGCGCTGGTGGGAGCCTGTGATTCCGCAGTCGGACTGCCGTCCGAACAGTCCGGAGCCTCGAGCACCACCACCGAGACAGCGGCGTCGACGACAACTCCGACCACAGCCTCCGCGACCACCGCGACGCCCCCACCGATCCCGCCAGGCCCACCCGTCGGCGAGGTTCCCGGAAACCCCGACGCCGCGATGGCGCTGCGTCCGTTCGTGGGCGACCTCACCGGCGGCGGAATCGGCGTCGTCACGGTGCGGTGCTGGACGGTTCCGCCCACCGACATTCCGACGATGTACGTCGACCCCGCAGCGATCCTCGCTGCCGTTGCCGCCCCCGGCGTCGACGGCCAGTACGCGGTCACCTGGACCGGGCCCACCGCAACGGTCAGCGTGAAGCGCAGTGAGATCGCGTCCGGCTACGCGTGCCCCACCGTCTACCCCACCGGCACCGCCCCCGTGTTCGACGCGGCAGACGCGGTCTACACCGTCGATCGCTACCTGGGACGTCTCGCCGGGACTCCGGTCAACCTCGGCGATGTGGAAGAGACGTACCCGATCGTGTGCGACGGCCGTCGGACCTGGGATGCGCTCGGGACCGGCGTTCCCACTGCCCCGCCACTGGTGGACAATCCCGACATCCTGCCCGGCATCACCTCGTTCGACCCCGACAGCGTGTTCGTCACCGGGCAGAACGGCATCTACACCCAGGTCAACGCAGACATCGTCGACGCGTCCGGGGTGTACCAGAACCGCACGTTCGTACTGGCCATCGGCGGCGAGGGCTACTGCATCGGCGATATCGCCTGAGCCGACCGGACTAGCGCAGGAGTGGAGCCTGCGGAACGACCGGACTAGCGCAGGAGTGGAGCCTGCGGAACGACCCAACTAGCGCAGGAGTGGAGCCTGCGGAACGACCCAACTAGCGCAGGAGTGGAGCCTGCGGAACGACCCAACTAGCGCAGGAGTGGAGCCTGCGGAACGACCCAACTAGCGCGGGAGTGGAGCCTGCGGAACGGCCCAACTAGCGCAGAACATCCGTTCCGACGAAGGGCACCAGAGCGTCGGGGACGCGGACGGTGCCGTCGGCCTGCTGGTGGTTTTCGAGGATCGCGACGATCCAGCGGGTGGTGGCGAGGGTGCCGTTGAGCGTCGCCGCGGTCTGGGGCTTGCCGTTCTCGTCGCGGTAGCGCACGCCGAGGCGTCGGGCCTGGAACGTCGTGCAGTTCGAGGTCGAGGTCAGCTCGCGGTAGGCCTGCTGGGTGGGAATCCAGGCCTCGCAGTCGAACTTACGAGCTGCCGAGGAGCCGAGGTCTCCGCCTGCGGTGTCGATGACGCGGTAGGGCACCTCGACGGCGGCGAGCATTTCCTTCTCGTATTCCAGCAGCTTCTGGTGTTCGGCGGCTGCGTCCTCGGGCTTGATGTAGGAGAACATCTCGATCTTGTCGAACTGGTGCACTCGGATGATGCCGCGGGTGTCCTTGCCGTAGCTGCCCGCTTCGCGGCGGAAGCACGACGACCATCCGGCGTACCGCTTCGGGCCGTCGGCGAGGTCGATGATCTCGCCCGAGTGGTAGCCCGCGAGGGCTACTTCGGAGGTGCCGACGAGGTAGAGGTCGTCGGCTTCGAGGCGGTAGATCTCGTCTGCGTGTGCGCCGAGGAATCCGGTTCCCGACATGATCTCCGGCCGCACCAGCACCGGCGGGATCATCATGGTGAAGCCGTTCTTGACGGCTTTCTGCGCGGCGAGCTGCAGCAATCCCTGCTGCAGCAGCGCGCCGTAGCCGGTCATGAAATAGAAGCGCGAGCCCGAGACCTTGGCTCCGCGTTCCATGTCTATGAGGTTCAGTGACTCGCCGAGCTCGAGGTGATCCTTGGGCTCGAAATCGAACTCCGGGATCTGCCCGACGGTCTCGAGCAGCACGAAGTCGTCCTCGCCGCCTGCGGGCGTGCCGTCCTGGACGATGTTCGAGATCGCGCGATGGGCCGTGTCGAGGGCTGCGTCGGCCTCGGTTTCGGCGACTTGAGCCGCCTTCACTCTGGCAGCGAGCTCCGACGCTCCGGCGAGCAGCGCGGGACGGTCCTCGGCGGAAGCCTTGCCTACCTGCTTTCCCAACGCTTTCTGCTCGGCACGCAGCTGATCACCCGCCAGCACCGCAGCGCGGCGGGAGGCGTCGGCATCGAGAAGCGCGTCGACGAGAGCGGGGTCCTCGCCTCGGGTGCGCTGCGAGGCGCGCACTGCATCGGGATTCTCGCGAAGGAATTTCAGGTCGATCACGAGAACGAACCTTACTTGCCGAGCAACCCCAGGTAGTCCTCGCGTCCGAACATCGTGGCGGCATCGATTGCCGACGGGTGACCGCCATGTGGATCGGCTCCGCCGTCGACGAGCACGCGCACCACGTCGTCCTCACCTTTGAAGACCGCGCCCGCGAGTGGGGTCTGCCCTTTGTCGTTGGGCTTGTTCACATCGGCACCGCGCTCGACCAGCGCACGCACCGCATCGGCGTGCCCGTGGTACGCGGCGAGCATGACCAGTGTGTCACCTGATTCGTTGTGCAGATTCACCGGAACGCCTGCGTCGACGTAACTCGCCAGAGCGGCCGCGTCACCGGTGCGGGCCATCGTGAACAGTCGGCCGGCGAGCTCGCTGAGGTCGTCGTCACCTGTTGGGTCGCTCATGAGGACCGAACATACTCGGGCATGATGGAGGGTGATGTCCGGATACGAAACAGACTCTCCGCCGAGCGAGAAGTCTCGGCGAACACTGTCTGCAACCACAGCTCGACGCGGGCTCGCCATGGTTGCGGTCGGTGCGGTGCTGGCCGCGGGCGCGACGGTTTTTCTCTCCGACGGGTTCTCGACGCCCGAGAAGATCACCACCCATGCGACGGCCGGTGGGCCTGCGACCGATGGCCCCGTTTCGGCGTCGTCCTTCGGTGCCGCCGATCCGGGCGCATGCCTGCAGTGGACGCCCACCGACGATCCGGAGACGGACCGACAGGATCTCGCCGAAGTTCCCTGCGCCGATCCCCATCGCTTCGAGGTGGCTCGCGACATCGACATGAGCGTCTACCCCGGCGTCGAGTTCGGTCCGGGGTCGCCGTATCCCGGTTCCATCCGGTTCAGCGAACTGCGCGACGAACACTGCGAGGCCGCCGTCGACGACTACGTCGGAGCCAAGTTCGATCCCAACGGGCGCTTCGGCGTCGGGCTGATGTTCCCCAGCCAGGCCGGATGGGCCAAGGGTGAGCGAACATTGCGCTGCGGAGTGCAGATGCCGTCGAACACCGGTGCGCTGATGGAGATGACCGGCTCGATTCTCGACCAGGACCAATCGAAGGTCTGGCCGACCGGCACCTGCGTCGGCATCAACCAGAACGTGCCTGCCGATCCGGTGGACTGCTCGGCACCGCACGCGTACGAGGTGGCGTCGGTGATCAACCTGACGCAGCAGTTCCCCGGCGGACACCCGTCCGAGGCCGACCAGGACGCATACCTGGAAGCCACGTGCACCGACGCCGTCAACGGCTACCTCGGCTCGGACACCGCACTGCGAGACAAGACGCTCACCCTGTTCTGGGACACCATCGACGTCGCAAGTTGGCTCGCCGGTAGCAGGCAGGTGACGTGCTCGGTGGGCAAGGAACTCGATTCCGGCGGCTTCGCGACCATCGTCGGTACCGCCAAGGGCGACATCCTCATCAACGGTGCAGCTCCCGTCCCGCCGCCCTCCGCTCCCGACGGCCGCGCACTGCCGACACCACTGCCCGGTGCCGCCCCGATCACCACCGGAGGGTGACATTCCCACCCACATGACGCGCGTCGACTTCGAGGAAGCCGTGTCCGACGCACTCGACACCCTGCCGCGCGAACTCACCGACTTCATGAACAACGTGGTGGTTCTCGTCGAGGAGGAACACCCCACCGAGGACATCCTCGGACTGTACGAGGGCATCGCACTGACCGAACGCTACGAGTACAGCGGACACCTACCGGACGTCATCACCATCTACCGCAAACCGATCCTCGAGATGGTCGACGACGAAAACGAGGCCCGACGAGAAATCGCGATCACCGTCGCCCACGAAATCGGACATCACTTCGGCATCGACGACGAGCGACTGCATCAACTCGGATTCGGCTGAGCACACTCACTCCCCTCCCCCTCACCCGGATCGCTCACCCTCGACCGGTTCACCCTCGCACCGCTCACCCCCGGACGCGTGAATGGACCATTGCATACGTCTGAGCGGTGCAATGGTCCATTCACCCCGGCCGACCGGGCCGGCCACACTGCGTCAATGGCACTTTGCACACGTCTGAGCGGTGCAATGGTCCATTGACGCAGAACCGGGCTACGCCGCGACGGCCTCGCGGCGGATCGGGCGTACTGCGCGGTCGGTAAGGAACGCGAATGCCAATCCCAGAGTCAGCCACAGGGTCGCCTGGGTGGCCAGGGACGACAGTCGAAATTCCCAGAGCAGGGTGGCGGGGAAGTCCGAGCCGACCTCGTTCACACCGGGCAACAGCGCATACCCGATCCCGACCACAACCAGGAACGCGAGCAGCGGTGCGCCGACGCGGATCGCCACCGAATGCTGCGATGCGACTGCCTTGGCGATGTAGATCCCGATCGCGACGGCCAGCAGACCGAGAAACACGGTCGCCAACCACAGCCAGGTGCGCTGGGTGATGGTCTCCGGATCGCCGACCGCGGGCGGGTTGGCCGGGTACTTGAAGAACGGCACCGCTTCGAT
>NZ_NOYE01000028.1:0-620 GCF_002258285.1 Rhodococcus sp. 06-418-5
CTGCTCGCTTTCGTCGTGCTCTACCTCGTCGGTTTCGATCAGGGCGCGATCTCCCGCAGTGGCATGTACATGCACGAACTGATGCACGACGGCCGCCACCTGCTGGGCCTGCCATGCCACTGACCGACACACACGGCCCGACGCTGCAGGGCACCTTCGTCCAACTACTGGTCCGAGGTCTGCTCGCCGGACTCCTCGCAGGTCTGCTCGCCGGAGCAGTCGCCTACGTCGTCGGTGAACCGCACATCGACTCGGCCATCGCCATCGAAGAAGCAGCCGGTGCCGACGACCATCACACCGGAGCCGATCCCACCGAGGCCGCCCCTGCCGCACATTCACACGGGGACGAGGATCCGCTCGTCAGTCGCGACGGACAACGCGTCGGACTGTTCCTCGCCACCGGACTCGCAGGCCTGGCACTGGGCGCGATCTTCGCCTCGGCGTTGCACTACGGGCGACGCTTCAGCTCCCTGCCGGGATCGGTACTGGCTCTGGTCGGGGCCGGTGCCGGATGGGTGGCCATCGAAGCGGTGCCGTTCTTCAAGTACCCGGCCAACCCGCCCGCGGTCGGCGATCCGGAGACCATCACCCAGCGCACCTGGCTGTGGTTGGCGACCGTG
>NZ_NOYE01000011.1:0-1265 GCF_002258285.1 Rhodococcus sp. 06-418-5
TGTCGATGTCCAGGTGCAGGTGGCCGAGGACTTCTCCACTGGCCTTGTAGGCGGTGATGTGGTTTCCGTCGCGTAGGACGGTCACGCGGGTGTAGGCGTGGGGTCGTCCGACGGAGATCTTGTGGTCGCCGACGGCGATCACGCCGGAGTCGGAGACCAGGTGGGTGCCCACGGAAGCATCGACCTGGGCGGGTAGATGCTGCGGGCCGCCAAGCGTTTCAGCTCGGTTCCATGCCTGTTCAGGGGGCATGTTCACAGCACTGTGGCGGCGGTGGGTGTTGTAGAACTTCTGGTATCGGTCGCACGATGTCTGTAGTTGAGCGGTGGTGCCCGGCCGGGTGGGTTGGTCGGTGAGCCACTCTTTGAAGGTGCGGTGGTGGCGTTCGACTTTGCCGTTGGTCTGCGGGTGGTACGGGCTCGAATGAATGAGCCGGGCGCCGGCACCGGTGACGAACGCGCCGAACTTCGAGCGACCCTTCGATGCCGTTGCGGAGAACGCCATTCCGTTGTCGGACAACACGATTGCGGGAACTCCGTAGTCGGTGAAGGCCCTGCCGATGGCGGTGATGGCACCGGCGGTGGTCTCGGCGTGGCAGACGTACGTCGCGACGAGGGTGCGGGTGCAGTCGTCGAGAACCTCGAAGACGGTGGCTTTCCCGCCGCCGGCGAGAACGACTTCGGTGGCGTCGATCTGATAGCAGTCGCGGGGCCGGGCGTATTGGAATCGGCGGTAAGACGACTTGGGTCGTTTCTTCGGCTCCGGGGTCACCAGGCCGTGGCGGGTGAGGATGTTGTTGATGGTCGATCTGGCCGGGATCTTCCAGCCTTTGCCGACCCAATCATGTTCAGCGGCAATCTTTGTCAGCTCGTAGCGGATGTTGTCGGCTCCGTTGTCGCGGCCCAGTTCTGTCCGGAGCGCGATGATGCGGGCTTCGACAGCGTCGGCGGTGCGTGTCGGGCTCGAGCGGGGCCGGCGAGAGTCGAGTTCCCACCGGCCCCGTTCGCGGATCCGGGTGGCGTGACGGTTGGCGGTACTGCGCGAGAGCCCGTGATCGGCGCAGAAGCCTGACAGGCCTCGGGCGTCGAAGACGTCAGCTCCCTCGATGATCCATGCGGTCAAGGTGGCGTCGAGCAGGTTCATCCGGGCATCCGTTCTGGCCATGGATTACTCCATAGCCGGTCACAGTGCCCCGCAGTATCACCACAGCCCGTGTGTCACATGTCCCTGGACATCTCGTGTCTCATATGTCTCCGGACTCAACACG
>NZ_NOYE01000007.1:0-598 GCF_002258285.1 Rhodococcus sp. 06-418-5
TCTCGTCCATGACGATGGCGGTGAGCAGGCAGTCGCAGGCGAGTTGCCGGGAGGTGTTGCGCGACAGTGGTCCCATCCAGGGGAGCCACCCGACGGTAGTGCCGTCACCGAACAGGTCCCGGTACGCGCCACGATCTGCGGTAACTGGATCTGTGTCGGATTCGTCTGCAGCGCGGGTGTTCTCGTCGTCGGCGATGTCATCGACGTCAGCACTGTCGCGGAGGTCGGTGAGATCGCGCAGGCTGATGTGCAGGTTCAGGTGCGGTCTCTCACCGCCTTCGGTGGGGCGGTTACTCGAGGCGAGGTATTGGTCGAGGATGTGTCCGAAGGCGTCGGCTCTGCGCCGGGCGGGGCTGCGATCGTCTCCGGTTTTGGGTGTCTCGGTGCCGTCGGGGTCGGGTCGGGGTTCGGTCAAGGGCGAAAGTGCGGTGAGGAGTTTTTCTCCGGTGATCGCGTCGAAGTCACCTTTCAACACCAGCCGCCCGTTTAGCGTTTTGGAGGCGAAGAGTTCGTTGCGGTCGGTGTCGTCGGCGGGTGGTGTCTTGCCGCCGTAGGTGTCGTGGAGTTTGGTGATCGCTTCGCGGATGCGGCCGGTGCG